>JAVJTX010000007.1:0-66058 GCA_040220035.1 Roseovarius sp. | reverse complement strand
GGTCTTCATGGGGTTTCCTCCCTTGGATGTGATCTCTGCCGCTGTTGCGGTTCAGAGGAATATCTCCCGCGGTGTGTAGACGTTGAGCAGCAACGCGAAGAGACCGTACATCACCGCGACGAAACCCGCGGTGACAATGATACGCTTGACCCATGTCCGCACCGCGTCATGCGGCGCCGGGTCGTAAAGCGACAGAAGCAGGAAAAAGGCGATGCCCGACGCGGTATAGAACCCCAGCGCCTGCGCCGCCCAGAACACGTAGACCAGCGCCACGACAAGCCCCGGCAGGATGTTCCGCAGCGCCTCCGCCGACAGGCCGATCCCCACCTTGGTCTTGCCCAGCACGGCCTTGCCGAAGGTCCACAACGCCAGCACCACGAAGGCGGTCGAGATGATCCGCGGAAACAAAAAGGCCCGCGCCGGCTCGGACGTATAGCTGATATAGGCCACGCCGATCCCCACCGCGGCGATCAGGCCGCTGGCGACGATATGCTGGGTGCGGGGCAGGTCGCTCATGGCAGGGTCTCCCCTCTCACTATGGCGTCTTCCTTGGTGGTGTAGCGCCGCTGCCGGATTTCCATCCAGACCGAGTAGGCGACAGAGGCCACCACCAGCACGATCAGCGTCAGGTTCAGCAAGCCGGTAAAGAAATACGCCCCGGTGCTCGACGTCGCGTTGGCGATCATCTCGCCCTGAATGAAATTCGCCTCCGCGATCGGCCCAAGGATCAGCCCCAGCACCAGCGGCGCCGCCGACAGCCCGAACCGCTCGAGAAAGAACATGCCGGTGCCCAGCGCCATCATCACATACACATCGCCCATCGAGTTCTGGACCGAATAGCTGCCGAACACCGCCAGCCCCAGCACCACCGCCGCCATCACCGCGTTGGGCACCTGCGCCACCCGCGCCGCCAGCCCGGCCACCATCAACCCGAAGACACACATCAGGATCTGGCCCACCAGCATCGAGTTGATGAAGGTCCACGCCACCTCCGGATGGTTCTCGAACAGGTCGCTCCCCGGAAAGATCCCGTGGATCAGCAACCCGCCCAACAGCACCGCCGCCGTGGGCGAGCCGGGGATAGACAGCGTCAGCAGCGGCACCAGCGACGGGCCCACCATCGCGTTATTGGCGCTCTCGGCGGCAATGACGCCCTCACTGTGCCCGGTCCCGAACTTGCGGCTCTCCGGGCTCATCCGGCGCGACTGGTCATAGGCCACCAGCCCCGCGATCTGCCCGCCCACGCCGGGGATCAGCCCGATGAACGACCCCGTCAGCGTCCCGATCGTCAGCGCCCGCGACCGCCGGAACACCTCGCGGATGGCCTCCATGATCGGATGGCGCTGCACCGCCAGCACCTCCGCCTCGCGCTCCCGCCGGCCCTTCAGGAACATCGAAATGACCTGCGGAATGGCGAACAGCCCGATCAGCGCCGGGATCACGTTGATCCCCCCCGACACGCTGGAATGAAAGATGAAGCGCTGGGCGCCCATGATGTCGTCGAACCCGATGGTCGACAGCCACAGCCCGATACACCCCGCCAGCAGCCCCTTCACCACCGAACTGGAATCGAGCGACCCGATCACCGTCACCCCCAGAATAGCCAGCCAGAACAGGTGCGACGGCCCGAAGGCCAGCGCCCATTTCGCCAGCATCGGCGTCAGGAAGATCAAGAGCAGCACCCCGAACACCCCGCCGATGGCCGACGCCACAAAGGACAGCTGCAACGCCCGCGCCCCTTCGCCCTTCTTGGCCATCGTGTGCCCGTCAAGCGTCGTGGCGATATTCGCCGGCGCCCCCGGTATTTTCAGCAATATCGCACTCACCGCCCCGCCCGCCACGGTCGAGGTATAGGCCGCCCCAAGCAGAACCAGCCCCTGCGTCGCATCCAGCCGGAAGGTGAACGGAATGAGCAGCGCCACCGCCATCGTCGGCGACAACCCCGGCGTCGCGCCAAGGATCAGCCCGCCGATCGTCCCGATCAGCAGCAGGCCGAAATTGATCGGCGTGAACACGTCACCCATATAGGCCAGAAATTCCACGCAGCCCTCCTCCCAAAACGCATTGTGGTTGACGCTTCACGGTAAGAGATGAAAATAGTAATGCAAATGTTTTCATAACTGCGCGTAAATACACAAGGCAACCCACGGAAATGACGGACAAAAAGGCCGATATTCTCGCCGTCGCAAAGGCCGCCCGCGTCTCTCCCTCCACCGTCTCGCGCAGCTTCAACCACCCCGATCTGGTCAAGCCCTCGACTCGCAAGCGCATCGACCGCGCGGTCCGTCGGCTGGGCTATATCCGCAACCGCGCCGCCCAGACGATCCACGGCATCCGCAGCGGCACCATCGGCCTGATTGTGCCCACCATCGATCAGGCGATCTTCGCCGAACTGATCCAGAGCTTCTCCGACGCGGTCGAGGAAACCGGCTTCACCATCCTGCTCGCCTCCCACGGCTACAGCCTCGACCGCGAATACGCGCTCACCCGCAAGATGCTCGAACACCGGGTCGACGGCATCGCGCTCATCGGCCTCGACCACGCCAGCGACACCTACGAGCTTCTGGCGCAACAGAACACGCCCGCCCTGCTTCTGTGGAACTACGCCGAAGACGCGCCCTTGCCCTGCGTCGGCTCCGACAATTACCGCGCCGGCCACCTGATCGGCGCCCATATCGCCGCGCTGGGCCACCGCCGCATCGCCGCCGTCTTTCCGCCCCTCCACGGCAACGACCGCGCCGCCCAGCGGCTAGAGGGCCTCACCGACGCCGTCCTCGCAAACGGCGGCACCCCCGACATCCTGCAACGCGAAACCCCCTACAGCGTCGCCGACGCCAAGCAGGCCGTGGCCGAACTGATGGCCTCGCCCCGCCGCCCCACCGCCATCGTCTGCGGCAACGACGTGCTGGCATGGGGCGCGCTGCACGCCTTGGCCCGGCTGGGCATTTCCGTCCCGGATCAGGTCACCGTCACCGGCATCGGCGATTTCCACGGCTCACAGGATTTCGAACCGGCGCTCACCACCGTGCGCATCCCCGCCCGCGCCATCGGCGCCCGCGCGGCGCAAACCATGACCGCGATGATCACCACCGAGGCACCGGCCCAAAGCCTCGCTCTGCCGCCGGAACTCATCATCCGCGCCACCTCGGCGCCGGCATCCACCTGATCACCCCGGCGCCGCCACCCCGCCCAGCTTCGCCGTCAGCTCCGCCGCCGCCCGCGCCACCGTCTCGCCGATCTCCCCGATCCGCTCCTCCTGCAACCGCGCCGCCAGCCCCGAAACCGAAATCGCACAAGCCGCCTCGCCCTGCGGCGACCACACCACCGCCGCCACACAGCGCAGCCCGGTCACATGCTCCTCGTCATCCAGCGCATAGCCCCGCGCCCTGATCCGCCCGATATCCGCCATCGCCGTCTCCAGCCCGCGATGCGACTGGCCCGTCAGTGGCCGAAACCCCGTGCGCGCCGCGAAGGCCGCGATATCCGCATCCTCCCACGTCGCCAGAATCGCTTTGCCCATGCCGGAACAAAACGCCGGCACCCGCCCGCCGGGGGGCGAAATCGCCCGCATGATCTCACGGCTCTCCACCTGGCTGATCGTCACCAGTTCGTCACTGTCGAGAATGCCAAGGTTCGCCGTCTCCCGCGTCACGTCCCTCAGCCGCCGCAGATAGGGCAGGGCGGGCGCCACGAAATTATGCCGCCGCCCGAATGCCGCGCCCACTGCGAACGCCTCCCGCCCCACATGCCAAAGCGCCCGCTCCGGGTCGAACTGCGCAAAGCCCTGCAATTCCAGCGTCGTCAGTAACCGGTGCGTCGTCGACACCGCCAGCCCCGATTCCCGCGCCGCATCACTCACCCGCACACCCTCGTCATGCCCGCTGAGGATTTTCAGCAAGCCAAGCGCCCGCGCGACGGATTGAACCCCTTCGGTGGTCTGAGTGCCCATTCGGTATACCTTTCCATACAATGGAAAACATTTTTCCATTTCTTACAAGCGTTCAACGGCTTTGCTAGGCGTGACGCAACGCAACGGAGGATGAACAATGACCGCGTATGTAGACCGCCACGGGCTCTCCGTGGCCGAACCCCTCGCCAACCTGATCGAGAACGAGGTGCTCACCGGCGTCACGCCCGAGGATTTCTGGTCCGGCTATGCTGCGTTGCTGCGCGACCTCGCCCCGGAAAACGCCGCGCTGCTGGAAAAGCGCGACCAGATCCAGACACAGATCGACGACTGGCACACTTCCCGCCAAGGCCAGCCCGTCGATCCCGCCGCCTATCGCGATTTCCTGACCGAAATCGGCTACCTCCAGCCCGAACCGGCCCCCTTCACCGTCGACACTGAAAACGTCGACCCTGAAATCGCCAGCACCGCCGGCCCACAGCTTGTCGTGCCGGTAATGAACGCCCGCTTCGCGCTCAACGCCGCCAACGCCCGCTGGGGCTCGCTCTACGACGCGCTCTACGGCACTGACGTGATCGAGGGTTCGGCGCAGGGCAACGGCTACGACCCGGAACGCGGCGCCAAGGTCATCGCATGGGCCCGCGCCCATCTCGACACGGTCACGCCGCTGGCCCAAGGGGCATGGGCCGATGTCACGGCCCTCGCAGTCACCGACAGCACCCTCTCCGTCACCTTGGGCGACACCACCACCGCGCTCGCCGATCCGGCCCAGTTCGCCGGCTACACCGAGGCCGGCAACATCTTCCTCACCGCCAATGGCCTGCTCATCGAACTGGTCATCGACGCGACCTCGCCCATCGGCAAGACCGACCCGGCCAATATCTCCGACATAAACCTCGAAAGCGCCCTCACCGCCATTCAGGATTGCGAGGATTCCGTCGCCGCCGTCGATGCCGAGGACAAGTGCCTTGCCTATACCAACTGGCTTGGCCTGATGCGCGGCGATCTCGAGGACAGCTTCGAGAAGTGCGGCAAGACCGTCACCCGCCGCCTCAACCCCGATGTCACCTATCTCGACCCGCAGGGCAAAACCGTCACCCATCCGGGCCGCGCCCTGCTGCTCGTGCGCAACGTGGGCCACCTGATGACAACCGACGCGGTGCTGATGGACGGGAACGAAACCCCCGAAGGGATGCTCGACGCCGCCGTGACCGTCGCCGCGGCCATGCACGACCTCGGCAAGGACGGCCCGCGCAACTCCCGCGCGGGCTCCGTCTACGTGGTCAAACCCAAGATGCACGGCCCCGAAGAGGTGGCCTTCACCGACCGGCTCTACGCCCGCGTCGAAGACTTGCTCGGCCTGCCGCGCAACACCGTCAAGATCGGCGTGATGGACGAGGAACGCCGCACCTCCGTCAATTTGCTCGCCTGTATCAAGGCGGTGCAGAACCGCTGCGTCTTCATCAACACCGGCTTCCTCGACCGCACGGGCGACGAGATCCACACCTCCATGCAGGCCGGTCCCGTCGTGCCCAAGGGCGAGATGCAAAAGGCGAAATGGCTCGCCGCCTACGAGGCCGGCAATGTCGATGCGGGCCTCTCCGCCGGGATGGCGGGGCACGGCCAGATCGGCAAGGGGATGTGGGCCAAACCCGACGAGATGGCCGAGATGCTCGAGGCCAAGATCGGCCACCCCCGCGCCGGCGCCAACACCGCGTGGGTGCCGTCCCCCACCGCCGCCACGCTGCACGCCACGCATTACCACCATGTCGACGTGGCCGCCCTGCAGGAGCAGATGAAATCGCGCCAGAAAGCCTCCCGCGACGATCTCCTGACCCTGCCGCTGATGACCGGTCGCAACCTCTCGGAGGACGAGGTACAGCACGAGCTCGACAATTGCTGCCAGTCGATCCTCGGCTACGTGGTTCGCTGGGTCGATCAGGGCATCGGCTGCTCCAAGGTGCCCGACATCAACGACACCGCCCTGATGGAAGACCGCGCCACCCTGCGCATCTCCTCGCAATTCCTCGCCAACTGGCTGCTGCACGGCATCGCCTCACCGCAGGAGGTCGAGGCCTCGCTCAAGCGCATGGCCCCCAAGGTCGACGCCCAGAACGCTCACGATCCCGCCTACACCCCCATGGCCCCCGGCTTCGACGGCCCCGCCTTCCGCGCGGCGCATGACCTGATCTTCGAGGGCACCGAACAGCCCTCGGGCTATACCGAACCGCTTCTGCACGCCGCCCGGCGCGCCGCCAAAACCAGCTGAGAAAGGATCAATCCCCATGCTTACCGTCACCCGCCTCGACCTCGACGATGCCGGCAAACTCCTCGCCGGCGCCCGTGCCAAGGCCGACGAGATCGGCGTGCCCATGTGCATCGCCATCACCGACGAAAGCGGCAACCTGATCGCCTTCGAGCGGATGGATGGCGGCAAGGTCACCTCGATCACCATCGCCATCGACAAAAGCTTCACCGCCTCCGGCGCCAAGAAGGCCACCCATGAATACGGCGAGGCCAGCCAGCCAGGCGCGCCCGCCTACGGCATCGGCTCGGCCATCTCCGGGCGGCTGATGGTGGTGGGCGGCGGCCTGCCGGTCGTGGTCGACGGCGCGGTCGTGGGCGGCATCGGCGTCAGCTCCGGCACCCCCGCACAGGACCGCGAGGTGGCCGAGGCCGGCATCGCCGCCTTCCTCGCCACCTGAGGGCCGACCGACCGGGCTCAGCCCGCCGGCACGCGCAGCGTCATCCCGTCCACCCCCGGATCGGCCCCGCCATCGAGGCCGCCTTCCGTGATCCGGATGCCATGCACCCACGCGATGCCATAGCTCTGCGGGCTGCGGATCAGCTCATAGCCCATCTGCTCCAGCTCCTCCGTCACGAACCGCGGGATGCGGTTGGTCACGTCGATGGCGTTGCTCGTGGCCGAAAACCGCGGCCGCCACACCGCCTCCTGCATCGAACAGCCGAAATCGAGCACGTTCAGCACCGCCTGCAACACCCCCATGGCGATCTGCGTCGCCCCCGGCGCGCCGATCACGACATGCGCCACCTCGTCCCGGAAGATGATCGTCGGCACGATCGAGCTGAACCTCGCCTTGCCCGGCGCGATCGAGCCGGGCCGCCCCGGCCGCGGGTCGAACACCCCCATGCAGCCGTTATACATAAAGCCCAGCCCATCGGTCACCACGCCCGACGGCATGCCCAGCGAATGGGTCATCGACACGCACAGACCCTTGCCATCCACCACCGTCACCTGCGTGGTGTCCCGGCTCGGGGCCGCCGGGTCGAAGCGCGGCACATCCGCCTTCTCGCCCCGCTTGATGCGCCCGGCGCATTCGGCGGCATATTCCTTCGACAACAGCCGCTCCGCCGGCACGTCGATGAAATCCGGGTCGCCGATCCCCTCGTCCTTGTCGATCGTGGCCCGCTTCATCGCCTCGGCCACCACCCGCACGTATTCGGCGCTGTTATGCCCCATCCCGGCAAGGTCGAAATGCTCGAGGATATTCAGCATCAGCGACAGCATCAGCCCGCCGCCCGGCGGCTGGTTCGTGGTCACCTTGCAATGGCGATAGCCCGACACCACCGGCACGTTGATCCGCGCCTGATAGCCGGCCAGATCCGTGGCGCTCACCAGCCCGCCATTGGCCTCCATGTCCGCCACGATCTTCCTCGCGATCTCGCCGGTATAGAACGCCTCGGCACCCTCTTCGGCGATGACCGACAGCGTCCGGGCCAGATCCGGGTTGACCACCCGGTCGCCCACCCGTTTCGGCGTCCCGTCCTCGCGACAATACAGCGCCTTGGCCGCCGGCGTATGGCCAAGCCGCTCGGGGTTCGCCACCCGCCCCATCACCGCCGGCTGCGACCAGAAGTCATGCACATGCGGCCGCACGTCCCAGCCGTCCTCCGCCCAGCGGATCGCCCGGCTCAACAGCTCCTTCCACGGCAGCGACCCGTGCCGCTCATGCGCCGTCGCATAGGCCCTGAGCGAGGCCGGCACACAGATCGACTGATAACCGATATCGTTCACCCGCCCCTTCAGGATAAACCCGTACCCGTCACGCGCCTCGCCCTCGATCAGGTCCTCCCACATATCGCCGGTGGCCTCCCCCGGCGCGGGCGAATGAAAGTCGATATACTCGTGCCGCCCGCTTTCGGGCTCGTGAACCGCCATGCTGCCGAACCCGGCGATCCCGCACATCATCGGGTCGATCACCCCCTGCACGAACGCCATGGCAATCGCCGCATCCACCGCGTTCCCCCCGGCGCGCAGGATCTCGTAGCCCGCCTCCGACGCTTCCGGCTGCGGCGACACGACCATCCCGTTCCCGTAATCCTGTGACATCAGCCTGCTCCCGTCTCCGACCCGGCCGGTATGACCAGCGTCTTCTCCTCCGGCCAGCTCAGCCACAGACCGTCGCCCTCGGCAAGCCCCGCCGGAATATCCTGATCGCGCGAGATCACCTTCATCTCCCCGCCATCCTCCCGCCGCACAAGACAGGTCGCCATCGCCCCGGCAAACACCCGCCGCTCCAGCACGCCCGCGCATTTCGACAGGCCCGCCCCCTCCGGCTCGGCCCGCGTCATCGCCATCGCCTCCGGCCGCACCGCCAGCACCGCGCCGGGCGCCGCGCCCCCGGGCGGGCGGATACCAGCCCCGTCCCCGGGCAGGATATTCGCCTCCCCAAGGAAATTCGCGGCGAAAAGGTCGGCGGGGGCGTCATACACCTCCCTCGGCGGCCCGGCCTGCACCAGCCGCCCGTCGCGCAGGATACCGATCCGGTCCGACAGGGTCAGCGCCTCCTCCTGATCATGGGTGACAAGGATCGTGGTGATCCCGATCTCCCGCTGAATACGGCGCAGCTCGAACTGCATGTCCACCCGCAGCGCCTTGTCCAGCGCCGACAGCGGCTCGTCCAGCAACAGAACGCGCGGGTTGGTCACGATCGCCCGCGCCAGCGCCACCCTCTGCCGCTGCCCACCCGACAGCTCGTGCGGCTTGCGCCCGCCGAACCCCTCCAGTTGCACCAGCTCCAGCGCCTCGCCAACCCGGCGCCGCTCCTCCGCCGCGCCCACCTTGCGTACCCTCAGCCCAAAGCCCACGTTGTCGGCCACGCTCATGTTGGGAAACAGCGCGTAATTCTGGAACATCATCCCGATATCGCGCTTCTCCACCGGCACCCGCTCGACCGGCTGATCGCCGATCCGGATGCTCCCCCGGTCCGGAAAGATGAACCCGGCAATCGCCCGCAAGAGCGTCGTCTTCCCGCTCCCCGACGGGCCCAGCAAGGCAAACAGCCCGCCATCCTCAAACGACAGGCTCACCTCGTCCAGCGCGGCAACCGTGCCGTACCGCTTGACCAGACCCTCCACCGAAACCTGCGCCATTACCGCTCTCCCCCGAAATTCGAGAACCTCGCCGCCACCAGCATCACCGCCATCGACACCACGATGATCAGCGTCGAAACCGCGTTGATCTCGGGCGTGAACCCCTTACGGATCGCCGTGTAGATCACCACCGGCAAGGTGCTGTCCCCCGGCTCCGACAGGAAATAGGACACCACGAACTGATCGAAACTGATGGCAAAGGCAAACAGCGCCCCGGCAATGATCCCCGGCGCGATCCACGGCAGCGTCACCCGCCGCGTCACCGTCCAGCCCCCCGCGCCCAGCACCCGCGCGGCCTCTTCCAGCGTCGGATCGAACGTTGCCAGCCGCGCGGTCACCACCACGATCACATAAGGCAGCGCCAGCGCCACATGCCCCACGATCACCGCCGGCGTCCCCCGGCCCAGCCCGATACCGAAAAAGAACACCAGCATCGCCGTCCCGGTGATCAGCCATGGAATCGCGATCGGCGGAAACAGCAGCACCCGCAGCACCGCCTTGCCCCGGAACTCGTGCCGGAACAACGCCAGCGACGCCGCCGTGCCCAGCACCGTCGCGATCACCGTCGTCACCAGCGCGATCCCCAGCGACCGCGCGGCCGCCCGCAGGGTGCCGCGATTTTCGCTCAGCTTCTCGTACCACTCCAGCGTGAACTCGAACGGCAACTGGTAATAGGGCGAGGCGTTGAACGACATCGCCGCCATCACAAGGATCGGCGCGTAAAGGAAGACAAGGATCAGCCCCAGCCAGATCTTTCCCAACCGTGACAGCATCGCCCCGCTCATGCCTGCGCCCGCTTCAGCATCGGGCTCGCCACCGCAAGGATGACCAGCACCACCGCCAACAGGATGAACGACAGCGCCGCCCCCAGCGGCCAGTTATAGACCGCCACGAACTGATCCTCGATCACCGTGCCGTAATAGGTGCCGACCCGCCCGCCAAGGATGCGCGGCTCCATGAACGCGCCCACCACCGGCACGAAGATCAACACCGATCCCGCCACCAGCCCCGGCAGCGACAGCGGCAAAATCAGCCGCCACAGGATCGTCAGCTTCCCGGCCCCCATCGACCGGGCCGCGTCGATCAGGTTGTCGTCGATCGCCTGCAACGCAAGATAGGCGGTCAGGATCACGTAAGGCAGGTAGGAATGCACCAGCCCGATCACGATGGCATGCGTCGTGAACATCAGGCTCACATCCACCTCGAAGGGCAGCACCGCGTTCAGCCCCAGATCCAGCACCCCGTTGCCCCGCAACACGATCGCCCACGAGAAAATCCGCACGAGCGAGTTCGACCAGAACGGCAGGATCACCAGCAGAAACAGCGCCTCCCTTGCCCGCCCCCGGATCGCCTTGGCCAGCACATAGGCGCACGGAAACCCCACCAACAGGCACACCACCGTCACGATCAGCCCCAGTCGCACGGATTTCCACAACAAGATCGCATAGGTCGGCGTCTCAAAGAACGCCCGGTAATTCTCCAGCGTGAACGCCCACTCCGCCCCGCCAAAGGGCAGCTCGGTGACAAGGCTGAAGAACAGCATCGCAGACAGCGGCAGGAAAATCGCCGCCGTCAGCCACAGATAGGCCGGGGACAGCAGGGCAATCAGCCCGGCCCGCGAACCGCCAACCTGTACGGCGCCCGCCATTCCCGCTCTCCCCGCCGCCCGGCCCGGCGGCCTATTGCGCCGCCTTCAGCTTCTGCCACAGCGCAAGATACGCCTCCCGGTCCTCGTCCGACACGGGCCGCTGGAACTGCACCCGCGCCACGACCTCCGGATCGCCCAGAACCTGCCGGTTGAACGCATCCTCCGGCAACGCCTCGGCGGCCTTGGCATTGGCCGATGCCGGCGCGCCGTCCTCGGCCCATTTCACGTAGAACTCCGGGTCGATCATCCAGTCGATGAATTGATGCGCCGCGTCCATCTTGGTCGAGCTTTCGGGGATAGACAGCCCGTCCAGCCAGCCCACGGCGCCTTCCTCCGGCACCACGAACTGCACCGGCAGCCCGCTGGCGATCGACCGGCTGGCAGAGCCCGACCAATAGGTCGCCACGTCCAGCTCGCCCGCCGCCATGAACTGGTTCCAGTCATTCTCCGAGCCCCAATAGGTCTTGATCTGCGGCATCAGCTCGGTCAGCTTCGCCTCGATGGCCTCCATATCCCCGATGTGGTTGATGTCCTGCCCGGTGGCAATCGCCGCGAACTGCACCGCCTCCAGCGCATCGTCCCGGATCGACACGCGCCCCTCAAGCGCCTCGTCCCAGAACACCTCGACACTCGTCGGCGCCTCCTCGAAGGCCTGCGTGTTGAACGCATAAGCCGTCAGCCCCCATGTCCACGGCACGCCATACAGCGCGCCATCGGCATTGAGGTCCTGATTGTTCACCATATCCCCCGGCACATCCGCAAGGTTCTCGATCTTCGACTTGTCGATCGGCGCGATCAGCCCTTCCTCCTGCGCCTGCGGGGTAAAGGCCGCGTTGATCAGCACCACGTCATAGGCGCCAGGATTGGTCCGCAGCTTGGTCAGCATCTCCTGCTCCGAGTTGAAATACTCGTGCACCACACTGTGCCCGGTCTCCTCGGTAAAGGCCTCCACAGCCCAGCCCAGATCGGTCCCGTAGCCCTGCCAGTTCAACACCCGGATTTCCTCGGCCTTTACCGCTCCGGCCCCCGCCAACGCGGCCATCGCGGCCGCACAGATCAGTCTCTTGGTCATGGTCCTTGTCTCCCTTTTGTTGGTCTTGGTTGTTATCTCGTCATCTCTCAAACCGGCGCTCGCCGATCCATCGCGGCCAGAACCTCCGCCCGCTCCGGCGCCGTCGCCGGCCCGTGCCGCGTCGCCGACAGGGCGGCGGCTACATTGGCATAGCGCGCCGCCGCGACCGGCCCGTCGCCCTGCGCCAGCCGGGCGATGAAACTGCCCAGATGCGTATCCCCCGCGCCATTCGTGTCCACCGGCACGACCCCGTGCGCCGCCACCGCCTCGCAGCCCTCCGCCGTCGCCACGATGCAGCCCTTCGCGCCCAGCCGGACCACCGCACCGCCCCCGCGCTTGCCCCCGGCCAGCACCCTCGCCGCCGCCGCCGGGTCGCCTTGGCCGGTCAAAACCTCCGCCTCGGCGGCATTGGCGCTCACCCACGTCGCCCGCTCACAGGCCCGCATCACCAATCCGCGGGGCAGGGCGCCCACCACCGGCGACGGGTCGAAGACGAAACCGGAAATCTCCTCTTCGCCTTCCAGCCACGCCGCCAGAGCCGGGGTCATCCCCTTGTAATGCAACGCATATCCCGACAGCAGAACCCAGTCATGCGCCCCGGCCAGAACCCGCGACAGCGCCTCCGGCCCCAACTGCCCGTCCGCCCCCTCGCTGGCCACGAAACTCCGCTCGCCATCGGGCTCCACCATCACCGTACAGCACCCCTGATCCCGCGCCGCATCCACATCCCGCAACATCTCGATGCCGGCCTCGTCCAGCGCCCGCCGCGTCATCTCTCCCAACGGCCCGCCCCCCAGCCCGCCGCCATAGCTCACCGCCAGCCCGGCGCGCCGCGCTGCCACCATGGCGTTGAACCCGCCGCCGGGCGCCACGGAAAACCCCGTCACGATGGCCTCCTCCCCCGACCGGGGCAGCGCCTCGACGTGATAGATCAGGTCCACCACCACGCCCGACAATTGCAACAGCCGCGCGCTCATGGTCCCGCCACCCGCAGCGGGGCAGGGGCCTCCCGCAACGCCAGCAGCCTGTCCGCCACCGCGTCCAGCCCCAACCGGTTCGCCTCGTCCAGCACCCGCCGCGCCTCCGCCGGAATGGCCCCCGCCCCGGCACAGGCCCCGGCCATCGCACAGGCAATCGCCCCGATCGTATCCGTATCATCCCCGATATTCGCCGCCATCAGCCCGGCCCGCCACGGATCACCGCCCGCCAGCCTCACCAGCCCGAACGCCGCAGGAACCGACTTATGCGTCGCCACCGAGTTGCCCACCCGATCGGCAAAAGCCTCCGGCCGGGGCCCCTCGGCGGCAAAGTCCAGCGCCGCCTCGATCCGCTGTGCCATGTCGCCCACACCGGCCGCATGCCCGCGCGCCTGCCCCTCGCGCGCCGCCTCCAGCGCCACGCCGATTGCCGCCTCGAAACCCCGCCCCTCGACACCCGCGCTGATCACCGCCGCCACCGCCGCCGCCCCGGCGATCGCCTCGCCGGTGAAATGCGTCATCCGACAGGCCTGCTCGACCCGGTCCACCAAATCCACAAGCGGGGCAGGGGCCGTGGCGATCCCCACCGGCGCGATCCGCATCGCCGCGCCGTTGGTGGTCCCGCCGCGCCCGGCCTCCGCCGCGGGCGTCCCCGCCAGCATCGCGTCCAGCGCCGCCCTGGTCGACGGGCCCAGCAAATCCCGCAGCCCTCGCGCCTTCACATCCGCCTCCCAGTCCAGCAAATCCCTCGCCAGCGCCGCCTCGTCGATCCGCCCGGCCCCCGCGATCAGCCGATGCGCCAGCAGCAGCGCCTGCTCGGTATCGTCCGTCACCTGACCCGCCTGCAACCCGTGCGACACCGGATGATCCGCCACCGGCGCCACGAACCCCTCGATCCGCCCGTAAAGCCGCCCGATCTCGGCCCGCGTCAGCGTCTGCCCCGGCATCCCCAGCGCATCGCCCATCGCCAGCCCCAGCAGGGCGCCAAGGGCCCGGTCCCGCTTATCCGCCGCCACGCCCATGCCGCTTAAAACCGCATGTGCAGGCCGAACCGCTCTGGGTCGAGCACGCTGCGCACATATTCGATCACGCTGTCATCCGCCGCCCGCGTCAGCCGCCTGAGCAGCAGCATCGGCTCGCCCGCCTGCCGGCCCAGCACCCCGGCATCCTCCGCCGGCAACGACGCCAGCACGTTGGCCCATTCATCCCCCTTCGCCACCCGCAGCCCCCGCTCGCGCAGCGTGTCCGTCAGCGACCCGTTGGTCAGCCCGTCACGCAGGATATCCCCGAACCCCGCCCGCCACGGCACCCGGCTCCGTTCCAGCGACACCGCCCGCCCGGTGGCCACCCGGAACCGCAGCCGGTCCACCATCAGGCACGCGCCCCGCACCTCCTCCGGCGCGTCCGGCAGGTCCATCGCGCCCCGCTCGATCCGCAGCACCCGCGTCCCGATCTCCTCCCCGCCCGAGGCCAGCGCCACGCTCCACCCCCGCCGGTCGTCGATCGTCCGCCCGCCATAGGTCACGAAGGACCCGATCCCGCTCCGCGTGGTGATCAGCCCCTTGCCGCTCAGGATTTCCAGGCTTTTGCGCACCGTGTTCCGGCTGACCGCGAACCGCTTCACCAGCGCGCTCTCGCTCTCCAGCGCCGCCCCCCGGCCCAACTGCCCCGAGATGATCTCGCGCTCCAGCACCCCGGCGATCCGCACCGATTTCGGCGCGCCGATCAACTCGTCCCCTGTATCCGCATATTCCAGCTTGTTCATACCTGTACCCTAGGGCGCCACCGCGCCGCCGGTCAACTGCCCCGCGCCAAGCCCCCTTGATCGGCACGCGGGCTTCGGCAATCCTGTGCCGGTGCAACAGGACCGGCCCGCCCGAACGCGCCGGCACAGGGAGATATCGAATGACCAGACTGCAATACGAGGTGAAGGATGGGATCGGCTGGATTCGCTTCAACCGGCCCGAAGTGCTCAACGCCTTCGACCCGCCCGAGGTGCGCCGCTTCGTCGAGGTCCTGCGCGAGGCCTCCGCCGACCCGGAGGTCAAGGCCATCATCATCGGCAGCCACGGCGAGGCGTTCAGCGTCGGTGACGACCTCAAGGTCGCGATGGAGGAATACCCCCGGATCAAGAGCGGCGAGATCCACCCGATCCTCGACATCGTCGAGGACATCACCGAGAACCTGCAGGAAATCCCCCGCATCATCCGCGCCGCCCGCAAGGTGGTGATCTCCTGCGTGCGCGGCTACGCCGTCGGCGCGGGCTTCGAGGTGGCCATCGACAGCGACCTCGTCGTCGCCGCCGAAAGCGCCATCTTCGGCTTCCCCGAATCCAACGCCGGGATGACCATCACCGGCGGCGCCTCCAAGCTGCTGCCGCTCATCGTCGGGCTCAACAAGGCGCGCGAACTGGTCCTGACCGGCGAATTCATCGACGCCGCCGAGGGCCACCGCATCGGCCTCGTCAACAAGCTCGTCCCCGACGGCGAGGAGGAAGCGGCGGCCGAGGCCATGGCGCGCAAGATCATGTCCCGCGCCCCGCTCGCCACCATCGCCCACAAGCGCATGCTGCAACGGGTGGTCGACGCCGATTTCGAAACCGCGCTGGAACTGGAAAAGCAGACCATCAACAACCTCATCTATACCGAGGATTACGGCGAAGCCATCAGCGCCTTCTCCGAAAAGCGCCCGCCGAAATTCAAGGGGCGCTAGGCCCCGTGCCCGCCCCCGCCGACCCGTTCCGCGAGCGCGATCTCGCCACCGTTCTGGCCCGCCGCATCGCCGACCGGCCCGACGCCACCTGGATCGCCACGCCGGACCGGGCCTACAGCTTCGCCGAGATGGGCGACCGCTCGGCCCGGTTGGCGCACGGGCTCTCCACCCTCGGCCCCGCGCCGGGCGAGACGATCCTCAGCATGCTCCCCGACGGGATCGAGGTTATCGACCTCTGGTACGCGCTGGCCCGCACCGGCCAGATCGAGGTGCCGCTCAACAACCACTACCTCGGCGAGATCCTCGCCTACATGATCAACGAGTCGCTCGCCCGCGACATGGTCATCCACACCGGGTTCCTCGACCGCCTCCCGCCCATCGCCGACCGCCTCGACCACCTCGGGCGGCTGATCGTCACCGGCCCCGGCGCCGTGCCCGCCGAACTGCAGGACCGCTTCGACATCCTCCGTCTCGACGACCTCTACGCCGACACGCCCTTCACCGGCCCCGGCCCCCGCTACAACGACATCATGGCGGTGATGTACACCTCCGGCACCACCGGCCCCTCCAAGGGCGCGATGATGACCCACGCCCATGTCTACGAATACGCCTATGGCGTGACCGAAATGCTCGACCTGCGCGGCACCGACACCTACTTCGCCCCGATCCCGCTCTTCCACATCGCCGGCCGCTTCGCCGTGGTTTACGCCGCCTGCATCGCCGGTTGCACCGCCGTGGTGCAGGGCGGCTTTCACACCGACAGCTTCTGGGACGACATCCGCCGCCACGGCGCCACCACCTCCTTCATGCTCGGCGCCATGGCCAGCTTCCTCTACCGCCAGCCCGAGAACGCCACCGACGCCGACACCCCGCTCGACCGCCTGCTCATGGTCCCCCTCATCCCCGAGGTCGAGGATTTCAAACGCCGCTTCGCCTGCCGCGTCTCCACCACGTGGGGCGGGACCGAGATGAACTGCCCCACCCGGTCGGGCTTCGACCTGCACGACGCGAAAACCTGCGGCCGCGTGGCCGAGGACCGCTTCGAACTCCGCCTCGTCGACGCCGATGACGAGGAGGTGCCCAACGGCACCCCCGGCGAGGCGGTCGTGCGCGCCAAACGCCCATGGATCATGTCGGCGGGCTACTGGAACCACCCGGAATGGACCGCCAAGGCATGGCGCAACCAATGGCTCCACACCGGCGACATGCTGGTCCGCGACGATGCCGGCAACTTCGCCTTCGTCGACCGGGTCAAGGACGCCATCCGCCGCCGGGGCGAGAACATCTCCTCGATGGAGGTCGAACAACAGATCCTCGCCCACCCCTCGGTGCTCGAATGCGCGGTCATCCCGGTCGACTCCGCCGATACCGAACAGGAGGTGATGGCCGTCCTCGTCCTCAAACCCGGCGCAGCTTGGGATCCCGACGAACTCATCGACTTCCTCACCCCCCGCATGCCCGCCTTCATGATCCCCCGCTACCTCGACCGCGCCGACGCCCTGCCCAAAACCCAGACCGGCAAGATCCAGAAATTCCCCCTGCGCGAGGCCGGCGTGACCGCCTCGACATGGGATCGGGGCACGAAACGCCGGGGCAGGTGAGGGGCGCTAGATCCCGCAGGGCACCCCGCCCGACACCGGCAGGGCGATGCCGGTCACGTAACCCGATGCCGGACCGGCCAGATAGGTGATCGCCTTGGCAACCTCCTCCGGCGTTCCCGCCCGCCGCAGCGCCACGGCGGCATAGCGCTGCGCCTTTACCTCGTCCATCGCAAGGCCCTGCTCCCGCGACAGCCGCGCGTTCACGGCCATGTGCATGTCCGTCTCCGTATAGCCGGGGCAGACCGCGTTGCACCGGATCCCGTCCACCCCATGCTCTGCCGCAATGGTTTTCGTCAGCCCGATCAGCCCGTGTTTCATCGTGGTATAGGCACCAAAGCCCGGCTCGGCCCCAAGGCTCCCGGTCGACCCGATATTGATGATCGCCCCGCCCCGTTCCCGCAAAAGCGGGATCGCCGCCTGACACATCAGAACCACCCCCAGAAGGTTCACCTCGTAACTCAAGGTCCAGTCCTCGGGCCGGCTGTCGATAAATGCCCCCGTCCCGACAAGCGACGCGGCGTTGTTCACCAGAATATCAAGCCCGCCAAACGTCTCTGCCGTGCGCTCCATGCACCGGGCCGCATCCTCCCTCCGTGTCACGTCCAGCTCAAGCGCAAGCGCCTGCCCCCCGGCGCCGCTGATCTGCGCCGCCAACGCCTGCAATAGCTCCAGCTTGTCGGCCGTCCCGCCCTCCGCCGTCCCGGCAATATCCGTCACGACAACACGCGCCCCCTCGCTCGCAAGCTCCAGCGCCGCGGCACGCCCGATACCGCTCGGCGCCGAGGCGCCGGTCACGATCGCGGTCTTTCCTTCAAGTGTCTGCATGGGTCACTGTCCTCTGTGTGGTCCGCCAGCGCTCCATCGGGATCGCCTGCCGGTCATATTCGCTCCATGTCCCCGTGGGCCCGATCACCGCGTCATAGCGCGGTCTCGCGAAATACGCGAAGGAACATGGGGTCACCCGTCGCCATCGCCCCGCGCCCCCTCCCTACGTGAGGGGGGCTCGGCCCTGATACTTGCCCTAATCGGCCAAATATTTTAAGTTTTGGGCCAAATCCCGGCAACCGCCCCGTACCTCACCATGCCGAATGCACGTCCCACCGTCATCGGGGTCGTCCTGATCCCCGAATTCTCGCAGCTGGTTCTCACCCTGCTGACAGAGCTGCTGCGCATTTCCCAGTTGAAGAAACCCAACATGTTCCGCACGCTGCTCTGTAGCGCCGATGGTCGGCCGGTCATCGCCAGCAACCAAAAGGAACAGCCGGTCGACGCCGCCCTTCAGCAGGCCCGGCAGGTCGATGTCGCGGTCGTCTGCGCCTCTTACCGCCCGTTCAGCCATCTCGATCCGAAAGTGCTGAGCTGGCTGCGCGCGCAGGAACGGCACGGTGCCCGCCTCTGCGGTGTCGATACCGGCACAATCGCGCTGGCCGAGGCCGGGCTCTTGCGCGGCCGCCGCGCCACCCTGCACTGGGATGACCTCCAGCTCGCCCGCAGCCGCTACCCCGACACCGAATTCACCAGCGCACTGGTCGAGCGTGACGGCCGGTTCATCACCTCGCCCGGCTCCCTCGGTACGACCGACTTCGCGCTCGACCTCATCGCCACGATCGCCGGGCGCGACATGGCCGACAACGTACTCGATCTGGCCATTCACGACCGCAATCAGGTTCAGGGAAAATTCGCCGATCCGGTCGTGGCAAAGGCGGTCGAGGGGATGACGGCAAATATCGAGTTTCCCCTCACCCTCCCGCAGGTCGCCAGCCACGCCGGCGTCTCGGTGCGCCACCTCTCGCGCCTGTTTCAGGCCGAGACCGGCCAGTCGCCCGCCGCCTGCTACCTCGGCATACGGCTGGATCACGCCAGCGACCTTGTGCGCAAAAGCCGGTTCCCGCTCTCCGAGATCGCGTTTGCCTGCGGGTTTCAGTCGCTGTCCTGGTTCAGCCGAAGCTTCAAGGCGCGCTTCGGGATCAGCCCGAGGGCGGCGCGGCAATCGGCCTCCGGCGCGGCATCGAACCGGTCGAGCCCCGGGCACGCCGACTGACGGGTCCGGGCGCGCGTCTCCACCGCAAGACACACCGACGCGATACCGACGTAATACCGACGTGATACCGACGTCGGAAATCGCCTCAGGCCACGTCGTCCGAATAGATCCTCGCCAGCGCGCTCTGCACCATCAGCCGCACCTCATCCGTCGACCGCGCAAGGTGCTCCCGCAGGGTCTCCACCGCGGTTTTCCAGTCCCTGACCGCAATCGCCTCCAAGAGCCGCCCATGCTCCGCCAGCGCCTCCCGGTTCCGGTCCGGCGCCTCGAGGTTGATCCGGCGCACGAACCTTATACGGTCATTGATATTATGGAGAAATTTCATCCTCGGCCCGTTCCCAGTCATCGCCGCCAGCTCGAGGTGAAAGGCCTCGTCGGCACTCACCAGATCGTCCAGCGACAAGCTCTCGCCCCGCCCCAGTTCCGCCCGCCATTTGCCCACGAACGCGGCCAGTTCCATATCCGTCGCCGCCGACAGCACCGCCACCAGCGCACCGGTCTCCAGATCCAGCCGCACATCATAAAGATCCGTTATTTCCCGGACACTTAGCTTCCGGCAAAAGAACCCTCGCCCGGGCTCCAGACTGACCATCCCGTCCGCCACCAGCCGGTTCAACGCCTCCCTCACCGGCGCCCGGCTCATCGCCAGATCGGCGGCAATCTCCGACTCGTTCAGCCGCGCCCCCGGCTTGACGTCAAACGCCACCAGCTTGTCGCGCAACCGCTCATAGGCCAGATCCGCCGTGCCCGCCGCCGCCTTCGCCATGCATCCTCCGTTCCCCGACCATCCCATCGTTGACAGATCGGCCCCGCGCCGTCAATGTCGTCGGCAAGCCTGTCGACAGCTCTGCGGACAGAAAATCCACCCAACCGGAGATCCCCATGACCACAACCGAAAATTTACAAGTAGATCAAGGCGCTCTGCTCTCCGACGCCGAAGTGCAGCAGTATCGCGAAAAGGGCTGGATCGTCCCGAAATGGGAGATTCCCCAAGACCTGATCGCCGAGATGCGGCAGGAATACGACGACCTTCTCGCCCGCAACCCGCAAGTCGAATCCGACATCATTCTCGCCCCCCACCAGACCAACGGCGGCTCGATGGGCATCCAAGGCTCCGAACGCTGGCTCGACTTCGCGACCCAGCCCGAACTCATGGCCATCGCCCGCCAGCTCATTGGCGATGACATCATCCTCTGGGGCACCACCGTCTTCGGCAAACCGGCCCATAACGGCAAGGAAACACCGTGGCATCAGGATGGCGGCTATTACCCGATCCGCCCGCTCGAAACCCTGACCATGTGGATCCCGCTGGATGACGTAACCCCCGAGAACGGCCCGATGAAATTCATCCCCGGCTCGCACAAGGCGCACGAACTCTTCAACCATTCATGGAAGGACGGCGACGACAAGACCATCAACCTCGTCACCGATTCCGAGTATTTCGACGAAGACAAGGCCGAGCCCCTGATCCTGCGGGCCGGGCAGGTGTCGTTCCACGATGTCTACATGATCCACGGCTCCAGCGCGAACCGCACCGACAGTCGCCGCGCCGCCTTCATTGTGCGGCTGATGCCCGCCACCTCGCTCTACGATCACGAACTGGGCGCCGAGATCGGCAAGAAACACCCCGCCCAAGGCTACGGTGTGCGCCCGCTCTACCTCGTCAGCGGACAGGACAAGGCCGGCAACAACTTCTCCATCGGGCACGACTAGGGCAGGGTGGCGCAGGAAGAAACGATGGAAACCCCGTGGGTTACACCTGCGTCACGCCTGCCCGCGCAGCTTCCGCAGCACCAGATCGCAGGCACCGGCCCACGCCTCCGGCACGCCTTCGCCCTCGATATGGCGCAGCCCGGCCTCGGTGATCCCGCCGGGCGTACACAGGCTGGCAAGGATGTCGTCCATCGGCGCATCCTGCTCGCCCTGTATCCGCCCCGAGGCCACGAAGGTGCGCGCCATCAACTGCCGCGCCGCCGCCGGGTCGAGCCCGTTTGCGATGCCCCATTCGGTCCCCGTCCGGATCATCGCCTGCGCCCAGCCATAGACCGCGGCGCTGACCGTGGCGGTCTCGAACTGGTCTTCGGTTTCAAGCGGGATCGGCGTGCCGATGGCCTCCAGAAACGGCGCCACCTCTGGCCGCATCGGGAAAACGATTGTCGGGCTGGCACCCAGCTCGGACGCGGTGATCGGCATCACCCGCACCACCTCCGCCGGTGCCGCCGCCCCGGCCAGCCGGTCGATCGTGACGCCCGCACAGGCCGACATCACAACCTGCCCCTCGCGCCACGGCAGGCCCTTCACAACCTCCGCCGCATCGCCGGGCCTTACCGCCAGCAGAACCACGTCGCACGCCTCCACAAGCGCGCCATTATCCTCGGCCAGCCCGAACCCGTGCCGCTCCGCCATCTCTGGCCCGCGGCCCCGCGGCGACAGGCACACATCCCCCGCCGCCACACCACCATTCAAAAGCCCCTTCAGAACCGCCCCCGCCAGATGCCCGACACCGATCACGCCCAACTTCATCTCTCTGCCTGCCTTTCCCTGCCACGGGCCGCGCCATCCGCGCCCCTTGTTTTGTCCTCCCCGCCTGATAGGATTTTCAAGCCCGTGTTTCCACCCTCCCGGCCCGCTGCCCCCACCCGCCAACCTCACGGAGCCGCCCGTTGACACCCGAGCCCACGCTGACAGCCCCCGACATGCGCCCCGGCCACGACCTTCTCGGCCAAGGCCGCCGCATGGCCGCCGACTGGCCGCTGGGCACCTGCCTCTTCCTCGACACCGAAGGCGTCGCCTCGGAAGCCCAATACAAGCGCCGCAAGGCCGCCGAGGGCCGCATCATGCAGCACGCCCATATCGGTTTCCGCAGCATCGACCGCACCGTCGCCGCCATGGCCGAACTGCATCAATCCGCCCTGAAGCGCGACGTCCGGATCGACCGGTTCGGCATCACGCTCGACTGGTCCATGGGCTACCCGCCCGAGCGCCGGAAAGACGCCGGGCGCGGCACCGGCATCGTGCTGACCGAACCTGAGGATTTCGCCCGCATCACCAATGCCAGCCCCGCCGCCGCCCATTTCGGCGACTTCATGCTGGGCCTGCCCGGCGCGCTGCACAACGTGCAGGCGGCGCTTGTGGCCGGAGCCACCTCGATCGGCAACATGGGCCAGTATTTCACCTTCCGCCTGCCATACTGGGACGACGATATCGCCACCACCGAGGCCACGGTCACCGCCCTCGGCCTGATCGCCGCTCAGGAGGGCGATATCCTCGTCCACTCCAACCTCGATGACGGCTTCGCAGGCCTCTTCCTCGACATGACCAGCGCCTTCGGCATGATGCTGATCGAGAAACACATCGTCGAAGACCTGATCGGCGCCAGCGCCTCTTTCTGCTTCGGCCATCACTTCTCCTCGCCCCTCACCCGCGCCGCCTTTCTCGAAGCCCTCTCGCGCGAGGTTTCGACCCCCGGCACCATGCTCTTCGGCAACACCGTTTCCTATCGCGGCACCCCGGCGGCGAACTATGCCAGCCTCGCCAGCTACCTGCTGGCCGATATCGGCGCGCTGACCCGCGCCCATACCGGCCACGCCATCAACCCCGTGCCGGTGACCGAGAACCTGCGCATCCCCGATGTCGACGAAATCCTCGACGCCCAGACCTTCGCCGCCCGCATGGCCGAGCTTGGCCCCGCCCACGCGGCCCTGACCGACCGCAGCCTGATCGACACCGTGGCCGGCCAACTGGTCGAGGGCGGCCGCCGCTTTGCCGAAACCGTCCTTGCAGGGCTGGCCGATCGCGGCATCGACACGCGCGACCCGGCCGCGCTCATGCTGGCGATCCGCCGCCTCGGCGCCAAGCGGATGGAGGCGCTCTGGGGGCAGGGCACCCTGACACAAGCTCGCCGCGAACCGCTCGTCCCCGCCGATTGGGCCGAGGAGCTTGACGAAATGGCGGCCAACTGGGTCGCCCGCGCCCGGCAGCAGGACGGCCCCCTCGACCCCCTCCGCGTGGTCATCGGCACCACCGACGTCCACGAACACGGCGCCTATCTCGTCAGCCGCGCCCTCGACGGCCTGAACGCCGAGGTCATCGACGCGGGCGTCGCCCTCGATGCCGAGATCCTCGTCGACCGGGCCCAGCAGGCAAAGGCCGACGTCATCGCCATCAGCACCTATAACGGCATCGCGCTGGGCTATGCCCGCAAGGTCATGGAGGAACTGCAACGCCGCGCCCTCGATATCCCCGTTCTGATCGGCGGCAAGCTGAACCAGATCCCCGAGAACTCGAATTCCGACCTGCCCACGGATGTCACCCTCGAGATCGCCGAAACCGGCGCCATCCCCTGCGCCGGGCTCGACGACATGCTGACGGCCCTCCGGCGCATCCCGCGCAAGGCCGCGCTTCAGGCGCAATAGGCGCCCCGGCCACTTTGACAAACCTCCCCCTTTCCCTATCATTCCAATCTTGGAATCAATTCGGCGGGCAGGGGCATCATGGCGGAAAATTCAATCGGCGAGACACTCTTCAAGGTCGCGATCGTCTCGGACACCCATGTTAACGAAAAGGAAGACTTCTCCGCCTCGCCCTATCCCGCCAATGCCGAGGCCAACCCGCGCGCCCGCCATGTCTTTTCCCAAGTCAACCAGATCGCCCCGGCCCTGACCATTCACCTCGGCGACATGGTCAACCCGGTGCCGGAACTCGAAAGCTACGCCGCCGCCGCCGATAATTTCCACCAGGTCGCCAAAGACCTTGAGGCCCCCATCCACCTCGTCCCCGGCAACCACGACATCGGCGACAAGCCGGTGAAATGGATGCCCGCCGGCATGGTCAACGCCGAATTCATCGCCCTCTACCGCAAGCATTTCGGCAAGGATTATTACGCCGTCACCCACGAAGGCTGCCACTTCGTCATCATCAATTCCCCGCTCCTGAACTCCGGCGACCCGGCCGAGGCCGAACAGGCCGCGTGGCTGGAAGACACCCTCGCCCGGCACCAGACCGAGCGCGTCTTCGTCTTCAGCCACTACCCCCCCTATATCAGCGATCCGCACGAACCCGGCAGCTACGACAATATCGAGGAACCGGCGCGAAGCTGGTTCCTCGACCTCCTGCGCCGCTACAAGCCAGAGGCGCTGTTCAGCGCCCATGTCCACAATTTCTGGTACGACCGCATCGGCGAGACCGACTATTACATCACCCCCTCCACCTGTTTCGTCCGGCACGACTATTCCGAGATGTACCGGATCGACGGCGGCGATCAGAAGGGGCGCAACGATGCGGCCAAGCTGGGCTTCCTGACGCTGGAAATCCGCGAGCACGGCCATGTCGCCCACTATCACCGAAGCTACGGCGCCACGCGCGCCCCCGGCGATGGCCCCGCCAGACCGGTCGCGCCAAGGCCGCATGTCAAGACCGGCGCGCTGCCCCGCGTCTTCGTCGACATGCGCCATGGCTGGGCCGAGGAACTGGTCGTCGCACCCTCCGGCGCCGTCGACGAATTCCGCCGCAAACGGGCGCGCAACGACTATCCGCTGATGGCGCTGTGGGAGATGGGCCTGCCGGGGCTCCGCGTCCCCATCCAGGACCTCGCCGATCCACGCATCCGCCGCCGGATGGAGCTCATGACCCGCCTCGGCCATCGCTTTCAGGTCTATCTCTACGGTATGCCCGACGAGAGCGAGCGCAAGCTGCTGGCCGATCACGCCCCGCTCCTCGACCGGCTCGAACTGGTCCTGAACTGGGAGGAGATCGACGACCTTGCCGGCGACATCGCGGCGCTGAAATCCGACACCGGCGTCGCCATCCACCTCTCGCGCGTCAACCGCAAGGATGGCGCCAAGCATACCGGTTCACGCTTCAACCACCTGATCAGCCACGGCTTCACGCTGGCAGAGACCGCCGAGTTGAAAGCTTTCTTCCAAAGCCACCCCGGCCTTGTCGACGGCGCCCAATTCACCATCCCCCGCAGCCTCGCGCCATGGGACACGGCCCGCAGCCTCGCCGCGTTCAAGGCAGAGACCGGCCAAACGCCCGTGCTCTACGTCAAATCGACCGAGGCCAGCCCGGCCGAAGCCTTCGACGACGAGGTCGCCAACGCAAGGCGCTTCGCCGAGACGGTGATGGCCGGGCTGGGCTTCGGCCTCGACGTGGTGCTCGACACGATGGACGACGCCGACCGGGGCTATTTCACCCGCACCGGCCTTGTCGACCGCCGCTTCAACCCGCGCCTCGCCGGGGAACTCGTCTCGGCCATCGCCCTGCAAACCGCCGAGGGCGGCTGGCAGGCGGCGCCGGGCAATGTGCCGGTTCTGGAAAGGGAAGGGCGGCGCCTCTGGGTCGCGGAACCCGCCGAGGCATCACAGGGCGACTGGATCTGTCCCAAGAGCGGCCTGCCCGGCGCGCCGGGCGACACGCCCGAAACCGCCCTCATCCTGCGGTACGAGGCCGCGCCCGCCTGACGCGGACGCGCCGTTAACGGTTCATTGCCTATTTGTCGGAGATAAGCAGGCAATCCACCGCAATCGCGCCATCCGGCCCGGCAAGCACCGGGTTTAGATCCAGTTCCTGAAGCCAATCCCCCGCCGCCGCGCCAAGGCGCGAGACCGCGGCGATCATCCGGCACAGCGCCGCGCGATCCACCGGCGGCGCGCCCCGCACCCCGTTAAGGATTTGTTTAGATTTCAACCGGTCCAGCATCCGCGCCGCCTCGGCTTCGGTCACCGGCGCCCGGTGGAACACCACGTCCTTCTGCACTTCGATCAGGATGCCGCCCATCCCCACCATCACCACCGGCCCGAACCCCGGATCGCGCCGCAGCCCGATCACCATCTCGGCCGTGCCCGCGCCCATCTCCTGCACGATCACCCCGTCGATCCGGGCCTGTGGCGCGGCCTTCGCCGCCCGCTCGACAATGCTCTCATACGCCGCCCGTAGCTCCTCCGGCCCGGCCAGCCCGATCTCCACCCCGCCGATCTCGGTCTTGTGCAGGATATCCGCCGACTCGATCTTCACCGCGACCGGCCAGCCGATCCCCTCGGCGATCTCCACCGCCCCATCAGCGCTCGCCGCCAGCCCAACCCGCGCCACTGGCACACCGGCCTCCGCAAGCATCTCCGCCGTTGTCTCCGTCGGCACGAACCCCGCGCCGGGGGCGGGCAGGGGGGCACGCTCCCCGCCATCGCCCTCATCCGCCAGCCACGCCTTGCGCGCCGCGTTCCAGTCCACCAGCGCCGCAATCGCATCAATCGTCGGCTCAGCCCCCCTTAGCGCACATATCCCCAACTCCCGAAGCGCCCGCAGCCCCTCCTCCGGCGCCGCGACCCAAGCCACCACGAAGGGCTTCTCCGTCTCTTCCTTCAACTCGCGAAACGTCTCTGTCAGCGTCTCCACGAACCCGTCCATCAACTGCAGCCACACGGCGGCCACATGCACGTTTGGGTCGTCCAGCACCGCCTTGACGCTTTCCTTCAGCATCGAGGGATCGGCAATGAACTGCGCCGTGACATCCACCGGATTCCCCGCCGCCCCGAAATCCGGCAGGATCCCTTTCAGCCGCGCCACCGTCTCCTCCGACAGCTGCGGCACCTCCAGCCCCACCTCCTCGGCCCGGTCGCTCATCAGCACGCCCGCCCCGCCGGATTGCGTCACGATCCCGACACCCCGCCCCTCGGGGCAGGCGGTCGTGGTCGACATATCCACGATGTCGAGCATGTGCTCCTCGTTCCGGGCGCGGATCACGCCATATTGCCGGGCAATGCCGTCAAACACCGCGTCCTCCCCCGCCAGCGCCCCGGTATGCGACGACGCCGCCCTTGCCCCGGATTCCGTCCGCCCCACCTTGGTCACCACCAGCGGCTTGCCCAATTCCATCGCCCGCCGCGCGGCGGTGACAAAGCCCGGCCCGTCGGTGATCCCCTCGATATAGCCCGCCAGCGTGGTGATCCGCGGGTCTTCCACGATGCGGCCAAGACAATCGGCAAAGGTCACGTCGGTCTCGTTGCCGGTATTGGCGAAATACCCAAGCCCCAGCCCACGCTTCCTCGCCAGCGCCGCAATGGCCGTGCCAAAGGCGCCCGATTGCGTGACAAACCCCACCGGCCCCGCGCTGGTCGGCCCCATGCCGTATTGCGTAAACGTCGCAAACGCACCGTCAAAGGCATTGATCACCCCCAGCGTATTCGGCCCGCAAAGCCGCATCCCATGCCGCTTCGCAATCTCGACCACTTCCTGCTCCGCCCGACGGCCCTCCTCGCCCATCTCGCCAAAGCCCGAACTGAAGACGATCGCCGCCCGCACCCCGGCTTGCCCCGCGGCCTCGATCTGCCCCGGCACGGCCTTCGCGGGCACCGAGATCACCGCAAGCTCCGGCACCTCCCCGATCTCCCCAATGGCGGCAAAGCAGCGATGCCCGCCCACCTCCTCGTATTTCGGGTTCACCGGGAAAATCCGGCCCGTATAGCCCTTCTCCAGCAGGAACTTCATCACCCGCCCGTTGAGCTTGTTGAAATTGCTCGACACGCCGATAATCGCGATGGAGCGCGGCGAAAGCAGGCAATCAAGCGCATCGCGCCCGGTCCGCTCCGTCACGGGGTTGCGTCCCGTCTGGTCCATGCTGATGCTTTCCATGCCACTATGCTCCCGTCCCTTTGACTACCCGCTGAACGCCCGGATACCGGTCTGCGCCGCGCCCAGAACCAGCGAATGAATGTCGTAGGTGCCTTCCAGCGTGTTTTCGACCTCGAGGTTCATCATGTGCCGGATGACGTGATACTCGTCCGAAATCCCGTTGCCGCCATGCATGTCCCGCGCCATCCGGCAAATCTCCAGCGCCTTGCGCGCCGCGTTGCGTTTCACCAGAGAGAACATCTCCGGCGTCGCCCGCCCCTCGTCCTGCAACCGGCTCAGCCGCAGCGTCGCATGCAGCGACAGCGCGATCTCGCTCTGCATCTCGGCCAGCTTCGCCTGCACAAGCTGGCTTGCCGCCAATGGCCGGCCAAACTGCTCGCGCTCCATCACGTAATCGCGCGAGGCCTGCCAACAGAACTCCGCCGCGCCCATCGACCCCCAGCAAATCGCCAGCCGCGCCCGGTTGAGACAGGTCAACGGCGCCGACAACCCTCGCGCCTCCGGCAAGACCTGCTCTTCCGGCACGAATACCTCGTCCATCGCGATCTCGCCCGTAGGCGAGGCCCGGACCGAGAATTTCCCCTCGATCTTGCGCGTCGCAAGCCCCTCCATCCCGCGTTCGAGAAGGAAACCCCGCACCTCGCCCGCGTCATCACGCGCCCAGACCACCAGCACATCGGCGATCGAGGCATGGGTGATCCACACCTTGTTCCCGCTCAGCCGATAGCCCCCGTCCACCGTCCTCGCCCGTGCCCGCATCCGCGACGGGTCCGACCCGGCATCGGGCTCGGTCAGGCCGAAACAGCCGATCAACTCGCCCTTCGCCATCGGCGGCAGGTACTTTTCTTTCTGCTCTTCACTGCCGAAAAGGTGGATCGGCGTCATCGCCAGCCCGCCCTGCACCCCGCAGGCCGAGCGGAACGCGGCATCCACCCGTTCCAGCTCCCGCGCCACCAGCCCATAGGCGGTATAGCTCGCCCCGGCACAGCCATAGCCCTCGATCTGCATGCCGAGGAACCCCATCTCGCCCAGCTCCCGCATGATCGCCGGATCGAAGGTCTCATGCCGGTGCCAGTCAAGGATCAGGGGCATCAACCGCTTCTGCGCAAAGTCCCGGGCGCTGTCGCGGATCATCCGCTCTTCCTCGCTCAGCAGATCCTCCACCAGCAGCGGATCGCGCCAGTCGAACCGGGGTTTACCGGCCTCGCCCATCAAAGCACTTCCATGACCACGGCAATGCCTTGGCCCATGCCGATGCACATGCTGGCCAGCGCGTATTTCCCGCCCCGCCGCTTGGCTTCGTGAACCGCCGTCAGCGCGATCCGCGGCCCCGACGCGCCCAGCGGGTGACCAAGCGCAATGGCTCCGCCATTGGGGTTCACCCGGTCGTCGTCATAGGACAGGCCAAGCCCCTTCACACAGGCCAGCGCCTGCGCGGCAAAGGCCTCGTTGATCTCGATCACCGCCATGTCCGACAGCGACAGCCCGGCGCGCTCCAGCGCCAGTTTCGACGCCGGAACCGGGCCATAACCCATGGTCCGCGGCGGCACGCCCGCCACGCCGCTGGCAAGAATGCGGGCAATCGGCTCGCGGCCGATCTTCTCGCCCGCCGCCCGGCTGCCCATCAGCATCGCCACCGCCCCGTCATTGAGGCCCGAGGCACTGCCCGCCGTGGTCACGCCGCCCTCATTGAGCGCGCGCAGCTTGGTCAGCCCCTCCATATCCGTCTTGGGTCGCGGATGTTCATCCGTATCGACGGTGATATCCTCGCGGCCCCGTCCGCCGGACACGGCGATCGGCGTGATCTCCTCGCCGAAAAACCCCTGCTCCTGTGCCTTGGCCCAACCCTGTTGCGACCGCAGGGCAAACGCATCGCTGTCCTCGCGCGTGATCCCGTGTTCCTCGGCCAGATTGTCGGCGGTCTGTGGCATGGAATCGCTGCCGAACTCCTTCTCCAGCTTGGGGTTCGGAAAGCGCGCGCCCACTGCGCTGTCATACCAGTCAAGCTGCCGGGCAAAGGGCTTGCCATGCTTGCCGACAACAAAGGGCGAGCGGCTCATGCTTTCCACGCCCCCGGAAATCACCACGTCGCCTTCTCCGCAGCTCAGCGCATGCGCGGCCGAGATCATCGCCCCCAGCCCGCTGCCGCAATTGCGCTGCACCACAGTGCCCGGCACCTCCACCGGCAGCCCGGCCCGCAACGCGGCATGGCGCGCGACACAGCGGCTGTCCTCCCCCGCCTGGTTGCCGCAGCCGACGATCACGTCGTCAATCGCGCCGCCCACCAGCGCCGCGCGCTCCATAAGCGGCCGGATCACCTCGGCCAGCAGGTCGTCGGGCCGGATCCCGGCCAGCGCGCCGCCCGAGCGTCCGAAGGGGCTGCGCAGCCCGTCATAGATATAGGCGTCAAGCATGGGTCATTCCTTTCGAATATTCCTGATCGTCTTCCGCCGCTCAGCGCGGCGCCGGCTCCACCGTCGCCGCCGAAACCCCGAGCGCCGCCCTTCGCCGCAGCCACGGGCCAGCGCGATAACGCGGATCGCCGGTGCAGGCGCTCATACCCTCGAGGATCTGCACGATCCGCCCCGTCCCGAGCCTGTCGGCAAACTCCAGCGGGCCGTTGGGATAGTTAAGCCCCAGCTTCACCGCCCGGTCGATGTCCTCCGGCGTCGCAATCGCGTTCTGCGCCACGCTCGCGCCGATGGCGGAAATCATCGCGATGATCCGCTGGGCCACGAACCCGGGGCTGTCCTTGATCGGCGTCACCGGCGTGCCGTCCTGTGCCAGCATGGCATGCGCCTTCCGCATCACCTCGGCCCGCGTCACAATCGTCTGCATGATCGTGCGCCGGCCTTTGAAGCCAAAGAGCGGGTCGACAGCCACCGTGCGCTCCGCGTCCAGCCCGGCGCGGGCGGCATGTGTGCTGGCATCCAGCCCCAGCGGCGCGATCAGGATGATGCTGTCGCCCCCGGGCCGCTCGCCCCCGTCCAGCTCGGCGCCCGAGGCGCGCACGATCTCCTCCAACGCCGCGGCATCCTCGCCCGGCTCCACCCAGAACGTCCCGCCATCGAAGCCCGGCGCCGCAGGCTCTTCCGGCCGCTGCTGCTTGCCGTCCACATAGGCGTAATGCCCCTGCTTGGTCTTCCGCCCCAACAGCCCGGCCTGCATCCTTTGCCCCATCAGCATGGCGGGACGGAAGTGCGGCTCATGGTAGGACTGCTCATAAATCTCGATGCTGGCGGGGTGCGTCACGTCCAGCGCCGTCAGGTCAAGCAACTCGAACGGCCCCATCCGGAACCCCGCCGCATCGCGCATGATCCGGTCGACATCGGCGAACGCCGCCACACCCTCGGCCACAAGGTTCGTGGCCTCCAGCGTATAGCCCCGCCCGACCTGGTTGACGAGGAAACCCGGCGCATCGGCCACCCGAACGGGCGTACGCCCCATCACCTTGCCAAGCTCCACCAGACGGTCGATCACCGACGGCTCGGTGCGGATACCGGCGATCACCTCGACCAGAGGCATCAGCGGCACCGGATTGAAGAAGTGAAAGCCTGCCACCCGCTTCGGGTGATCACAGGCCGCTGCAAGTCGTGTAATCGACAGCGAAGAAGTATTGCTCGCAAGAATGCAATCCTCGCGCGTCGCCGCTTCGAGGGCGGCGAATACCTTGGACTTCAACCCCATGTCCTCGGACACAGCCTCGATCACCACGTCGCAGTCTGCGAAGGCGTCGATCCCCTCGGCCTTGTTCAGGAGGCTCTTCGCCTTGCCCGCCGCCTCGGCCGTCATCCGCTCCTTCTCCGCGGCCCGGTCCAGCATCCCGCCGATGAAAGTCAGCGCCTCGTCGGTGGCCTCGGACCGCGCATCGTGCAGCAGAACCTTGCAGCCGCCGGTCGCCGCCACCTGTGCAATGCCGCGCCCCATGGCCCCGGCGCCCACGATCCCCACAATCGGCGTGTCGCTCATTCCCATCGTCATCTTCCTTTGAATTCCGGCTTCCGTTTCTCGATGAAGGCCCGCATGCCCTCGGCCTTGTCCTCGGTGTCGAACAGCGTGTCGAAGGTCCGCCGTTCCAGCATCAGCCCCGCCTCGAGCGAGGTGTCATGCCCGGCCAGCACCACCTCCTTGATCCGCCGCGCGGCGAGCGGCGGCATGGCGGCGATCTGGTCGGCCAGCTCCAGCGCCCGGTCCAGCACCTCCTCATCGGGCACACACTCGCTGGCCAGCCCCATGTCGAACGCCTCCCGGCCCGTAACAGGCTCGCCGGTCAGCATCAGCTTCATCGCCTTGAACTTGCCCACCGCCCGCAACAGGCGCTGGGTGCCGCCGCCGCCGGGCATGATACCCACCTTGATCTCGGGCTGTGCGAACCTCGCCCCCTCGCCGGCGACGATGATGTCGGCATGCATGGCCAGCTCGCAGCCGCCGCCGAAGGCCGCGCCGCGCACGGCGGCGATGAAGGGCAGGGGGCAATGCGCGATCACACCCCACATCCGGCGGATGTTGGTGCGCGTGATCTCGGCCGTGCCCATCTCGGCCATCACCTTGATGTCGGCCCCGGCGACAAAGGCCCGCTCGTCGCCCGTGACCACGACACAGCGCGCGTCGGGGTCGTCGTAGAGCGCCGCGAACCGGTCGGTCAGGGCCTTGCGCAGCGCGGCGCTCAACGCATTGCGCGCCTCCGGACGGTTCAGCCGCAACAGCACCGTGCCCGTATCGCGACGCTCCTCGATGACCAGCTCTGACATCGGACCCCTCCCTAAGGTGCGACGGTTTCACTCGTGAAGTCATCCTAAGATTGGAATGACATAAAAACAATAACAATATTCTGGACGGGTCGTTCATTCATTTGCTACGATGATCGGAATGCCGGGCGACACGCCGGCGATGCGCCTTCCCGTCCGGCGGATGAAAGGGTCGAAGAATGGACATTCTGAGGAACAGTCCGGGAAAGCTTTACCTGCACGTCGCGGACATCCTGCGTCAGCGCCTGCGCTCCGGCGCGCTGGCCCCCGGCGACCGGCTCAAACCCATCTCCGAACTGGCCGAGGAATTCCGCGTCGCCACCGTCACCATCCGTCAGGCCGTGGCGATCCTCGAATCCGAGGGCCGGCTCTACCGCCAGCAAGGGGCCGGCACCTTCGTGACCGAGGCCCCGGCGGATGACGAGACCTTTGCCGTGGGCCTCGACTGGCCCGAACTGCTGGACATGGTGACCAAGACCGACCCGCGCCTGATCGAAAAGCGCGAGAATGTCTCGCTTCCCGCCGCCGATCTCAAGGGCGGCAAGGCCGCGCCGTCCTATGTCTTCCTGCGCCGGGTCAATTCGCTGAAAGGGCTCGATTGCCTCGTGGCCGACGCCTTCATCGCGACCGATCTCTACGCGCAATGCCCGCACCGCTTCGATCACGAAACCATCATTCCGGTGGTCGAATCCCTGCCGGGCGTGACCATCGCCCAGTGTCACCAGACCCTGACCATAGGACAGGCCGACATGGACAAGGCCGGGCTGCTCGGCCTGCCGCTCAGCGCGCCGCTGGGCGATATCCGGCGCATCCTGACGGCCCCGGATGGCACGGTGCTCTACTTCAACGACGTCTCCTATCGCGGGGACATGGTGAAATTCGAGATCAGTCTCGAATTGTCCGCGGATCAGGCGAACGTCTCGCCGGCGCGGGAATGAGCGGACGGGAAGGAGATCCGCTGAACGGGCGCCGCTTGCGTCCAGACATAACGAACTGGGAGGAACCAAATGACGAAGTCAAAACTTCTTGTCGGCATCGCTGTGGCGGCCATGGCCGCAGGGCCGGTGTCGGCGCAGGATTACCCGTCGCAACCGGTGCAACTGACCGCGCCCTACGGGCCGGGCGGCGCCTCTGACCTCGCGGCGCGCAACCTTGCCAACGTCGCGCCCGATTTCGTGGGCCAGCCGGTCCTCGTGACCAATCGCGCCGGCGCGGGCGGGGCGACCGGCTCGGCCTATGTCCGCAACGCTGACCCCGACGGCTACAACCTGCTGCTGGCCCGGATCGGCTCGCACAGCATTTCGCCGGCGATCAAATCGACCATGCCCTATGAATGGGACGATTTCACCTATCTCGGCCTGCTCGAAATCAACCCGGCCGCCTGTGCGACGGCCACGTCCAAGCCCTATGAATCCCTCGATGATCTGCGCGACGCGATCGAGGCCAACCCCGGCGCCATCACCTACAGCTCCGCCGGCGTCGGCACGCTGCACCACCTCGGCGGCATCATGCTGCTCGATGTGCTCGGCTTCGAGGACCCCACCGTCGCGGCAACGCATATCCCCTTCCAGGGCGGCGGCGCGGCCGCTGCGGCGGCGTCCACCGGGCAGGTCGACTTCGTCTGCTCCAACATCTCGGCCATCATCAGCCAGATCGAAGGTGGCCAGCTGCGCCCGCTGGTCGTGACGACGCCCGAGCGGGTGGACTCGCTGCCCGACGTACAGACCGCGTCCGAACTCGGCTATCCCGATCTCGAGGCGCTCGTCGGCTGGTCGGGTCTCGTCGGCCCGCCGGGCATGGATGACGAGGTGGTCGCGGTCTGGACCGAGGCGCTCAAGAAAGTCTCGGAAGACGAAAGATGGGTCAAGCAGACCGAGTCGCTCGGCTCCGTCCCGATGATCCTCTCTCCCGAAGAGACCGTCGCCTTCGTCGAGAATCAGTACTCCACCTTCCGGGGGCTCGTCGAAAGGCTGAACCTCCAGATCGACTAGGCCCGTCCGACGACTGTGCGGCCGGTGCGTCCGGCCGCACATCCTGACCCGCCGATCCGCGATCGGCCGCAACCGGAGGGGACCGTCCGTGAAGACCGTTCACAAGCGAGATTTCGTGCTGGGGCTGGCCGTCTGCGCCCTGGCGCTGATCATTCTTTTCGGAATCCTCCCCTGGGCGGTCAAGGCGCCGAAGGTCATTCCCAACCTCGCCCTGTCGCCGACCTTCTGGCCGCGTATCATTCTCGTCAGCCTCGCCGGGCTGAGCGCCCTGCTGGCCATCCGCGCCTATGTCGACCACCTGCGCGCGGGGCAGGCTGGCGGCGAGGCGGGCGGGACCGGCGGCGATCCCCTCGAAGATACACCGCCCTTCGACCTCAGCGACCTGCGCGTCATCGTGGCGGCCCTGCTCATGGTCGGCTTTTGCGCCCTGCTCAAACCCTACGGCGTTGTGCTGCCGGCGATGGCGCTGCTCGCCGCGATGATCCTGCTGCACGACCGGAAACACTGGCCCGGGGCCATCGTCCTGACCATCGCCACGGTGGCGGCCCTCTACCTGTTCTTCCGGTTCGTCGCCCGGGTGCCGGTGCCTCTGGGCCCCCTGAACGCCATCTTCTGAGGGGCTGACGCCATGATCGAAAACCTCTCCGACGCCTTCGTCCTCTTCCTGAATGTCTACAACCTCGTGGCCCTCGCGGGCGGCATCGCGATCGGCGTGATCGTGGGGGCCATTCCGGGTATGACCTCGACCATGGCGGTCGCCCTGACGCTGCCCTTCACCTTCACCCTGCCGCCGGTCACCGGCATTCTGCTGCTGCTGGGGGTCTACAAGGGCGGCGTCTATGGCGGGTCGATCCCGGCGATCCTCGTCCGCGCGCCGGGCACGCCTGCGGCCTCCTGCTCGGTGCTCGACGGCTATCCGCTGGCCCAGAAAGGGCAGGCGGGCAAGGCGCTCGACATGGCGCTCTACGCCTCCTGCTTCGCCGATCTCGTCTCCAACCTGTCGCTGATCCTGCTGGTGGGCTACCTCGCCGCGCTGGTCACCAGCTTCGGCCCGCCCGAGAACTTCACCCTGATCTTCTTCTCGCTTACCATCATCGCCTCCGTCTCCGGCGAAAGCCTGCTGCGCGGGTTCATCTCGGCCGGGGCGGGCCTGCTGCTCGCGACCGTGGGGCTCGACCTGATCTACGGCACCGACCGGTTCACCTTCGGCAATGCCAACCTGCTGGGCGGGCTTGCCTTTATACCGCTGCTGATCGGGCTCTTCGCGATCCCCGAAATCCTCAACGGCTACGCACGGCGCGGCGCGCCCGAAAAGGTCCCCGCCGACCCCAGCGGCACGCACGCCACCTTCGCCGATTTCCGCCGCTGCTTCCGCTCGATCCTCCGCGGCAGCCTGATCGGCGTCGTGCTCGGCGCGATCCCCGGCATCGGCGGCGCGCCCTCGGCCTTCGTCTCCTATTCCGAGGCCATGCGCCGCTCGCCCAACCGCAAGAATTTCGGCAAGGGCGAGCTCGAGGGCGTGGCGGCCGCCGAGGCCGGCAACAACGGCGTCGCCGGCTCGACGATGATCCCCCTGCTCGCCCTCGGCATCCCCGGCGACGTGATCACCGCCGTCATCCTCGGCGCCTTCATGGTCCACGGCCTGCGCCCCGGGCCCATGCTGTTCGAGCAGAATATCGACCTGATCTATGCCCTCTTCATCGGCATCTCGATCAGCTCATTCTTCCTGCTGATCATCGGCAAGGCCGCGATCCGCCTCTTCCGCCACATCGCCTCGATCCCGATGCGCTATCTCTATCCCATCGTCATGGTGCTCTGCGTGTTCGGCGCCTACGCGGTCAACAACTCGTTCTTCGACATCTACGTGATGGTCGCCTTCGGCATCCTCGGCTTCATCATGATGCGGATGCAGGTGCCCTCGGCGCCCTTCCTCATCGCCTTTATCCTCGGCCCGATGCTCGAAGACAGCTTCCGCCAGTCACTGCTCATGTCACAGGGCAGCCTGACGATCTTCGCCAGAAGCTGGATCACCTGGATCTTCTGGTCGCTGACCTTCCTTTCGGTCGCGCTGATGCTGCGCCGGCATATCGCCGGCAATCAGGACGACGCGACCCTGCCGGACGTGCCGAAAAGGTGACGCCATGCCGGGCGGTGCAAGAGATCGGCCCGCCCCCTAATCCAGCGGGGCGTGCAGCCGCGTTTCCTTCGTGATGATCCCGCCGCGATTGCCGATCTCGATAGAGCCGTAGCGCTCCCTGAAACACGCCGGCAACGGCCGGTCACCTTCCAGCGACAGCCAGAGCCGCAACAGGTGCCGCCGTTCCTTCGGCTCGGGCCAGTCGAGAAATCCGGTCCGGTCATGCAATTGCGAATGGTTATAGACGAACTGCATGTCCCCCGGCTCCAGATCCATCGCGAAGTTCAGCTCCGGATCGTCCGCCAGCGCGTCGAACATGTCGAGCGCCTCGACATGCTCCGGCGTCAGCCGCATCGCCTCGTCGAACCGCTGGGCGCTGTCGATATACTGCCGCTGGTAAAACACCGTCAGGCACCCGTCATGCCAGTTCAGCACCGGGATCTCCATGAACGGCTTGGCCCCTTCCGGAACCTCGCCGCGCCGGTCCGTGGCGATCGGGTCGAACAGCTTCAGCAACAGGTCCGGCCGCTCCGCCCGCATCCGGTTGTAAATGCTCTCCGCACTGACCAGCAGCGACCGGCCGCCTTCCTTCGCCTTCTTCAGACACAACAGGCCAACCACGTCGGCACTGTCGGTGTGAAAGGTCTGCCGCGCCGAGGTCTGGTAGATCCGGCTGTTCGGGTCGTTCGCATCCGCCCCGATATCGCGCACATGCCCAAGGATGTGGCCCTGCGCATTCTGCGAGCGGGCACTGCCGATATGCGCGCCGATGCCACAAAAGATGGTGGCCGCCATCTGCTGGCTGTACCGCCCGACCGGCAGCCCGCGCAGCACCTCCACCCCCGCGCCTTCCCGCATGGTGTGCCGCAAGTCCTTCAGGTGGCCGGTGAACCGGCGCAGCGGGAAATCCTCGCTGGTGATCTCGCCCACGTCCCGGCCAAGGCTCAGGAAATGCTCCGCCGCCTGCTCCAGATCGGCAATATCCTCCTCCTCGAGGTGATAGAGCCACTGGTCGGGATGCCGGGCCATGTCACGGCCAATCCAGGCCGACGGCCCGGTCAGCTTTTCCGGCAGGTCGTTCAGGTCAATCGCAGGCGCGCTCATGTCGGTGTCCTCTTGCTGCCAAGGCTATGTTTATGTCCTAGATTAATTGAACTGCACACAGAAATGAGTTTGACTCATACTCATGACCGACCCGTCCATCACCGTCCTGCGCGCCCTGAAAAGCCTTCGCACAACCGGCAGCGTCTCCCGAACCGCCGCCGAACTGGGCCTTACCCAATCCGCCGTCAGCCGCGCCATCGCCAGTTACGAACAGGCCACGGGCCTGACCCTGCTGCGCCGCGATGCCCGCCCGCTGACCCTGACCGAGGCGGGGGAGGTGATGGTCGCCCATGCCACCGATATCGACCGCTCCCTCTCGGCGCTGGCCGAGGAACTGGCCGCGCTGCGCAAGAACCGGGCCGGCACCCTGCGCATCGGCTCCTTCGGGCCGACCGCCTCCACCCGCATCCTGCCCGCGCTTCTGAGCCGGTTCCGCAAGGCCCATCCGGGCATCTCCGTCAGCATCCGGGAGGGGCCCGACGACACCACGCGCGAGGCCGTCTCGAAAGGGCTGACCGATATCGCCGTCCTCTCCGACCCGATCGACGAGTTCGACGCGCTGCCCATCGCCACCGACCGGCTCATAGCCCTTCTGCCCGAGGGCGATCCGCTTGCGGCACAGTCTGCCATCTCGCCCGGCGATCTGGCCGCCCGGCCTTTCATCATGACCCTCGCGGGCAACGAGCCCGCCATTCTCGACTGGTTCCGTCAGGCCGGGCACCGGCCGGACATCCGCCACCGTGTCCAGCAAACCCATTCGATCCTCGCGCTTGTCGGCGCGGGGCAGGGGGCCGCCATCGTCGCGTCGCTCTCCCTGCCGCAGGACATGGCCGGCATCCGCCCCGTGCCGCTGGAACCGGACACCCGACGACAGATCTACCTCGTCAGGAAACCGGGCACTCCCCGGTCGACCGCGGTCACCGCCTTCTGGGATTTCATGCAGCGCGCCGATTTCCGGATACCGGGGGCCCACGACACGGCCCGACCGGCCCCCGGCCGATAACAGGTCATCAACTTTCCGGGAAACCCCGGCGAAAAACCGCGATTGCGCCCATTTCCGGCCCCGCCGCCGACCCGCCCCGCGATGGACCACGGCGCGCTCTTGCACTAATTATCAAAGCGAACCACATAGCTCGGGTGACGGGGCATGCCCGGGCCTGAACCAAATCCTTCTGCGATCGGGGTCGCACCGATGAGATGTTCGATCATGACAGCGCAGGCCGTCGCACCGCCCTCGGGGCCGGTGACGGCCCCGGCCTGTCCGGCCGCACCGCCGGGGGCTCTGCCCGTGCGCCGGATCCGCTGATGGTCAGACGGTCGCTTCTCGTCGCGGCGGCGACCATCCTGCTGTCGTTGCTCGCGCACCTGCTGGTCCTGAGCTTCGCCTCCCCCGAGGTGCGCACCGACCGCGAAAACGCGCCCCCGCCGCCCCCCGACGTCAGCGGCACCTTCGACGATTTCGTCGAATCCGCCCCCGAACCGGTCGAGCCCGAACCGACCCCGCCGATGGAAAAACCCGAGGTCAGCAGCCCCGACCCGGTGGAAGACACCACGCCCACCTCGAACGCACTGGTGGAATCCGACAATCCGCAATCCGAGGTCACGCCGGGAACCAGCGCGTCCGAAACGGTCACCCCCGATGCCGCCCAGCCATCCGAGATCGGCGAAGAGGCCGAAACCGAACTCGCCGCCCAGCAACCCGTCACGCCCGATCCCACCCCCGAAGCGGCAGAGCCCGCCGAGGACGCGCCCGAAACCCCCGATGACCCGGTAGAAGAGGCCCGGCAGCCCGACGCTCCGCAGGTCACCATCGAGGCGACGGACGAGGCCCCGGACATCCCCGCGACGCCCAGCGACGAAACCGTCCAGAGCACCGCCGTCACCCGCTCTCTGCGCCCGCCGAAACAGCGGCCCTCCACCGACTCCCTCCGCGCCCCGCAAGCGGCAGAGGGGCAGACGGAACCCTCCGGCTCGCAACGCACCCGGATCCAGAGCAGCGGCCTCGAGCTTCTGGCGCAGAACGGCGGCCTCGCCGCGGCCAGCGCCTCGGTCTTCGGCAATCTTGGCGCCTCAGGCAATGCCGAGGCGGCAAATTATGCGGGCCGGGTGCTCACCCATCTCAACACCACGGCAAGGATGGCCACCTCGGCCCAAGGCTCCGCGCGCGTTCAGTTCCAGATCAATGCCGACGGGTCGGTCGCCTGGGTCCGGGTCGTCAACAGCTCCGGCTCGTCGGGCATCGACGACGCGGCAATGGCGCAGGTCCGAAGATCCGCGCCCTTCCCCAAGCCGCCCGAGGGCACGACACGCCAGATGGTGTTCGTCTACCACAGCAAGTAGCGCCGCCTGACCGTCTCCCGCCGGCCGATACGGGTGAATTTTCGATAAATACCGGAAAGGATACCGCCCGGTTCAGGCCCGTTTTTAACCGGGGCTTAAGGCGGTGCGCGGATGGTGCCCGCAGGTTAGATCCAGACAAGGGCCGGGGCCATGAACGCCAAGAGTAATTCGGTTGCGACAGCCGACGTTTCCAACGATGACCAGTACCTGCAGGCGATGGTCAACGCAATTCACCGCGTTCAGGCGGTCATCGAATTCGACATGAACGGTACGATCCTGACGGCGAACGACAATTTCCTGAAGACGCTCGGCTACGACCTGAACGAAATTCAGGGCCGCCCTCACAAGATATTCTGCGATCCGCAGATGGCCGCATCCGACGCCTACCGCGATTTCTGGATGCAGCTTGCCATGGGCGAATTCATGGCCGGAGAGTTTCAGCGCTTTGGCAAGAACGGCCGCGAGGTCTGGATCAACGCCTCCTACAACCCGGTTTTCGATGCGGACGGCAAACCGTTCAAGGTGGTAAAGTTCGCCACCGACATCACCGCCGAAAAGCTCCGCACAGCCGAGCAGGACGGCAAGCTGGCCGCGATCGACCGTGCCCAGGCGATGATCGAGTTCGAGCTCGACGGCACGATCCGCACGGCGAACGAGAACTTCCTCGCCGTGACCGGTTACGCGCTGGACGAGATCAGGGGGCGCCATCACCGCATCTTCTGCGATCCCGACTATGTCGCCAGCGGCGATTACAAGGCTTTCTGGGCCGATCTGGCCGAGGGGCGCTTCGCCACCGGCGAATTTCAGCGCTTCGGCAAGAACGGCCGCGAGGTGTGGATCAACGCCACCTACAACCCGATCCTCGGTTCAAACGGCAAACCCGTGAAGGTGGTGAAGTTCGCCACCGACATCACCGCCGAAAAGCTCCGCACGGCCGAGCAGGACGGCAAGATGGCCGCGATCAGCCGCGCACAGGCAATGATCGAGTTCGAGCTCGACGGCACCATCCTCACCGCGAACGAGAACTTCCTCGCCGTGACCGGCTACGCGCTCGACGAAATACGCGGCAAGCATCACCGCATGTTCTGCGACCCGGATTACACCCGCAGCGGCGAATACAAGGCCTTTTGGTCCGACCTGGCCGCGGGGGAATTCGCGGCGGCGCAGTACAGGCGTTTCGGCAAGAACGGCAAGGAGGTGTGGATCAACGCGTCCTACAATCCGATCTTCGATGCCAAGGGCAAGCCCTTCAAGGTGGTCAAACTCGCCACCGACATCACCGCCCAGAAGGCAGTAGAGCATAACGTGTCGCGCATCGCCGCTGATTTCGTCGCGAAATCCTCGGATATCGACGAACAGGCCAAGAAGGTGGCGGAAGGGGCCCAGACCCTCGGCTGCACCACCGAAGAGATCAACGCATCGGTCGAGGAACTCAGCGCCTCGATCGATTCCATCGCCCAGAACAGCGGCATGTCCGACGAAATCGCCAAGCGCACCAAGGACGAGGCCGATCTCGGCGCCAAGGCCATCGACCGGTCGATCGAGGCGATGGACCTGATCAACGCCTCCTCCGAGGAGATCAACGAAATCGTCAAGGTCATCAGCGAAATCGCCGGCCAGACCAATCTGCTCGCCTTCAACGCCGCGATCGAGGCGGCCCGCGCCGGCGAACACGGCCTCGGCTTCTCGGTCGTCGCCGACGAGGTGCGCAAACTGGCCGAGCGGTCGTCGCAGGCCACCAAGGAAATCACCAAGCTGATCAACGAAACGGTCAAGCGCGTGACACAAGGCAGCGAGGTATCGCGCGAGGCGGGGGCCGCCTTCACCAGGATCCTCGCCGGCATTTCCGACACGACCGAGTCGATCACGCAGATCTCCGTCGCCGCCAACGAGCAGCAGACCGCCGCCCGCGACGTGGCCGAGGCGATCCAGAGCATCGTCGACGCCTCCGAACAGGCCGTGGTCGCCTCGGATTCCATCGCCGAAGCAACCGACGGGCTCCGCACCGGGGCCGAGGGCCTGACCGCCGAGATCGCGAAACTGGACGCCTGACACGACCGGGCCCGCCACATTCAGGGAAAGTGCAGCCACATGGAAAGCTCGAAAACCATGAGCGATGGCGATTTCGCGAAACTGCGCGCCATCGTCTACTCCCAGACCGGGATCAGCATCGGCGACTCGCGCCGCTCGCTTCTGGTCACCCGCCTCCGGCCGCGCCTGCGCGACCTCGGCCTGCCCGATTACAGGGCCTATATCACGCGGCTGTCAAAGGACCCGGAGGAACGCCAGGAACTCACCAACCGCGTCACCACGAACGAGACGTATTTCTACCGCACGCCCCGCGTCTGGACCTATTTCAACGATGTCTTCGTACCGGATTTCACGGGCCGGGTGCAGAACCGTCCGATGCGCGTCTGGTCGGCCGCCTCCTCCACCGGGGAAGAGGCCTACACCACCGGCGTCTTCCTCGAGGAGGTCCGCAACCGGTCCGAGCGGTTCGACTATGCCATTCTCGGCACCGACATCTCCTCGCGCGTCCTCGACGTCGCGACGACCGGCCTCTACAAGGGCCGGCCCGTTGCCCGCTTCCGGCAGGAACAACCGGACCTCTTCGACCGCCACATGACCGGCTCCGACGAGGGCGGCTGGAAGGTCGGCGCCAAGATCAAGTCGCGTGTCCGCTTCCGACAGCACAGCCTGCTCACCCCCTTGCGGAACACGGCGCAGTTCGACGCCATTTTCCTGCGCAACGTACTGATCTACTTCACCGCCGCCGATCAGGAAGCCATCCTGAAACACGCCCGCGCGGTGCTGCATCCCGACGGCGTGCTCTTCATCGGCGAATCCGAATCCCTCAAGCATATCGACACCGATTTCGAGCAGGTGGAGCCCATCATCTACCGCCCCGCCACCCGCGTGAAAGGGGCCGGCGCATGACCACCGCACAGAAAATCCACGTCCAGATCGGCGAGGTCAAGATCGGCCGCCCGGGCGAGATCCTGACCGCCATCCTCGGCTCCTGCATCGGACTGGGCTTCCTCTACCCCGCCCGCGGCGTCTTCGGGCTGGCCCACTGTCTCCTGTCCGACTCCGGCGCGGTCTCCGACAAGATCGGCGGGCGGCACGTGGATCAGGCGGTCCGCTCCCTCGTCTCGCTGATGGAGATCGGGCCACTGGACAACAAGCACATCAAGGCCATCGTCATCGGCGGGGCCAACATGACCATGCCGCCCGACACCGATCCCAAACGGCTGGTCGGCACCGTCAATTCCGGCAGCGCCTACCGGGCCGTCCGCAAACTGGGCCTGCGCAACATCCACGAGGACACCGGCGGCGTGCTCGGCCGTCAGGTCACGATCGACTGCACCACCGGCGAATTCGAGGTCGCGCAAATACCGCGCCTGGGGGAAAGGGCATGACCACATTGCCTGCCGATCCGGCATCGGACCCCCGCCCGCCCACGACCGAGGTCGTCGCTCCGGCCACGGGGCACGATGCGGCGGCTCAGACGATCTACGGCTCGTTCTGGCTGGACGGGACCGAATTCGCCCTGCGCGCCGGCGTGATCCGCGAGGTCGTGAACGAACCCGCGACCATCTCCGCCATGCCGCTGTCGCCGCCCTTCATGCGCGGCCTGATCAACCTGCGCGGCATGATCATCCCCGTGGTCGATCTGCGTCTGCTGCTCGACTTCCCGCCGGGTCAGGCAAAAGACCGCAAGGTCGCCATTGTCGAGGATGGCGCCCACCGCATCGGCCTGCTGGTCGACCGCACGGGCGAGGTGCTCAAGGTCGAGGAACGCTGCCGCGTCGATTTCCGCCCTCGCGAGGGCCAGATCAAGGACGTGGTCGTCGAAGGGCTGCTCAAGCTCCGGGGCGGCGAAAGGATCGTCCAGATCCTCGACCCGTGCGAAATCCTGAGCCTCGAAAAGGTTCCGCGCGGCGAGGCTTTGTCTGGCGCCCCCGGCGAGGAAAACGCCTCGCGCGGGCAACGGTTCAACTGCCTCTCCTTCCAGTTCGGCCACACCACCTGCGCCATCGACCTGCGCCACGTAAAGGAGGTGATGGACGCCCCCGAAATCATGGATTCCATCCTCGTCCACGATTGCTTCATCGGCATCACCAACCTGCGCGGCGCGGTCATTCCGGTGGCCGATTTCCGCAAGTTCATGGGCGACGTGGCCGATTTGAAATCGACACAGGAAGCGCCCCCGAAACGCAAGATGCTGGTCGTCCAGACCGATGGCGGGCCGATCGGCCTGCTGGTCTATTCCATCGACAGCATCATCGCCTGTTTCGAGGACGAGATCCTGCAATTCACCAAGCTGGCGCTGCCGCGCGCCGATATCGTCGAGGGGTGCCTTATCGGGTCCGAGAACGAGATCGTCATGATGCTCGACTACGAGGTGATGAAGCGCGACCGGATTCTCGTCGACACCGCCCGCCGCTGCCGCGAGGTCCATCCGCCCGAGGAAACCGCCAGCGCCGATCCCGAAAGCCGCTCCGCCAGCGCGCGCCTGACATTCATCGTTTTCGCCTTCGAAAAACGCTTCGCCCTCGATACCTCGCAGGTGAAGGAGGTCATCGACTACCCCGCCACCCTGTTACAGCCGCCCTATGCCATTGAATTCGTCGACGGGGTCATCAACCTGCGCGGCGAACTCATCAGCCTGATCAACCCGCGCAAGCTCTACGGCTTGCCGGCCTCCGGGCGCGAGGGCGAAAAGGTCCTGATCTTCCGCAACGACGGCAACAGGTACGGGATCGTCGTCGATTCCATCGACGAAATTGTCATAACCACCGAAGACAAGGTGTACGAAATGTCGGCCCTCAATCACCGGGACACGACGCTGAAGGTCGCCGAAGACGTCTGCGGCTGCATCCAGAGCCCGACACGCGGCAGCGTGATGATGCTCGACACCGGCGCCCTCCTGCGGCGTTGCTTCAGCAGGGCAGGGGGCAACACGCTGGAACCGGCCGCGGCGAACGGGCCCGCCCCGATCAGAACCCGCTGACCTGCGGCAGCCATGTCGACAGGAACGGCACGAAGGTGATTGTCAGCAACGCAGCCGCCAGCGCCAGAAAGAACGGCGGCATCTCGCGGATCAGGGCCGAGGGCTTCAGCCCCACGGTCGACGACACGACAAAGATCAGGCTGCCGACTGGCGGCGTCGTCAGGCCCAGCGTGAGGTTCACGATCACGATGATGGCGAAATGGTTCGGGTCGATCCCAAGCGCAAAGCTGATCGGCGCCAGGATCGGCACAAGGATCATCACCCCCGGCAGCGGGTCCATGAACAGGCCAAAGACCAGCAGCAGGAGGTTCACCGCCAGCAGAAAGACGATCGGCGCAAGGTCCCACGCGATGATCGTCTCGGCCAGGAATTGCGGAATGCTCTCGATGATCAGCACCCAGGCAAAGGCCCGCGCCGCCCCCAGGATCAACAGCACCGCCCCCGAGGTCAGCGCCGCGCGCAGCACGATACCGGGCAGGTCCCGCAGTCGCAGCGAGCGATAGACGAACATCCCCACCAGAAGCGCGTAGAACACCGCGATGACCGACGCCTCGGTGGGCGTGAACACCCCGAACCGAATGCCGCCGACGATAAGCACCACAAGGATCAGCGCCGGCAACGCGTAAAACGCGATCCGCGCGATCTCCGCCAGCGGCGGCATCGGCTCGCCCGAGGCATAGTTGCGCCGCTTGCTCAGCCGCGCATTCGCCAGCAGAACCATCAGCGTGATCAGCAGCCCCGGCAAGATCCCGGCCATGAACAGCGAGCCGACCGAGACCTGCTGATCCTGCATCGCGTAGATGATCATGGTGATCGACGGCGGGATGATCGGCCCGACCACGGCGCTCGAGATCGTCAGGGCGCTGGCATAGGGCCGGTCGTACCCGCCCTTTTCCATCATCCGGATCATCATCGTGCCGGGCCCCGCCGCATCGGCCAGCGCGCTGCCCGAAATGCCCGCAAACATCGCCGAACTGATCACGTTCGCATGGCCCAGCCCGCCGCGCATATGCCCCACCAGCGATTGCGCCAGCCGCAGAATGGCCAGCGTCACCGCCCCCCCGGTCATGATCTCAGAGGCGAGGATGAAGAACGGCACCGCCAGCAGCGGAAAGCTGTCGAGCCCCGCGAACATCTCCTTCACCACGACCAGCGGCTGATAGCTCGAGGCCAGCATGATCGCCGCGAAGGCCGAGATTGCCATCGCAAAGGCGACCGGCAAGCCAAGCGCCAACAAAAGAAACAGCGCGGGAAACAGGATCTCAGCCATTGGCACCGCCGGTGACCATCTCGTGATCCGTGCCCTGGCCCTCAAGCGGCTTGTAATCACCGGCCTCGATGAAGGGCCGGGCGATCAGCAACAGATGCACGATCAGCAACGCGAACCCCACCGGCATCGCCGCATAGATATAAAGAAACGGCAGCCGCAGCGCCGGCGTCATCTGGTACTGCATGCGCTGGGCATATTGCCAGCCGACAAACACCATGTAACCGAAAAAGCTCAACAAGATCAGCACGATGATCGTTCTGAGAATCTTCTTGCCTGTCGAGGGAAGCACGTCCTGCAGGTTGGTGATGGCCACATGCCCGCCGATCCGCAGGATCAACCCCGCCCCGATAAAGGTCAGCCAGATCATCAGGTAGCGCGCCACCTCGTCGGCCCATGGCAGTGAATGCGAGGTCAGGTAGCGCAGCGCGATATTGGCACCCACCACCAGCGCCATCCCCGAAAGCATCAGGATCAGCGCCCAGCCGTTCAGCGTGACGAAGGCTCGCTCAATGCGTTTCACTTGGCCACCCCCCGAAAAACGCCCCCGGAAAACGTGCCGGCGCCACTTGGGCGCCGGCACAATGGTCTCACTCGAAATCTACGATCGAGTCGACAAGATCCTTGCCGTAGGTCTCGTAGTATTCCTCATAGGCCGACGCGATCGACTCCTGGAACGCGGCCTTCTGCTCGGTCGACAGCTCGTTCACTTCCATGCCGCGCTCTTTCAGCGTCTCGACACCCGTGGTCTCGACATCGTCGACATAGCCGCGCATGGCCGTGACGGCCTCTGCCGCGGCCTTCTCGAAAACGGCTTTCTGCTCGTCATCCAGCCCTTCCCAGAACGGCTTCGACACGATCAGCATCGCCGGCGAATAGACGTGCCCCGACAGCGTCAGGTACTTCTGCACCTCGTCCAGCTTCACCGACACGATCACCGAAAGCGGATTTTCCTGCCCGTCGATCACGCCCTGCTGCAGCGAAGAGATCACTTCCGGCCACGCCATCGGCGTCGGCGCCGCGCCCATCGCGTTGAAGGCCGCAAGGTGAACCGGGTTCTCCATGGTGCGGATCTTCAGGCTTTCGACGTCCTCGGGCGTCTCGATCGCGTTGCGGTTGTTGGTGATGTGGCGAAAGCCCTGCTCGCCCCATGCCAGCCCCTGCAGGCCCACATCGTCGAACTTGGCAAGGATCTCCTGACCGATCTCGCCATCCAGCACGGCGCGGGCATGGTCAAGATCACGGAACAGGAAGGGGATGTCGAACACGCCGGTATCCGGCACGAAATTCGCCAGCGTGCCCGACGAGACGATGGTCGCCTCGATCGTGCCAAGCTGCAGCCCCTCGATCACCTCGCGCTCGCCGCCGAGCCCGGAAGAGGGGAAATGGTTGAATTCGAACGCGTCGCCGGTCTCGGCCTTGACGACCTCCTCGAACTTCGCGGCCGCGACACCGTAATGGCTGTCGGGGGCCAGCGCGTATCCGATCTTGACTTCGGTCTGCGCGACGGCCGGAACGGCCAGTGCAAGGAAAATGCCGGTCGAAACCAGCCCGCGGGTCATATACGTCATGGATATCCTCCCAATGAATGTATGCTTTTGCTACACAGGTATTTTTTCGCTGGCAACCCTGCGGCATCCGGGCGGCCAGCGACCGTATCAGGTGTTTCTTTCCGTCCTGAACAGGCGCACCAGCTCAGGCAGGTAGGCCTCTCCGAAACCGGCCTCGACCGTGTTGGACAGAGCCGCTGACACCCCGTCGGCGACGACCTTGCGCGCGCCAGAGGAGTCCGACATGGCGCGATAATAGTCAATGTCCTTCTGCGCGTTCGCCACGAAGAAGGGCAGGGCCTCGCGATCCTCCGAGACGATATAGGGCGCCAGCCGGTCCAGCGCGGCGCTCGCCCCGCCGCCCCCGGCCAGCACATCGACGAACACCTGCGCATCCACCCCGCTATCGGCCGCCTGCGCGGCGGCTTCGGCCAGCAGCGTCATGAACCCGACCGACACGTAATTATGCAGCAGCTTCAGCCGATGCCCATGCCCCAGCGGTCCGACATGATCGACCTTCTCGGTGAACGCCGCCAGCACCGGGCGCACCTTCTCCAGAACCTCGGCTTCACCCCCAACCAGCAGGTTGAGCGTGCCTTCCCGCGCATGCGCCGCCGTGCGCGTCATCGGCGCGTCGAGGTAGTCACCCCCCGCCGCCCGCACGATCTCGCCCATCCGCAGGGTCGACTCGGGCAGCGCGGTCGAGCAATCCACCACCACCGCCCCGGGCCGGAGCGCCGCGGCCACCCCCGTCTCGCCCGTCACGATCGCCTCGACCTGCGGCGAGCCGGTAACGCACAGGATCACCACATCCGAGCCCGCCGCCACCTCGCCCGCCGTCGCACAGGCCCGCGCGCCCAGCGCCACGATATCCTCCGTCGGCTGGTTCCCCGGATGCTCCAGAAAGCTCAGCCCGAACCCGCCGCGTTCGATCACGTTGCGGGCAATGCCGTGCCCCATGAGGCCGACGCCGATGATCCCGACATCCATCTTTCCGATCTCCCTTCGTGCCCGCCGAACCGCTCAGTCCGCGTTGATCCAGATCGCCTTGGTATCCAGATATTCTTCCATGTGCTCGATGCCCCCCTCGCGGCCATAGCCCGACATCCTGACACCCCCGAACGGCACTGCCGGATCAATCGCGTGGTACATGTTGACCCAGACCGACCCCGCCTTCAGCCGATGCGCCAGCTTGTGCGCGGTCCCCAGATGGGTCGAGAACACCCCGGCCGCCAGCCCGTAGGGCGTATCATTGGCCCGCGCCACGACCTCGTCGAGACTGTCAAAGGGCAGGGCCGAGATCACCGGCCCGAAAATCTCCTCCCGCGCGACGGTCATCTGATCGGTCACACCGCCCAGCACCGTGGGCTGATAGAAATGCCCAGCCTCCAGCCCCGGCCCCTCGGCCCGCCCGCCACCGGTCAGCACCTGCGCGCCTTCCTGCGGCCCCGTCTCGAGATAACCCGCAATGCGCTCCGCTTGCCGGGCCGAGATGATCGGCCCGATATCGGTTTCCTCGCTGATCCCGTGCCCGATCCGCAGCGCGGCGGCATAATCGGCCACCCGGCGCACGAACTCGTCATGGATTTCCCGCGCCACGAACAGCCGCGACCCGGCAATACAGATCTGCCCGGAATTGGCGAAAACGGCCATCGCCGCCACCGGCACGGCCTTCTCGATATCGGCATCCCGGCACACGATCACCGGGGATTTCCCGCCAAGCTCCAGCGACACCCTCTTCAGGTTTCCGGTCGCCGCACGCGCAATGGCCTGCCCGGTCGCGGTCGAGCCGGTAAAGACGATCTTGTCCACCCCCCGATGCCCGGCCAGCGCCGCCCCCGCCTCAGCCCCCAGACCGGTCACGATGTTCAGAACCCCGTCCGGCAGCCCCGCCTCCTGCATGATCCGCGCGATCATCAGGACGGTCAGCGATGCCTCCTCCGAGGGCTTCAGCACCACGGTGCACCCGGTCGCAATCGCCGGTGCGATCTTCCAGATCGACCCGGCAATGGGCGCGTTCCACGGGATGATGGCCCCGACCACGCCGACCGGCTCGCGCACCGTCTGGGAATAAATTTCGCCGGGGAAGGAATTCGGGATCGTCGCCCCGTGAATGGCCACCGCCTGCCCGGCATAGAACCGCAGCATCCCCAGAACCCGGCGGCTGTTGGCCAGCGTCCGCTGGATCGGCATCCCCATATCCAGCGTATCCGACAGGCACAGGCTTTCCCATTCCGCCTCGAACCGCTCGGCAATCCGCAGCAGCAGGTTCTGCCGCTCGAACGGCGTCCACTTGGCCCACGACCCCTCGAACGCCGTGCGCGCGGCCGCCACGGCCGCGTCGATATCGGCGGCATCGCCCTTGGGCACCGTCGCCAGCAACGTGCCATCGGCCGGGTTGCGCGCCTCGATCGTCTCGCCCGACCGCGCGTCGCACCACGCTCCGCCGATGAACATCTGGCGGGCCCCGCCATCGTAAAGTGCCGTTGCGGCCGAATTCCAGTCCTTCATTGCGCGCTCACCTCGCCTGATCGTCATCCTCCTCGGCCCCCGGTCAGGTCTTGCCAGACAGGCCGGGACAGCCACGGCCGTTCTTTACACCCGCGGCTTTCGGAATGACCAGCCGCTATCCGTTCTCCGCCCTGCAAACCCCGGCCCTGAAACGAAAAATGCCCGCCGAAACCGGCGGGCATTCTCGTCAGATATCCGGCAAAAGCCTCAGCCGGCGCAGTCACGCAGGGCTTCGACATCCGGGCCGTTTGGCGTCCGGCCAAGGTTGAACGGGGCCGAGGCATCGCGCCACTGTTTGTAGTCCTCGAGATACTCGACCATGCTCAGGTAGACCTTCGCGGAATTCGGGTTCTCGCACGCGGTCTCGACGATCACCTCGTTGGCCATCTTCTGAACCTCTTCAAGCGTCTCGTCGTCGTAGCGGTTGATCTCGACCGCCTCGTCGAACTTCGCATAGGCTTCCGTCGCCCGCTTCTCGGTGAAGGCCAGCGACCACAGCAGGGTGGCATCGGCCGCGATCTGCAGCTTCTCCTGCGTCTCGGCGCTCAGCGCGTCCCACGATGCCTTGTTGATCATCACACCAAAGACCGAGGCCGACTGGTGCCAGCCCGGCGTCGCCCAGTAATCGGTGACCTGCTGAAACCCGCCCGACCAGTCGACATTCGGGGTCGAGAACTCGGCCCCGTCGATCACGCCGCGCTCCAGCGCCTGGTAGATCTCGCCGCCGGCCATGGAAACCTGGTTGCCGCCAAGCCGCTCAAGCAGCTTGCCCTGCTCCAGCCCCGAAAGCCGCAGGCGCTTGCCCTGCAGGTCCTCGAGGTTGACGATCGGCTCGTTGGTGCGGAACCCGGATTCGTTGTTGGTCACGCCATAGGGCAGGTAGACCATGTTAAAGTTGCCATAGATCTCGTTATAGAGATCGGCGCCGCCCCATTGCTGAATCCAGTTCACGTAGTCGACCGCGTTGAACAGGCTCGGCGTCGTCGCCAGCGGCGAAAAGGCCGAGTCGCGGCCCGCCCAGTAACCGGGCCAGTCGGCGCCCGCCTGAATGGTGCCGGATTCCACCGCACCGAACACCTCGCCCGACGGCACGATCGCGCCGCCTTCGAAGAACTCGATGCTCAGCTCGCCCTGCGTCAGCTTGTTGGCCAACTCGACAAAATGCTTGTCGGTCTCAATCAGCTCGAGCGACGACGGCCACGTGGTCGTCATCGTCCAGCTTTCCTGCGCCACGGCCTGCGAGCCGAGGGCAGCCGCCGCGGACGCGGCGAAAAAGAGTGCCTTGGCAGTCATGTTTCTCTCCTTCTTGGTTGAAAGTCAGTTCGAGTAGAGGAAGCCCGGCAGCCACGTGACCAGCGACGGGAACAGCGCCACCAGCACGCACATGACCACGATAAGGCCGATAAAGGGCAGGACGCCGCGGATGATCGCCCCGGTCTTGACCTCGCGTGGCGCAATGGCCCGCAAGTAGAACAGCGCGTATCCGAATGGTGGCGTCAGGAACGAGGTCTGCAGCACCACGGCCATCAGCACCACGAACCACAGCAGGCTCACGTCCGGCATCTCCTGCACGATCGGCAGGAAGATCGGGAACGACAACAGCACGATGCCCGTCCAGTCCAGAAAGGCACCAAGGACAAAGACGATGGCCAGCATGACGGCCACAAGCATCCACGGCTCCATCTCCAGCGCCCGGATCAGCTCCTGCGTCGCGCGCAGGCCGCCGGTGATGTTGAACACGCCGGTAAAGGCCGTGGCGCCGACCACGATGAACAGGATCATCGCCGAGGTCCGCCCGGTCTCCAGCATGGCGCTATAGAAGGTCCCAAGCCGGAACTTCCGCCGCAGGATCACGATCAGCAGCGCCAGCGCCGCGCCAATGGCCGAGGCCTCGGTCGCCGTCGCGATCCCGGCCAGCAACGAGCCGAGAATGCCGAAGATCAGCAGCAAGGGCGGCAGCGCCTCGATCACCAGCATCCGCATCAACTCGCCCCGGCTGGTCTTCTCGTCCGGCTCCACGGCCGGCGCCAGATCGGGCCGCATCACCGAAATCACGTAGACATAGACGGCATAGCTCAGCCCCAACAGCACGCCCGGAATCATCGACCCGGCGAACAGCTCGCCCACCGACAGCGGCGAATAACTCGCCATCAGGATCAGCATGATCGACGGCGGGATCAGGATGCCCAGACACCCCGACGCCGCGATCACGCCCGTGGTCAGCGACTGGGAATACCCGTATTGCAGCATCGGCCGCAGCGCCATCACCCCCATCACGGTGATCGACGCGCCGATGATGCCCGTCGTCGCCGCCAGCAGGATCGAGATGAACACCACCGCCAGCGCCAGCCCGCCCCGCACTTGGCTGAGCAACAGGCGCAGCGTTTCGAACATTCGGTCCGTCACCCCGGAATCCGACAAAAACCGCGCCATCAGCACGAAAAGCGGGATGGCGATCAGCGTGTAATTGTCCAGCACATCGCCGTAAATCCGGTTGATTACGATGCCCAGCACCATCGGCTTGCCGGCGATGATCGCCGTCAGCACGGCCGTGCCCCCCAGAACGAAGGCCAGCGGATGCCCCATGAACAGGCCCGCCACCAGCAGGCCAAACATCAGAACGGAGATAAGTTCAGGTGTCACTCGCTGTCTCCCCGCGATCGAGCGCGATTTTCAGAACCTCGGATATGCCCTGCAACAAGAGCAGCCCGGCCGCCACGCACATCGCCATCTTCAGCGGATAGACCGGCATCTGGATCGCGCCATAGGTCACCTCGCCCTGCGCGAACGAGCGCGCCGCGAACTCCCAAGACCGGGTCAGGAACACCCATGCGAACGGAAAGAAGAAGATCACGTAGCCCAGCAGATCGACGACCTTCCTCAGCCCGGGACCGAACCGCTCGGTCAGGATATCCACCTTCACATGCGCGCCATGCCGTAGCGCATACCCGCCAAGCAGTACGAAGTAGAACCCGAAAAGCTGCTTCGAGACGTCGAACGCCCACCGCGTCGGTTCGCTGAAGGCATAGCGCATGACCACGTCGAAAATGATGATGGCGGCAAAGATGATCGCCACGACCGCAACGATTCGGCCGACGATCTCGTTCAGCCCGTCAATGGCGCGCATCAGCATACGGTCTCCTCCCGATTGCGTCCTCCCACGATCCACCTAACGCCAAAACGTCCTCGGCCAAGGGCGGACGTGGGCGAAATTGACGGCAATCGAAGGCGAGTTCAAGTCGATAGGTGTGCGACGGTATGCAAAAACCTCCCAAAGGCGGCGCCCCACTTGCATTCCTCACGCCCCTGTGCCACCCCGTCACAAACAGGCAGCCAATTCATCCGCTACCCCCGATATCCAACAATTCCAACCGGGGGACGGAATATGCGCCGCATCGCGCCTCATGCCACGTTTTTCTTCATCATCGGAACCGGGGGCGCCTTTGCTCAGGCGCCGGAACCATTCGTGCTCGGAACCATCTACATCGGCTCCGACGCCACCTCCGAAATCGGCATCGACAACGAGGATCTGACGCGTTCGACCCCCAAGGACCTGCAGGAGGTCTTCAAGTCCGAACCCTCGGTCTCGGTCGGAAGCTCCCTGCCCATCTCGCAGAAGATCTACGTCAACGGCGTCGAAGAGAACAACCTCAACGTCACGATCGACGGCGCGCGCCAGAACAACCGCATCTTCCACCACAGCGCCACCACCTATATCGACCCCGAACTGCTCAAGGCCGTGCGCGTCGACCCCGGCGTCGCCCCGGCGGATGCCGGCCCCGGCGCCATGGCCGGCGCCATCGCCTTCGAGACGAAGGACGTCACCGACCTCCTCGAAGAGGGCCGCAGCTTCGGCGGCCGCTTCATCACCGAATACCAGAGCAACGGCAACGTCTTCACCAACAGCCTCGCCATCTTCGGCGTCACCGGCGGGTTCGAATACCTCGCCTTCGGCAAATACGCCGATGGCGGCCTGCGCGAAGACGGCGACGGCATCGACATCACCGGCTCGGGCACGCAACTCACCAGCGGGCTGGCCAAGATCGCCTATAACGGCGCCAACGGAAGCCGGCTCGAGCTCAGCTACGAAAACGTCCGCGACGACGCACAGCGCCCCTTGCGCGCCGATTTCGCCGGGCTGCGCGGCGTGCTGGCCACCCGGACCTACACGCTCGAGCGGCAGAATCTCGTCCTCTCCTACCAGTTCGGCAACACCACCGACATGTGGAACCCCTCCGTCCAGATCGCCTACAATTCGACCGACCTCTACACCGGCCCCATGCCCGGCAGCACCGATGCCTATTCCGGCGAGACCACCAGCTTTACCGGCAAATTCGTCAACGAATTCATGGTCTCGAACGGCACGGTCAAGGCCGGCGCCGATTTCTACAGCGACGTCGCCGACATCAACGGCGAGGGCACGGCCATCTTCTTCGCCGAGGAGAAGGCCACCAATTTCGGCCTCTTCGTGCAGGCCGAACTCGACGTGACCGACCGCTTCCGCCTCTCCACCGGCGCCCGCTACGACTTTCAGGAATTCGAGGGCGTCGACGGCACGACCTATGACAATGACGGGCTCTCCGCCAACATCTCCGGCGATTACGACGTCACCGACGCCCTCACGCTCAGCGCCGGCGCCTCGCACAATTGGGGCGGCATCGCGCTGGCCGAAAGCTTCCTCTTCGACCCGACATGGACCTATCCCGCCTCGATCGAACCGGTCACGTCCGAGAACTACTACCTCGGCGCCAATGTCCGGCTCGGCAACTGGGATCTGAACGCGCGGCTCTTTCGCACCAATATCGACAACGCCCGCACCCTGCTCGACCCCGCGACCGGCCTGTTCGGCGCCTCCCCGGGCCTTGTCGCCGACCTCGACACCGAGGGCTTTGAGGTCAGCGCCGATTACAACTGGTCCACCGGCTTCGCCCGCATCGCCTATGCCGATATCGACAACAAGATCAACGGCGGCCCGGCTGACAGCTATACCGGCCGCTACCTGACCACGCCGCTGGGCGACAATCTCGTGCTCGAGGTGGCGAATACATGGGATCCGCTCGGCCTGACCCTCGGCGCCGACGCGCAGCTCGTCTTTGACGAGACCGCGGTGGGCGCCCCCGGCGGCAAGATCGGCGGGTTCGAGGTTCTCAACCTGTTCGCCGAATACACCCCGCGCCGGATGAAGAACCTGACGATCCGCGCCGAGATCGACAACGTCTTCGACGAAACCTACACCGAACGCGCCACCTACGGTCAGGAATTCGCCACGGTCACCCCGCTGAACGAGCCGGGCCGGTCCTTCAACCTCCGCGCCTCCCTCCGCTTCTGACGCCGCCGTTCCGCCCGGCGGCCCGTCCGCCGGGGCCGGAACCTGCACCCCTGTCGCCGGGTTGGGTCCGACAGGATGCAGGGAGGCCTGAATGACCCGCCATGTTGCAGATGTCGCCGTGATCGGCGCCGGCACCGCCGGGCTGGCGGCTGAACGCCACGCAAGGGGGCAGGGGGCCGACACCCGGCTGATCGACCCGGACTTCGCCGGCACGACCTGCGCGACCGTGGGCTGCATGCCGTCGAAACTGCTGATCGCGGCGGCCGACGCGGCCCATGGCGCGGCCGATGCCGACCACTTCGGCATTCACGCCAAGGTGCAGGTCAGCGGCCCCGAGATATTCGGACGCGTCCGCCGCATGCGCGACGATTTCGCCCGCGGCGTCCGCCAGTCCATCGCCGACCTGCCAGACGGCACCTGTCTGCACGCCCGCGCCCGGTTCGACGCGCCGGGCGTTCTGGCCCTCGACACCGGCGACACGGTCGAGGCCCGCGCCATCGTCATCGCCACCGGCTCCGCGCCGGATATCCCCGGCCCCTACAGGGCGGTTTCCGACCGGGTGCTCACCAACCGGACCATCTTCGACCTCCAAGACCTGCCCACCAGCTTGGGCGTGATCGGCGCCGGGCCGCTGGGGCTGGAACTGGCGCAGGCGATGCACCGTCTGGGCGTCGAGGTGGAGGTGTTCGATAGCGGCGAAACCCTCGCGGGCCTCCCCCCCGAGACCAGCCGCGCCCTCTACGCCGTCCTTTCCGACAGCTTTCCCATCCACCTGAACTGCAAACCAAAGCCCGCGCCCCATCCCGACGGGGTGGACCTGACATGGCAGGGCGCCACCGCCCGGTTCGAGCGTGTGCTGGTCGCCGCTGGCCGACCCCCGTCGCTCGACGCGCTCGAGCTTCAGAACGCCGATCTCGACCTCGACGACCACGGCACACCCCGCTTCGACCCCCGCACCCTGCAATGCGGCGACGCCCCGGTCTTCATTGCCGGCGATGCCAACCACGACCGCCCCCTCCTGCACGAGGCCTCCGCCGAGGGCACCATCGCCGGCTGCAACGCCGCCACGTGGCCGGAGGTGTCTGCCTCCCCCCGCAAAATCCCCCTCGCCATCTCCTTCACCCGCCCCGAGGCCGCCACCATCGGCACCATCCCCGACCCCGACGACGACAGCCACGTCACCGGCACCGCCGACTATGCCGACCAAGGCCGCGCCAAGGTCATCGGTCAGGCCCACGGTCTGGCCCGCCTCCACGCAAACGCCTCCGACGGCCGCCTCACCGGCGCCTCGCTCTGCGCGCCGGGCGGCGAACACCTCGCCCACCTGCTCGCCTTCGCCATCCAGCGCGGGCTCACCGCCTCCGACATGCTCGACCTTCCGTTCTACCACCCGACCCTCGCCGAAGGCCTGCAACCCGCCCTCCGCGACATCTGCCGCCAGACCGAGCGCACGCGGCCATGGCACCGCGACGACGACCCCCGCCCCGGCAGCGGCGGCGGCACCCCCGACACCTGACCGCCGCCACGGAAACCACTCCCGACAGGAACAATCCCCGCTGACCAGCGGTTACCAACCAGACAAGGTTCACGACCGCCGCCGCCACCGGAGACCCCATGCAGATCACCCTCACCGTAAACGAGACCGACCATACGCTCGACCTCGACCCGCGCGTCACCCTGCTCGACGCCCTGCGCAACCACCTCGACCTCGCGGGCTCGCGAAAGGGCTGCGACCACGGCCAGTGCGGCGCCTGCACCGTGCTGGTCAATGGCCGCCGCATCAATTCCTGCCTCGCCCTCGCCGTGATGCACGAGGGCGACGCCATCACCACCGTCGAGGGCCTCTCCAACGGCACCCTCTCCCCCCTGCAAGAGGCTTTCATCGATCATGACGGCTTCCAGTGCGGCTATTGCACCCCCGGCCAGATCTGCTCGGCCACCGCCATGCTCGACGAGCTTGACGCCGGCTGGCCCAGCCATGTCAGCGCCTCGCTCGACGGCCCGTGCGAGCTGACCGAGGCCGAACTCGCCGAACGGATGAGCGGCAACCTCTGCCGCTGCTCCTGCTACCCCGGCATCAACGCCGCCATTCGCGACGCAAGGGACCGCCAGGCATGAAACATTTCGACTACCTCCGCGCCGAGGACACCACCGCCGCCTGCGAGGCGGGCTTCGGACGTGGCGCCGCCTTCATCGCCGGCGGCACCAACCTGCTCGACCTGATGAAGCTCGAGGTGATGGCGCCCGACACCCTGATCGACGTCACCCGCCTCGGCCTCGACAAGATCGAGGAGGAGGACGGCGGCCTGCGCATCGGCGCCACCGTCACCAATTCCGACCTCGCCGCCGACATGCGCGTCCGCCGCGATTGGCCCGTGCTGTCCCGCGCGCTGCTCGCCGGCGCCTCGGGCCAGCTGCGCAACAAGGCCACCACCGGCGGCAACCTGCTGCAACGCACCCGCTGCCCCTATTTCTACGACACCGACACTCCCTGCAACAAACGCACGCCGGGCGAGGGCTGCGCCGCGCTGGGCGGTGAGACCCGCAACCATGCCATCCTCGGCACCTCCGAGCATTGCATCGCGCTCCACCCCAGCGACATGGCCGTGGCCCTGCGCGCCCTCGACGCCCAGATCGAGGTGCAATCCCCCGAGGGCAAACGCCGCGCCTACTATATGGACAATTTCTACTGCCTGCCGGGCGACACCCCGCATATCGAAACCATGCTCGAACCGGGCGATCTCATCACCTCGGTCTTCCTGCCCGCCCCGAAAGGCGACCGGCAGGTCTATCGCAAGGTGCGCGACCGCGCCTCCTACGCCTTCGCGCTGGTCTCGGTCGCCGCCGTGATCCGCATGGAGGAGGGCAAGATCGCCCACGCCGCCATCGGCTTCGGCGGGCTCGCGCCCCAGCCATGGCGCGATATAGAGGTCGACGCCACCCTCACCGGCGCCAAACCCTCGGCAGCGCTCTTCGACAAGGCCGCCGACATCCTGCTCCAAGGCGCCGAAACCCACGGCGGCGACGATTTCAAGATACCGCTCGCACGTCGCCTCCTTCCCGCCGTGCTCGAGGAGGCGACGTCATGACCATCGATCTCAAGCTCGACGACAAATCCGAAGATCGCGCCAAGACCCTCGCCCAAGGCCTGCTCGGCACCCCCGCCGACCGGCCCGAAGGTCACCTGAAAGTCACCGGCGCCGCCATCTACGCCGCCGACAGCGTGCCCGAAAACTGCGCCTTCGGCATGCTGGTGCGCGCGCCGGGGCAGGGGGCGCTCACCTGCACCAACGCCGAGGATATTCGCGCCATGCCGGGCGTCCTCGCCGTGATCCGCGACCCCCGCATGATCCGCAACGCCGCCCAAGGCACCGCCAACGAAGCCCCCGTTCAGGGCGTCGACCATGCCGCCTATACCGGCCAGCCGGTCGCCCTCGTCGTCGCCGAAAGCTTCGAACAGGCCCGCCACGCGGCCCACGCGCTGAAGATCATCGCCGAAGGCCCCCCCGGCCCCGTCGACCCGGACGCCGTGAAACCGGAAGGCGAACCCGACGCACAGGGCGATCTCGACGCCGCCATGGCCGACGCGCCCCACACCATCGACGCCGAATACACCACCGCCGGCCACAGCAGCGCCCCGATGGAACCCCATGCCGCCGTGGCCGACTGGGATGGCGAAAACCTGACGGTCCGCGCCTCCCTCCAGATGCTGAAATACAACCGCAACGAACTGGCCGACTGCCTTGGCATCGACCCCGAAAACGTCCGCCTGCTGTCGCCTTACGTCGGCGGCGGCTTCGGCTCCAAGCTGGGCATCTCCGCCGAATGCGTGGCCGCCGCCATCGCCGCACAGGAGTTGCAACGCCCCGTCCGCGTGGTCCAGCACCGCCGGCAGGTGTTCGAGACCGTCACCCGCCGCTCCGAAACCCGCCAGCGCATCCGCCTCGCCGCCGATGCCGACGGGCGCCTCACCGGGCTGGGGCACGAGGCCCTCGTCTCCAACCTCCCCGACGAATCCTTCGCCGAACCGGTCACACAGGCCAGCGCCTTCGCCTATGCCGCCGCCAACCGCCTGATCGGCGAACGCGTGGCCCGTCTCCACCGGCCCGCCGCCGGCTCCGTCCGCGCCCCGGGCGAGGCGGTGGGCGTCACTGCCTTCGAATGCGCGATGGACGAACTGGCCACTGAACTCGGCCTCGACCCCATCGACCTGCGCCTGCGCAACATCCCCGACAAGGACCCGCAAAGCGGCATCCCCTTCTCCTCGCACATGCTGGCCGAAACCCTGCGCGACGGCGCCGACCGCTTCGGCTGGCAGGGCCGCGACCCCGCCCCGCGCAATCAGCGCGATGGCGAATGGTGGATCGGCACCGGCATGGCCGCCGCCTTCCGCGTCAACCTCCTCTCCGAGGCCGAGGCCCGCATCACCCTGACCGCCGAGGGCGCACGGGTCGAGACCGACATGACCGATATCGGCACCGGCACCTACGCCATCCTCACCCAGATCGCGGGCGAGGCGCTGGGCCTTACCGCCGACCGGGTCACCGTGAAGCTGGGCGATACCGACTATCCGCCCGGCTCCGGCTCCGGCGGCTCGATGGGCGCGGCCAGCACGGGCAACGCCGTCTGGCTCGCCGCGCTCGACCTGCGCCAACAGCTCGCCTCGAAAATGGAGTGCGACGAGGGCGACCTGACCCTGAAGGACGGGCAGGCGACTTGCGGTAACACCAGCCGCGCCCTCTCCGACCTGCTGGGCGGCGACACCCTCTCCGGCCACGGCCATATCGACGCCGGCAAGGCGTTCGAGGATGTCCGCCAATCCACCTTCGGCGCCCATTTCGCCGAGGTCGCGGTCAACGACATCACCGGCGAGGTTCGCGTCCGCCGCATGCTCGGCAGCTTCGCCGCCGGCCGCATCCTCAACGAGAAAACCGCCCGCAGCCAATGCCACGGCGGCATGACATGGGGCATCGGCATGGCGCTGACCGAAGGGCTGACCCACGACCGCCGCGACGGCCATATCGTCAACCGCGACCTCGCCGAATACCACATCGCCACCAATGCCGATGTGCCCCCGCTCGAGGTGCATTTCCTCGAGGAACGCGACCCATGGGCCGGGCCGATGCAGTCCAAGGGGCTGGGCGAGCTCGGCATCTGCGGCGCGGGCGCGGCGATCCTCAACGCCGTCCATCACGCCTGCGGCGTCCGCCTCCGCGACATGCCCGCCACGCCCGACAGGGTGCTCGCCGGGCTGTCCGCGCTCTAGGCGGAGACCACGAGCCCCGCGGCGCGGGCGGTGGCCACGTCGATATGGTTGCAGCCCACGCCGAAATTGCAACTTCCTCGTCCATGTCCGCCGGGTCGAGGTGATCTCGCTGGCTGATGCAGCGCCGACGATGGATGTGGGGCTCGCATGGGCCACCAATGTCGAGCTCAACCGCGCCGCGCTGGCCTTTCGCGAGTTCATGCATATCGGCGATCGGTAGCGCCCCCGCGCACCGAACGAATACCGACAAAATACCGACGTTATACCGACGCGATACCGACGTCGGATTTCCGCCCCCTCTACGGGCTCAGCAGGCTCGACCGCAGGTCGAGCTTGGCCTCTTCCTTGGACGAGAAATCCAACCGCCCCTCGATCCCCCGCAAGTGGCTGTCCATCAGCCTCGCGGCATCATCGCCCTTGCCGTCAAGGATCAGTTCCGTCAACCGCGTATGCTCTTCCAGCTCGGCCTCATCGGGGTTCTTCGTCTCGTAGACCGCAATGATCAGCGACGACCGCGCGATCAATTCCCGCACGAAATGCGCCATGATCGGGCTGTCCGCCTGATCCGCCAGAACCTGATGGTACTTGCCACAGCGCTTGATCACCTGCACCAAATCCCCGGCCGCCCGCGCATGGTTCTCGTGCTGCAGGTGGACATGCATCGCCTCGCGGATCGAATCGCTGGCATTCTCCGCCGCGCGCTGGGCCAGATGGCACTCGATCACCCGCCGCGCGCGGAACACTTCGCGCGCTTCCTCAACCGACGGCTTCGCGACAAAGGCACCGCGGTTGGCGACAAGGTTGACCACGTGATCCGCCGCGAGACGGGACAGAACCGCCCGCATCCGGGTGCGCCCGATCCCGAAGATATCGCACAGTTCGTCTTCCTTCAGATGCGTGCCGGGGGCGAGATTGTGATCGACGATGGCGTCAAAAATCTTGTTGTAAATCTGATCACTATTGGCGGTTTCGCTGCCTCCGGGTGCTGCGGACAGGGTCGATGTCTTGTTCATTATGCCTCTCTCTTCGGCGTTGCCCGACCGGTCTGGCGGCGCGGCCGATCCTCCCGTGATCCTATCTGCAAACGTTGGCTCGGATCATACCGTATACAATCGTTGTATAAAAGCCTCTCTAATATTGTGTACGATTTTATTTTACTTTTGTACACAATTATGGAAGGCTTCGAGATATTGGCCCCGGTGAAACCAATCCACCCAACCGGGGCGCCTCCGCCGGCAAGTGCGCCTGAAGAAGTGCACACGGCATCGTCAAACCAACGGGAGTTACAGATGAACTTCAGACTTTTCACCGGAACCGCGATCGCGGCCTTGGGCCTCAGCCTGAGCCTCGCATCGGCGAACACGCTGCGCATGGCCGATTCCACCGACATCGCCGCCATGGACCCGCACTCGATGACGGAAAGCAATACGATCGGCTTTCTCAACCACGTCTACGAGGGGCTCGTGCGCTATAACGAGCAACTCGAGGTCGAGCCCGCGCTGGCCGAATCGTGGGAATTCATCGAACCGACCCGCCTGCGCTTCAAGCTGCGCGAAGGCGTGACCTTCCACAACGGAAACCCCTTCACGGCGGATGATGTCGTGGCCTCCCTCGAACGGGCAAGCCATGACACCTCGCCGGTCAAGAGCAATCTGCCGGGGCTGGAAAGCGTCGAGAAGGTCGATGAAATGACGGTTGATCTGGTCCTCAAAGGGCCCGATCCGGTCGTCCTGAACTATCTCACCAACATTTACGTTCTCGACAAGGAATGGATGGAAGAGCACGACGCCCTGCTGCCCGCCGACATGCGCCGGGGCAAGGAAAACCATGCCGTCGCCAATTCCAACGGCACCGGCCCCTTCATCCTCGAAAGCCGCCAGCCCGACGCCCGCACGGTTCTGACCGTCAATGACGGCTGGTGGGACGAGCCCCAGCACAACCTCACCCGGATCGAGTTCAGCCCCATCGGCTCCGACGCCACCCGCATCGCTGCGCTCCTGTCGGGCGAGCTTGATTTCATCACGCCCGCCCCGCTTCAGGATATCGAGCGGATCAACCGCGCCAACGGCGTTTCGGTGATCGAAACCCCCAGCCTGCGCACCATTATGCTGGGCCTTAACTATGCCGATACGCTGCATAATTCCAACCTGTCCGACGACAACCCGCTGCAGAAACAGAAGGTCCGGGAGGCGATGCAACTCGCGATCAACATGGACCTCATCCAAGACAAGATCATGCGCGGCCGGTCGCGCAATTCCGCCCTGCTGGTGGCGCCTCAGGTACCGGGCTATGACGAGGCGCTCGATACCCGCCCGGCCGCCGATGCCGAGGCCGCCAAGGGCATGCTGGAAGAGGCCGGCTATCCCGACGGGTTCGAAGTGGGGCTCGACTGCCCGAATGACCGCTATGTCAACGACGAGGAAATCTGCCAGGCGATCACCGCCATGTGGGCCCGGATCGGCGTCAAGGCGCAACTGACGGCACAAACCAAGTCGAAACATTTCGAGAAGGTGCTCGCCGGCGGGGCCGATATCTACATGGTTGGCTGGGCCACCCTGCCGATGCTGGACAGCTACAGCCTGCTGTCGGCCCTGCTGCACACGCCCGGCGACCGCATGGGCGCATGGAATCCCGGCGGCTATTCCAACCCCGAGATCGACGCGCTGACCACCAAGATCGCCACCGAGCTCGACAAGGAAAAGCGGACCCAGATGATGAAGGACGCGCTGACCATCGCGCGCGACGACGTCGCCATCATCCCGCTGCACCAGCAGCCGCTGGCATGGGCCATACGCGACGGGGTGAACCTGAGCGTCACCGCGGATAACAAACCGCGCCTCTGGTACGCCACCATCGAGTAAGATGGGTCACGGCCCGGCCCGCGCGGACCCTCTCCCGACCGCGCGGGCCACAGGCCGAGACTGACGCGACCACATCAAACCCAACATCCGGAGTCCGTTCCAATGACAGCCTTCATCCTCCGGCGTCTGATCCAATCCGTCCTTGTCATGCTGGCCGTGGCGCTGATCGCCTTCACCATGTTCCGCTTCGTCGGCGACCCGGTGAACAGCATGCTTCCCGAGAACGCCTCGGCGGAAGAGCGGCAGGATCTACGCGAACAGCTTGGACTGAACGCCCCCGTCACCACCCAGTTCGCACGCTTTGTCACCGGCGCGGCGCAGGGCGAATTCGGCATATCCTACCGCAACAAACGCCCCGTCAGCGACCTGATCGCCGAGCGCCTGCCGGCCACGCTGGAACTGGTGCTGGCCGCCGCCGTCTTCGCACTGGCGATGGGGGTGCCGATGGGCATCTACACGGCGCTCCACCGAAAGGGATTTCTCAGCAATTCCATGCAAATCCTCTCCCTTGTCGGGATATCAGTGCCGACCTTCGTGACCGGTATCCTGCTGATCCTCGTCTTCTCGGTCTGGCTGAACTGGCTGCCCTCCTTCGGGCGCGGTGACGTGGTTGATATCGGCTGGTGGTCGACCGGGTTCCTGACGGTGAGCGGGCTCAAGTCGCTGGTGTTGCCTGCGATCATGCTGGGCCTCTTTCAGGTGACGCTGATCATGCGGCTGGTGCGGGCCGAGATGCTCGAGACCCTGCGCTCCGACTACGTGCGCTTTGCCCGGGCGAGGGGCCTGACCAACCGGGCGGTGCATTTCGGCCATGCCTTCCGCAACACGCTGATGCCGGTAATCACCATCATCGGGCTGCAACTGGGCGCGATGATCGCCTTCGCCATCATCACCGAGACCGTGTTCCAGTGGCCGGGCATGGGCCTGCTGTTCATCCAGGCGGTCAGCTTCGGCGATATCCCCGTAATGTCGGCCTATCTCGTGCTGGTCGCGCTGGTCTTCGTCGTCATCAACATGGTCGTCGACCTGCTCTATTTCGCCATCGATCCGCGCCTATCGATCCGCGCGGGCCGCGCCTGATCCAAGGAGACCAGACCCATGGCAACCCTCATCGGAAAACACTCACGGCTCGCCGCCTTCTTCGAGAGCGACCTGTTTTACAACTTCCGCACCTCGCGGATCACCGTGATCGCCTTTGTCGTGACGATCGGCATGATCCTCGCCGCCGCGCTGGCACCCTTGATCGCGCCGCATAACCCCTTCGACGTCTCGACGCTCAGCCTGCTGGACAGCGAACTGCCCCCGGCCTGGGTAGAGGGGGGCGACGCGCGCTTCCTTCTGGGCACCGACAATCAGGGGCGCGACGTGTTCTCGGCCATCCTCTACGGCTCGCGCATCTCGCTGGCGGTGGGCTTCATCAGTGTCGCTCTGGCGATGGTGCTGGGCGTGGTCGTGGGCCTCGTCAGCGGCTATTTCGGCGGGATGGTCGATGCGTTCTTCATGCGCATCGCCGACGTGATGCTCAGCTTCCCCACCATCCTCGTGGCGCTGCTGGTCAGCGGCATCGCGCGGGGTATCCTCCCGCGAGAGCTGCATGACAGCGCGGCGCTGGTGGTGCTGATCTTCGCCATCACCATCACCACCTGGGTGCAATACGCCCGCACCGTGCGCGGCTCGACCCTGGTCGAGAAAGGCCGCGAATACGTGCTGGCCGCCCAGCTTGTCGGCCGCCGGCCACTGGCGATCATCTTCAGCCATATCCTGCCCAATGTGATGGGCCCGGTGCTGGTGATCGCGACGATCAACCTTGCCATGGCGGTCCTGATCGAGGCGACGCTGTCGTTCCTCGGCGTCGGCATGCCGCCGACCAACCCGTCGCTGGGCACGCTGATCCGCATCGGCAACGAGTACCTGTTCTCGGGTGCCTGGTGGATCGTGATCTTCCCCTCGCTGACGCTTG
>JAVJTX010000006.1:0-124675 GCA_040220035.1 Roseovarius sp. | reverse complement strand
GTCGGCATCGGTGGGGCGGATGTTCTCGGCCCAGATGACGCCGTCATGCGCCTCGACGATCTGCTTGGAGATCGACAGGCCGAGGCCGGAGTTGTTGCCGAAATCCTTCTCGGAGCGCTGGGAATAGAACCGCTGGAAGATCTTGGTGAGCGCCTGATCGGGGATGCCGGGGCCGGTATCCTCGACCACGACGACGACGCGGTTCTCGCGCTTGCGGGCCCAGAGGCGGATGGCGTCGCCATCCTCGCAGAAGCTGATGGCGTTGGTGATGAGGTTGACGAAGACCTGTGCCAGCCGTCCTTCGAGGCCGGTGATGATGATCGGTTCCTTGGGGAAGTCGGTGATGAATTCGACCCCCTTCTTCTCGGCCTCTTCGCCGAGATATTGCGACAGGTTGGTCAGCATGCCGATCAGGTCGAAGGCTTCCTGTTCTTCCTTGACCAGTTCGCTGTCGAGGCGCGAGGCGTTGGAGATGTCGCTGACGAGACGGTCGAGGCGGCGCACGTCATGTTCGATCACCTCGAGCAGCTTGGTGCGCTGGTCCTCGCGCTTGGCCAGCCGCATGGTGCCCACGGCGGAGCGGAGGGAGGCCAGCGGGTTCTTGATCTCGTGCGCCACGTCGGCGGCGAATTGTTCGTTGCCGTCGATCCGGTGGTAGAGGGCCGCGACCATACCCCTGAGCGCGCCGGAGAGGCGGCCGATTTCGTCGGGGCGCGCCGTCAGGTCGGGGATGCGGATGCGCCCGCCCTGCCCGCCCTTGGCGCGGTTGCGGGCGCCGCCCACTTCTGCGGCGGCGGCCAGTTCGGCCAGCGGGTTGGCGATGGTCGAGGCGAGGATCAGGCTGAGCCCGACGGAAACCAGCGTCGCGACAAGGAACATCTGGAGCACGCGCTCGCGTTCGACGCGGACAAGCTGGTCGATCTCGCCGGTGGTGTTGGCGACGGCGACCACGCCCACGGGCGTGTCGCCCTGAATGATCGGCGAGGCGACGGAGAAGACCGAGCTGTGTACGTTCTGGCCCCGGCCGACGCTGGTGCCGTTTTCCAGCGTGGGGGCGACCAGCGCGCGCACCTGTTCCTCGACGCTGGGAGGCGGGCGGCGTTCGGACTCGGGCGAGAACGGGGCCGAAACCCTGTCCCAAACCCAGGTGATCGCGTCGGTGATATAGGTGGGATGACGGGCCGAGGGCATCTCGTAGCCGTCCATGCTGCTTTCGACATGGCCGGCCAACCGGCCGTCGGGGTCGAAGACATAGACCTCGATCCCCGGGCGCAGGTCGATCCCTTCGAGCGTGGCGTCGACATCGATGCCGTCGCCGGTGGCAAGGCTGACCGGCGCGGCGGAGGGAAGCTGGGCCTCGAACACGTCGGCGATCAGCTCGGTCTCGCCTGCAAGGCTGTCGGCGCGTTGCTGCGCCAGCCCGTCGCGCGACGAGTTGAGATAGAGGATACCCGCAACCAGCACGTTGAGGGCGATCAGGTTGAAGGTGATGATCTTGCGCGTCAGCGACGCCCCGCCACGCGAAAAATAGCCCCGTTTCTCGCGGCGAATACGAACCTCGTCTTCGACCACGTTTTCCGGGGCTACGAAATCATCACCGAGGACGACGCCATCGTCGTCAGAGAGCGACTGATCGCGCACGTTTATCCCCTCGGCCAGCGCCATTATTCTTCGTTATAACGGTACCCGATCCCGTAGAGCGTCTCAATGGCCGAAAACTCCGGATCGACCATCCGCATCTTCTTGCGGAGACGCTTGATATGGCTGTCGATCGTGCGGTCGTCGACATAGACCTGATCGTCATAGGCCACGTCCATCAGCTGATCACGGCTTTTGACGAAGCCGGGGCGTTGTGCCAGCGCCTGAAGCAGCAGGAATTCGGTCACGGTCAGCGACACGTCCTGCCCTTTCCAGCCGACGGCATGGCGCAGCGGGTCCATCCGCAACTCGCCGCGCTCGATCACCTTGGTATCCTCGGTATCGGCGACGATCTCGCCGGCGTTCGCCTCCTGCCGGCGCAGCAGGGCGCGGATGCGTTCCACCAGCAGACGTTGCGAGAACGGTTTCTTGACGTAATCGTCGGCGCCCATGCGCAGGCCGAGCACCTCGTCGATCTCGTCATCCTTGGAGGTCAGGAAGATCACCGGCATCGAGGTTTTCTGGCGCAGGCGCTGCAACAGGTCCATCCCGTCCATGCGCGGCATCTTGACGTCGAGAACAGCCATGTCGGGCAGCTTCTTGCTGAAGGCGTCGAACGCCTGCTGACCGTCATTGTAGGTGTCGACCTCGAAACCTTCGGCCTCGAGCGTCATGGAAACGGACGTCAGAATGTTTCTGTCATCGTCCACAAGGGCGATTCTTGACATGATGTGATCCCTTTAGCTGCCCAAATTGCCTGCTTTTTTCGGCATTATGCGCCTTTTCGCCATTTTTAATCAATCCCTAAGTGCGAATCAGCCGCCGGGACGCGGGTATTTGAGTCCGAAAATACTTAGGAATGGCTAAATTGACTCACCCCTGCCGTATTCAATCGGGCGGATCTGGCGGTCGGCCGCTCTGGTTGCGCTAACTTGGGGTTGGTTGCGCTAACTGCGTGAAAGCGTCCTGTTCAATCGAGAAACCGTCATGTTATGAGCCAAAGCGCGAGGCGACGCGCATCGCCACACCGGGCGTGACCGGTGGCGAGTTTTTCTGGGCCGGCCTCGGCACGGCCACCGCGACCAAGGAGTTTGCAGAACATGGCATTCGGACGGGTGAACCCGCAATTCCAGCTGGAAGATCAAGGCATCACGGGGCTGGACAATGTCCATTACAATCTCATCGAACCGGCCCTGATTGAGGCGGCGCTGCGCAATGGCGAAGGGCGGCTGGGCCGCGGCGGCACGTTCCTCGTGTCGACCGGCAAGTTCACCGGCCGGTCCCCCAAGGACAAGCACGTCGTCAAGACCGACAGCGTGGCCGACAGCATCTGGTGGGAAAACAACGCCGCCATCAGCCCGGACGGGATTGACAGCCTTAAAGACCACCTGCTGGCCCACATGACGCAGAGCGGCGGCACCTACTATGTTCAGGACCTGATCGGCGGGGCCGATCCGGCGCATTCGATCAACGTGCGCATGGTCACCGAACTGGCATGGCACGGGCTGTTCATCCGTCACATGCTGCGCCGCCCCGAGCGCGAGGCGCTCGACCGGTTCGTCGCCGATTTCACCGTCATCAACTGCCCCAGCTTCAAGGCCGACCCGAAGAAGCACGACTGCAAGTCGGACACGGTGATCGCGATGAATTTCGACCGCAAGACCATCCTGATCGGGGGCACGGAATACGCGGGCGAGAACAAGAAATCGGTCTTCAGCCTGCTCAACTACATCCTGCCGGAAAAGGGCATCATGCCGATGCACTGCTCGGCCAACCACGCTCGCGGCAACCCGGTCGATACCGCCATCTTCTTTGGCCTGTCGGGCACCGGCAAGACCACGCTTTCGGCCGACCCCGAGCGTATCCTGATCGGCGATGACGAGCATGGCTGGTCCGATCGCGGCACCTTCAACTTCGAAGGCGGCTGCTATGCCAAGACCATCAATCTCGACCCCGAGGCCGAACCCGAGATCTATGCCACCACGGCCAAGTTCGGCACCGTGATCGAGAACATGGTCTATGACGAGGACACGCTGGAGCTGGACTTCGCCGACGATTCGCTGACCGCGAACATGCGCTGCGCCTATCCGCTGGAATATATCTCGAACGCGTCCTCGAACGCGCTTGGCGGGCATCCCAAGAATATCATCATGCTGACCTGTGACGCCTTTGGCGTGCTGCCGCCGATCGCGCGGCTGTCGCCGGCGCAGGCGATGTATCACTTCCTGTCGGGCTTCACCGCCAAGGTGGCCGGCACCGAGCGTGGCGTGACCGAGCCGCAGCCGACCTTCTCGACCTGCTTCGGCGCGCCCTTCATGCCGCGCCGGCCCGAGGCCTATGGCAACCTGCTGCGCGAGAAGATCGCCAAGCACGGCGCGACCTGCTGGTTGGTCAATACCGGCTGGACGGGCGGCGCCTATGGCACCGGCTCGCGGATGCCGATCAAGGCCACCCGCGCGCTGCTGACCGCCGCGCTGGACGGGTCGCTGTCGAAGGTCGATTTCCGCAAGGATCCGAATTTCGGCTTCGAGGTTCCCATCAAGGTGCCGGGGGTTCCGGAAGTTCTGCTCGACCCGCGCCGGACTTGGGGCAACCCGGAAGGCTATGACGCACAGGCCGGCAAGCTGGTGAAGATGTTCGCGGATAATTTCGAACAGTATCAGCCCTATATCGACGACGACGTCAAAGCGGCGGCGATCGGGTAACGGCGGATATCTCTCATGCAAGGGGCCATGCATATCGGTTTCGCGAAAGCGGCCCTGTGCATGGCCCTTTTCGTTTGCGGAACGCCGCTTGCGGCCAACCCCGTCACCGACGGAGTGGCGCAGCTTGAATACGGCTACATGTGCAAACTGCCCACGGACGAGGAGATGGTGGCGGAGGACCGCTTTCCGGCACTGTCTCGCTTGTCACCGACCCGCCGGAATTCACCTATCGCGGCACCACCGTGCCGGCCGAAATCGGCATCGAGTTCGGCGTGCGGGTGCAAGTGCTGCCACGGTTCGAAGGCCCCGCCACCGTGCATGTCGAGCACCCGCCCCACGGCGCGGCGGGGATCACCCGTGAAAGCTGGCAGACCTATCTGTCGGCTGATGAGATGGGCTATGCCAGCTTCTCTTTCGATGCCGATTACGAGGTGACGCCGGGCAAATGGACGATGTCGGCCAGCGCGAATGGCCGGATGATTTATTCGGTGACCTTCGACGTGGTCGCGCCGATGGGATCGGCCACCGACGCGATGGGCTGCAACGAGCCCGACTTCGTGTCCTGAACCTCAGCCCGGCAGCGTGCCTTCCAGGACGTAGCGCAGGATATCGACCACCTGCCCCGGCTCGCGCGCCACGGCCAGCGCGGCGGCGTCGACCTCCTTCAGCGCGTGATCATGCTCGGGCGGCTGCAGGATGATCAGCGATTTGCCCAGCGCCGAGGCATAGCCCGCATCGAAGGCGGCGTTCCACTGCTTGTACTTGTCACCGAAACGCACGACGACGACATCGGCGTCCTCGATCCCCTTGCGGGTCCGGATAGCGTTGACCATCGCCCCCTTGCGGTCGTGCCAGAACTTGTCCTCCTCGCCCCCGAGAATGGCCACGCCGCAATCGTCCGAGGCGCCATGATCGGTCACCGGCGCGTTGAAGGATAGGTCGAGGCCATTGGCCCCGTCGAGGATCTGGTCGCGCCAGTCGGTGTGAATCTCGCCCGACAAGTATACGTTCAGCGTCATCTGGATATCTCCCTTGCTGTCCGGCCCAGTGATAGTGCCCGGACAGGCAAGGGCAACCCCCTGCACGCCCGCGATAAGCGCTTGCGCCACGTTGGGCGCGGGACCGGGGGCGGAACAGGATAAAGGGCCCGAGTCGCCTCGAGCCCTTGCATATCTCAACCGTGAAACCGTGGCCGGCGGCTCACGTCACTTTCGCAGAACGCCTCCGGTGGCCTTTTCGACCTTCTCGACGATCTTCTGCGAGACGGCCTCGATATCGGCATCCTTGAGCGTGCTGTCGGTCGGTTGCAGGCGCACGGTGATGGCAAGGCTCTTCTTGCCCTCGCCGAGGCTGCCGCCGATGAACTCGTCAAAGACGCGCACATCCTCGATCAGCGCCTTGTCGGCGCCTGCGGCGGCGTTGGCGAGGTTGAGCGCCTCGACCTGCGCATCGACCACGAAGGCAAAGTCACGTTCGACCGCCTGCAGCCCGCTGACCTCGAGCGCGCCGCGATTGGCGCCGGCCTTGCGGGGCAGCGGCACCTCGGCGGGCCAGAGGGTGAAGCCGACGACGGGGCCTTTGACATCCATCTCGCGCAGGACCTTGGGGTGCAGCTCTCCGAAGACGGCCAGCACCTTCTTGGGACCAAGGCAGATCTTGCCGTGGCGGCCCGGATGCCACCAGCCCTCGGCCCCGCGCAGGATCTGCACCTTGGCGGGCGCGCCGATGGCGGACAGCACCGCCTCGGCATCGGCCTTGGCGTCATACAGGTCGACGGCGCGCGACTGGCCATGCACGTCCTTGGGCCCGGTGCGGCCGACAAGGATGCCGGAGGCCATCAAGTTCTGTTCACCCGGCTCGCCGCCTTGAAAGGCGTGGCCCACCTCGAACAATGCCATATCCATGATGCCGCGCGCCTGATTGCGGGCGGCGGCCTGTAGCAGGCCGGGTAGGAGTGCCGGGCGCATGTGGCTCATTTCCGAGCTGATCGGGTTTGCCAGCATCTCGGCATCGGTGCCGCCGCCGAACAGCTCGGCTGCCGGTTTGTCGATGAAGCTGTAGGTGACGCACTCGTTATAGCCCAGCGCGGCACAGGTGCGCCGCGCGATCTGTTCGCGTTTCTGGATCGGGCTGAGGATGGGCTTGGGCACGCCGGCGGACATGCGACGCATCGGCTGGCCCTCAAGCTTGGTGAGCGAGGCGACGCGGGCCACCTCTTCCACCAGATCGGCCTCGCCCATCACGTCGGGGCGCCAGCTTGGTACGTGGGCCATATTCCCTTCCAGCCGGAAGCCGAGGCGGGTGAGCGTCTGACGCTGGTCGCTTTCGGGGATGTCCATGCCGACCAGCGATTGCACGCGAGCGGGATCGAGCCGGTAGGCGCGGCTGACATCCGGCACCTCGCCCGCGACGACCACGTTCGACGCCTCGCCACCGCAGAGGTCGAGGATCATCTGGGTCGCCAGTTCATGGCCTTCCATGTTGAATTCCGGGTCGATGCCACGCTCGTTGCGGTAGCGGGCGTCGGAGTTGATCTTGAGCGCGCGGCCGGTATGGGCGATCTGGATATGGTCCCAGACGGCGGCCTCGAGAAAGACATTGGTGGTCTCCTCGGTGCAGCCGGTGGCCAGCCCGCCCATGATGCCACCGATGCTCTCGACGCCCTCGTCATCGGAGATCACCACCTGCCCGGGCGAGAAGGTGTAGGTCTTCTCGTCGAGCCCTTCCAGCGTCTCGCCGCCCTTGGCGCGGTGGATGCGCAGGTTGCCCGTCACCTTGTCGGCGTCGAACACGTGCAGGGGGCGGTTGCGGTCATGGGTGAAGAAATTGGTGATATCCACCAATGCCGAAATCGGGCGCAGGCCGATGGCGCGCAGGCGGTCCTGCAGCCAGTCGGGGCTGGGGCCATTCGTGACGCCCCGGATCAGGCGGCCGGCGAAGACGTGACAGCCATCCTCGCGGGTGTCCTCGTCGATGGTCACCTCGATTGGGCAAGGAAACTGCCCCTCGACATGCGCTTGCGGCGCTGGTTTCATCGTGCCGAGGCCGCGCGCGGCGAGGTCCAGCGCGATGCCGCGCACGCCCAGCGCGTCGGGGCGGTTGGGGGTGATGGCAATCTCGATCACCGGGTCGACCTTGGCCGGGTCATTGACGGCCAGCCAGTCGGTGAAGCTTTGCCCGACCTCGCCCGAGGGTAGCTCGATGATGCCGTCATGCTCCTCGGAAAGCTCCATCTCGCGCTCGGAACACATCATGCCGAAGCTTTCGATGCCACGGATCTTGCCCACGCCGATGGTGGTGTCGATGCCGGGCACGTAGACGCCGGGCTTGGCGATCACGACCGTGATCCCCTCGCGCGCGTTGGGGGCGCCGCAGATGATCTGCTTTTCGCCCTCGTCGGTCTCCACCTGGCAGACGCGGAGGCGGTCGGCATCGGGGTGCTGCTCGGCCTTGACGACCTTGCCGATGGTAAAGGCCGACAGCCGCGCGGCGGGGTTCGAGATTTCCTCGACCTCGAGCCCGAGATCGGTCAGCGCCTCGGCGATCTCGTCGACCGTCGCGGTGGTTTCAAGGTGGTCTTTGAGCCAGGACAGGGTGAATTTCATCGTGCGTCTTCCGCCGGTTTTTCGAACTCAGGCGGGCTTTAGCGGATAAGCTGGGGTGTTGGAAGGGGGCCCAGCTTTACCGATGCTCGCAGTGCCCCCCCCGCCCGACACAGTGACGCGAGCGGGACCGTCGAACTCCAGCCCTGTCGGTGCAAGGGTTCGAAAGGCGGCAGGGAGCGCTTTTGGGCCGTTCATTGCAGCCCGACGCACCGCCCGGACATGGCGGGTGTTTCCGATTCCCGGGAAACACTGAAGATTGCGGTGCCGCCTACAGGTCCACGTCGAGCAACGTGGCGCCGCGGCACTTGCCGTGTGCATCGAGCGCGAGCGATCTGGTCACGCCGCCCGCCAGTGCCTGTTGGATCACGAAGTTCAGCGCGTGGAGCTGCGGCAGCGCGTAGCGCGTGACACTGCCAGGCGCGGCGCCAAGATGCTCGGTCACGCGTTCCTCGGTCAGCGCGGCTTTGAGGCGGGACCAGTCTTCGGGGAGATAGGCGATCACCGCGATGTTCGTGGTGTCGCCCTTGTCGCCGGTGCGGGCATGGGCGATGTCGCGCAGCTTCATGTCAGGCCTCGATCAGCTGGAAGGATTGCGACACCGACCCGGACGGCATCAGGCCCGAGGCGATTCCGATCACCTCGCGTATCCGCCCTGTCACGCCGCCGCCGCCGGAGGGGCCGCAGAGATAGAGGCCTTCCACCTCCTCTGCGACACGCGCGGCAGTGTCACGGGTGCGGCAGCGGGCGGCGTAGCGCATGCGGATCTCGGGCGGTTCGGGGCCGTCGCGCCCGGTCGGTCCCACCACGGAATCGTAACCGATCAGCTCGCCGCGATGCTCGTCGATCTCGCCGTTGCACGACGCAAGCCGCGCGCCGACGATCTCGATCGCCAACCGGCCGCGCGCGACGCAGCCGGACCCGGCATAGGAGATCTGTCCCTCGCCGATCCAGCCATCGCGATAGCCCGCCGCGACCTTGAGCCTGCCCGTGGCCGGATGGCCTTTTCCACCGGTGACGGCGATTCGGTCGGGGCCGATTTCCTCGAAGGTCACGCCGGTGAAATCGGCGACGACATCCGGTTGCAGATAGGCGGCGGGATCGTGAATCTCGTAGAGAAGCTGCTCGGTGCATGTGGCGCGGGTCACCATGCCCCCGGTCCCCGCGAGCTTGGTGATCACCGCGTTGCCGTCGGCGTCGACCTCCGCCAGCGGGAAGCCGACCCGCGCGAGGTCGGGGACGTCCTTGATTCCGGGATCGGCGAAATAGCCGCCTGTCACCTGCGCGGCGCATTCGAGCAGGTGCCCGACAAGCGTACCGCGACCCAGCCGGGTCCAGTCGTCCATCGCCCAGCCGTAGCTGTGCACCAGCGGCGCGAGGAACAGCGCGGGGTCCGAGGCGCGTCCGCAGATCACCACCTCGGCGCCCGCATCGAGCGCCGCGACGATGCCGGACGCGCCGGTATAGGCATTGGCCGACACCAGCCGCTCGCCGAGCGCACCCGCCGTGCACCCGGTCTCGGCGAGCGGCAATTCCCCGACTCGGTCGAACACGTCGTCGCCGGTGACGGCGGCCACTTTCAGGCCGCTCAGACCGAGGTCGCGCGCGACACGGCGGACCGCCTCGGCCCCGGTGACGGGATTGGCCGCGCCCATATTGGTGACGATGCGTGTGCCGTTGCGTCGGCAAGCGGGCAGCACCGCGCGCATCCGCCGCTCCAGCATCGTGTCGTATCCGGCACGCGGATCTGCAAGCTTTGCCTGCTGGGCAAGGGCGATGGTCCGTTCGGCGAGGCACTCGAAGACGAGGAAATCGAGCTTGCCCCGCTCGGCGAGGTCGACGGCCGGCTCGATCCGGTCGCCCGAGAACCCCGCGCCTGCACCGATCCGCACCGTCATGCCAGCGCCTCCCCCCGGACCCGCCCGAAGGCGCGGCCCGCGATCAGAAGGGCAAGTGCCGCAAAGGGTGTGACCGGATGCGGCCAGATTGCCAGCGCGATGACAAGCGTGAAGAGCGCCGGATCCGCAACCCTGTGACCGATGAACCTCGCGCCCGACAGCAGCGCCGGGATCGCGACGACCAGGGCGAGACCGGCGAAGACCGCCTCGACGATGTCGAGCGCGCCGCCCTGCATCGTCATTCCGGGATAAAGCAGCAGCAGGAAGGGCACGACATAGGTGACGGCGGCGAGCCGCACCGCCTCGCCGGCGGCGGGCAGCCAGTTCGTGTCAGCGATGCCCGATCCGACGAAGACCGCCACGCAGACGGGCGGGGTGATCACCGAGAGCGTCGCGAAGTAGAACACGAAGAGATGCGCGGAAAGCGGCGCGACCCCGACCGCCGTGAGCGCCGGCGCCAGCACGGCGGCAACCAGCACATAGGCGGCGGTGGTCGGCAGCCCCATCCCCATGATCAGGCAGACGAGGCCCACGATCAGAGCGACGAGGACGGTCGAATCCCCCGCCCAGTTCACGATCATCGAGGACAGCGTCACGCCGATCCCGGTCATGTTGATCATCGAGACCAGCACCTGCGCGCCGGCCAGAAGCACGCCGATGATGACCATGCCACGGCCCGCATCCTCGAGCCCCGACAGCAGCCGCCGCGCCATTTCGCGCGGGCTCAGCCGCCCGGTCTGCGTGGCGAAGAAGGCAATCAGCAGCCCGACCACGCCGTAGAAGGCCGAGGTGGCGATCGAGCGGCCGAGATAGATGCCGACGCCCAACCCCCCGAGCGCCAGCAGGATAGGCAGCACCCGGCGCGGCGCACCGACCGTGCGCCAGCTCGGCATCTCGTCCTCGGGCAACAGCGCGAGACCCCGCCGCAGGGCGACGAAATGCACGGTCATGAAGACAGAGACGTAGAACAGGATCGCCGGCAGCACCGCCCCGACGATGATCGTCCAGTAGGACATACCGAGGATCTCGGCCATGACGAAGGCCGCCGCCCCCATGATCGGCGGCGCGATCTGGCCGCCGGTGGAAGCCACGGCCTCGACCGCAGCCGCGAATGGGCGCGGATAGCCGAGCCGAATCATCATCGGAATGGTGAAATTGCCGGTGGTGGCGACATTGGCGACGGCCGAGCCCGAGATCATGCCGAAGAGACCGCTCGCGATTGTCGATATCTTGGCCGCGCCGCCCGGCTGTCGGCCACCGACGCGCATCGCGAAATCCATGAAGGCCTGACCGCCGCCGGTATGCAGCAGGAGCGCGCCAAACAGGACGAAGGCCGCGATCACGGTGGAGGCGACGCCCATCAGCATGCCCCAGATGCCGAGATCTCCGAGAAAGATCGTCTCGGTGACGAAGGCCCGGTCGAACCCACGATGGCCGAGCGATCCGGGCAGCATGTCGCCCAGCAGCGCATAGGCGACACCGACCAGCACCAGGGCCGGAAAGATCAGCCCGACCGTGCGGCGGCCGAGCTCCAGCACCGCGCCGACAAGCCCCACGGTCAGCGCCATGTCGAGCGTGGTGGCCCAAGGCAGCGAGCCCATGATGGTCTCATAGTTCCAGACGACGTAGCCACAGGCAACCACCGTCACCGCCGCCAGCGCGAGATCGACGACAAGGCCCACGGGCCGCCACGCCGTTCCCCGCCCCAGCGGGTAGAGCGCGAAACCAAGGCAGGAGACGAGCGCAAGGAAGAGGGCCCGCTGGACCAGCCCCTCGAAGGGGCCGGTCGCAGCGGTGTAGAACACGAAGGCGCCGACAAGGACGGCCAGCGCCTTCTGGATGCGCTCAAGGCTCACCGGATCATCCCTCGGGCTGGAGTTTCTCGGGGATGTCGTGGCCGTTCTCCTCGAACCAGCGCGCCGCGCCGGCGTGGAGCGGGATCGTGCCGTAATCAAGCGTCATCTGTGCCAGATCGGCATCCTTGATGCTCGCCATCGCGTTGGCCTGCGCACTGTCATCGGCCATGATCGCCGAGACGATCTTGTAGGCCGTCTCCTCGTCCAGCGAGGCAGGCGCGGCCACGCCGACGCCGAAGGCCCAGGTCTTGTAGGCGGGGATGCCCTCGGCGGCGCCCTCGGGGATGTCGACGACCGAGACGTCGGGCATCTCGTCGCGCAAGGTCTGGACCTGCGCGTCGCTGAGCCCCAGCACCTTGATGTCGGTCGAGGTCGCGATGTCCATCGTCGAGCCGTCGAGCTTCTGGCCCGAGCCGGACTTGACGTAACCCGCGACGCGGTTGTCCTTGATCGCACTGACGATGTCGGTGGTCGAGCCGCGCGAGAAATCGGCGGTCAGCCCGAGTGTCTCGAACACCGCCTCCGTCGTCGCCTCGGTCGAGGAACCGCGGATGCCCGGATTGAACTTCACGCCCTCGAGCCCTTCGAGGCTGTCGACCCCGGCATCGGCGCGGACCACCGCGTTCTGCGGAGCGTTTGTGTAGACCCAGAGCAGCCGCAGGTCCTGCTTGTTGCCCTCGAAGGCATTGGTCCCGGCGTAGGCGTGCTGCACGGTGTTCGTGGTGACGAGGCCCAGATCGACCTGGTCGCGCGCCATCCGCTTGATGTTGTCGAGCGTCGCGCCGGTCTCGACCACCGAGGCGGAGAGCCCCTCGGCGTTCTCGTTGATGAGTTGGCCGACTGCAACGAAATAGCCATAATGGCTGGACGAAGCCGAGGTCGAGCCGACCAGCAGGTCCTGATCCTGGGCAAGCGCCGGCCCGGCCAGCAGTGTCGCGCCGGCAAGGGCGCCGAAAATGGTCTTCATGTGATCCTCCCATAGTTCGTTCCGCCCCTGAGGGCACTCCGGAGAGGATGGACCGCCGGCTCTGTTGCGTGAAGTGCATTTTTGTTGATAATACGTGCATGGATCACAACAATATATCTCTGACCGACATCCGGGCGGTTGCCACCGTACTCGAGACGCGCTCGTTCCGCACGGCAGCCGGACTTCTCGGCCAGTCGCCATCGGCATTGTCGCGGCAGGTCTCCGGACTGGAAGACCGGCTCGGCGTCCGGCTATTCGACCGCGACACACGCAACGTCTATCCGACGGCTTCGGGCGAGGTGTTCGGGCGTGTGGCGCATCGGATGCTGCATGCGGTCGAGGACGGCATGGCAGAGTTCGATGCGCATGTCTCCGCGCGACAGGGCCGGCTGGTGATCGCCGGCCTGCCCTCTGTGACGGCAGGCCTGTTGCCGCAGCTGATCCGTGATTTCTCGGCGGCACATCCCGGGATCGACCTGCGAATCCTCGACGCGCTGTCGGGCAGCGTTCTCGATGCGGTGGAGACCGGCGCCGCCGATCTGGGCTTTGCCGCCGGCACGGTCTCGACACGTAGCCGGCTCGATTTTCTGCCGCTGATGGACGACGAGTTCGTGGCGATCGGCCATCCCGAGGGGCCATTGGCGGAGGACCGCGCCTACGGCTGGGCAGAGATCGTGGAAATGCCCTTTATCGCCATGGCCGCGGGCACCAGCGTGCGCGAACTGCTGGACGGCGCCTGCCTGCGGATCGGGACCTCGCTGTCGCCCCGGTTCGAGGTCTCGCATCTTGCGACGACCGGCGCGCTGGTGTCGGCCGGTCTCGGCGTCACTGCGCTGCCGACGCTCACGCTGCCGGTGCTCGACATGGGGCGTCTGGTCCGGCGCAGGATCGCCGATTTCGGGGCGAAGCGGCGGATCGGCCTCGTCCGGCGGACGGGCAAGACACTCTCTCCCAGCGCCTTGGCCTTCTTCGAACTGGTCCAGCACCGAAGAGGCCTGTGACACGAACGGTCCGAAGCAAAGAACGATGGCGTCGATCATTCGATGCGGCGCGGACCGGTTCGTTTGCAGTCTCTTACGTCGCGCGGCCAGGTCCAAGGGCGGATTCCTGCGTCACCGTGCGAAGGTTTGAAAGGCGGCGGGGGCGCTGCCCCCGACGTCAAAACCCGTTGGGTTTCGACGCCTCCCCCGGGATATTTCGGGCCAGAAGAAACAGCGACGCGCCTCAGAGGCCGAGGGCTTTGCCTATGGCGGAGAGCCCGGGGGCGAGGAGATCGTCGGGGGTGTGGGTGTCGCAGGGGACGCTCTGGGCCTTGAGCGCGGTGGCGACGGGGGCCGGCGGCGGGGCGATTACGGCGACCTGCTGGCCCAGCCAGTAGGCACGGGCCGCGGCGAGTTCGGCGCCGACAAGATGGCCGGTGAGCGCCTGCATGTTGCCCGAGACCTCGGCTGCGCGGAGATGGGCGGCAAGGCGTTCGGGGCGGCTGAGGCTGTCGGCCATGGCGTCGGCGTCGGGCGTTTCGGCCCCGCCCAGCGCATCGGTCAGGCGCGGGGTCAGGAAGCTTTGCGAGCTGACCGCCTCGCCCGCGCTGATGTGAATCCAGTGGCTGACCGGGCCTTCGGTGGCGGCGATCACCCCGTCCCAGCCGGGTTGTTTTGCGAGGAACCCGGCGAGCCAGAGCCGCACCCAGCCGCCGATCACGTCCGCCGGGGTTTTCTGGCTGAAGCCGGGCAGGCCGCGGCCGGTGCCCGGCAGGACCGGGGCCGGCAGACTGGCCGGGGCGCCGTCGCCGATGCGGACGATCCGGTCGGTGGGACCGGAGAGCTTGCCCAGCGCCGCGGCCTCGGTTCCGGCGGTGACCTGTTCGGTGAGCCGCCCGTCCTGCATCGCGCAGGCGCGCACACCGTCGGGGGCCCGTCCCAGCGCGATCCAGCCGGTCATTGCGCCCCGAGTTGGCGCAGCACGCCCGAGACGTCGTAGCCCGCCGCCGCCGCGCGCCGCTCGATCTCGGCATTGTCCATCGTGCCGTGCTGGGCAATGGCCCACAGCATCGTGCACCGCGTGCCCGAGCGGCAATAGGCCAGCATCGGCCGGGGCATGACCTCGAGCGCGGTGCGGAACTGTTCCAGCGCCTCGGGGGTGATCATGCCAGAGACGATCGGCACCGTGCGCACCTCGAGCCCCTGTTTCTCGGCCGCCTCGGCGATGAGGTCAAAGCCGGTCTGGCCCGGCTCCTCGCCGTCCGGCCGGTTGCACATGATCGAGCGGAATCCCGCCCCCGCGATCCCTTGCACATCCTCGACCTCGATCTGCGGCGAGACCGTGTAATCATCCGTGATCCGGCGTAGCTCCATGGGCGGTTGTCCTTATCCAATCATGGCCGCATTAGCGCTGAAAACCGCACGGATTTCAATGCCATCCGGCGTTGACATTTGACCCGACCGGGCCAAACCTTTCCTGACGCGGGGTGAGGAGGCACGGCAGCATGGGCGGAGGTCGCTGGGAATTCTGGATCGACCGGGGCGGCACGTTCACCGATGTCGTGGCGCTTGCGCCCGATGGCGGCGTGCGCACACACAAGCTGTTGTCGGAGAACCCGGAGCGGTATCGCGATGCTGCGGTGCAGGGCATTCGCGAGGTGATGGGCGAGGCGGGGAATTTCGCCGACGGATCGATCCGGGCGGTGAAGATGGGCACGACGGTGGCCACCAACGCGCTTCTGGAGCGGAAGGGCGAGCGGGTTCTTCTGCTGATCACGCAAGGGTTTCGCGACCTGTTGCGGATCGGCTACCAGACACGGCCGCGGCTGTTCGACCTGCATATCAGGCGACCGGACCTGCTGTATGAAGACGTGGCGGAGCTGGACGAACGGCTGGATGCGGATGGCGCGGTGGTGACGCCGCTGGACGAGGACAAGGTGCGGATCCCGCTGGAGGGGGCGTATGACAGGGGAATCCGGGCCGTGGCGATTGCCGGGCTGCACGCCTACCTCAACCCCGAGCACGAGCGGCGGGTGGCCGATATCGCCGCCGAGATCGGATTTACCCAGATCACCGCCAGCCATCAGGTCAACCGGCTGGCCAAGCTGGTGGGGCGGGGCGATACGGCGGTGGTGGATGCCTACCTGTCGCCGCTGCTGCGGCGCTACGTGGATCAGGTGGCGGATGCGCTGGACGTGGGGAGGGCCTGTGAGGCGCTGCTGTTCATGCAGTCGAATGGCGGGCTGACCGACGCGGGGCTGTTTCAGGGGAAGGACGCGATATTGTCGGGGCCGGCGGGCGGAATCGTCGGCATGGTCAAGACCGGCGAGGCGGCGGGGCACGACCGGCTGATCGGGTTCGACATGGGCGGGACCAGCACGGATGTCAGCCACTATGCCGGCGATTACGAGCGGAGCTTCGAGACGGAAGTGGCGGGCGTGCGGATGCGGGCGCCGATGATGGATATTCACACCGTGGCCGCCGGGGGTGGGTCTATTGCCAAATTCGAGGACGGGCGGTTTCAGGTCGGACCGGAGAGCGCCGGGGCCGATCCGGGGCCCGCGTGTTACCGGCGCGGCGGGCCGCTGACGGTGACGGATTGCAACGTGATGCTGGGCAAGTTGAACGCCGCGCATTTCCCGGCGGTGTTCGGGCCGGAGGGGAATGAGCGGCTTGATCCGGAGGTGGTTAGGGAGAAGTTTGCCGCTCTGGCCGAGCGTGTCGCCGCCGAGACCGGAGAGGCGGCGCGCAGCCCGGAGGAGATGACCGAAGGGTTCCTGCGGATCGCCGTCGACAACATGGCGAACGCGATCAAGAAGATCTCCGTGCAGCGGGGGCATGACGTGACCGGCTATACCTTGCAGTGCTTTGGCGGGGCGGGTGGGCAGCATGCCTGCCTGGTGGCGGATGCGCTGGGGATGCGGAAGGTGCTGATCCATCCGCATGCCGGGGTGCTGTCGGCCTATGGCATGGGGCTGGCCGAGGTGCGGGCGATGCGGGAGGTGCAGATGGATGCGCCGCTGGCGGAGGTGGAGGCCGCGCAGAAGGTGCTGGAACGGATCGCCGGACAGGCAAGGACCGAGGTCGAAGGCCAGGGGATCGCCGATATCGACGTCGCGCGGCGGGCGCATCTGCGGTATGACGGCGCACATCAGGCGCTGGAGGTGGCGTTCGGGACGGTGGACGATATGCGCGCCGGGTTCGAGGATGCGCACCGGCAGCGGTTCGGCTTCGCTTCGCCCGAGCGGGAGATCGTGTTCGAGATGCTGAGCGTCGAGGCGATCGGGCGGACGGGGCAGAGCCCCGGCGCGGTGCTGCCGGATGGCGATGGCGAGCCGGTGGCGCAAGTGCCGGTGCATATCGGGGGCGCGCGGCGGGAGGTGCCGCTATACGAGCGGGAGAAGCTGGCGCCCGACAGCCGGATCACCGGGCCGGCGATCATCACCGAGCCCACGGGCACAAACGTGGTCGAGCCGGGCTGGGCCGCGTCGGTGGACCGGATGGGGAACCTGCTGCTGGAACGGGTCGAGGTGAAGGCCCGCGACCATGCGGCGGGCACCGAGGCCGACCCGGTGCTGCTGGAAGTGTTCAACAACCTTTTCATGTCGGTGGCCGACCAGATGGGCGCGACGCTCGAGAACACCTCGGCCTCGGTCAATATCAAGGAGCGGCTGGATTTCTCCTGTGCGATCTTTGATGCGGCGGGCGATCTTGTGGCGAACGCGCCGCATGTGCCGGTGCATCTGGGCTCGATGTCGGAGTCTATCAGGACGGTGATGCGGTTGAACCCCGACGTGGCGCCGGGCGATGCCTATGTGCTGAACTCGCCCTATAATGGCGGTACGCATTTGCCGGATGTGACGGTGGTGACGCCGGTCTTCGTCGGCGACAAGCCCGTCTTCTGGCTGGGCTCGCGCGGGCATCATGCCGATATCGGCGGGCGCACGCCCGGCAGTGCGCCGCCCGACAGCCGGCATATCGACGAGGAAGGCGTGCTGATCGACAACGTGAAGCTTGTCGACCGGGGGGCCCTTCTGGAAAAAGAGGCCGAGGCGCTGCTGGCGTCGGGCAAGTATCCCTGCCGGAACATTCCGCAGAACATGGCCGACCTGAAGGCGCAGATCGCCGCGAACGAGACCGGGCGGCAGGCGCTTCTGAAGGTGGTCGGGACTTTCGGGCTGAACGTGGTGCGGGCCTATATGGGCCATGTGCAGGACAATGCCGAGGAGAGCGTGCGGCGGGTGGTGGACCGGCTGACGGACGGGCGGTTCACCTACCCGATGGATCATGGCGCGGTGATCGAGGTGAAGGTGACGGTGGATGCCGAAGCGCGCGAGGCGACGATCGATTTCACCGGCACCAGCCCGCAGCACGAGGGGAATTACAACGCGCCCAAGGCGATCTGCCGGGCGGTGGTGCTGTACGTGTTCCGGACGATGGTGGGGGCGGATATCCCGCTGAACGAGGGATGCCTGAAGCCGCTCAATATCGTTATCCCCGAGGGCTCGATGCTGAACCCGGTCTACCCGGCGGCGGTGATTTCCGGGAATACGGAGGTGAGCCAGGCCACCTGCAACGCGCTTTACGGGGCGCTGCACGTGATTGCCGGAAGCCAGGCGACGATGAACAATTTTGTCTGGGGCAATGACCGGTTCCAGAATTACGAGACCATCGCCGGGGGCACCGGCGCGGGGCCGGGGTTCGACGGGTGCGACGCGCTGCAGACGCATATGACCAATACCCGGATGACCGACCCGGAAATCCTCGAGAAGCGGTTCCCGGTGCGACTGGAAGAGTTCTCGATCCGGCCCGGATCGGGGGGCGAGGGCAAGTGGCGCGGCGGGCACGGGGTGATCCGCCTTTTACGGTTCATTGAGCCCGTGACCGTCACGACACTGTCGAATCACCGCATCGTTCCGCCCTTTGGCGTCGATGGGGGCGCGCCCGGTAAGGTGGGGCGGAACTGGGCCGTTCTGCCAAATGGCGAGCGGCGGGAGATGGCCGGAAATGACGAGATAGACCTGCCCGCCGGGGCCGTTTTCGGCATGGAAACCCCCGGTGGTGGCGGCTGGGGCACGCCGTAACCCGCCGATCCGGCTTTGACAGAAAGATGAAATCGCGCGACACTGTGCTACCTCCAGTGGAGGAGGATCCGTTATGGTCAGGAAGATCACGCATCTGCTTCTGTCGCTGGGCTTTGTCCTGGGCGGGGTGGCGTTTGCGCTGAACGAGATGAATCTCGCCACCTCGAGCGGCGATCATGACCACATCTATGCAGCCCTGTTCGGCGGCGGGCTTTTGGGTTTTGTCGGCGTGGTGCTGTTCTTTCGTGCCTTTCGCAAACCCGGACCGGTGGAGCCCGAAACCCCTGCGGCGGGCCTTCTGGCGATGGGCATGACGACGGTGCCTGATGACGGGCGGGACGAGTATTCCGACTGATCCGGTGCTGCGCAACAGGACGGGACAGGCCGCGCCCGTTGAAGGGGTGCGGGGGATTTCCTACCTCGGTGGTACAGATAGCCGTCCCGCAACCGGGCGGTCAAAGCCAATCGACCACGAAAGGATTTGACCCATGGACCAGAAACAGGCCTACATCCGGAAATACGAGGCCAAGCTGGAAGAATGGCAGGCCGAGATCGACAAGCTGCGGGCGCAGGCCAAGGCCGCCAGCGCCGACAGCGAGATCGATCAGGAAGCGCAGATCGAGGCGTTGCGCCAGCGCCGCGACGATATGCAGGTGCAGATGGAGAAGCTGAAAAGCTCGCAGAGCGAGGCGTGGGAAGACATGAAGACCGGCGCCCAGAAGGCATGGACCGAGATGAGCGAGGCGGTCGGGAAGGCGCGCGGGCGGTTCCGGTAGGAACGGCGCCCGTCACCAGCGGGTCAGCGCATCCTCGTCCTCGTCGCGGGCGGCAACCCAGTCGGCCCCGTCCTGCGCCATTTCCTTCTTCCAGAAGGGCGCGCGGGACTTCAGGAAATCCATGAGAAATTCCGCCGCCTGAAAGGCATCCGAGCGGTGCGGGGCGGAAGTGGCGACCATCATGATCATCTCGCCGGGCGCCAGCGGCCCGTAGCGGTGGATGACCAGCAGGTCGCCGGTGTTCCAGCGGTCGGCGGCTTCTTCGGCGATGGCCTCGATCGCCTTTTCGGTCATGCCCGGGTAATGCTCGATCTCCATCGCGCGAAGGCCGCCATCGGGCAGGTCGCGGACAATGCCGGTAAAGGTGACGACCGCGCCCATGGCGTTTTGCCGCGCGGCGAAAGCGCCGGCCTCGGCCCCGAAATCGAACGGCTCTGCCTGCACGCGGATGTCCATCGCGTCAGCCCCCGGTCATCGGCGGGAAGAACGCCACCTCGCGCACGCCGTCGAGGGGCGCGTCGAAATCCGAGAGCTCCTGATCGACCGCCACGCGCAGCGCTGAGAGATCGGCGAAGGCGGCGGCATAGCGTTCCTCTCGCCCGCGCAAATCCTCGACCAGCTCGCGCACGGTGCCCGGCGCGGTCTCGATCCGGTCTTTCGGGTGGCCGATGCGTTCGCGCACCCAAGCGAAATACAACACATCCATCGCGTCAGTCCTTCAGAAACGGGGTCGCCTTGCGGAAATAGTCGAACCCGGTGATCAGCGTCAGCGCCGCGGCCAGCCACAACAGCCACAGCCCCACATGCCCCGACCAGATCATGCCGGTCAGCTTCCATTGCAGGCCGTGCAGATCTTCCTCCTGCCCCTGGAGAATGGCATCGACGAGGTTCTGATCCATGCCTTCGGTGCTGGCCCACAGATAGTGCTCGAATACGCCTTGGGCAAAGAGCACGGCGATGGCGACCATCTGGGCGGTGGTCTTCCATTTGGCGAGGTTGGTGACCTTCAGCGTGCCGGCGGTGTCGCCGAGGAATTCCCGCAGCCCGCTGACGAATACCTCGCGGAAGAGGATCACCGTGGCGGGCAGCACCAGCCAGGGCGACATGCTGGAATAGCCCACGATCACCATCAGCGCGATCACCACCATCGCCTTGTCGGCGATGGGGTCGAGCATGGTGCCCAGCTTGGTGGTCTGTTTCCACATCCGGGCGAGGTAGCCGTCGAAATAGTCGGTCGCGGCCGCGCCCACGAAAAGGACCAGTGCGAACCAGTCGGCCCAGGGCCGGGTGAAATAGAGAAACATCACCGCCACCCCCGGTGCCGCCAGCAGCCGGAGCGTGGTGAGAACGTTGGGTATATTCCATGTCATACGGTCAGTCTTAGACCTTTCCGGAGGGACACGAAAGACACAAGCGTGGCGCAGGGCTCAGCCCGTCTGCCCGCTGTCCTCGGCCTGCTCCTCTTCGTATTGAACCGCCTCCTGCGCCGTTTCGATGGCCAGCGACGAGCCGGTGGGGATAGTACCGAAATAGGCACTGGCATCCTCGGCCGAAACCCCCGGCCGCCGGGTCATGCGCCACAGCCCGTAAAGCGCGATGGCGGCGAAGAGCCCCGCCAGCACCAGCCAGAAGGCCTGTGGCCCGGTCAGTTCCATCGCCTGCCCGGCGATGATCGGCCCGGTGATCGCGCCCGAGCCATAGGCGAAGATCAACGTACCCGAGGCCGCAGGCATGTCTTCGGGGTCGAGATAGTCGTTCACATATGCCACCAGCAGCGAATAGAGCGGCATCGCCATGCCCCCGGTGAAGAACGCCGCCGCCATCAGCACCGGCAGAGCGGCGTCTGACAGAAAGCCCAGCGTGCAGGCCGCCGCACCGACCGTTGCGGCAAGGATGATGACCCGGCGCCGGTCCATCCGGTCGGAGAGCCAGCCAATGGGATATTGCAGCACCAGCGACCCGCCCAGCAGCGAGGTGATCAGGATCGAGATCTCGCGCACGCCGAGCCCGGCGGTGGAGCCATAGACCGCCGCCATGCCGGCCTGCGCCGAATAGACCCCGCCCAGCAGGAATATCCCCACCGCGCCCAGCGGTGAGGCCCGGAAAAGCCGCCGCAGGCTCATCGCCTTGGTGCTCTGGGTCACCGGCACCGGGCTGGCCGACAAGAGGATCGGCGCGAAGGAGAGCGAGACCAGCATCGAGTCCGCGATGAACAGCGCCGGTCCCGCCGGGTCGGCGAGGTTCAGCATCCCCTGCGCCGACATGTCGCCCACGGTCTGGGCCAGCATGTAGGCCGACAGAAGCTTGCCGCGCGTGGCATTCGAGGCGGAGTTGTTCAGCCAGCTTTCGGCGGTGACGTAGATGCCGGACATGGAAAAGCCGATGACGATGCGCAGGAATGCCCAGGCCGCCGGCTCCGCCAGCAGCGGATAGGCGATCAGCGCCGCCGACATGAACGAGCCCAGCGCCGCAAACACCCGCACGTGGCCCACATGGCGGATCATCCGTGGCGCCAGCCGCGCGCCCAGCAGGAAGCCCACGAAATAGCCGGCGGTAATGATCGACAGATTCAGGGTCGAAAAGCCCTCGATCCCGCCGCGCACGCCCATCAGGGTGGACTGCATGCCGTTGCCGGCCATGATCAATACCATGCCGATAAGAAGCGCCCAGACGCCCCCCAGAACCTGAAACATGTTGCGGGTCTCCCCAATGGTCGGTTCGGGTTTGCGCCGCTTTTTTAAGGGCGGGCGCGGTGTCTGGTGTCGGGTTCAGGCGCGGGCCTGATGCGGCGCAAATGGAGATGCGGGGTGGGGGCGTCAAGGCGGGTTTCCGCGTTTTGTCGGAAATTTTTCGCGCGGCGGACGCCGCGTGTAAGCGGTGCCGTTTTCTTCAAAGAAAACGGGATGGAAAATGCACGTTTTCTATCCCGGAATTTTCGAAAATTCTGTGCGGCTAACCCTTCTCGTGGAAATAGTCGTAAACCTTCTGGGCCAGCCCGGCCGACACGCCCTCGACCGCCTTCAGATCGCTCAGCGCCGCGCGGCTGACGGCCTTGGCGGAGCCGAAATGCGTCAGCAGCGCCCGCTTGCGCGCCGCGCCGACGCCGGGGATATCGTCCAAGGGCGAGGCCGAGACACCCTTGGCACGTTTTGCCCGGTGGGTGCCGATGGCAAAGCGGTGCGCCTCGTCGCGCAGGCGCTGGATGAAATAGAGCACCGGGTCGTTGTGGCGCAGCGCGCTGGGGCGTTTGCCGACGCGGTGGAACTCCTCCTTTCCATGGTCGCGATCGATACCCTTGGCGACGCCCACCATCGGGATATCCTGCACGCCCATCTCACGCATGATCTGGGCCACGGCACTCACCTGCCCTGCCCCGCCGTCGATCAGCAGCAGGTCGGGCCAATGCCCCTCTTGCCTGTCGGGATCTTCCTTCAGCAGGCGCTTGAAGCGGCGGGTCAGCACCTCTTTCATCATGCCGAAATCGTCGCCCGGGGTCAGGTCGTCGCCCTTGATGTTGAACTTGCGGTACTGGTTCTTCATCAGCCCGTCGGGCCCGGCGACGATCATGCCGCCGACGGCGTTGGTGCCCTGAATGTGACTGTTGTCATAGACCTCGATGCGCTTGGGCGGCTCGTCGAGATCGAAGGCCTCGGCCAGCCCCTTGAGCAGCTTTGCCTGCGTCGCCGTCTCGGCCATCTTGCGGGCGAGGCTTTCGCGGGCGTTACGCAGCGCGCTGTCGACCAGCTCGGCCTTCTCGCCGCGCCTTGGCACGAGGATTTCGACCTTGCCGCCCCGCTTGCCAGTCAGGGCGTCGGCCATCAGGTCGGCATTCTCGATCGGGTGGGACAGGATCACCTGACGCGGCGGTTCCTTGTTGTCGTAGAACTGGCCGAGGAAGGCCTCGAGCACCTCGGCCTCCTCGACATCGGCGCCGACGCGGGGGTAAAAATCATTGTTGCCCCAGTTCTGCCCGGCGCGGATGAAGAACACCTGCACACAGGCCTGCCCGTTTTCCAGATGCAGGGCCAGCAGGTCGGCCTCGGTCACGGTGCGGGGGTTGATGCCCTGTGCCGTCTGCACCTGAGTCAGGGCCTTGATCCGGTCGCGGAGGGCGGCGGCGCGCTCGAACTCCATCGATTCCGAGGCGTCCATCATCTGGGTCTTGAGCTTTGCCTGTACATCCGTGGACCGGCCGGAAAGGTAGCGTTCGGCGTCCCGCACTTGAGCGCCGTAATCCTCTTGCGAGATGTAGCCGACGCAGGGGGCCGTGCAGCGCTTGATCTGGTATTGCAGGCAGGGGCGCGTGCGGCTCTCGAACATGGAATCCGAGCAGTTGCGAAGCTGGAACACCTTCTGGAGCTGCGCCAGCGTGCGGTTGACCGCGCCGGCGCTGGCGAAGGGGCCATAATAGGCGCCCTTTTCCTTCTTGGCGCCCCGGTGCTTCTTGATCATCGGGTAAGGGTGCGCCTTGGTCACCATGATGTTGGGGAAGCTCTTGTCGTCGCGCAGCAGCACGTTGTAGCGCGGCTTCAATTGCTTGATGAGGTTCTGTTCGAGCAGCAGCGCCTCGGTCTCGGTCGAGGTGGTGAGGAACATCATCGATGCGGTTTCGCGGATCATCCGGGCGATGCGGGCCGTATGCCCGGCCGGGCGGGCATAGTTCGACACCCGCGCCCGCAGGTTGCGCGCCTTGCCCACGTAGAGAACGCGCGCCTGCGCATCGAGCATCCGGTAGACACCCGGCGAGGCGTCGAGCGTCTTCAGGTAGCTCTGGATGACGGAATGGCCGGTACGCGGCGCGGTATCGGGGGTTTGCTCGCTCATTCTGGGAACTTGATGATTCTTGGCCTCGCCTGCAATCTTAACCCGGTGGGATCAAGAGGAAAGCTTTCCACGATTCCTGTGGATAAACTTGCGGACAACTTCTTGGCATACCAAAATTTCCGTTGTTTTTGGCTGGCTTCGTTAATATGCCTATTTTTTAGGCAGTTTTGCAAGTTATTGATAAGGTTAAGCAAAATTATGTATATACAGCAAATTACTGAAAACATTAAACTTTTTGTAACGCTTCTTTCACGTGGCCGTGACAGGTGTACAACTTGCCGCAGGCTCAGGGCTCGACGCCCAGGATGTCAGGCGTTTGCCAGCCCAGGTGCTGGCCGCCATCGACGCAGATCAATTGCCCCGTGACGGCCCGCGCGTCGAGCAGGTAGCCCAGCGCGGCGGTGATATCCGACGCATCTGCGCCGCGTTGCAGGACCGTCGCCTGACGCTGGCGGCGGAAATGCTCGTCGCTCTGCCGGTGGCCGATGATCGTGGGGCCCGGGCCGATGCCGTTGACCCTGACCTTGGGCGCCAAGCCTTGCGCGGCGGTTCGGGTCAGGGTCCAGAGGGCCGACTTGGCAATGGTGTAGCTCATGAATTCCGGCGTCAGCTTGCGCACGCGCTGGTCGATCATGTTGACGGCGAGGCCCCGCGCCACCGGCTCGCCATTGTCGTCGCTTTCCGGGTCGGGAACCTGCGCCGCCAGCGCCTGGATCAGCACGAACGGCGCGCGCAGGTTGCTTTCGAGATGCCTGTCCCAGCTTTCGCGGGTGGCGGTGTCGATCTTGTCATACTCGAAGATCGAGGCGTTGTTGACCAGTGTCAGGATCGGCCCGCCCAGCGCCTCTGCGGCACGGGGCAGAAGCGTCTGCACCTCACCCTCGACCAGCAGGTCGGCGTGAAGGGCCACGGCGCGGCGGCCCATCGCCTCGATCTCGGAGACGACCTCGGCGGCGGCATCTTCGGAGCTGGCGTAATGCACCGCCACGTCATGACCGCGTCGCGCCAGTTCCAGCGCCATCGCGCGGCCCAGCCGCTTGCCTGCCCCTGTCACAAGTGCCCGTGCCATGCGATCTGCCCCCTTCTCAGTTGAGTACGACGAAGATGTAGACGAGATACAGCACCGACAGGGCGATGCCCCAGACCCGGTTGATGTCCATCCGCAGGAAGACGAAGGGCCCCAGCAGCAGAGAGGCCGCCAGCATCACCCAAAGGTCGAATTGCAGGAATTCCGGGTCGACCGGGATCTCGCCGATCATGGTGGTGATGCCGATGATGGCGAGCAGGTTGAACAGGTTCGACCCGATCACGTTGCCCAAGGCGACATCGGCCTGACGGCGCAGGGCCGCCATCACGGTGGTCGCCAGCTCCGGCAGCGAGGTGCCCAGCGCCACCAGCGTCAGCCCGATGACCGAGTCGCTGACGCCATAGCGCGCCGCAATGATCGAGGCGTTGTCGACCAGCAGGTCGGCGCCCAGCGGCAGGCCGGCCAGCCCCAGAACGAGGAAAACGAAGATCTGCCACCAGGGCATGTCGGGGTCGGCGCCCTCGACCTCTTCCTCGTCATCGGGGTCGGCGACGGCGGCGGCACAGGCCCGGCGATGGTTGCGTGCATCGCGAAAGGCATCGGCCAGCACGTAGGCCAGTATCACCAGCAGCACGACGCCCGCCAGCATGTCGAACGTGCCGCGAAAGGCGAGGCCGATGAAGATCACCGAGGCGCCGATCATGAACAGGTAGGTCTTTCGCGTGTCGCACTGGCTGGTATGCAGGCCGGAGATCAGCGCCGGCACGCCCAGCACCAGCAGGATGTTGGCGGTGTTGGAGCCGACCACGTTGCCCAGCGCGAGGCCCGGCTTGTTATCGAGGACGGCGTTGAGCGAGATCAGCAGTTCAGGCGCCGAGGTGCCGAAGGCGACGATGGTCAGGCTGACGATCAGCGCCGGGATGCCCACGCGCAGGCTGAGGTTAACAGCACCTTTCACGAGGGCGTCGCCCGCGAGCAGGAGAATCAGCAACCCGAGGCCTGCCAGAAGCCATACGATCATTTCTTGCCTTTCCGGCAATCGCACGGGCCCTTGCCAAGCCGGAACCGGCCGCACTTGCTGCATCGCGCCGAGGCGAGCTTTTGCTGGCCGGGAAACCTCAGCTTGCCGAACATGGCCATCGCCACCATGAAGACGAGGAAGAGTATGACGATCTTGACGATCACGTCAGAGGCCGAAGCGGGCAAAGGCGGCCCGCTCCTCGATCGTGTCGATGGCATCCTGCGCCATGGTGGCGCCGAAGCGCTGGAACAGGCCACGTTTGCGGCCGTAGCGGGCAAAGCGCACCTTGTCGCCGTAGAGCGCCTTGAGCTTGGGCACCACATGCGCCACCCCGTCGACGAGGCCAAGCTCGACCGCGCGGGCGCCCAGCCAGAACTCTCCGGTGAACAGGTCCTGCCGGTCGGCCAGCCGGTCGCCCCGGCGGGATTTGATGTAGGCGGTGAAGGTCTCGTGCATCTGGTCGAGCAGGGATTTGAGGCGTTTGACGTCCTCTTCCTTCTCGGGCTGGAACGGGTCGAGCATGCTTTTCGACTTGCCGGCGGTGTAGACGCGGCGTTCCACCCCTTGCCGGGCCAGAAGGACATGCGCGCCGAACCCGGCCGAGATCACCCCGATCGAGCCCACGATCGAACTGTCATCGACCCAGATGTCATCGGCCGAGGCCGCCAGCCAGTAGCCGCCCGAGGCCGCTACGTCCTCGACGAAGGCGTGAACGGGAATGCCCTTTTCCTCTGACAGCCGGCGGATACGCGCGGCGATGAGCGAGGATTGCACGGGCGAGCCGCCGGGGGAATTGATCACCAGCGCGACCGCCTTGGGCTTGCCGCGCTTGAAGGCCTTTTCGATGATCGGGCCCATCGCCTCGTCATTGAGCTGGGCGCGCCCGCCCGAACCGATGGCACCATTCAGGCGGATCACGGCGACAAGCGGCCCGCGGTCGACAAAGGGCAAAGAAAGCTTCATCCGCCCGATGTAGATTGCGGGGGCACGCATAACAAGGCGCCGCGCCCTGCTGTTTTACCCGCAAGGGGAAAAAAACTTGTACGGGAGGCACTTTATTGCGCCGGCTTCCTCTGCGGCACCGTCAGAGGGGCACCTCCCGCCGCTTCATCTTTCCAAAAATACTCGAACTCCCACGGCCGTCAGGAGCGGATCCGCCAGCCGGTCTTGAAGATCAGCCAGATGATCCCGAGGCAGATGGCGGTAAAGAGACCGATGGCAAACAGGCTGAACCCGATCGCCACGTCGGCCTGACCAAAGAACGACCAGCGGAAGCCCGAGATCAGGTAGACCACCGGGTTGAACATGGTGATCGTCTGCCAGATCGGCGGCAGCATCGAGATCGAGTAGAACGACCCGCCGAGGAAGACCAGCGGCGTGATGACCAGCAGCGGGATGAGCTGGAGCTGTTCGAAATTCCCCGCCCATATGCCGATGATGAACCCGAACAGCGCGAAGGAAACGCAGGTCAGCACAAGGAAGGCCAGCATGGCCAGCGGATGCTGGATGTTCAGGTCGACGAAAAAGGCCGAGGTGCCAAGGATCACGATGCCGATGAACAGCGCCTTGGTCGCCGCCGCGCCGACATAGCCCAGCACGATCTCGAGGAAGTTCACCGGCGCGGAGAGCAGCTCGAAGATCGTGCCGATGAATTTCGGAAAGTAGATGCAGAAGGAGGCGTTGGAGATACCTTGCGTCATCACCGTCAGCATGATCAGCCCCGGCACGATGAAGGCGCCATAGCTGACGCCCTCGACCTGATCGATACGGCTGCCGATGGCGGCGCCGAAAACGACGAAGTAGAGCGAGGTCGAGATCACCGGCGAAATGAAGCTTTGCAAGAGCGTGCGGAAGAAGCGCGCCATTTCGAAGGTGTAGATTGCGCGGACGGCTGTCAGGTTCATGCCGCATCCTCTTCTTTGACGAGGCTCACGAAGATTTCCTCGAGGCTCGATTGCTTGGTCTGGAGATCTTTCAGGGCCACGCCCTTCTCCGACAGGGTTTGCAGCAGCCGGGTGATGCCCGTGCGCTCGGCGTTGGTGTCGTAGGTATAGGTCAGGGCGCGGCCGTCGGGGGCAAGGTCGAGGTGATATTCCTCGACGCCTTCGGGCACGGCCGCGAGCGGTTCGACCAGTTCGATCCGCAGGCTCTTGCGGCCCATCCGGGTCATCAGATCCGATTTCTGCTCGACCAGAAGGATCTCGCCCTTGTTGATCACGGCGACCCGGTCGGCGATGGCCTCGGCCTCTTCGATGTAATGGGTGGTCAGGATGATGGTGACGCCGCTTTCCTTGAGGCCCGCCACCACCTGCCACATGTCGCGGCGCAATTCCACGTCGACCCCGGCGGTGGGCTCGTCGAGGAATAGCACGCGCGGTTCGTGGCAGAGCGCCTTGGCGATCAGCACGCGGCGTTTCATGCCGCCCGACAGCTCCATCACCTTGGCATCGCGCTTGTCCCAGAGGGAGAGCTGCCGCAATGTCTTTTCGATAAAGGCATCGTCGCGCGGTTTGCCGAACAGCCCGCGTGAGAAGCGGACAGAGTTGATCACCCTCTCGAACGGTTCCAGCGCGATCTCCTGCGGGACCAGCCCGATCATCTGGCGGGCGGCCCGGTATTCGGTCAGGATGTCATGGCCGCCCACAAGGGCGCTGCCGCCGGTGGGCGTGGTGATGCCGCAGAGCGCCGAGATCAGCGTGGTCTTGCCCGCGCCGTTCGGGCCCAGCAGGGCGAGGATCTCGCCCTCCTCGATCTGGAGCGAGACGCCTTTCAGCGCTTCGAATCCGCCATCAAAGGTCTTGCGCAGGTCTCGGACATCGACAATGGGGGCCATATTTGCACCTGTTCGGGGTTGGTAATCCGGCCAACCTATCTTTCGTGCCGCGAGTTGCAATTGTCCCTGACGGCAGTGAGAACTGTGCGTAAATCGCGGAATGGCGGGCAAACACGCCGACTGTTTCCACTGTGCGAACAGGTGTGTTCGTTTTTTGTTGAGAATCAAACACTTTACCGCCACATTCGTTTCTTGGGGGCGTCACGGTCGAAGATGAGAGCTTTTTGCTCTCGGTTTTCTCTTCGGCTGTTCAAAGTTCGGACGTCTGTTGCCATGAAAATTTCCCGTTTGTTCAAGCTGGCCGCCGCGGCCCTGTTGCTGGCCGGTTGCGGCGAATCCGTCAGCCGCGATCATCCTTCCCGTATCCTCTTTGTCGGCGACTCGATGCTGGCCACTCACCGGATGTCCGACCGGGCTGTGGCCGATGCCGTCGAGCAGACGCTGCGCGAGCCGGTGGTCGACCGCTCGGTGATTGGCGCGCGGTTCTTCTACCCGCTTCCGATCTCGGGCAGCGCGGGGCTCAACATCACCAAGCAATACGTGCCCGGCGAATGGGACTGGGTCGTCGTCAACGGTGGCGGCAATGACCTGTGGCTGGGCTGTGGCTGTGTTGTCTGCGACGGCAAGCTGAACCGCCTGATTTCGAAGGACGGGCGCAAGGGGCGCATTCCCGGCTTCCTGTCGGACCTGCGCCGCTCGGGCGCGCAGGTGGTTTACGTGGGCTACATGCGCAGCCCCGGGCGCGGGTCGCTGATCGAGCATTGCCGCGACGAGGGGGCCGAGCTCGAGCGCCGGGTCGAGAAGCTGGCGGCGCTCGACAGCGGGGTGCATTACCTGTCGCTGTCCGACCTCGTGCCCGAGGGCGACGGGTCTTATCACGCAATCGACATGATCCACCCGTCGATCAAGGGCAGCAATGCCATCGGGCAGATGGTGGCGAATATCATCGAAGGGCCGTAAGGCGGGTCGATGTCGGGAATATGGGGCGGGCCTTGGTCCGCCCTTTTCGTTTGGATCAGGGCAGACCCACTGCCACCCTCACCTCGTCACGTGATCAGCCGCTTCAGCCAGCCTTTCTTTTCGGCTTCCGTCTCTTCGTCCTCGTCCTTCGGGCCCTCGATCACCTCTTCGAGGCGGGTGAAGAACTGGTCGGCCATCTTCTTGGCAAAGCCGTCGACGATCCGGCTTCCGAGCTGGGCGAGCTTGCCGCCCACCTTTGCCTCGACATCATAGGACAGGAGCGTGCCGCCCTCGTTTTCGGTCAGACGCACCGCCGCGCTGCCCTTGGCGAAGCCGGCGGCGCCGCCCTTGCCCTCGCCCGTCAGGGTCAGCTTCTCGGGTTTCTCCATCTCGGAAAAGGTCACCGTGCCTTTGAACGTCGCCTTCACCGGGCCGACCTTCTGGGTAACCGTCGCCTCGAACCCCTCCTCGGGCGAGCCAGTGACATCCTGCGCACCGGGCACGCATTCCTCAAGCACGTCGGGGCTGGTCAGCGCGTTCCAGACGGTTTCGCGGTCGGCGTTGATCTGCTTTTCGTCACTCATCTTCATGGCGGCGGCTCCCTCCTGTCACGCTGTCGGGATGAGCGTAGCGCAGGGCCGGGGCGGGGCCAAGGGCGCGGCGCGTTTCCGTGTGGCGGAATGTCGCGATTGAGGATGGAGGCCCCTGCCCGCCCGTGCTAGGCCATCGGGGAAAGGACACCTCATGACAGGGATCGCGCGGCTTCAGAACCCCTCGGCGGGCATTGGGTTCATCCTGCTCGCCATCGTCGCGCTGTCCGGAAATGACGTGCTGATCAAGTTCCTCTCGGGCGGCTATCCGCTGCACCAGATGGTGTTCTGTCGTTCGGCCATCGGCATCGCCTTCAGCCTTGTAATACTGCAGTTCGAAGGCGGCTGGACGCTGCTGCGCACCGCGACGCCGGGGCTGCATGCGCTGCGCTGCCTGATGATCATCTTCGCCAACATGACCTATTTCGCCGCGCTGGCCGTGCTGCCGCTGGCCGAGGCGACGGCGGTGTTCTTCGTGGCGCCGCTGATGATCACGCTGCTGTCGATCCCGCTGTTGGGCGAGAAGGTGGGGCCATTGCGGATCGGGGCGGTGGCGGTGGGCCTGCTGGGCGTGGTAATCATGACCCGGCCGTGGGAAAGCGACAGTTCGCGCGATGTGTCGCTCTGGGTCTACCTGCTGCCGGTGATCGCGGCGCTGGCCTATGCGCTCAACCAGGTGCTGACGCGCAAGCTGGGGGTGAGTTCCAAGGCCTCGGCGATGGCGATCTATATCCAGGTGGGGTTCATCATCGTCAGCGGCCTGTTCTGGCTGGTGGCGGGCGACGGGCGTTTTGCGGCGGGGGTGGACAACGGCAGCCTTGTTTTCCTGCTGCGGGCGTGGGTCTGGCCGGAGGGGACGGATGTGTACCTGTTCCTCGCGCTGGGGTTCAATTCGGCCATCGTGGGCTATTGCCTGAGCGCGGCCTATCGCATTGCGGATGCGGCCACCATTGCGCCGTTCGAATATGTGGGCCTGCCGCTGGCGATCCTGTGGGGCTGGCTGATCTGGGGCGACCTGCCGGGGCCGGTGGCGATGGCGGGCATCGCGCTGATCCTCGGGGCGGGGCTGTTCGTCTTCCTGCGGGAGCGGCAGAAGAAGCGCTACGTGGTGACGCGGAAAAGGCTGCATCGGCGGTTCTGAACCGGGGTGTTTTCGCAAAGCGCCGCGAATCAGGGTTAATGCGTTGATTTCGCTGGAAAGGCCATGTCGGTATAACGTCGGTATTTTGTCGGTATCGCGTCGGTGCCAGTCGCGGTGCGGGGGCGGGTTCATGTGGCGTGCGATGGGGGGTGCCACGAGATGTGGTGCGGCGCGCAACGGGGGGTCGGGGCGGCCGGGATCGTTGGATGAAACGGCATTTCCCCTTTCGAGCCACTCCGCTACCCTTTGTCACAACCGAGGGAGGCGCACATGCTGCAAGGGATCCGCATCGTCGAGATCGAGGGGCTGGGCCCCGGCCCGTTCGCGGGCATGATGCTGGCCGATATGGGCGCCGAGGTGATCGTGATCCACCGCCCGGCCTCGACCAACCCCACGGGCAGCGGGCCGTCCCTGCTCGACCGGGGCAAGAGGTCTATTGCGCTCGACCTGAAGGACGCGGGCGCGCTTGAGACCGCCCGTGCGCTCATCACCTCGGCCGATGCGCTGATCGAGGGGTTTCGCCCCGGCGTGATGGAGCGGCTGGGCCTTGGCCCCGAGACGTTCGCGGCGAGCAATCCGAAGCTTGTCTATGGCCGGATGACCGGCTGGGGCCAGACCGGCCCGCGCGCCATGACCGCCGGGCATGACCTCAACTATATCGCCACCTCGGGCGCGCTGTGGTACGCGGGCACGCCGGGCGCCGCGCCGGTCACGCCGCCGACGCTGGTGGGGGATGTGGGCGGCGGCGCGCTCTACCTCGTGGCAGGATTGCTGGCCGGGATCATCAATGCGGGCCGCACCGGTCAGGGCACGGTGGTCGATGCCGCCATCGTCGACGGCTCGGCGCACATGATGGCACTGCTGATGTCGATGGCGCCCTCGGGCAATACGGTCACCGAGCGCGGGCAGAGCCTGTTGGACGGGGCGCATTGGTGCCGGGCCTATGCCTGTGCCGACGGGGGGTGGATCAGCGTGCAGTGCCTCGAGCCGAAATTCCATGCTGAGTTCCTGTCGCTCATGGGGCTGGCCGATGATCCGGATTTCGCCGACCAGTATGACCGCGCGCACTGGCCCGCCCAGACCGACCGGCTTGCCGCGATCTTTGCCGGGGAACCGGTGGCGCACTGGGCCGCGCTGTTCGAAGGCTCCGACGCCTGTGTCGCGCCGGTGCTGTCGCCGCAGGACGCGGCGGCGGATGCGCATATGGCGGCCCGCGCCGTCTGGTCCTCGGCCGGTGGAACGCTGCAACCAGCGCCGGCCCCGCGCTTTGGCCAAGCCACGCCAACACCCGCCGCCCCGCCCGAGCGCGGCGCCGATGGCGAGGCCATCCGCAAGGAGCTTGCGGACCGGGGATTGATCTGATGGCGGGAAATGGTCGGAGTGAGAGGATTCGAACCTCCGGCCCCTGCCTCCCGAAGGCGAGCGCCCAAGTGTAAGGTCAAGAAAATAAGGCCCCTTAGTGCTTCTGAAGTCCAGTTGAAGGCAATCGATTGCAGTATATCGTTGCGGTTTCATTGCGGAGAGAGCTGAAGAAGATCTCCCGGAAATTCCCCATCAGGCCGTCGCTATACAGAAAGCAGCAGCTGATGCGCTGCGCAGCGATACACCAAAAGGGGAACACCATGCCGAAGAAGCCCTATGCCGATACGCGGCTCGCGAAGTATATCGACAGGCGCGTGATGGAATTGCGGCCGAACAAGTCGCAGAACGAGATCGCCGTCGAAACCGGCTTCGTGAGCGTCAATATGATAACGATGCTGAAAAACGGTTCGAGCAAACTCGCGTTGGATCGTGTTCCTAGCCTGGCACGTGCTCTCGAATGCGATCCGGCCTATCTGTTGCGCCTGACGCTCGAACAGGTGGCCGGCGACACCGCTGCAAAATCCATCGTCGAAATCCTGGGAACGCCGGTGACGGACAACGAGCTTGGCTGGCTCAATGAGATCCGCGAGGCATCCGGCCACAGCGACCCCCGCATGACAGCACGCAGCCGGGCGGCCATTCGTGCGATATTCGGACAGTAGTGGAAGTGAAAATGTTGAGTAAACTGCCACCACGGGAGCCCGTCATCACTGACAAACAGTTTGCCTTCGGTTCGAACGAGTTGACGGACAACGAGATCGCCTGGGTGGAATTCCTGAGGATGATCGGCAATGGCCGCGATCTTCGGCCCACGCTTCGTCGGGTTCAACTGCTCAGACGGGCGTGCGGGGTCAAGTAGTCAAGCGCCTGTTACTTTGCCGATATAATTTGAACTCTTGAGCGCGTGCAGCGAGACACGCTTCGTCAGGACCGGCCCTTAGCAGACACTCAAACATAGAGCCTTACGCTGCACCGCAGCCCGTAAGAGCAGACTATCGCTGCGTCGACGGGATGATGTCCAACCGAGCCCACAATGTGGACAAGTTGAAAACGGGCCATCTTGTCCATTTCTGATACCGATCATAATGCGCCGCCGGGACTTGGTGGGGATGTCCGGGCCCAGAAGAACCTGAAACTCTGCTAGCCGAGCACCTGGATAGCATGGGCAATGCACAGAGGAAATAAACTGCCCTGATCTTTGAGCAGTGAGGCAGCCTAGAAGGCCGGCGCCCAGCGACATGCGGCGATATCCAACCCGAAATCAGGAATGGCTCACGTGCTCGTTACAGCGACCACGGCGGATCCCAACGTGATAGAGAAGTCCTAGAAAAATCCGGATTCTGAGATTGGGATGCCTTCTGGCGTCACCAGGTTTCCGGGCTCAAACCTCCCGTATTGCATGATGCCGTAGGTGATCGCGTGGGGACCGCGACCGCGCCGCAAACGGTCGCCATGGTTTACATGTAGTTTACATCGATCCGGATTTTGTTTCCATTCTGGTTTCCCTAGCGGTGGAAAATGCCACAAAAACCCCGGCTTCTGGTTTACATCAGCCGAAAATCCGGACGCGTTTGTTTCCCTATGTAAACTCGCCGAGTAAGCAAAATAAGAGATTTGCGCGCAATCTGGTTTAAATGGAACGCCGAAATTAGTGTTTTTACCTGTAACGATGGCGATTCAGGCATCGTTGCAGTCAAGTGACTTGCTCGCCTCGCGCCTAATAACCGTCGAATGGAAGAGGCGGGACAAGGCTGGCGCCAATGTCGGAGATGTTAAGCTCAGGCGCATGACACCAGCCAAGATTATCGAACCTCACATTCTACATCTTGTGTGTCTGCCAGGTGTTACGAAGTAACGAGCGCTATGCGTGGCCCACAGGATGGCGAAAAGCCGGCGTATAGAATTGATGAGCGGGAGGAGCTTGATAAAGGAGGTTTGGTAGCGCAGCACGGCGCATCTTGACCTGCTTGCCAGGTGCGGATCTTCCCAGAGCCTCGTTACCGGGCATCGCAATCGAGACGGGATCAACCTCATACGTATGTGGATTTCATCCGGGACGGGAATGTCGGGAACGGGGCCGCGCGCTTGGGGAAGCCCCGCTGGCGGCGCCTGACCGAAGATGCCCTGCCCTCCGCGAAATCGGTGTTCCAGTTTGCCGGCCAGGGCACTGTGGCGAAAGCCACCCATGCCGGACTGCCCTGGCTGCATCTCATACGTGGCAAGTGCCCCCGAGCGCATGTCTGGCCCTTCGATGGCTGGCAGGTGCCGCCCGGGGCATCGGTGCTGGCCGAGGTGCACCCCAGGCTCTGGAAGGGCAGCTACGCGGTAGATGGGCTTGCGCCGGCGCAGCAGAATGCCTTTTCTGTGGCCAGATGGCTGCGCGACGCGGATATCGATGGACGCATCGCAGCCGCCTTTTGTCCAGCCTTGCCGCCCGCTGTTGCCGCCACCGGTCAGGTCGAAGGCTGGATCCTCGGGGCTGAGTTCGATCCGATACCAAGCCTCCAGCGCCGCTGAGAGCGCCCAGGGCGCGCGATACGCGCCGTTAGCATACTCATGATGCGCCAGTGTCGTCGCGTCGATATCGCCAGACCCGTTAGCCGCAAATGACGTCGCCTTCTATACCATAGAGCAGGTTTTTCGCGGCAGTATCGCCGTGCGAAAAATACGCACTGTGGCGATCCATCCTAAGAGATAGGCTCAAGAAAATACCAGGCTGCTGGGCAACGCGCCAAGCCACTGTGCGGCGTGACTCTGGCCTGGGCCACTTCAGCCTGCGGAGCGGCTTTCTCTCCAAGCTAGTGCGGCATTGAGACCGTCTTGCTTGCGGATGCGATTGAATTCTTCGCGTTCAGGTCCGCCGTTGGATTCGATGTAGATGTCAAGTTCGAGGGCTTGGCGCAGGGCCTGACGCATCCCCATGGCGTCGTAACTGCGGTTGATCGCCGCTTTGGTCATGCGAACGGATGATCCGGCGGCGGTGGACATCGCCCTTGCCAACTCGCGCGCAGTGGCAGGCATGTCTTCCTCCAGGGTGACACGGTTGAGAAGGCCAACCTCCAGCGCACGCGCAGACGTCATCTTGTCCTGTCCGGTCAGCAGCATTTCCTTCGCCAACTTGGGGCCGGTGAGCCATGGCAGCAGCATGGCGACCACGCCGGAACCAAACTTTACCTCCGGCTCCCCGAACAAGGCGGACTCCGTAGCCACGGTTAGGTCGCAGGCCATTGCAAGTTCAAAGCCTCCGCCGACGCAGTGTCCCTGCACTGCGGCCACAGTAGGTTTTGGGCTATCCCAAAAGCGCATGATCAGATCGAAATCTGTCTGCAGGAACTGGCGCCATTGATCCATCGTGACGGTGCCGCGCGCCGCGGATTCCTTAAGATCGAATCCGGCACTGAATGACCGGCCCTGCGCCGAAAGAATGATCACATTCACCTCGGAATCGGACTCGGCAAGGTCGAGTGCGTGATCGAGCTCTTCCAGCATACGGGAATTGATGGCGTTCAGAACCTCGGGGCGGTTGAGGCTGATTTCCGCAATGGAGCCGTCGACGGAGTAGAGGATCGTATCGAACGCGTGAGTGGCGGTCATCTGGGTATCCTTGATAGTGGGGTGCCGGAGACCGCGCGGAAGGCGCTCTCCGGCCGTTTCGATCTTTGGAGCCTTAGCCGAGCAGGAATTTCTGCCAGCGTTCCTCCCACTCGGTCCAATACCGCGCGACTTCCTTGTCATTGAACTTGATGGTGTGTTTCGTGTTGTCCGGATGGGTGACCATGAATTTTGCCTGCTCATCACTGGCCGAGGCGGCCGCGGAGGCGAGCGACGGGCCGTAGGTGCCGAGCGGCACAAGGCGTTTCTGCGCCTCTTCGGTGATACAGTAGTTGATCACCTCCATGGCCGTCTCGCGGTAGGGTGTGCCCTTGGGAACGACATAGGCGTTGCCCCAGGCAATGGCATCCTTGAAGGTCATCGAGACCGGGCTCCCCTCGTTCATGGCGTCGAAGATCCGCCCGCTCCAAGCGAGGGCCATCGTCACCTGACCGGTGGAAAGAAGCTGTGGCGGCTGGGCGCCCGAACTCCACCAAACGGTGATATGGGGCCGAATCTCTTCCAGCTTGGCGAGGGCCATCTCGATCTTTTCATCGGTCGCCGGATAGATTTCGTCGCGTGGGACACCGGCGGCCGAAAGCGCAGCCTCGTAGTTGTAGTAGAGACGCGTGTAGAGGCTGCGCGGACCGGGGAAGTCTTTCACGTTCCAGAAGTCTTCCCATGACTGAGGCTCCTGCCCTTCGGGGAAGGCATCGGTGTTGAAGGCGAGCACCGAGGCGCCGGTGCTGGTGTAGACGCCGTATTCGGTGCGCCAGTTCGGGTCGAGGTGATCGGCCTTGACGATCGAGTAGTCGATCGGCTCCAGAACGCCGGCCTCCTGCCCCTGGTAGATGAACTGGCCGCCAACGTTGACGAGATCCCACTCGACGGCGTCCGCCTCGACCATGGCCTTGATCTTGGCATAGTTCGTCGGGGACACGTTCATGATCTGCTGACCATTCACCTCGCCGAACGGGGTCATGAACGCCTTTTCTTCCGTTTCCGACAAAGCGCCGCCGAACGAACAGAAGATGAAGGGCCGGTCTTGGGCGAAAGCGCGTCGGGTTTGGCCAAGAGATGCCGCGCTGACCAGGCCCATGGCGCTGGCCGATGTCAGTAATTGTCTGCGATTTATCATTTTTTATTACCTCCACTGTTTCAGTTGTCTGCCTGGTCTCCTTTCGGAAGCAGGCGGGAGTCCTCCGGTGACCAGGTGACACGGACGACATCCCCGACGCTGTGTGCCGGGGAATTCATTGCGCGCAGCCAGCCTTCCTGACCGTCTGCGAAGCGCACTTTCGTTGCGGTCAGTTCGCCCAGGTAGACGGCCTCTTCCACGACGACGCGCAGGCTGTTTTCATCTGTCTGACTGATCTTCAGGGCTTCCGGGCGGACAAGGATCTGCGCCTCGCCCGGCTCGTTTTCGGCGCAGTTGGCGGCCGGCACGGTGAAGTTGCCCTCATAGCCCCGGATCCGATAGCTGGTCTCCCCATTGCCCGAGTGCAGGATGGTAGCCGGCAAAAGGTTGGATTCGCCGAGGAACCGGGCGATGTAGGCGCTGTTCGGTTTCTTGTAGAGTTCCGCCGGCGTGCCGATCTGGATGATTTCGCCATGGCGCATGATCGCCACGCGGTCGGACATGACCAGCGCCTCTTCCTGATCGTGCGTCACGTAGATGGTGGTTCGCGGTGCCTTCGCGTGCAGGCGGCGGATTTCAAGCTGCACCTGCTTTCGCAACTGCCGGTCAAGCGCTCCCAGCGGTTCGTCCATCAAAAGCAGGTCGGGCTCGATCACCATGGCGCGAGCGAGCGCGACGCGCTGCTGCTGGCCCCCGGAAAGCTGGTCTATGCCCCGGTCGCCATAGCCGCCGAGCTGCACCATTTCGAGTGCCTCGTCCACTCGGCTTTTGAGGGCGGGTCCGCGCACGTTGCGCACCTTGAGGCCGTAAGCCACGTTCTCGGCCACGGTCATGTGCGGAAACAGCGCGTAGTTCTGAAAAACCATGCCGATATTACGCAGTCGAGGCGGAAGGGCTGTGACATCCTTGTCACCGACAATGAGGCGACCGGTGTTGGGGTCAAGAAAACCGGCGACGATGTTGAGCAGCGTGGTTTTGCCGGAGCCGCTGGGGCCGAGCAAGGTCAGGAATTCGCCGGGCTTTATCTCAAGATCGAGGGGCTGCAATGCCTTTACCTCGCCAAAGCTTTTGCTGACCTTATCAAATCGGACTCCATGTAATTGGCGGGCGTCCATGTCTATTGGCTCCTTTCCGAGGAGGCGGTGCGTTTGCGGGCGCTCATGCGCGTGGCGATGAAAAGCAGGACAGTGAACGCCAGAATGACCGTCGATGCCACCGCGGCAACTGGCGTGAATTCCACGCGGATCTGTTCCCAAAGTTTGACGGGCAGCGTCTTGGCGCTGTAACCGGCGATGAAAAGCGAAATGACGACTTCGTCGAAGGAGAGCACGAAGGCGAAGACGCCGCCGCTTGCCAGACCAGGCCAGATCGCGGGCAGCGTGACTGTGCGGAACACGTAAGTCGGTCGCGCCCCGAGTCCCGAGGCGGCGCGCGCCAGATTTGGGTCAAGGCGTTGCAGCGACACGCTGACATTCAAAAGGACGAACGGGACGCAGAGAAGCGCATGGCCGAGCGCCAGCCCCGGCACGGTGCCGTAGAGACCTATGCTGCGTGTCACGTAATACAGGGCGATACTGATCATGATTACCGGGACGATCAGCGGCGAAAGAACCGCGCCGATCACGAAGGGGCGCGCCCTTTTCGGCAGCCTCTCGACGCCGAGCGCCGCGAGGGTGCCGATGAACAGCGCAATCGCCGTCGTAAGCAGGGCAACGCGTAGGCTGTTGAAGAGTGCAATCATCCAGCCGCGATCCTCAAGAAAGGCGCCATACCATTTCAGGCTTAGGGTTTCCGGAGGGATCTTGATGAAGGAGGCCTCGTTCACCGAGGCGGGCACAACCGCAAAGATCGGCATGACCAGAAAGGCCAGAACGGCGGCGCCGAAAATTTGCGCAGCGGCTTGCGGGGTGGGTTTGTAGCGCTTCACTTGACCACCACCGACGAGCCGAGGGACACGAAGCGGGAGGTGACCGCCAGCACGACGAGCACGATGACCAGAAGGATTACCGACGCTGCCGCCGCAAGAGGCCAGACCAGGCGTTCATTTACGAAACTGTCGATGAGCATCGCCGCCGTGAGGTTGTGCGGCCCGCCGAGCAGGGCCGGCGTGATGAAGAAGCCCAGCGATAGGAGGAAGACGAAGGTCGCTCCCGCAGTCACCCCGGGCAGGGTGAGCGGCAAAAAAATCTTAAGAAACGTTGTGCGCCCTGGGGCGCCGAGGCTGTCGCTGGCCTGGAGTAACCTGTGGTCGACCTTTAGCATCGAAGAATAGACCGGCAACACCGCGTAGGGTAGCAGCACGTGGACCATGCCAAGGTAGACGCCGAAATCGTTAAAGAGCAGCTTGAGCGGCTGATCCGTAATTCCGATGGACATCAGTATGTTGTTTACCGGCCCATTGCGCTCCAACAACAACATCCAGCTGAAAGTGCGGACGAGAATGCTGATCCAGAACGGAACAAGAATGCAGTAGAGGCCGACACTGAACCAGAAACCTTTGATGCGGGTCAGGAGCCATGCGGCCGGATAGGCGAGGATGGCACATACGATCGTGACGAAGGTCGCGAGCTTCAGTGTGTTGACGAAAACAGTGCGGAAGACCTCACTAGACAGAAGTTCGTGATAGGCGGCGAATGCTCCTCCATCATACTGGAAGCTCAGAACAACAAGCTGTCCCAGAGGCCAGACGAACCAGATGCCTAGGAAAATCAGGGCGGGAAGGAATAGCATGAAAGTCATCACCGCTCGGCCGAGGCGCTGGTCGCGACCACGAAAGCCTCGCGAGGGGGCAGCCCAGGTCATTGGTTCATCACCTCGGAATAGACAGCCATGCCCTTCTTGCGGATGCGGCCGCCAACAATGGTTCTCTGGATTTCGGACGTGCCCTCCCAAATTCGGTCGACACGCACATCGCGGTAGAGCCGTTCGACGGGGTTTTCACGCATGTATCCACGTCCTCCCAACACCTGCACGGCCTTGTCAAGCACCCGGCCCGCGACCTCCGAACTGAAGAGTTTAAGCGCGCTTGCATGGGCATGAATGCGCGAGCGATCGGCCCCCTTGTCGATGCTCGAGGCGACGCGGTAAAGCATCGACTTGGCGGCAAACAGATCGACAGCCATGTCGGCCAGCATAAACTCGATCGCCTGAAAATCGCGGATTGGGCGGTCGAACTGTTGCCGAGTGGTGGCGAAATCATTGGCAACTTCCGCGGCGCGCGTGGCCGCGCCGATCGTGTGCGCTGCGATTTGAAGACGGGCTTCTACAAACCAGTCTTTTGTCAGCTCGAAACCTTGTCCGACGTGCCCAAGCTGGCGGTCGGCGGGAACGGGTGTATCCGCAAAAACCAGCTCGGCATGATCGAAGGCGAAATTGTGCATGAACTTAGGCGAGCGCAGATGAGTCATGTTTCGCGCAGGCTTGTCTACCAGGAAAAGCGTTGGCTTATCTGGATCACCATCGACATGGGCGTGGACAATGATGAAGTCGCTCACGTTGTAGGACGTCACAAACCATTTCTCGCCGGATAGATACCATTGCCCATCGCGGAACTCGGCACGTGTTTTGACCCGTCGCGGATCTGAGCCTGCGTCGGCCTCGGTGATCGCGAAACAACCTCGCCGCTCGCCCTCTGCGGAGGGAATGAGGTATTGGTCAATTTGCTCCTGCGTGCCGAATTTCAGGCTAACCGGCGGACGCCAGACACAGCTCCACAGCCCGTTCGTGGTCCGACCGAGTTGTTCTTCGATGACGGTCTGTTCGACCATGCTCAGCCCCAGGCCGCCGTGTTCCGGGCCAAGGTTGATGCCGGCGAGCCCCCAATCGCGGACGGCCTGCTTGACCCTGTCCCACTCGCTTTCGGGAAGTTCGCCGTTTTCCTCGGTGATCTGTTCCAGCGGAAGCAACACCTGGTCGGTGAAATCGCGACCAAGTTGCGAAAGCTCCTGTTCTCGGGCGGTAAGTTCGAAATCCAATTCGGATATTCCTTGTCGCTATGCCCGGTTGATCGGGGGGCGAAGGGTTAACAGGGCGTCGACAGCGCAGAGTCCGCCAGCCGTGGCAAATAGCGGATTTACGTCCATTTCCTCGATGAGATCGCCCAAATCCGCTGCAAGTTGAGAGAAGCAGGCGAGCGATTGTGCTATGGCATCAATATCGGCCGGGAGCACGCCCCTGCCGCCATTCAGCAGAGGACGGATCCGCAATTCGTCGATCATGCTGCGAGCTTGTTCCGGGCTAAACGGGGGGAGCGCGACGACGCGGTCGTCCAGTGCTTCTATCCAGATCCCTCCTGCCGCCAGCATGACGAACGGACCGAACGCCTCGTCCTGGACAAGGCCGAAAGCAAGTTCGATCCCGGGGGGCATCATTTGTTCGAGCACCACGTCCGGCCCAAGTCGCTCGCTGAGGTCTCGATAGGCAGCTTCCGTGCTTTCGACGTTTTCAAGACCGAGACACACGCCGGCCACATCGCTCTTGTGGTGAATTCCCGGTGAGGCGGTCTTGAGCGCAAGCGGGAACCCGATCTTCTTCGCGGCATCCCGGACCTCGGGGAGAGTGTTCACGCTGATGGCTTTGGGTGTTTCGATCTTGTAATCCGAAAGGAGTTCGAGGGCTTCGGCCTCGGTCATGAGGCGCGGCAGCGAGAGGCGATTTCGCCACTTTTCGATTATCCCCGGCGCAGTCGGGGCAATAGAGCCGCGCGCCAGTTTTCGGCGGTCGCGAAACGCGAAGAGCTCGCGGATCGCCTTCAGGCCCTCCTGTGAGCCCTCGATAACGGGCAGGCCGGCTTCGATGGTTGCCAGTGCGACATTCTCATGGCGCACCGCGGAATAATTTGTAACCACAATTGCGGGCTTGCCGCTATGGCGGGCCGCATTTCGCAGCGCTGAAAGGAAGCCGGCTGCCACGTAAGACCCGTCACGGATATCTTGGAACAATCCGAGTGCACCAGTGGCCGGATCGTCCATCAAGGCAGTCATGCAGTTTTCTGTTTTGCTCTCGAATTCGTGGCCCGAACCCCATGCATCGAGCGGGTTTTCGGGCTTCAGTCCACTGTCCAGGTTGTCTCGCAGAACCTGTCGCGTGGCCTCTGATATTGCGGCATATTGGACGCGTTCGCGCGCCGCGAGGTCGACCACCATTTCCCGCTCGCCGCCGGAATCGTGAACGCCGGACAAGGCGCCATCGGGTAGGTTCGCGGTGTCGACTTTCGAGAATAGCTGCAAGCAGGCGCCGAACTCGTCCAGCGTGTCGGTTTCGATCACCCCGTAGCTGCGGAAAGCCGCCTCGTAGGCCGCCGCATTGCCGGCTATGGCGCCGCTGTGACTGGCGGCGAAGCGGGCGCTGAGCTCTGTCTTGCCGACCTTCAGCACTATGACGGGGATGCCGCAAGCACGAGCGCGGTCGAGCGCGTGGATGAATTTGGCGGGATCGCGCGCAGTTTCTTGGAAAAGGCCAATGACCTTTGTCTCAGGCTGATCAAGCGCCCAGAGCATGTAATCCTCGCTGCGAGTTGCAATCTCTCGCCCCGTCGACACACAGAATGAATATCGAAGCCGGGGGTGATTGTAGGCAAGCGCACTGAAAGCCGAGCCGGATTGGAGTATCAGCGCGATATTGCCAGGCCGCAGAGGAATCGGCGAGGCGAAGCCGTTAAGCCGTAGGCCGATAGTGGGGTTGAGCAAACCCATGCTGTTGGGGCCGCAGATCTGAAGGTCGGCGTCTCTGGCAATGTCCGCGAGCCGGTGCAGAAGCGCGTGATCTCCTTGATCGGACAGATCGCAACCGGTGAAGATGGTGGCCGCACGAATCCCGCTTTCGATCGCATCCTGAAGGGCCTGTTCGACCCGGCTGTCGGCCAGTCCGATCACAGCATGGTCTACTCTCTCGGGCAGCGAGGCCATGTCAGGGTAGCAGGTCAGACCAGCAACGTCTGTTGCCTTCGGGTTTACCGGGTAGAGGTTGCCCGCATACCCATCAACGGCTGCCGAGGCGACCATGACGTTTCCGGGAGTGTCCTGCCGGTTTGACGCCCCGATGAAGGCAACCGACTTGGGGCGCAACAAAGGGTCCAGCGGATGCTGGCCGGCAGGACGCTGGTCACCGGTCGGCAAGGTGGGCATGTCATCAACGAGAGGCGACCTGTTATGCATTGGATTAGCTTCCGTGATCGCATTTGATTTTAGATTTGGGGGAAGGCTAGGGACAAAACCGCTGCGTGTAATGACAGGAATACTTATTGCTTCATTACCCTGAGTTATGGGCTATGTCTTCCTGAACGCCGAAAGGGAGGCCGTAAAATGCCGATAAGATCGAGAGTGCCGACGACCGGGGCACTGTTCGCGTTCGAGTCCGTGGCCAGGAAGCGTAGTTTTTCCGAAGCCAGCCGGGAGTTCAACGTCACTCAACCGGCGATCAGCAAGACGATAAAGCAATTGGAGGAGCAACTTGGCGTCACGCTGTTCCACCGCTCGTCGAACGGCGTGGAGCTGACACCGCAGGGGCGCATACTTGCCGACGCGGTATCAGGCGGATTCAGGCAGATTGAAGCGGCGCTGGACGAGATCGAACGGATGCGGGAAAGCCCGACATCGGTTACGATCTCGGTCACATCGGCCTTTGCCCTGCACTGGTTCATGCCTCGGCTGGATCGCTACAAGATGGCCCTTCCGGACATTCCGATCCGGTTTCAGATCATGCACGGGGAACCTGTCGGACCACTCGAGGGGGCCGATCTCGGGGTGCGGCATGACAATGAGGAAACACAGGGTTTCGACCGATGGTTCCTGCAGAAGGAGGTGGTGATACCAGTTGCAAGCCCGGGCTATGTTGCCGCCCATGGGACGCTTGACCATTGCTCCAGCCTGAAAGGTCACACGCTGGGACATCTCAACGAGCCGCTTCGGCTTCCTTGGCGAAAATACTTGTCTGAGATGGGATACCCCCCCCCAGTAGATGCGTCGGAAATGCTTTTCTCGGATTATGCCCTCTTGCTTCAGGCGGTAATCAAGGGCCAATGCATTGGTCTGGGCTGGCGTTATGTCATCGCGCACGAACTTGAGCAGAAAGGCCTCGTGGCGGCGGCATCGAAACATTACAAGACAGGATTGAACTACTACATCGTCACCCCCTCCAACAGGCCCATTCGGCCTGAAGCTACAAGAGTCCGGGACTGGCTGCTCGCCGAGGTCACGGTAGATAATTAGGAAAAGTGGAGAGGACCGCCTGACATTTTTAGACCGATTTCAAGGAATGGATAGATAGTCTGCAAAACGAATACGGGCGGATCCCTAAAGTAGCGAACTCCTAGAAATTCCCGGAGAGCACGAAGGGGATGCCTTCTGGCGCCACCGAACACCACGATCGAAACCTCCCCTAGCACTTTTCAATCTGGATTTCAGCCTCGGCTGGCGGAGATTGGAATGGTCATCAGTTGAACTCCATCCTGCTCGGCGCCGCGGAGCAAGAAAAAATTTTTGGCAGATGTGAAGTGATCGAACGGCCGTGCGCTATAAGGAAGCTGAAGTGCGAGTTCGTCGACGGAGGTGAGAACATGAATGACATAGCGGCTAATAGGTTTTGGGGACGGGCGCAGCACGAACGGATCCGGTCGGAGCTCAGGCAAAAACTCCTAGACTACCGTTTTACGCATTTCATCACACTAGCATCCAACCATCAGCCGCTAAGATTCCTGCGTATGCGTGAGCTGCTGAGGACTTGGGACGCACGGGTCAATCGTGAACTGAATGGGCCCAAATGGGCGAAGCGCCCCGATGAACGCCTGGTATGGTTTGCATTTCCGGAGAAGATGAACGTCAATCCTCACTGGCACCTTATTGCGGAAGTGGATCCTCTCATCGAGACTGCGACGCGTGAGGCGCGCGCTAAGAGGCTTCCCCTAACTGGTAGGGAGCATTGGATAAGGCTGGTGAGACAAGGTTCTTTCGACTGTCAGAGCGTTGATTCTGACGGAGTAATCAGTTATATTACAAAGATGACTTCGGCGGAGGTGAACTTTGAAAGGTTCATCGTCTTTCGTGAGTTCATGAACGTCTAGGCAACCGCCAGAGACCTGTCTGCGACGCTACGGGCCCTCGGCACCTCCTCGACACATATTGCACGGTCTTCATCCAACACGGCTGGTTTCCAGGCCGTGATGCGAAGCTTTTATCGAATGCAAAGTTGCTTGTTCTCTCACCCAAGCACAGCCTTATGAGGATCAAAAGACCAAGACCAGGTTGAGCGCCGACCGAAGGGAGGTGCTCGTCGAGCCGAGTGAGGCCGAAGGCCGAACGAGCGAGAATGCGATCTCAATGGTCCTGAGTGACTATTCGGAAAAGGCACACATTCACCACTTTCTTGTTAAGGAAGTCGGATTCTTTTCACATGAAGAGTCTTACGTGTTAAAAAAAGCGCGTTTCCTTAACCATTCGCGCGATATCATCGGTCTCTTAGTATTGGTGATAGAACTTCTCTTCCGCGTTTCGTCGTTGAACCAAATCTTGGCACCTTGATTTTGGGCGATTTCAAATTCAGCACGAAACATCTTTCCGATAAATTCAACATCTTATTAATTTCTTTCCGCTCAATCAATTTGGCAGGCTCAAGCTCGCTATAAAGCAAGTCACTTCTCTACCAGGGACCCGATTTGCCGATGCGACACACACAACGACATGACAAAAGGCCAAACCGCAAGCCGGAAAGGCACTCGTGCTCCGTAATCAGTATCCATTTCCCATCAGATAATGGGAGTCAATTGTATGCAGTCTAAGGCAAAGCTTCTCACCGTCGAAGAGTTCGCCGACGCGTTACACCCTACAGTGTCATCCAGGACTGTTCGGACATTAATCCATGAAGGCAAGATCAACGCAGTTCGGTTTGGGGAGCGCTACTACTTATCAAAGGGCGAACTCGACAGGGTTATTTCGGAATGCCAAGAAGACGCAAAACAGCCAGGCTTTTCCAACGCAAAGACGATGGCGCGTGGGTTATCCTCGACGGAGGCAAACAAATCAGAACTGGTTTTGGTGAAGGATTTCATCGAGACGCAGAAGAAGCTCTGAGTTTATATATTGCGAAACGAAAGCTCCAAGATCACCGGAACGCCGACCCAAAGGATATCACAATCGAAGAGATCCTCGTTCACTACGGTGAAGCGCGGGCTCAATCTGTGCGAGACAAAGAACGGCTCATATACAGCATAAAGGCTCTTGCTCCCTACTGGGGTCGCCGGAAGGTATCCGAGATCGACCTGGAGGCGTGTCGCGGTTACTCCAAGTGGAGAAGCAAGTCTGCTTGGACGGTGCGGCGCGAGATGAACACGCTAAACGCGGCGGTCAAATATGCCCTGGCGACGCGCAAGATAACCTTCGCTCCGATCGTAACACTGCCCGTAAAGGGTGTAGCGAAGGACCGCTGGCTGACCGAGGAGGAAGTTCAACTGCTTCTGTTGGCATCGGCTCAACACGTTCAGCGCTTCATCAAGATCGCAATCTATACTGGACGCAGGAAAACCGCGATTACACGGCTGAAGTGGACACCTTCCCTAGATAGCGGTTGGGTCAATCTGGAGACGGGAGTGATCCACTTTCTTGGCAAAGCTGAAGCTGAGACGAGAAAACGCAAAGGCGTGGTGAAGATCCCCAACACGCTTCATGAAGAGATGAAGACATGGGAACAAGACGGTAGCCACGTGATCTCTTTTAATGGTGCTCCCGTATCTCGAATCGACAAGGCTTTTAGGGCTGCCGTGAAGCGCGCCGGGCTTGCAGACGTCACACCCCACACTCTGAAGCATACAGCTTTGACCTGGGCATTTATGAGGGGCATGACCCTTGAGGATGCCACTGCATATTTTGCGACTTCCAGAGAAACGCTGGAAAGCGTCTATCGGTCCTACAGCCCCGATGCACTCAGAACCGCGGCCAGCATCATGGACTGGAAACTCTGACGAACGCCGGTAGCCTGGCTGGCGTGCGGATTGGGAACATATTCGGAACAGGCGGAGTAGGAAACGTTGCGGATATCGTTGCGGCCCATCCCGCCAAAACAAAAGGGCCCCGACCGGGGCCCTTGTTTCATTGGTCGGAGTGAGAGGATTCGAACCTCCGGCCCCTGCCTCCCGAAGACAGTGCTCTACCAGGCTGAGCTACACTCCGACGCTGAGCCACGCGATTATACGCCTGCCCGGCCTTTTGCAAGTGGCGAAATCATGGAAATCGGTGCAAGGCTGAATATGTAATGACCAGCGACATGACGTATCATTTCAAACCCGACCTGCCGCTCACCGAGAATCTGCGGCGTGTGGCCGATGACCAGCTTGGCGCGGCGCTCGACTCGCTGTCGGACGAGGGCGAGCTGGAGCCGCGGGTGCATGACGTGCGCAAGCGGATGAAGAAGCTGCGCGGGCTGGTGCGGCTGGTGCGGCCGGGGTTGGGCAAGGTCTACAAGAGGGAGAACCGGGAGTTTCGCGATATTGCGCGGCTGTTCTCGGATTTGCGCGATGCGCAGGTTCTGACCAAGACGCTGGACGGGCTGGCCGAAAAGGCGGGCGATGACAGCCTTGCGCCGCTGATCGCGTGGTCGGTCGAGCGGCGCGATGCGATGTTGCACGACCATGACCTGCCAATCCGCATCGAGGAGGCGGCGACCCGGCTGGAGGATGCCCGCAAGCGCGCCGCCGCGTGGCCCGTGGAGGGCACGACGCACGAGGTGATCGCGGGCGGGCTCAAGAAGACCTATGGCCGGGCGCGCAAGTGCTGGCGCAAGGCCGGGCGCGCCCCGGAGGATGCCGAGTTGCTGCATGAGTGGCGCAAGCGGGTGAAGTATCACTGGTATCACTGCCGCCTGCTGCGGGAGGCGTGGCCGGAGACGATGCATGCAAGGATCGACACGCTGGACGAGCTGTCGGACGTGCTGGGCGTTGATCATGACATGGTGGTGCTGGAGGCCGCGTTGAAGGAGGACTCGGGCGAGCTGCCGAAGAAGGCCCGCAAGCGCGCCGCCGATCTGGCCGCGGCGGAGAGCAGGGTTTTGCGCGAGCGGGCGTTCGGGCTGGCGGCGCAGATGCTGGGGGAGAAGAAGGGTGTTCTGGCCGACCGGCTGGCGGGGTATTGGATCTCGGCGCCTACGATCGACCAAAAGGCCGGGTGAGACGCGCCCGGAACGCCGCGAGCGCCGCTGCCGGCACGCGGTAGCTGCGCTTCTCGACCTGCGGCGCGCCGACCGCCTTGTAGAACGCCTGAGCGTCGGCGTTGTCGCCATCGGTCTGCCAGTCGAACCGCACGCAGCCTTCCGCCTCGGCAATCCCGACGAGCCCGGCCATCAGGTGTCGGCCCACGCCCCGCCCGCGCGCCTGCGGATCGACGAACAGCTCCTTCATGAACAGCGCCGTGCCCCGCCCCGCCGGAAAGGTCAGCGCCCATGTGGCAAAGCCCGCGGGCCGCTCGCCGTCATGGGCCATCAGGCAGGACATATGCCGCCCGTCGTCGAGCAGCGCGATCAGCTGCGCGGTCTCGGCCCCGTTCGGGGGGCCGAGTTGATAGTGTTTGAGGTAGTCGTGGTAGAGGATCTCGAACGCGGCCCCGTCGCCGGGGCGATAGGGCCGCGTCGTGATCACAGGCTGGCGTCGAGCGCGGCGACGACGGCATCGCCCATCTCGGTGGTCGAGACCGGGGTCACGCCCTCTTCGCCCAGCAGGTCGGCGGTGCGCAGCCCGTCGGCCAGCACCTTTTCCACCGCGCCTTCAAGCCGCGCGGCCTCGTCGCCCTTGTCGAAGGAATAGCGCAGCGCCATGGCGAAGCTGAGGATACAGGCGATCGGGTTGGCCTTGCCCTGTCCGGCGATATCGGGGGCCGAGCCGTGGACCGGCTCGTAGAGCGCCTTGGGCCGGCCATTGGCCATCGGCGCGCCGAGGCTGGCGGAGGGCAGCATGCCCAGCGAGCCGGTCAGCATCGCCGCCGCGTCCGACAGCAGGTCGCCGAAGAGGTTGTCGGTGACGATCACGTCGAACTGCTTGGGCCACCGGCAGAGCTGCATCGCGCCGGCATCGGCGTACATGTGCGAGAGCTGCACGTCGGCGTAATCCTCGTCATGCACTTTTTGCACGACCTCGCGCCAGAGGATGCCCGATTCCATCACGTTGGCCTTCTCCATCGAGCAGACCTTGTTGCCGCGGCGGCGGGCCAGTTCGAACGCGGCGCGGGCGACGCGGTCGATCTCGGATTCGGTGTAGCGCTGGGTGTTGATGCCGACCCGCTCGTTGCCTTCCTCGAAAATGCCGCGCGGTTCGCCGAAATAGACGCCGCTGGTGAGTTCGCGCACGATCATGATGTCGAGGCCTGCGACCACGTCCTTCTTCAGCGAGGAGAAATCGGCCAGCGCGTCGAAGCATTGCGCGGGGCGCAGGTTGGCGAAGAGGTCCATCTCCTTGCGCAGGCGCAGGAGGCCGCGCTCGGGTTTCACGGAGAAGTCGAGATTGTCGTATTTCGGCCCGCCCACGGCGCCGAGCAGGACGGCATCGACCTTCTGCGCGCGGTCCATCGTGACATCGGCCAGCGGCGTGCCGTGCTTGTCATAGGCGGCGCCGCCGACGAGGTCTTCGCTGACGTCGAATTTGAGGTCCCGCTTGTCGCCGTACCAGCCGATGATCTTGACGACTTCCGCCATCACTTCGGGGCCGATCCCGTCACCGGGCAGGATGAGAAGCGAAGGGTTGGTCATGGGGGCGGTCCTCTGTCTGGGAAATGTCTCGTCATCGCCTAGCCCGAAGCCGGGGGAGGGTCAAGAAAGGCGGGGCTGTCCTTTGCCCTACCCTTGGCCTTCGCGGTCGCGGTCGTAGTGTTTCGACAGTGGAAATTCCGGCAGCCACGCCTCGCGGCGGGTGCACCAGATCTCGTAGGTGGGGCGCAACTGGTCGGGCGCGTCGAGGGTGCCGAGATGCAGTTCGGTCTCGTCGCCGCTTTGGGCGAAGACGGAAGAGCCGCAGTCGGGGCAGAAATGCCGGCCCTTGTAGGCCTTCGTCTCCCCCTCGACGGTCACCGCCGCGGCAGGGTAGATCGCCGCCGCGAAGAACAGCGCGCCGTGATGTTTGCGGCAGTCGAGGCAATGGCACAGCCCCACCCGGTCGGGAGCACCCGCCGCCGCGATCCGCACCTTGCCGCACAGGCAGCCACCCGTCACCTTGTCCATCCAGAGCCTCCCGGTCACGTCAGGTGTGGCGCCATCCCATCGGCCAGCGCATCCCACACCGTTGCAATCCTCGGACTATGCCTGAGCGCCTGATGCGTGGCCAGCCAGACGGGAAGCACCGGCAGGTTTACGTCGATCGGGATTTCCTCGACGGTCGGGTCGGCCTCGGCCACCCGCGCCTGCCCGAAGCCTATGCCGCAGCCTGCGCGGACCATCTCCCAGTTGACGGTGTGGCTGTCGCAGCGAAAGGCGAACCATTCCCGCGTGGCCGGAAAGCCGCGCGCCTGCAATTCGCGGATGATCTCCTCGTTCCGGTCATAGCCGATGATCGGGTGACCGAAGAGGTCGCGCACCGTCTCCGGCCGCCCCGCCCGGTCGAGATAGGCGCGCGACGCATAGATGCCCAGCCGGATATCGCCAAGATGCCGCGCCACCAGTTCGAGCTGCCTCGGGCGGTACATGCGCAGGGCGATATCGGCCTCGCGGAACAGCAGGTTCTCGGTGCTGTCGCTTGGCACGATGTCGATGGTGATGCCCGGCGCCTCTTGCCGCAGCCGGGCCAGGATCGGCGGCAGGATATACAGCGAGACCATATCGCTCGCTGTCAACCGCACGGTACCCGACAGCCCGGTATCCCGCCCTGCCGCCGTCAGCTCGATCTCGTGCATCGCGGCCTGCATCTTCTGCGCGCCGGGCACCAGCGCGCGGCCATTTTCCGTCAGCGCCAACCCCTTGGGCCGCCGATGGAAAAGCGCCTGCCCCAACGCGGTTTCAAGCTGCCTGATCTGCCGGCCCAGCGTCGGCTGGCTGGCGCCCAGCCGCCGCGCCGCGGCCGAGAGCGAGCCCGTGTCAGCCACGGCGAGAAAGGCGCGCACCAGCGCCCAGTCGAGAGAAGCAAGCGAATTATCCATTCATATATGAATACCAATTGCAGAATTTTTGGCAATTCCCATTCTGTTGGGAACAGGTATCGTCGCGTCAAGTCCTCGAACACACAGGAGAAAGTCGATGCAGAAATCCGTACTCATTCTCGGCGCGTCGGGCCGGTTCGGCCGCAATGCCACGGAAGCCTTCTGGAACGCCGGCTGGTCGGTCCGGGCCTTCGACCGCCGCAAGGACGACCTGAACGAGGCCGCGCGGGGCGCCGACGTGATCGTCGCGGCGTGGAACCCGGCCTATCCCGATTGGGCCGCGCAAATGCCCGCGCTGCACGCCCGGATACAGGAGGCCGCGCGGCTTTCGGGCGCGATGGTGCTGATCCCCGGCAATGTCTATGTCTACGGCGCGCAGACCCCGGCGCCGTGGCGCGAGGAGACGGCGCATAATGCCACCAACCCCTTGGGCGGGCTGCGCGCTGGCATGGAGCAGAGCTATCGCGACAGCGGCGTGCAGACCGTCATCCTGCGCGCCGGCGATTTCATCGATACCGAGGCGTCGGGCAACTGGCTTGACCGGATGATGCTGCCGTCGCTGCCGAAAGACAAGTTCACCTATCCCGGCCGGCCCGACATTCCGCATGGCTGGGCCTACCTGCCCGACCTGACCCGCGCGGCGGCCGCGATTGCCGAGCAGAAGGAGAGCCTGCCGGCTTTCACCGATGTCACCTATTCCGGCTACACGCTGACCGGACACGAGATGGCCGACATGCTGACCGCCATCACCGGCCGCAAGATCACCCTGCGCCGGATGTCGTGGCTGCCGCTGCAGCTTGCCGCGCCGGTCTGGCCGCTGGGGCGTTCGCTGCTGGAAATGCGCTATCTGTGGAACACGCCGCATTGGCTGGAAAGCGACCGGTTCGACACGCTCTGCCCGCGTTTTGCGGCCACCCCGCCGGAGGAGGCGCTGGAAAAGGCCGCCGGCCCGTGGCTCAAACCCGCGCGGCAGCATGGCGGGGATCAGTCGATGCGCAGGTCGACCCAGACCACCCTGTGACGGCTGGCGGTGCGGGCGGCCTCGGCCAACGGGTCACCGTCATCTGGCCAGAACACGCCTGAGCCGACCACCTCGAGCCCGGCGGCGGGTAGCACGTAGCTGACCCGCAGGTGCCCCGGCGTTGGCGCCGACCACGCGACGGTGTCGAGCGCCGGGTCGCCCTGCTGCCCCTCGCCCTGCACCGCCGCGCCGGCGCGGCGCGGGGCGGGGTCCTGCAATCGCGGATCGTCAAGCAGCCCGGTGATCGCGCCCTTTCGCCCGTCGCCATCGACGGGGTCGAGATTGGCATTGCCCGCCAGCACGAACGCCCCCTCGGCCACGGGCCCGAAGGCCCTGTCGAGGTAGCGCTGCCAGACGGTGATCTCGTCATGGTTCCGCCGCCCGTTCCGGTCTTCGGGCCCGTCGAAGACCGGCGGCGTGGCGTGGAAGGTGAGGAGGTTCAGACGCCGGTCGCCCACCCTCACCGGCACGACCCAGTGACCGACCGAGGAGAGCCGCTGGACCGCCGCGTTCATCCCGTCATCGGAGATTTCGCCGGGCATATCCGCCCAGAGCAGGTCGCTGAAATCCCGCACCCCCTCGGCCGCGACCGGGTGGCGCGAGAGGATCGCCATGCCCCCCTCGCCCGCGAACCAGCCGTAGCCCTGCGCATCCTCCGGCTCGCCCAGCCGCCCGTCGCCATCAAGGTCATGGCCGCTGGCCATCCCGCTGTTGGGCTGAAGGGCGAACATGTGCGGATACGTCGCCCCGGCCGCGCCGATCAGGTCGCGCAGGGCGCCCAGAGTGGCCTGACCGTGATCGTAATCCACCCCTTGCAGGATCAGCACGTCGGGGGCCACATGCGCCACGATTTCCGCCACCGCTTCGGCCTGTGGATCGCCCTTCAGGATATCGCGCAGCAGAAGGCCGGGCCCCTTGCGGGAGAGTTCGGTGTGAAACGTGGCGATGCGCAGGGTTTCGGCCATAGCCGGCGCGGCGCAGAGCCAGCCCAGCAGGCCGAGGATCAGGCCTCCTGCAACCCTTCCGCACCATCCTTGCCATAGACCCGGCGTCGCTTGGCCTCGATCAGCTCGGCCACGCGCGACAGGGCGATGCCCCGGATCAACATGCTTGCAGGAAGGAAGGCCCATGCCGTTATCGTCCAGATCAGCGTTTGCGGATTGGCGACCGAGATCGGATCGATGAGGTCCGACGTCGCCTTGATCGCCGTCGGGATAATGAATGGCAGCAAAGCCCCTAACACAATGTTAACGCCGGCATCGCGCTTGAGCCGGTCGACCACGTCGCCGCCGCGCGTCGGATCGAACAGCGGCAGATTCACCCACACGTTGAACGAGCCCTTGCGCATGGGCCAGTTCAGCATCCGCACATAGGTGACAAAGACCAGCATCATCACCAGCGACACGGCATAGGAGATCCCCGCCGCGGTGCGCACGTCGCCGACAAGGCCGGGCCCGGCATCGGGCGGCAGCATCAGGATCACGAGCCGCACCGGGGAATAGGGGAAATCGATCACCCGGCCCAGCGCATCGCCGGTCAGGCTCAGCACTTCGGTCAGGCCGTTCGGATCGGTCTTGCCGCGCATGATCAGCGAAATGGTCACGATCGACACGGCCAGCGCGATGAACTTGATGCGGTTGAAGGGCGGGGCGAAGCGGAATTCGACGATGCTGGGATACTTGCCGTAATATTCCATGAAGGTCAGCAGCGCGGCCAGCAGGGCGATGACGACAACGATCTGGGCGGTATCGGAAGCGACTGTCGGCAGCAACAACGCCGGAAGCGCGACGAGAACCGCCACGCAATAGGCGCGAAAAAGCGCACTGACTATCTGCGAAACCACTGCCCGTTTCCCTTCAAACTGGCCAGGCGCGGTACGACGCCGCGCCTTTGTCCCAACTTGATCCCGCTCATTTTGGCGGTTTGCCTCATTCTTGTCCAATTTTTGCCCCTTTTCCACCACGGGCTCAAGCGTGCGCGTTACTGGACAATAATTTTCTGTCCAATTGATGATGTAAGTGGTGCGGGAATGCATCAATTTAAAATCGGAAATTTGACGTTCTTGTGTATATACACAAGATAATGTGGTTCAGGCGAGGTCCGCCACTAAACCTGAACGGCCTGCGCTAACTTTCGCTTAATGGATGTGGCACGCATCCGGCCCGCACGCGGGGCGTGCAGGCCGGAATCATGGCAGGAAATAAGGCGGTCCGGCGCCTCAGACCCAGGGGCGTTCGGCCGATGCGCGGGTCTCGAACTCGGCGATGGCGTCGGATTTCTCCATCGTCAGGCCGATATCGTCCAGCCCTTCGAGAAGGCAGTGCTTCTTGAAGCTGTCCACATCGAAGGCAAAGCTCTCGCCATCTGAACTGGTCACGGTCTGCGCCTCAAGATCGACGGTGATCCGTGCGTTCGACCCCTTCTCGGCATCCTTCATCAGCACATCCACCTGCTCCTGCGGCAGCGCGATGGGCAGGATGCCGTTCTTGAAGCAGTTGTTGTAGAAGATGTCGGCGAAGCTGGGCGCGATGACACAGCGAATGCCGAAATCCTTGATCGCCCACGGCGCATGCTCGCGGCTCGACCCGCAGCCGAAATTGTCGCCGGCGACAAGGATTTCCGTCTCGCGGTATTGCGGCTTGTTCAGCACGAAATCGGGGATTTCCTTGCCGTCATCGTCATAACGCATCTCGTCGAAGAGGTTCACGCCAAGGCCCGAGCGCTTGATCGTCTTCAGGAACTGCTTGGGGATGATCATGTCGGTGTCGATGTTGATCATCGGCATGGGCGCCGCGATCCCGGTGAGTTTTTCGAATTTTTCCATGTGCTTATCCTTTCACCGGGTTCACATCATCTGCCGCACGTCGGTCAGCTTGCCGGTCACCGCCGCCGCGGCCGCCCTGGCCGGGCTCATCAGGTGGGTGCGGCCGCCGCGGCCCTGCCGGCCCTCGAAATTGCGGTTCGAGGTGGCGGCACAGCGCTCGCCGGGCGACAGCTGATCGGGGTTCATGGCAAGGCACATGGAACAACCCGCAAGCCGCCATTCAAAGCCCGCATCCTTGAAGATATCGGCCAGCCCCTCTTCCTCGGCCTGTGCGCGCACAAGGCCCGAGCCGGGCACGACCATGGCGCGAAGACCTTCCTTGATCTTCTTGCCCTTCAGGATGGCGGCGGCGGCGCGGAGATCCTCGATCCGGCCATTGGTGCAGGAGCCGATGAAGACCGTGTCGATCTCGATCTCCGACAGCGGCGTGCCGGCCGTGAGCCCCATGTATTCCAATGCGCGTTTCGCGGATTCCACCTTGCCGCCCTTGAAGTCCTCGGGGTTGGGCACGATGGCGTCGATGGGCAGCACGTCCTCGGGGCTGGTGCCCCATGTGACCACGGGGGCGATATCCTCGCCCTTGATGGTGATCACCTTGTCCCAATGCGCGTCGTCATCGGAATAGAGCGTCTTCCACCATGTCAGCGCGGCCTCCCACTGGGCGCCTTTCGGCGTGTGGGGGCGGCCTTTGACATATTCGAAGGTCGTCTCGTCCGGGGCAATCAGCCCGGCGCGGGCGCCGCCCTCGATCGCCATGTTGCAGACGGTCATCCGGCCTTCCATCGACAGCGAGCGGATCGCCTCGCCGCAATATTCGATGACATAGCCGGTGCCGCCAGCGGTGCCGGTGCGGCCGATCACCGACAGGGTGATGTCCTTGGCGGTCACGCCGGGGCGCAACTGGCCGGTGATTTCGACCTTCATGTTCTTTGACTTGGTCTGAATGAGCGTCTGGGTGGCCAGCACGTGCTCGACCTCCGACGTGCCGATCCCGTGGGCCAGCGCGCCGAACGCGCCATGGGTGGCCGTATGGCTATCGCCGCAAACCACGGTCATCCCCGGCAGGGTCCAGCCCTGCTCGGGGCCGACGATATGCACGATGCCCTGCCGGATGTCGTTGACGGGGTAGTAGTTGACGCCGAAATCCTTGGCGTTCTTGTCCAGCGCCTCGACCTGAATGCGGCTCTCGGGATTCTCGATCCCGTTCACCCGGTCGGGGGTGGTGGGCACGTTGTGATCGGGCACCGCGATGGTCTTTTCGGGTGCCCGCACGGTGCGGCCCGCCATGCGCAGCCCTTCAAAGGCCTGCGGGCTGGTCACTTCGTGCACGAGGTGCCTGTCGATATAGAGAAGGGATGTGCCATCCTCGGCCTCGTGGGCGAGATGGGCATCCCAGATCTTGTCATAGAGTGTCTTGGGGGACATGGGTCCTCTCCGGTTTTTCAGATGGAAGTGTGGTGTGACAGGAATGGCCGCGCGCTCATAGGCGCGACAGCACCGTCATCGTCGCGCCGTGAAACCGCCAAGGCAGGCGCGCGCGGTCATCCATGTCGAAAATCCGTGTCATGGGAATGCAGATATAGGGAGTCCGGCCCTGTCGCAAGAGAAACGCAATCGAAGGCGCCCGTGGCACCGGCGGGATATTGAGTATTTTTGGAAAAGTGAAAGCACGTCCCGCCTTTCATCTTTCCCCAAATACTCAAAAGAGCCGTCAGCCGAACCTGATGCGCCAGCACGGGGACATATCCCCCGCTGCCGCCCGCGCCTCGAAGATTCCGCGGGCAATGGCGCGCGCCACGCAGATGGCGGCGGCATGGCCCAGCAGAAGCGTGTCGGCCAGCGGATCGGTCAGCGGTTTCTCCCCGGTGGCGGCGGCAAAGATCAAATCGCCGTCGAGCGGCGTGTGCGCCGGCACCAGCGCGCGGGCCAGCCCGTCATGGGCGGCGGCGGCCATCCTGGTGCATTGCGCCTGTGTGAGCGCGGCGTCGGTGGCGACGATGCCGATGGTGGTGTTGGCCGGATCGCGCCCTTTCAGGGCAGGGGGGAGCGCCGGCGCGGTTTGCGCCAGCCCCAGCCCGCCGAACTCGGCGCCGATCTCGAAGGGCGCGGCCCAGAAATGCGGGCCCTCGCCCATGATGGCCGAGCCCAGCGCGTTCACCGCCACCAGCGCGCCCACCACATGCCCCGAGGGCAGCACCAGCGAGGCCGAGCCGATCCCGCCTTTCAGGCCGGCCGTCATCGCCCCGGTTCCGGCGCCTTCGGTGCCCAGCGCAAAGTCCGGCGCGGCGGCCTTCAGCGCCTCGGCGCCCAGCCGTTTGTAGGGGTTTTCGGCCCAGTCCTTGTCGCCGCCATTCGCCAGATCGAACAGGATCGCCCCCGGCACGATCGGTACCCGCACGGGCCCCACGGCAAAGCCGCGCCCCGAGACGCGCAGCGCATCCGCCACGCCAGAGGCCGCGTCGAGCCCGAAGGCCGAGCCGCCCGACAGGACCAGCGCATCGACCTCCTGCACCGTCTTGTCGGGCGCGAGCAGATCGGTCTCGCGCGTGCCGGGCGCGCCGCCCATCACCTGCACCCCGGCGGTGAAGGGCGCATCGCCCAGCAGCACCGTCGCCCCCGTCTTCACCCGCGCATCCGCCGCGTGCCCCACGCGCAGGCCCGCGACATCGGTGATCAGGTTCCGCTTTCCCGGTCTGTAGGCCTTTGACACGCGCCGCCCTCCCTTCAGTCGCGAACAGTCTTGACCGGATCGCCCCGGATCGGCAAGAACAGCCATGGGCCCGGGCGATGGCGTCGCCCTTTCACGGCCCTTTCCCCCAGTCCTGAACGCCGGGACCTTTCTGATCAAGGAGGGTCTGAAAATGACTGCACGTCCTGAATTCTACCGCTTTCACAATGGCGAGAAGGCACCCCTGCCCTTCGCCACCTCCGAATACGAGGCCCGCCTCGCCGATCTGCGCGACACGATGGAGCAGATGGGAGCCAGCGCCTGCGTGCTGACCTCGATGCACAACGTCGCGTATTTCTCGGGCTTCCTCTATTGCTCGTTCGGGCGGCCCTATGCCTGTGTGGTGACCGAAACCGACTGTGTCACCATCTCGGCCGGGATCGACGCGGGCCAGCCGTGGCGTCGCTCGGTGGGCGACAACATCACCTATACCGACTGGCAGCGCGACAATTTCTGGCGGGCGGTGCGCGAGGTGGCGGGCGAGAACGCGGTGATCGGCTACGAGGGCGACCACCTGACGCTGGCCGGGCGCGACACGCTTGAGGATTTCCTGAAACCGCTGACCATGCTGGATATCGCGCCGGCCACGATGCGGCAGCGGATGATGAAATCCGACGCCGAGATCGCCCATATCCGCAAATGCACCGCCATCGCCGATGTGGGCGGCTATGCGATCCGCGAGGCGGTGCGCGAAGGGGTGCGCGAGATCGACGTGGCCATGGCCGGGCGCGATGCGATGGAGCATGAGATCGCCCGCGTCTTTCCGGAGGCCGAGTATCGCGACACATGGGTCTGGTTTCAGTCGGGGCTGAACACCGACGGGGCGCATAACCCGGTCACGGCGCGGCAGCTCAAGCGCGGCGATATCCTCAGCCTCAATACCTTTCCGATGGTGTCGGGGTATTACGTGGCGCTGGAGCGTACCATGTTCGTGGGCGAGGTGGATGATGCTTCGCTGAAGATATGGGAGGCCAATGTCGCCACCCATGAATACGGCATGTCACTGCTGAAACCCGGCGTCAGCTGTGCCGAGGTGACGCATCAGATCAACGCCTTTCTCGAAGAGCGCGATCTGCTGCAATACCGAACCTTCGGTTATGGCCATTCCTTCGGCATCCTCAGCCATTATTACGGGCGCGAGAGGGGCCTCGAACTGCGCGAGGATATCGACACGGTGCTGCAACCCGGCATGGTCATCTCGATGGAGCCGATGCTGACCCTGCCGGAGGGCCAGCCCGGCGCGGGGGGCTACCGCGAGCATGACGTGCTGGTGGTCACCGAGGAGGGGCACGAGAACATCACTGGCTATCCCTATGGGCCGGAGTTCAATGTGGTCGGGTGAGGCACCGGGCGCCGCCTTGCCGGGGTGGCGCCCGAAATGACCCACCGTCACACTTTGCTTTCCCGTTGGCTCTGGCATGGTATCGTCAACCCCCAGCCGGAGCCCCGCCCATGACACCGCTCGAAGACTTCACCGCCGCCGTCAGCGCCCGCGCCAAGGGCCGCATCCGGGGCTCTGTCGCGCTCGCGATGCCCGACCTTGGCCGGCTCTATGTCGACGAGACCGGCGCCGTGGAAAGCGATCGGGACGCCGACCTGACGCTGACCGCCAACTCTGAGGTCTTCCGCAACATCGTCGAGGGCACCCAGAACCCCACGACCGCGGTCATGACCGGCAAGCTCAAGGTCGACGGCAGCCCGATGCGCGCGCTGAAAGTGGGCGAAATCCTCAGCGCCGCCCCCTGACCCGGCCCCGGGTCGTGACCTCGCGGCCTTACGAAAGCTGGGGGCCAGTCCGGCCAGAGCCCGCCCACTCCCCGCGCCACACGCCACACGCCGTGAAATTCCGGAAGAGTCGCGCTCATGTCTGGCCCAAGGCCCAACCATGCTTATATGCAAGACCTACAGGCAGGAATCGCGCAACAGCAGGAAAGGGGCCGGCATGGTCTACGTCAAATGGGTCTTCATCATCGCCTTCTGGCTGCTTGTGGGCGCCTTTCTGCATTACACCCTGCCGCAGCACGACATCGCCCGGATCACCGACACCTATGAGAAACGGGTCGATTTCGGCGAAAACTCGATCTTCTGGGCCAATCAGGGCACGGGCGAGGCCGAAGGCACGGTGAACCGCGACGTGTTCTTCATCACGGCGGTGCGCAGCAATGGCCGGGTGATGGTCTATCGCAACGAGGATACCGGCTGGGGCTGGCCGCCCTATTTCAAGTTCGACACCTCGAACCTGCAGGCCGAGGCGGCCGACCTGCGATCGACCTCGGAAAACCCGAAGTGGGTGTCGATCCGCCACTATGGCTGGCGCAACGAGTTCATTTCGATCTATCCCAACGCGGTGAACGTCAAGCTGGTCGCCGGGCCCGACGTGCGGATCATCCCGTGGTTCAATATCATCGTGCTGATCGTGCTGTTTGCGCTGTTCTGGGCGATCCGCGTGCGATGGAAGCGGTTCCGGCGGAACCGGGTCGATCCGAAGGCGGATGAATGGACCGACGGGTGGGGGTGAGGCCCGTCGCGCCCCGGCAGCTTCACTGGCGCTCAGGGGCAGAGCCCGCTGGCGCCATTGCCCGCTGAACCGTCGGGATTTGGATATTTATTCCCAAGAAGAAGCCGGGCGCGTGGCAGCCTGCGAGGGCTGGGGCGTCGGGCCTAGCGCTTGCCGTAATAGAGGCCCACGACGTGCTCGGCCTCGGCGAAGAACAGCCAGCGGCTGGTCGCGATGCCGATCAGGTGGCTGACCACCGCCACCAGCGCCAGCGCATGGGAAAACGGCATGATCAGCAGCGAGAAGGGCAGCACGTAGCCCAGCAGCATGGCGATCGAGCGCAGCTTCGTGGCGTGTTTGCGGCCCACCTGAAAGGTGAATTCCCGCAGCAGGTAATTGCTGCCGGTATGGGGATGCTCGAACGAGCGCACCTTGCCGGTGCCGCCCAGCCCGGTGGCCGTCGCCAGCGTCGTGCCGCTTTGTTCGAACGCCCCGTCGCCGCGCATCCACCACAGAACCTGCGTCGCCGCCGCCAGCGGCAGGAGCAGCATCGCCGCCTTTACCTGCCCCGCCAGCAGCGCGCCGCCGGCCAGCGACAGCATCAGGTAGAGAAGCGGGGTCAGCGGTGTTTTCCAGCGCGGCACCGTCTTCATCTGCGCATAGATCATCGCCGTGCAGACCACCGTGCCCAGTGACAGAACCGCGCCGATCACGCCGAGGATGCGCCAGCTTTCGCCCCAGAAGACCAGCCCCGCGCCATAGACCGCCATCACCAGCAGCGTGGCGACCGAGACCACCCCCTCGCGGCTCAGCCATGAGGTGCGCCACTGGGTAAAGGCCAGCAGCGCCCGCTCGGGGTGGCCGAGGTGGAAGGTGGAGGAAACCAGCCCGCCCACCGCCAGCGCATAGGCGATGGCGAAGAAGGTGAAGGCGACCCAGCCGGTGACCTGCGGAAAGCCCAGCCCGAGCCATGCCAGAAGGCCAAAGCCCAGCCCCGACAGGGTGGTGAAGATGATGACGGAAGGCGCCGGATGCATGTCAGAACTTCTCCAGGGTCTTGTCGAGCCAGCCGATGAACCCTTTCGGCTCCTCCGCCACGGGTTTCAGGTAGGGCGCCAGAACGTCGACCTGATCCAGTTCGTCCTTGGGACGCGGCGGCAGGTACTTGTTGACGGGCTTGGTACCCTGCTCGGGCATCAGGTCCATGCCACCCCGCTCCTCGACCAGTTTCGAGACGTCGCTCTCGGGGTCGCCGAGATCGCCGAAATGCCGCGCGCCGGCCGGGCAGGTGCGCACGCAGGCGGGCACCCGGTCTTCCTCGGGGAGGTTCACGTTGTAGATCCGGTCGACGCAGAGCGTGCATTTCTTCATCACGCCCTCGGCCGCGTCCATCTCCCGCGCGCCATAGGGGCAGGCCCAGGCGCACAACCCGCAGCCGATGCAGGCGATTTCGTTCACCAGAACGATGCCGTCCTCGACCCGCTTGTAGCTGGCCCCGGTGGGGCAGACGGTGACACAGGGCGCATCGTCGCAATGCAGGCAGCTTTTGGGGAAATGGATGAGCTGTGCGGCGCCCTCCTCGGGCTGCACCTCGTAGGAATGCACCCGGTTGAGGAAGGTGCCCGAGGGGTCGGCGCCGTAAGGCTCCTGATCCGACAGGGGGGCGCCGTAATTCTCGGTGTTCCAGCCCTTGCAGCTGACCACGCAGGCATGACAGCCGACACAGGTGTCGAGGTCGATCACCAGCCCCAGCTTGCGGTCGGTCTTTTCTGGCAGGCTTGTCATACCGCCTCCTTCCGTCTGGCACGGGTTTGGGTGAAGTCCGCGACATCCGCCGCGAACCGGTCAGGGTTTTCGAGGAAGGGGGCGTGACCTACCCCGTCATAGGCGAGGTAGCGGGCGTCTTTCATCAGCTCCGCCGCCGCCTCTCCGGTCGCGGCAGAGACGACCGCGTCATCCGCTCCGTGGATCACCAGACCGGGGCAGGTCATCGCTTCGTATACCGGGCGGAAATCCCATGTCGGCGCAAAGAGCGCCCGGCGCACATGCGGCGGGCAGAGCATGTTGGCGCCCACCAGTTCACCATACGTCTGCGTATCGAGCGGCTTGGCGGTACATTCCCGCACGAATTTCGCGGTGGCCGTCAGCCGCCTCGGCAGGTCGCCAGTGTAGAGGTCGCGCCGCACGCCGGGGCTCGACCGCCCCACCATCCAGTCTTCGCGGGCGGCGCCGATGGTCAGGATGCCGCCGGCCAACACCACGCCGCCCAGCGCCAAGTCGCCATGCACCGACAGGTACGAGGCGATCACCCGGCTGCCATAGGACCAGCCGACCAGCACCGGCCGCGTCAGCCCGTGCCCCTCGATCACCGCCTTCACGTCATCGGCCCAGAGCGACGTATCGGTGTAGGGGTCATCGCCCTCGGGCTTGTCAGACGCGCCGTGGCCGCGCAGGTCCATCGTCACCACGCGGAACCGGTCTTTCAGCCGCGCCATCACCGGGCCCCAGCAGAGAGATTGCTGCGCCCAGCCGTGGATGAACACCAGCGCCGGCGCCCCCTCGGGCCCATCGGCCCATGTGGCCAGCCGCACGCCGTCGCGGCCCTGTATCTCTGCGGCGCTCATTCGCCCACCTTCCAGCGCAGCTCGTCCGGGCCCTTGCCGACGGGCGAACGCATCGCGCTGAATTCGGGCTTGGCCTGATCCGGGGCCGCCGTCTTTTCGATCTTCACGCGCAGGTCGAACCATGCCGCTTGCCCGGTGATCGGGTCGGAGTTCGACCAGCGCAGCCCGTCGCCCTTGGGCGGCAGCAATTCGTGGATGAGGTGGTTCAGCAGGAAGCCCCTTGTCGCCTCCGGCGCGTCCTCTTCCAGCGCCCAAGCGCCCTTGCGCTTGCCGATGGCGTTCCATGTCCAAACCGTGTTTTCGTTCAGCGCCGCCATATGCGCCACCGGCACGGTGATCTCGCCATGGGCCGAGCTCACACGCGCCCAGTCGCCCTCGGCAAAGCCCTGTGCCTCCCAGATCTTCGTCGGCACGTATAGCGGGTTCTGGCCGTGGATCTGCCGCAGCCACGCGTTCTGTGAGCCCCAGCTGTGATACATCGCCATCGGCCGCTGGGTCAGGGCGTGAACCGGGTACTCCTCGACGTCCACGCTGCCATCCTCGAAAGGCGGGTACCACACCGGCAGCGGGTCCATCGTCTGCTTGATCCGCTCGCGAAGATGCGCGGGCGGCTGGCGTTCGCCATGGCCTTCGGCGGCCAGCTGGAAGTGGCGCATCGTCTCGACATAGAGGTCGAAGATATAAGGCTGCGGGCTGTCATAGATGCCCATCCCCACGGCCCAGTCCTGATAGGCCATGTTCCACGGCTTCATATAGGCCGCCTCTTCGGGGATATGCTTGATGAAGAACCCGCCATTGGCGATGTAGGTTTTCAATTGCGACGGGTTCGGCGCGCCGCGCCCGTGGGTCAGGCCCGTCTTGCCGCTGCGCCACCCGGCCAGCGGGCCGATGCCCGGCTTGCGCTCGTGGTTGGTGATGTAATCGGCGTAATCGGTGTATTTCGCCGCGCCCGCCTCATCCGTGAACCCCGGCAGCTTGAGCTTGTTGGCCAGTTGCACCAGCACCGTCTGAAAGCCGCGCACGTCGCGGTCGGGTTCCACCACCGGCCAGCGGATCGCGTCGGCCGCCGCGTCGGCCTCGCAGATCGGGCGGTCGAGCAGGCTGATACAGTCGTAGCGTTCAAGATAGGTCGTGTCGGGCAGGATCAGGTCGGCATAGGCGACCATCTCGGAGCTATACGCATCCGAATAGATGATCCGGGGGATGACATATTCGCCGTTTTCATCCTTGTCCGTCAGCATGTCGATCACGCCGCGCGTGTTCATGCTCGAATTCCACGACATGTTGGCCATGTACATGAACAGCGTGTCGATCTTGTAGGGATCGCCCGCATGGGCGTTGCTGATCACCATGTGCATGAGCCCATGCGCGCTCATCGGGTTTTCCCATGTGAACGCCTTGTCGATCCGCGCGGGCGTGCCATCCTCCTTCAGCGCCAGATGTTCCGGCCCGCGCACGAAGCCCAGATGCGGGCCATCGAGCGGCGCGTCGGGGGTGAACTTGCAATGCGGCGTCGGGTGGGCGGTGACGGGCTTGGGATAGGGCGGCTTGAAACGGAATCCGCCGGGCACCTCGACCGTGCCCAGCAGGATCTGCAGCATGTGCAGCGCCCGGCAGGTCTGGAACCCGTTGGAATGGGCCGAGATGCCGCGCATCGCGTGAAAGCTGACCGGGCGGCCCTTCATGACGGAATGCGTCTCACCACGGAAATCGGTCCATTCCCGCTCGAGCACGATCTCTTCCTCGAAGGCCACGCGCGCCAGTTCGTTGGCGATCGCCCGGATCTTGGCGGGCTTCACGCCACAGCGTTCGGCCACGGCCTCGGGCGCGTATTCCTTGGCAAGGTAACGAGACGCCATCAGGTGCATCACCGGCTTGTGGGTGATGTCACCGTCCCGGTAGCTGGCCGACAGGTCGGGGCGCACGCCCTTCTGATCGAACGGGGCGAGCTTGCCGGTGTTGCGGTCGATCACCTGCGGCTTGCCATCCGCGTCGCGCAGGAACAGCCCGTATTCGGCCGATTTCGAATCCCGGTTCACGATACAGGCGGCGTTGGTGTAGCGGGCGAGATAATCGAGGTCGATCTTGCCGGCCTTCAAAAGGCAATGCACCAGCGACAGGATAAAGAGGCCATCCGTGCCCGGCGTGATCCCGACCCAGTCATCGGCCACGGCGTTATAGCCCGAGCGGATCGGGTTCACCCCGATCACCTTGGCGCCCCGCGCCTTGATCTTGCCGATGCCCATCTTGATCGGGTTGCTGTCGTGGTCCTCGGCCACGCCGAAGATCATGAACAGCTTGGTATGGTCCCAGTCGGGCTGTCCGAATTCCCAGAACGCCCCGCCCATCGTGTAGATGCCGGCGGCGGCCATGTTGACCGAGCAGAAGCCGCCATGCGCGGCATAGTTGGGCGTGCCGAAATTCTGCGCCCAAAAGCTTGTGAAGGACTGGCTCTGATCCCGGCCGGTGAAGAAGGCCAGCTTCGAGGGGTCCTCTTTCCTGAGCGGCTCCAACCACCCGGCGGCGATGTCGAGCGCCTCGTCCCAGCTGATCTCCTCGAACTCGCCCGAGCCGCGCGGGCCGACACGCTTCAACGGCGCCCGCAAACGCGAGGGCGCGTTGACCTGCATGATCCCCGCCGACCCCTTGGCGCACAGGACGCCCTTGTTCACCGGATGGTCGCGGTTGCCCTCGATATAGGCGACCTTGCCGTCCTTCATGTGCACGTTGATCCCGCAGCGGCAGGCGCACATGTAGCACGTGGTCTTCCGCACCTCATCCGACACCTTGGGCGAGGTATTGATTCGCGGTTGTTCAAAGCTCATCTGAATATTGTCTCCCAACTCAGCGGCACATTAGGACAGATTGAAAGGGCGCGCGACCCCGTTCCGGAGTTTCTACATGCGAAAAACCACGCGTCCCGCCCTCGCCCGAAATCCAGACGATTTTCCCGTTCGATCCAATCATCCCGCCCCCAGCAAGTCCAGCGCATCCGCCGCGATCCGGCGTTCTTCCTGTGCCTCGACGATCCAGCAGCCCACATCGGACCCCTCGGCATGCAGCTTTGCATGCCCATTGTCATTGGCCTTGGCATCCAGCGTCAGCCCCAGCCAGCCCAGCCGCTGCGCGATGCGTGCCCGGACCGGCCCCGCGTTCTCTCCGATCCCGCCGGTGAACACCACGGCATCCAGCCCCTCCATCGCCGCGATCATCGAGCCGGCATGGCGCACCGCCCAGTAGCAGAAATGCTCCACCGCGAAGCGGCTCCGCTCGCCGCCATCCTCCAGCAGCGCGCGCATGTCCGAAATGCCGCCCGACAGGCCCCAGAGCCCGCTTTCCTTGTTCAGCATCCGAAGCGTCGCATCCATCCCGTCCTCGCCCGCCAGCCGCAGGACGGCGTTGCCGTCTATGCTTCCGGCGCGGGTGCCCATGCTCAGCCCCTCGAGCGGCGAATAGCCCATCGTCGTCGCCACCGACCGCCCGTCGCGAATGGCGCAGATCGAGGCGCCGTTGCCGAGGTGAAAGGCCAGCAACCGCTTGGGCAGCGCCGCGCCCGTCACGCCCGGCATGGCCCGCACGAGCGAGGCATAGGACAGCCCGTGAAACCCGTAGCGCCGTATGCCCCGCGCCTCGATATCCGCCGGCAGGGCGTAACGTTTGGCCACCTCGGGGTTGGAGGCGTGAAACCCGGTATCGAAACTGGCGCATTGCGGCAGGTCCGGCGCCAGCCTTGCCAGCGTCTCGATGGCGGCAAGGTTGTGCGGGTTGTGCAGCGGCGCCAGCGGCACGCAGCGCCGGATGCCCGCCAGCACATGCACGTCGATCTTCGCCGGTTCGGTCAATTCCATGCCGCCATGCACCACCCGGTGGGCCGCCGCCCGGAACCTGTCGGCCGAGAACCCCTGCGCCGCCAGCCCCTCCAGCACCGCGGCCAGCGCGGCGGCGTGGGTGCCGAAGCTGGCCGCCTGCCGGTCGCGACCGACCCGAAGCGACCCCTCGCCGCCGATGCCCTCGGCCATGCCGCGCAGCCGCTCCTTCAGGTCGCCGCCGAACACCGCGAACTTGATGGAAGAGGACCCGGCATTGAGAACCAGTATCGCGTCCTCGCCGCCGGCGCCGCTCATCGGTTCAGACCACCTGCTCGCGCATGTCGCCCGCGTCGATGCCGGCCACTTCCACCGGTTTCTTCATCGCGTCGCGGCGGAACGGCTCGCCCAGTTCCTGGTTGATCATCGCCTCGATCAGGGTGGTCTTGCCATTCTCCATCTGGTCCTTGATCGCTTGGTTCAGCGCGTCGGTCAGCTCGTCCATCGTCCGCGCCACCACGCCCTTGAGCCCACAGGCATTGGCGATCCCGGCATAGCTTACACCCTCGTCAAGCTCGGTGCCGACGAAATTGTCGTCGAACCACAGGGTCGAATTCCGCTTCTCGGCGCCCCACTGGTAGTTGCGGAACACGATCTGCGTCATCGCCGGCCATTCCCCCCGCCCGATGGCGGTCAGTTCGTTGACGGCAATGCCAAAGGCGCCATCCCCGGCAAACCCCACCACCGGCACGTCCGGACAGCCGATCTTGGCGCCCATCACCGAGGGCAGGCCATAGCCGCAAGGGCCAAACAGCCCCGGCGCAAGGTATTTCCGGCCCTCTTCAAACGAAGGATAGGCATTGCCGATGGCACAGTTGTTGCCGATATCCGACGAGATGATCGCCTCCTTCGGCAGGGCGGCTTGAATCGCCCGCCACGCCATGCGCGGGCTCATCCAGTCGGGCTTGTCGTTACGCGCCCGTTCGTTCCACGTGGTGCCGGGGTCGTCATCCTCGTGATCCATGCTCGACAATTGCTGCGCCCATGTCGATTTCGTCTTGTCGATCAGCGCCTTGCGCTCGTCGCGCCCCTTGTCGCCCGCACTGTCCGACAGCCGGTCGAGGATCCCCTCGGCCACCGCCTTGGCGTCGCCCACGATCCCCACACTGACCGGCTTGGTCAGGCCGATCCGATCGGGGTTCAGATCAACCTGAATGATCTTGGCGTCCTTGGGCCAGTAGTCGATCCCGTACCCCGGCAGGGTCGAGAAAGGGTTGAGCCGCGTGCCAAGGCACAGCACCACATCCGCCTGCGAGATCAGCTCCATTCCCGCCTTCGAGCCGTTATAGCCCAGCGGCCCGGCAAAGAGCGGGTGCGAACCCGGGAAGGCATCGTTGTGCTGGTAGCCCACGCAGACCGGCGCATCCAGCCGTTCGGCCAGCTTCTTCGACGCCTCGATCCCGCCGGCCAGAACCACGCCCGCCCCGTTCAGGATCACCGGGAATTTCGCCGTATTCAGAAGGTCCGCCGCCCGGTCAAGCGAGTCCGTCCCGCCGGTCGGCCGCTCGAATTCCACGATCTGCGGCAGGGCGATGTCCACCACCTGCGTCCAGTAATCCCGGGGGATATTGATCTGCGCCGGGGCGCTCAGGCGCTTGGCCTTGAGGATCACCCGGTTGAGCACCTCGGCAATCCGCGTGGGATCGCGCACCTCTTCCTGATAGGCGACCATGTCCTCGAACAGCTTCATCTGCTCGACTTCCTGAAAGCCGCCCTGCCCGATGGTCTTGTTCGCCGCCTGCGGCGTCACCAGCAGCAGCGGCGTGTGATTCCAGTAGGCGGTTTTCACGGCGGTCACGAAATTGGTGATGCCGGGGCCGTTCTGGGCGATCATCATGCTCATCTTGCCGGTCGCGCGGGTATAGCCATCGGCCATCATCCCGGCGCTGCCCTCATGCGCGCAATCCCAGAAGGTGATCCCCGCCTTGGGGAAGATATCCGAAATCGGCATCATCGCGGAACCGATGATCCCAAAGGCATGCTGGATGCCATGCATCTGAAGCGTTTTTACGAAAGCTTCTTCGGTCGTCATTTTCATGCGGGTGTCTCCTGAAATCCAAGCCGGCCGCGCGCCGGAGTTGCGGCGAACCTACGGCAGCGGCGGGGGCATCGTTAGGGCCAAAAACTTCGCCCGACTAAGACCAGTCAGCGCATCAGCGCCAGTTCGGTCGCCAGCCGCGCCACCCCTTCCGGGATGCGTTCGGAGGAAATCGAGGAATAGGCGAGCCGGTAGAAATTCTCCGGCGGCTCGGCGGCGTGGAAGAAGGGCCGCCCCGGCTCGATCAGCACGCCCTTGTCGCGCAGCCGCCGGTCAAGCTCTCTCGTATTCACCGTCTCGGGCGCCCGCATCCAGATCGACGAGCCGCCGAAGACCCCGCGCCCGGCCACGCCAAGGCCGTGGCCGGCCAGCGCCTCCTCCATCACTTTGCGCCGCCGCGAAAACACCTGCCCCATGCGCCGGATCAGGCTGTCGTAATGCCCAAGGCTCAGGAAATAGGCCGCCGTCCGCTGGATATGCCCCGGCGGATGCCGATAGACACTCGCCCTGAGCGCCCGCGCCTCGCGGATAAACGGCTCCGGCCCGACGAGGTAGCCCAGCCGCAGCCCCGGAAAGATCGACTTGGAAAAACTGCCCACATAGATCACCCGCCCATCGGTATCGAGCGATTTCAGCGCCGGCAACGGCGCCCGCAGAAACGCCATCTCGAACTCGTAATCATCCTCGACGATCAGCGCTTCCATCTCCCGCGCCCTTGCCAGCAGCGCCTTGCGCCGCGCCATCGGCATGGTGGCATTGGTGGGCGACTGGTGGCTGGGCGTGGTAAAGATCACGTCGGCGCTATCGGGCAGCGCCTCGGGCGGCAGCCCGTCGCGGTCCACCGGCACGGGGGCAAGGTGACAGCGTGACTGCGTCAGGATATCCCGCAGCGCGTGGTAGCAGGGCTCCTCCGCCACCGCCGTACGCCTCTGGGTCAGCAATACCTGCGCCGTCAGCCACAACGCGTTCTGCGCCCCCATCGTCACGAGGATTTCCTCGGGCCGCGCCAATATCCCCCGCCGTGGCAATGTATGCCGGGCGATGAACTCGGTCAGTTGCAGGTCGTCATTGTCATAGTAATCCGTCGTCAGCGCCTGAAAATCCTTCTGCCCCAGCGCCCGCAGCGCGCAATGCCGCCAGTTGGCATGATCGAAGAGCGACGGATCGGTCTGCCCATAGACGAAAGGATAGCGGAAGCTCCACCAGTCGCGCGGCTTTACCGGCGTCGCCCCGCCGGTAAAGCGACGGCCCAGCGCCCGCGACCAGTCGATGCTGTCCTGCCTTGGATGCCTTGCCGCGAATTGCGGCGGCTCCGGCGCGTTCTGCGAGACGAAATAGCCCGATCGATCCCGCGATTCGAGGTAATCGGAGGCCTGCAGCTCGGTATAGGCCAGCGTCACCGTGATCCGGCTGACGCCCAGATGCTGCGCCAGCTTGCGCGACGAGGGCAGCTTTTCCCCCTTCCGCAGCCGCCCCGACAGGATGCCCTGCGCGATCATCTGCTGAATCTGCGCCTGCAGCGTGCCCTGCGCTTCGGGATTGAGGAAGAAAGTCTCGACGGGGATCGGCATGAGGCCAAGGGTATACTGGCCTTATCTCCCCTGCAATCTGGTATTGCGCCGCAGGGGGAAACCATCCCCCGCTTCTTCTTGGTCGAAATATCCCGGGGGGAGCGTTGAAACCTCAAGGTTTCAACGTGGGGGGCTGGCCCCCCGGCGCGCCACGAGAACACCGCTTGCCCCCGGGGGCCACACCCCCGACACTCGCGCACGAACACCATACGGAGACAGCCAATGATCGCCATCATCTTCGAGGTCATACCCGCCGAGGGAAATCAGGACCACTATCTCGACATCGCCGCCTTGATGCGCCCGCTCGCCGAACAGATCGACGGCTTCATCTCCGTCGAGCGGTTCCAGAGCCTGATGCACCCCGAAAAGCTCCTCTCCCTCTCCTTTTGGGAAAGCGAGGCGGCGGTCGAGGAATGGCGCCAGCTTGCCGCCCACCGAAGCGCCCAGTCGAAGGGCCGTGCGGGCCTCTTCGCCGATTACCGCCTCCGCGTGGCCCACGTCCTGCGCGACTACGGCCTGAACGAACGCGCCGAGGCGCCCGAGGACAGCAAGGCCGAACACGGCGGCTGAGCGGCGAAACCGCCAAGGCTTGCCACCCCCGCCCCCCTTTGCTTTAACCGGTCCGGCAACCCGCCCGGGAGGAATACCATGGTCGATATCGCGACCCGTGTCTGGAACCACAAATGGAAGATCGACCCGATCGTCCGCTCGCTCATCGACACGGATTTCTACAAGCTGCTGATGTGCCAGTCGGTGTTCCGCAACCGGCCGGACACGCAGGTCACCTTCTCGCTGATCAACCGCTCGACCGACGTCAAGCTGGCCGAACTGGTGGACGAGGGCGAGCTGCGCGAACAGCTCGACCATATCCGCTCGCTCTCGCTCACCCGCGGCGAAAGCACGTGGCTGCGCGGCAACACCTTCTATGGCAAGCGCCAGATGTTCACACCCGCCTTCATGGAATGGTTCGAGAACCTGCGCCTGCCCCCCTACCAGCTTGAAAAGCGCGACGGGCAGTATGAACTCACCTTCGAAGGCTCGTGGCCCGAGGTGATGCTTTGGGAAATCCCCGCGCTGGCGGTGCTGATGGAGTTGCGCGGCCGCGCCGTCCTGCACGACATGCGCCGGTTCGAGCTGCAGGTGCTCTATGCCCGCGCCATGACCAAGCTGTGGGAAAAGGTCGAGCGCCTCCGCGATGTCGACGGGTTGCGCATCGCCGATTTCGGCACCCGCCGCCGCCATTCCTTCCTCTGGCAGGACTGGTGCGTGCGCGCCATGTGCGAGGGGCTGGGCGAGAAATTCGTCGGCACCTCGAACTGTCTCATCGCCAAGAACCGCGACCTCGAGGCGATCGGGACCAACGCCCATGAGCTGCCGATGGTCTATGCCGCGCTGGCCGATACCGACGAAGACCTCGCCCGCGCGCCCTATGACGTGCTCTCCGACTGGCACGAGGAGCATGACGGCAACCTGCGCATCATCCTGCCCGACACCTATGGCACCAAGGGCTTCCTCGACCGCGCCCCCGACTGGCTGGCGGGCTGGACGGGCATCCGCGTCGACAGCGGCGATCCGGCCACCGGCGCCGAGATCGCCATCGACTGGTGGAAATCCCGCGGCGAGGACCCGACGAAGAAGCTCATCATCTTTTCCGACGGGCTCGACACCGACAAGATCATCGACCTGCACACCCAGTTCGCCGGCCGCTGCCGCCCTTCCTTCGGCTGGGGCACGCTGCTGACGAACGACTTCCGCGGGTTGACGCCGGACGACCGGCTCAACCCCTTCTCGCTGGTCTGCAAGGCGGTCACAGCCAATGGCCGACCCACGGTGAAGCTCTCCGACAATCCCAACAAGGCGATGGGCCCGGAAAGCGAAATCGCCCGGTACAAGCGCGTCTTTGGCGTGGGGGAACAGGAGGCGCTCGAGGTGGTGGTGTGACCGGCGCGGTCTGCCTCACCTTCGACGATCTCTTCGCCGGAAGCTGGCACGCCGCAAGGCCGATTTTCGACGAATTCGGCGCCCGCGCCACGTTTTGCGTGTGCAACCTGCACAATGCCAAGCCCCGGCAGGTGAAAAAACTCCTTGCCCTGCAGGCGGACGGCCACGAAATCGCCTTCCACTCCCGCACCCATCCCAAGCTCGGCCCCTACCTGCGCCAGCACGGGCTGGCCCATTGGCTGGAACATGAAATCGACGCAGGCGTGGCCGAACACCGCGCCGCGGGCTTCCCCGCCAAAAGCTTCGCCAGCCCCTTTCACGCCTTCACCGAAGAAACGCTGCCCGAGACCGCCAAACGCTTCCCCGTCACCCGCGCCGCCGGACCCAAGAACCTCTCCGAGGCCGACATCCCCACCCGCATCTACCACCACCCCGGCCCGCATAACGCGGTGAATTGCGTGGGGTTCTGCGACTTCCAGCACCGCGCCTTCCCCGGATGGGAGTGGCAGGGGCGCCTCCTCGACCGGATCGCCGATGCGGGCGGTACGGGGGTCTTCGCCGGCCACGACATCCGGGCGCCGGGGAAGGGCTCGCAATTCTTCTCGACGCCGGAGGATTTGCGGCGGTTTTTGGGGGCGATTGTGGAGCGGGGGTTGGGGTTTGTGACGTTGGGAGAGGTGGGACAAAGCATGGGGTAGTTGGCTTCTCGCATGATCTTGAAGCGAAGCATCCCGTTTGCTTGTGCAGCACCCGGATCGCCTGCAAACCTCCATAATCGGTCGAAAGACAACCACATGCCGCCCGGCCAGCGCGAGGCGATATTCGTGCCTCACCTCTTCAGCAAAAAGCGAGGAGCTTCGCGCGTCCCGCAATCCGTAGCACGTATAGTTCCCGAAGCCGCACCATTCGCTCGCTGATTAACCGTCGGGCGAGCGCCGGCCCGTGGGGAGGCGCTGCAACGGATGTGGCGGGCGATTTATGGCGCCGACTACATCTTACCCAAGAACGTCACGCAACACCGCCAAAGCGCCTGCCCGTGGGGACGGGCCGGCGCTCGCCCGGCGCCGCGCCAAGGCGCGGCTTTGTTCCGGGCGACAACTCAGCCCCTGTGGCTTCGCGTGAGCAGTCTCACTCATCCCCCTCAACGCGCCCCCGCAAGGCCTTCACCTCCCCGCGCACCTTCTTTGCCTTCAGCCGCCGTTTCTTCGAGCCCAGCGAGGGCCGCGTGGGTATCCGCCGTTTCGGCTTTTCGCAGGCCTTCTTCACCAACTCCGCCAGACGTTCCCGCGCAATGTCGCGGTTGCGGGCCTGGCTGCGGGTTTCCTCGACCTGGATCAGCACCGCGCCGTCCTTTGTCCAGCGTCGGCCGGCCAGCCGCTTGAGCCGCCGTTTCACCGGGTCGGGCAGGTTGGGCGAACGCTCGGCCTCGAAGCGCAGTTCGACCGCCGTCGACACCTTGTTGACGTTCTGCCCGCCGGGGCCGCGCGAGCGGGTGAACTGTTCGGTCAGTTCCCAGTCCTCGATGGTGATCTGATCGCTGATATGCAGCATGGGCCCTCTTTGGCGCGGCGCGATCGGCACCGACGTGATACCGACAAGATACCGACGTAATACAGACAGGCGAAATGGCCAAATTCAAAAGGGCCGCCCCGATAAGGAAGCGGCCCTCTAGAGTTTAAGGAGGCGGTGCGGTTAGGCGCACCAATCCGGGGGCGTCACGCGCCCAGGGGCTGCCCTAGACGAGACCCTCCCGAACTGTTCCGTCACCTCTCTCCAATACCTCTATAGACACTGGATCACCTCCTTTCGCTGGTTGCTGTTATCCACAGCCTGACACAGAATTTCGCTTTGTCAAAACAAAATCATGTGGCACGGCGCGTCAGTGACCTCACGATGATGCGAAACGGCACTAGAGTGAGCAAAGCCAGCGCCAGTTTGACCATCCAGTCCGCCACCGCGAGCGAGATCCAGAGCGGCACCGCCGGCCCGAGGCCCAGAAGCGGCAGGATTTCGTTGGCCCAGCCGACATCGTTCCCGGGCTCCAGCAGGGCAAGGCTTGCAGAGAAGGCGATGGTGAAGAAAAGCGCGGTGTCCACGGTGCTGCCGATCAGCGACGAGACCATCGGCGCGCGCCACCACGCCCCGGCCCGAAGACGGTCGAAAACAGCGATATCCAGAAGCTGCGCCGTGAGGAACGCAACGGCCGAGCCAAGCGCGATGCGCAGGGTGACGAGCGGGCCGAACTCGCCGGAGATCTGCGTGCCGATGAACGAACAGGCCAGCCCCACGAGGAACCCGGCAAAGACCACCCGCCGCGCGGCGTCGCGCCCATAGACCCGGTTCATCACGTCGGTGACGAGGAATGCCAGCGGATAGGTGAACGCCCCCCATGTCAGCCACTGGCCGAACAGGAACTGCACGAGGATGTTCGAGGCCACGACGATCGCGGCCATGGCCAGGATACCGGGAAGCAGGTGGTGTTTCATGACGTGCGATCCTTGCGAAAGCGGGCCCGTCCGGGCGGTCGGACGCCCCTACAGGCTGGCCCGCTTTCCGGCAAGGGGGCTCATTCCGAGGTCAGCACCGAGACACACTGGTTCGGCAGGTCCGCCATGGTCAACTCGCGCCGGGGGTTGGGGCGCGGGGCGTTGGGGTCGGGCGGCGGCGGGTTGACGATGTTGCGCACCCATTCCTCGGCATCGTCACAGCCATCGCCGGCCGGCGGCGCGGCCTGATTCTCGCAGTTCTTGGCCCCCCGCGGACAGCTCAGCCTGACGTGAAAATGGTAATGGTGCCCGTACCACGGCCTGATCTTGCGCAGGTAGGAGCGGTCGCCCGTCTCTTCCTTGCACATCCGCACCTTGGCGCCGGGGAAGACGAAGATCCGCGCGGTGCGCGGGTCTTGGGCGGCGGCCTTGATGACCTCGTGATGCTGGCGGGTCCAGTTGTCGTTGGTATAGGCGCCATTGGCCCGACGGAGCGAGATCGACGACAGGTTCTCGCGCTCTGCCCGGGAGAGGTTCAGCCGCTTGGGCGGCAGCATCCAGATATCGACGTCGAGGCCGATCTGGTGGCTCCGGTGCCCGGTCAGCATCGGCCCGCCGCGCGGCTGGCTGATATCGCCGATATAGAGCCCTTCCCAGCCCGGCTGCTGCGCCGCCTTGGCCGACAGTTTCTTGATGAAGTCGATGGCCTCGGGGTGGCCCCAGTTGCGGTTTCGCGACAGCCGCATCGCCTGCCATGTGGGGCCGGTCTCGGGCAGTTGCACGCTGCCGGCCGCACAGCCCTTGGCATAGCTGCCGAACGGTGTGGGCGCCTGTTGCGAGGACTGCGCCTTGGCGCCGAAAAGCTGCTTTGCCTCGACGCCCTGCATCGCTGCCGGAATATTCTGGGTCGAGAGGATCGGTTCGCTCGCGGCATATTCCCGCGGCGCCGACCCGCCACAGCCCGCAAGGCCGATGATGAGCGCGATCAGTGTGACGTGACGGACCATGTTTCGCTGTCCCCTTCTGCTTTCACCCAGCGTAGCAGGACGAGGCCGATCAGGAAAAGAAGAATTACCGGCGAGACACCGATCCGCGCACTGCCGCTGAGCGTGGTGACAAGCCCGATCAGCGCCGGCGCCATAAAGGCTGTCGCCCGCCCCGACAGGCCGTAGAGCCCGAAGCTCTCGGTCGGCGCGGCGGGATCGGTATGGCGCACCATCAGCGTGCGGCTCGACGCCTGCAACGTGCCGCCCAGCCCCCCGATCAGCACGCCGCAGCCGAAGAACACCATATCCGGCAATTCCGACCCTTCGGCCAACGGGAAGCCGAAGAACTGTGTCCGGTCCATGCCCACCACGGTGAAGCAGACCAGCATCAGCCCGAGAATCGCCACGATGATCACCGGCTTGGGCCCGAAGGCGCGGTCGAACCGCCCGCCGACCCAGCTGAACACCGCCGCCGAGATCGCGCCGACGACGCCGAAAATGCCCAATTGCACGAAGTTCCAGTTCAGCACCAGCACCGCATAGGTGCCCCCGAACCCGTAAAGCCCATTCACCGCGTCGCGGTAGAACATCGACGAGCCAAGATAGACCGACAGGCTCACCCGGTGTTTCAGCGCCACGATCGACTTTTTCAGAAGCCGCAGCGCATCGCCCACTCCGCGCCCCTTTCTCGCCGGGCCGGTATCGCGCACCCAAAGGAAATAGGGGATCATGAACACCGCGAACCAGAGCGCCGTGAACGGCCCCACGATCCGTGTGCCCTCGCGCTGTTCCGGGTCGAGCCCCAGCGCCGGATCGGCCCCAAGGAGCGTCTTGCCGCCATCGTCGAAGAACAGCGCCAGCATGATCGCCAGCGATACGACCCCGCCGACATAACCGAAGGCAAAGCCCGAGCCCGAGACCGCCCCGGCCTCTTCCTTGGGCGCCAGCGAGGGAAGTTGGGAATTGACGAAGATCAGCGCGTATTCCGCCCCGATGAACCCGATCCCGAAGCAGGACAGCGCCCAGAGCATGTTCGACCCGTCCGGCTGGGTCCACCAGATGCCGGTGGCGCCCACCACGTACATCACCGAGAACGCCACGATCCACGGCAGCCGCCGCCCGGCGGTATCGGCCAGCGCCCCGATGAACGGCGCCCCGAACCCGATGATCAGACCCGTCACCGTCAGGCAGAGCGACCACATGCTCTGTGCGCGGGCGTCGGCGGCCTCCTCTGCCAGTCCGGAATCCATGAAATATTCCGACGCCACCGAGGCGAAGAACGGCCCGAAGACGAATGTGACCAGCAATGTATGGTATGGCTGGCTGGCCCAATCGAAAAAGTACCAGCCCCAGATGCGTTTGCGCCGCGACGGTTCCGTCATTCTCTCCCCCAAGCCTTGCCCGCGATAAGACAGGCTCAAAGTGCGGCTTTCAAGTCAATCCTGCATCGGCGGCCAAGGGCGCACGTTGTCGGCCTCGATCCACGCCTTGACCCAGTCGGGCGGGGGCGGCGAGGGCGCGTCGACGCCAAGCTCGCGGATCATCTCGGTCGGCGGCACGATCCCGTCCTTGCCGGTCACGGCGCTGCGATAAAGGATATGGCTCGCACATTCGCCATCCGCATTCCACATCGACTGTTCGATATAAAAGAACCGCTCGTCCCAGTAGGCGCCCCGCGAATGCATCTCGACCTTCTCGAACATCCGCACCCGGCGGCGATAGCGCACGCTCGCCCCGGCCATGGTCAGCCCCCAGCGCTTGCGCTTGAGCACATCCACCAGCCCCACGCGATAGGCCATCGGGATGCGCCCCAGATCGTACAGCGTCAGTGTACGCCCGTTGTTCAGCTCCATCCACATGTCCAGATCCCACGGCAGGCAGACATGGTGCGAGACATGCGTATCGAACACCGAAATCGGCGCGGCCTTGCGGTATTTCCACACCTGCCAGAACATCCGGATAAAGGGGTACATCGGGCGTTGCCTCCTTCGGTTTGCCCCCGACCTCTGCCTGCCCGTGCGCAACGTCAACCGAAACCCTGCGTCAGACTTGCGATTCCGGGGCCGCCCGCTTAGGTGTTGTCCGGTCGCAGATCAAGGAAGGTGCCGATGACGTCGATTTTACAGATCCTGTTTCTTTTGCTGGATATCCTGTGGTTCTTCATCATCGCCCACGTGATCATGAGCTGGCTGATCAATTTTCAGGTCCTGAACCTGCACCAGCCGCTCGTCGCCCAGATATGGGACATGCTCAACCGCATCCTCGAGCCGATCTACCGGCCGATCCGCAAGATCCTTCCGCCGATGTCGGGCATCGACCTTGCGCCGCTGGTGACCCTGATCGGGGTTTACGCGATCCGCATCATCCTCGCCAATAACGCGGCGGCGTTTTACTGAGCCGGGTCTTGTTTACCGAATCTTAGTGTGAAAAGGTTCTGCCTAAGAGCAGACAGATAAAATTCTACGGGCCTTTTCATGCGCAGCGCTGCCACGCTTCTGCACGATGTCTTCGGATTCCAGAGCTTCCGACCGGGGCAGGAAGAGATCGTGCACACCGTCGCCGAGGGCCGGAACACGCTGGCCATCATGCCCACGGGCGGCGGCAAATCCCTGTGCTATCAATTGCCTGCGCTGCTGCGCGAGGGGGTGACCGTCGTGATCTCCCCGCTCATCGCCCTGATGCGCGATCAGGTCCGCGCGCTGCGTGCCGCCGGGGTCGAGGCCGGGGCGCTGACATCCGGCAACACCGAGGAGGAAACCCGCGCGGTGTGGGAGGCGCTGGAGGAAGGTCGGCTCAAACTTCTCTATATCGCGCCCGAACGCCTTGCCGCCGGCTCCTCGATGGGGATGCTGCGGCGCATCGGCGTCTCTCTCATCGCGGTGGACGAGGCGCATTGCGTCTCGCAATGGGGCCACGACTTCCGCCCCGATTACCTGCGCATCGGCGAACTGCGCCGCGCCCTCGAGGTGCCGCTGGCCGCCTTCACCGCGACCGCCGATGCCGAGACGCAGGAAGAGATCGTTCAAAAGCTCTTTGACGGCCATCCGCCCCAGACCTTTCTGCGCGGCTTCGACCGGCCCAACATCCACCTCGCCTTTGCCGAGAAGGACAGGCCCCGCCAGCAGGTCACCGCCTTCGTCGCCGCCCGCAAGGGGCAGTCGGGCATCGTCTATTGCGGCACCCGTGCCAAGACGGAAACGCTGGCCAAGGCGCTCCGCGATGATGGTCACAACGCCTGTCACTATCACGGCGGGATGGAGGCAGATGAGCGCCGCCATGTGGAAACCCGGTTCAGCACCGAGGACGGGCTGATCGTGGTGGCCACGGTTGCCTTTGGCATGGGGGTCGACAAGCCCGATATCCGCTGGGTTGTGCATGCCGACCTGCCCAAGTCGATCGAGGCCTATTACCAGGAAATCGGCCGCTCCGGCCGCGATGGCGCGCCTGCCGAAACCCTGACGCTGTTCGGCGCCGACGATATTCGCCTGCGCCGAAGCCAGATCGACGAGGGGCTGGCCCCGCCCGAACGCCGCAGCGCCGATCACGCCCGTCTCAACGCGCTGCTTGGCCTAGCCGAGGCGCTGGAATGCCGCCGCACAAGGCTGCTGGCTTATTTCGGAGAAGAGGCGACGGCTTGCGGCAATTGCGACCTCTGCGACCGCCCGCCCGAAAGTTTTGACGCCACCGAAGCGGTGCAAAAGGCGCTCTCCGCCGCGCTGCGCACCGGGGAATATTTCGGCGCCGGCCACCTGATCGACGTGCTGACGGGCAACGAGACCGAGAAGGTCCGCGCCCGCGGCCATGACGACCTGCCCACTTTCGGCGTCGGTCGCGATATCGACCGCCGCGGCTGGCAGGCGATTTTCCGGCAGATGATGGGCCACGACCTTGTCCGTCCCGACCCCGAACGGCATGGCGCGCTGCGCATCACCGAGGCGGCGCATCCCGTCCTGCGCGGCGAACACCCGATCACGCTGCGCCGCGACACGATGCAGAAAACGCCCCGGCGCCCCGCCGCCAAGGCGCTGGTGTCCGACGAGGACGCGCCGCTGCTGTCGGCGCTCAAGGCCAAGCGCCGGGCGCTGGCCGAGGCGGCGAAGATGCCCGCCTATATCGTCTTCAACGATCGCACGCTGATCGAGATGGCCGAACGCCGCCCCCAGACGCTTGACGACATGGCCCGGATCAGCGGCGTCGGCGCCAAGAAGCTGGAACAATACGGCGCAGGGTTTCTCGAGGTGATCCGGGGCGAGGCCGAGGCCATGCACCCCACCCGCCGCAAGCTGGCCGGGCGCGAGGCGGGCGAGCTTTACGACCGGCTCGTCGCCGTGCAGACGGATCTGGCCCGGGGCGAGACCGGCACCGACAAGCCGCTGAGTTGTTCCTCGTCGCTCCTCGCCCGCGTCGCCTCGGCCCGGCCGGGCAATTTGCAGGACATGGCCCGTCTGCTGGGCGAGAAACGCTCCGACAGGTTTGGCGCGGCGTTTCTGGACGTTCTGCAAATGGCGGATTAAGTCACCGGCAACGGACATTTTCTTGGGGGATAAACATGCTGGTGGTGCTCTCGCCCGCGAAGAAACTCGACATGTCGGCGGTGGACACCGCTGCCACCGACCCGCATTTCGCCGATGACGCCACGGCGCTGGCCAAGGTCGCGCGCGGCCTGAAGCCCGCCGACCTGCAAAAGCTGATGGGGATCAGCGCGACCCTCGCCAAGCTCAACGCCGAACGGTTCCGCGATTTCGGCACGATGGAAACCAAGCCCGCCGCCCTCGCCTTTGCCGGCGACACCTATACCGGGCTTGACGCCACCTCGCTGGACCCCGAGGAAATGGATTATGCGCAGGATCACCTGCGCATCCTGTCGGGGCTCTATGGCCTGCTGCGCCCGCGCGACGCGATTGAACCCTACCGGCTTGAAATGGGCAGCCGTCTCAAAACCCGGCGCGGCAAATCGCTTTACGATTACTGGGGCGACCGCATCGCTAAGGCGCTCAACGCACAGGCCGAAACCCTCGGCACCGACACGCTGGTCAACTGCGCCAGCCAGGAATATTTCGGCGCCGTCAGGCCCGCCGCCCTCTCCCTCCGCGTCGTCACACCGGTCTTCATGGAGGAAAAACCCGGCGGTCCCAAGGTCGTCAGCTTCTTCGCCAAGCAGGCGCGCGGCGCGATGGCCCGCTTCATCCTCCAGCGCCGGCTGACCGAAGCGGAAAGCCTGAGCGAGTTCGACAGCGGCGGCTATCGCCACCGCCCCGACCTGTCCGGGCCGGGCAAGCCCGTCTTCGTCCGCCCTCAGCAGGCCGCCTGAACCCCGCCCCCCGGCGGGCGCGCCCCCGCCGGACAGGCCGCCGCGATCTCGGCGGTGATCGCCGCCTTGCTCAGCGGCTTGGTCATGTAGCGGTCAAGCCCGGCGGCGAGGATTTCCGCCTCGTCGCCGCCCATGGCGTGGGCCGTCATCGCCACGATGGGCACATGCGCGCCCGTCGCGGCCTCCGTCTCGCGAATACACCGGGTCGCGGCTTTGCCATCCATTTGGGGCATGGAAATGTCCATGAAGATCAAATCCGGCGCGAACGCCTTGTGCTCCTCCACCGCCTCCACCCCGTTCCCGGCGAACCGCAGGTCGATGTCCAGCGCCGCCACCATCTTGGAAAACACCAGCCGGTTGGTCCGGTTGTCCTCGGCCGCCAGCACCCGCATCGCCCGGCCCTCGCCCGCCGGAACAGCCGACCCGAACGCGCCGTCCAGCCCGCGCAACGCCGCAAAGAAATCGCTTCGCTGCAAGGGCCGGGCCAGCACCCCCTGCACATGCTCTCTTGCCGGGTCCTGCTCGGCCATCTCCGGCTCGACGCTCAACACGAGAACCGGCATGGTATGCCCCTTCGCGCGCATCGCCTCGGCCAGTTCCATGCCGTCCATCTCGGCCATTGTGTGCGCCGTCAGCACCAGATCGACCTCCGCCGGCAGCCCCGCCAACGCCTCCGCCCCGCTCGCCACGCTTAGGGCCGACAGGCCGAGCGCCGCCATCTGACGCTCCAGCACCGCCCGCCGCGCCGCCTGCGGATCGACAACCAGCACCGTTCGCAACCCGTCGGGCAACCGCACGTCATCGGGCTCCAGCGCCTCGGCCGCCGGAAGGGTCAGGGTGAAGCCGAAGGTCGAGCCCACGCCCTCCTCCGACTCGACCCAGATCCGGCCGCCCATCATCGCGATGAGCTGTTGCGATATCGCCAGCCCCAGCCCCGAGCCCTCGAACTTGCGGTTGCGCGCCTCGTCGACCTGATTGAACTCGCCAAAGATATGTTTGGCCTTGTCGGCGGGGATGCCGATGCCGGTATCCTCGATGCTCAGGTGCAGCTCTGTCATACCATCCGCCCCCGCCACCCCCGTGGCCCGGACGACGACCTGACCGGCCTCGGTGAACTTCACCGCGTTGCCGAGAAGGTTGGTCAGCACCTGCCTGATCCGCCCCGGATCGCCCGTGAACCGGCCCGGCAGGAACATGTCGTATTCCACCGACAGCTCGACCCCCTTGTCGCGGCTGCTGGCCTGCATAAGCGTGACCAGCTCGTAGATGCACCGTTCGAGATCGAAATCCTCCTCGTGCAGGTCGAGCTTGCCGGCCTCGATCTTGGAGTAATCCAGCACGTCGTTGATGATCACCAGAAGCGCCTCGCCCGAGCTCTTGATGGTGTCCGCAAACAGCCGCTGCTCCTCGTTCAGCACGGTGTCCATCAGCAGTTCGGACATGCCGACGATCCCGTTCATGGGCGTCCTGATCTCGTGGCTCATATTGGCGAGAAAGGACGATTTTGCCTTGCTCGCCGCCTCGGCTTGCCGCCGCGCCTCCTTGAGTTGTTCCTCGTAGCGCACCGTGTCGGTGATGTTGAGCGCAAGGCTCACCACGTCGCCGCCATGCCCGCGCTGGTCGATCAGCTTGATATATTCGCCGTTCCACAGCCGGATGATTTCGGCCTCCGGCGCCGGGCTCTGCCAGCGGTCGAGCATCGCCTCCCGCCACTCCGCCGGGTCCTGCGGACCGATATCGACGATCCCCTCCTCGGTCGCGATCTGGAGGATCTCGACATAGGCGATCCCCGGCTTGAGCTCTTCCAGCCCGTCGAACACCGACAGCCACGCATTGTTCGCGGCGATCATCCGGCCGTCGGCATCGAAAAAGGCGAACCCGTCCTGGATCGTCTCGATCGAGTGCCACAGCCGCCGCTCGGCGATCTGGATCTTCTGGTTCGCGGCGCTCAGGTCGGACCGGAAGCGCGCATTCTCGTCGCGCACCGTCTGTACCTCGGCGCGGGTCTCGACGATCTCCTCGGAAAGCGCCATGGCGTGGCGGCCCAGTTTGCGGTTCGCGGCATGCAGTTCGGCCTGCTTCTGCTCCAGCAGCCGCTCCGCCGCCAGCCGCGCGCGCCGCTCTTCGGCCAGTTTGTTGGCAAGGCTCATCGCCCGGTCTCCGCACAACCCCCGGATAAGGCCGCCAGCTTCCGTCAGGAAAATGAACAAGGCGTTAACCTTTCACGGCCCCGCGTTGGAATCGTTGTGCAACGCCGTGCCGCGTGGCAACATGGGACGTCATTTGACCGGGAGGGTCCCATGCTCCGTTTTATTGCTTCAGTCATTCTCTTCACCATGGCCGCCACGCTGGCCACCGCGCAGGGCGCCGTTCCAGAGCGGCGCGAGGTCGTCACCCTCGACACCGATTTCTACGGCGCCGACCTGCAACCGCTTTTCGACACGACGCGCACCGCCTGCCGCAGCGCCTGTTTCGCCGATGCCAATTGCCGGGCCTACACGTTCAACTCCCGCTCGAACGCCTGCTTTCCGAAAAGCGCGGTGCAAGACACGCAAGCTTATGAGGGTGCCGTCTCGGCCCGTGTTTTCAACACCGGGGCCGACGTCCTGTCACAGGCCGGCGCCCGCGCCTCCGACCTCTCGTTCCTCTCGCCCGGCGACCTGAACAATGCCCGCTCGCAGGCCATCGACATCTCGTGGCGCCATCCCGGCGGCCAGTACGAGCCCGCCGCCATGATCTCTGCCGCGCAACAGCAGATCTCGCAGAACGATTTCCTCAACGCGATGCGCTGGACTGGCGCGATCGTCGCCGCCACCGATGCCGCCGACCAGTGGGTGGAATATGCCCGCCTGTCGCTGCTGATCGACACCGACAAGCGCTCGGAACAGCGCCAGAACGCGACCCGCGCGGTCGAGGCCTCGGTGAACGCCTACCTTCGCGCGGTCTCGGACCCGGTGCGCATCAACGCGCTGCTGCAGATGGCCCCGGCGCTGGAAAATATCGGCCGGGGGCGCGACATGGTCCATGCTCTGCGCCTCGCCGAAAGCATCCAGCCCCGCGATGATGTGTTGTCAGAACTGGAAAGCGCGGTGGCCAAGTACGGCTTTCGCATCACCGAGCACCGCTCGGACAATGAAAGCGCCAGCCCGCGCATCTGTGCCGAGTTCTCCGAGGACCTGATTCAGGCCGGCACCGATTACACGCCCTATGTCCGCCTGCCCGATGCCGGGCTCGTGGTGCAGGCCGAGGAGCGCCAGCTTTGCATCGACGGCGTCCAGCATGGCGAGCGCTATCGCGTCACCTTCCGCAAGGGCCTGCCCGCCGCCACCGGCGAGACGCTTCTGAAGGATGTCGAGATCACGCTTTACGTGCGCGACCGCTCGCCCAAGGTTGCCTTTTCGGGTCGCAACTACGTGCTGCCCAAATCCGCCGATACCGCGCTGCCGCTGGAGACCGTGAACCTCGACGAGGTCGACCTGATCCTCCGCCGGGTGAGCGACCGCAACCTGCTGCGCGCCATTCAGGACGACTATTTCGCCCGCCCGCTCAGCTATTACGAAGACGCGCGGTTTGCCGACGACATTGCCGAGGATATCTGGCAGGGCATCGGCGACGTGCAGAACGAGTTGAACCGGACGATGACCACCCGCCTGCCGCTGGGCGAGGTTCTGGCCGATCAGCCGCCGGGCATCTACACGCTGACCGCCCGCGTGCCGGGCCGCGACCTTTACGACGATGCCGGCGCCACCCAGTGGTTCGTCCTTACCGATCTGGGGCTTACAACGCTGCAAGGCACCGACGGCCTGCACGTCTTCGTGCGCGGCCTCGGGGATGCGACGGCGCAGGAGGGCGTGACCCTTACCCTTCTGTCGCGTAGCAACCGGGAACTGGGCCAGTTGCAAACGGACGCCGATGGCCACGCCCTCTTTGCCCCCGGCCTGACGCGCGGCACCGATGGCGCGGCGCCGGCCATGGTGCTGGCGAAACGCGGCGAGGAGGATATCGCCTTTCTCTCCCTCACCGACCCGGCCTTTGACCTTTCGGATCGTGGCGTCGAGGGGCGCCAGCCCGCCCCGCCGGTCGACGTGTTCCTTGCCACCGATCGCGGCGCCTATCGCGCGGGTGAGGTGATCCATGCCACCGCGCTGGCCCGCGACAGCGGCGCCGAAGCGGTGCAGGGCCTGCCGCTGACCGCCATTCTCAAGCGGCCCGATGGCGTGGAATACTCCCGCCACCTTTCGGCAGAGGATGCCGCCGGTGGCCACGTCTTCACCATGCCCGTCGCCGCCACCGCCCCGCGCGGTGCGTGGACGCTCGATATCAAGGCCGACCCGGATGCCGCCACGCTGGCCAGCCGGACCCTCCTCGTCGAGGATTTCCTGCCCGAACGTATCGACTTTGCCCTCTCCCTGCCTGAAGGCGACATTCGGCCCGGCGATGCACCGCCGCTGACCATCGATGCCAAGTACCTCTTTGGCGCGCCCGGCGCTGGGCTCAAGGCCAGCGGCACCGTCACCCTGCGCCCGAAACGCGCACTTGAGGCGTTCCCCGGCTACCGGTTCGGCCGCCATGACGAGCAGGTCAACGCGCGGTCCGGCTATATCGATGGCGGCACGACGGGGCCTGACGGTATGCTCGTCACGCCGGTCGAGATGCCCAAAACCTCCGTCACCGACCGCCCCTTTGAGGCGACGGTGACCATGTCGGTGCGCGAAGGCTCGGGCCGTCCGGTCGAGCGCCAGACGAAACGCATGCTTGCCCCCGCCGGCCCGATGATCGGGTTAAAACCCGCTTTCGAGGGCGTGGTGGCCGAGGGGACCGAGGCGAGTTTTCAGGTCATGGCGCTTGGCGCTGACCTTTCGCCCGCGCCGATGCAGGTGACGTGGACGATGAACCGCGTCGAAACCCGCTATCAGTGGTATCAGGATTACGGCTCGTGGAATTGGGAGCCGGTCACCACCCGCAGCCGCGTCGCCACCGGCGAGGCCACGCTGGGCGGCGATCCCGTGACCGTTTCCGCCCCGGTGGAATGGGGCCAGTACGAGTTGGTCGTGGAACGGACCGACGGCGCCTATGTCGCCGCCTCCTCTGATTTCTACGCCGGATGGTACGCCCCCGCGGACGCCTCCGACACGCCCGACACGCTGGACCTGTCCCTCGATCAGCCCGGCTATCGCTCGGGCGATACCGCGCAGCTTCGCATCGTGCCGCGTTATGCCGGGACGGCCCTTGTCACCGTGATGTCGAACCACGTGATCGACCTGAAGGCCGTCGACGTCACCGAGGGCGAGAATACCATTCCCCTCGACGTCACCGACGAATGGGGCGCCGGCGCCTATGTCACGGCACAGGTCATCCGCCCGATGAACGTCGCCTCCGGCCACAACCCGGCGCGGTCGCTGGGTCTGTCCTATGCGAAAATCGAGCCGGGCGACCGGCAGCTTGACGTGTCCATCGACGCGCCCGACATGTCCGACCCGCGCGGGCCGCTGGATGTGACGGTGAATGTCGATGGCATCACGGGGGACGAAACCGCCTATGTCACCCTCGCCGCGGTCGATCTGGGCATTCTCAACCTTACCGGGTTCGAGAGCCCCGATCCGTCCGAATACTACTTTGGCCAGCGCCGCCTTGGCGTCGAGATCCGCGACCTCTATGGCCGGCTGATCGACGGCATGAACGGCGCCCAGGGGCAGGTCCGTTCCGGCGGCGATGCCTCGGGGAGCCAGTTCGATTCCCCGCCGCCACAGGAGGAGCTTGTCGCCTATTTCTCGGGCCCGCTGACCATCGGCCCCGACGGCACGGCGCAGGCCAGTTTCGACATTCCCGATTTCAACGGCACCGTGCGCCTGATGGCGATCGCGTGGTCGCCCCGGGCCGTGGGGCAGGCCGAGCGTGACGTGATCGTGCGCGACCCGGTTGTCGTGACGGCCTCGCTGCCGCGGTTCCTTGCCCCCGGCGACCAGAGCCGCCTGCTGCTGGAGGTGGTCCATGCCGACGGGCCGTCGGGCCGTATGGGGCTCGACGTCACCGCCGAGGGGCTCACGCTGGGCGATGCCATCCCCTCCGGTTTCGACCTCGCCGATAAGCAGAAGGCCACGTTCCGCCTGCCCGTCACCGCGGGCGAGGTGGGCGATTACGACCTCCGCGTCGCGCTGACCACGCCGGATGGGCAGCAGCTTACCAAAACGCTGAAACTCGGCGTCCGGTCCAACGACCCGGAAGTGGGCGAGACCCGCCGCTTCTCGCTGGGGACGGGCGACAGCTTCACGCTGGGTGAGGATATGTTCGTCGGGCTCAAACCGGGCACCGGAAGCGCGATCCTGGCGGCCGGGCCGCTGGCGAAGATGAACGCGCCCCGCCTTTTGACCGCGCTTGATCGTTACCCCTATGGCTGTACCGAACAGGTCGCGTCACAGGCCATGCCGCTGCTGTATTTCAACGCGGTGGCCGAGGCGCTGGGTCTGGGCGAGCAGGACCGGATCGACAAGCGCATCAGGCAATCCGTCACCCGCGTCCTTGCCCGGCAATCGACCGGCGGCGGCTTTGGCCTCTGGTACCCGGATTCGGGGGATTTCTGGCTCGATGCCTATGTCACCGATTTTCTCTCGCGCGCCAAGGCGAAGGGGCATGACGTGCCGCAACAGGCCTTTGCGATGGCGATGGACAACCTGCGCAACCGCGTCAACTATGCCCCCGATTTCGACGAGGGTGGCGAGGACGTGGCCTATGCGCTGATGGTGCTGGCCCGCGAAGGGGCGGCCCGGATGGGTGATCTGCGCTACTATGCCGATGTGAAGGCCGAGGCGTTCTCGACCCCGCTGGCGCTGGCGCAGCTCGGTTCGGCGCTGGCCTCCTACGGCGATCAGACCCGCGCCGACCGGATGTTCGCCCTTGCGGTGCGCCGTGTCATCGGCCAGTCGGGCGATGAAAGCCATGTCTGGCGGGCCGATTACGGCACCCACCTGCGGGATCGCGCGGGCCTTTTGGCACTGGCGGTCGAGGCGGGCAGCAACGTGGTCGACGCCTCGGCGCTGGCCGACACGCTCTCGAACGCGGGGCCCAACATGTCGACGCAGGAACAGGCCTGGACGCTTCTGGCCACGCAGGCGTTGATCGACGATCCGTCGCTGGCCGGGCTGACGCTCAACGGCGATCCGGTGTCCGGCCCGCTGGTGCAGATGGTAAGCGCGGAGATGTTCACCGATCAGACCATCGCCAATACCGGCGACCGCCCTGTCGACATCACGCTGAGCACCTTCGGCGTGCCCACGGTGGCACCGGATGCGGGCGGTTACGGCTATGCCATCGAGCGCAGCTATTACGACCTCGACGGCGCGCCGGTCACCCTCGAGAGCGTGGAAACCGGCACCCGCCTTGTCACCGTCATCAAGGTCACGCCGTTCGAGAAGGGCGAGGCGCGGCTGATGGTCGACGATCCGCTGCCGGCGGGGCTGGAGATCGACAACCCCAACCTTCTGCGCTCGGGCGATATCAAGTCGCTCGACTGGCTCAAATCGGCCGACGCCCGCTATACCGAGTTCCGCTCCGACAGGTTCCTTGCCGCTGTCGACTGGCGCTCGGACAAGCCGTTCCAGCTGGCTTATATCGTGCGCGCCGTTTCGCCGGGGCAGTACCACCACCCGGCGGTTTCGGTCGAGGACATGTACCGCCCGCAATACCGGGCGCATTCGGCCACCGGGCGGATGCGCGTGTCCGAGTGACCGATCAGGTCGTCGCAACCGCCCGGTGGCGCGCGCTCGACCGTGCGGGAGAGGATACCTGCCGCCTGAGCCCCGCCGCGCATGGCTGGCTTTTGGTGGGGCATGCGCGGTTCCGCGACGAGGGCGGGTTTGCCGCGCTCGACTACGTGGTGCGGTGCGACGAGGGCTGGCATACGCTCAGCGCCGATATCGCGGGGATTCATGACGAGCGGGAGGTGCGGTTCAACGCCCGGCGCGACAATGGCAGGTGGCTGCTGAACGATACCGAGCAGCCGGGTCTGGACGGTGTGATGGATATCGACCTGTCCTTTACGCCGGCGACCAACCTGATGCCCTTGCGCCGCCTGTTGGAAACCCGTGACGCCGCGCTGCAATCCTCGGCCGCGTGGCTGCTTTACCCGCAGCCTGCACTGCAACGGCTGGACCAGACCTATGCCCGCACCGGCCAGCCTGATGTCGTGTCCTACATGGCCGAGCAGACCGATTATGCCACGCAGCTTACCTTTGACCGGGCGGGGTTCGTGACGCTTTATCCCGGGTTATGGGAGGGCGAGGTCACGCATGAGGGGTGATCGTGTTCTTCTTGCGCTGGCTTTTGTGCTGTTTTCAGCCGCGCTGGGCCGTGATGCGCTGGACAGGTGGGTGGCAGCGACCGAGTTGCCCGTGCTGGTCACGGAGACCTCCACCGAGATGCGGGACCGGAACGGCGAGTTGCTGCGGCTCTACACGGTGGAGAATGGCCGGTGGCGCCTGTCGGTCAGCCCCGATGCGGTGGACCGGCGCTATGTCGACATGCTGATCGGCTATGAGGATAAGCGGTTTTACAGCCATTCCGGCGTTGATCCCCGCGCCATGCTGCGCGCGGTGGGGCAGGCGATCTGGCATGGCGAGGTGGTCTCGGGCGGGTCCACGCTGACCATGCAGGCCGCGCGTCTGCTGGAGGACAGCGGGACCGGGCGGCTTTCGGGGAAGCTGCGGCAGATGCGGGTGGCGCTGGCGCTGGAACGGCGGTTCAGCAAGGAGCGTATCCTTGAACTGTATCTCACGCGGGCACCGTTTGGCGGCAACCTCGAAGGGGTCAGGGCGGCGACGCTGGCGTGGTTCGGGAAGGAGCCGAGGCGCCTGACCGCCGCCGAGGCGGCGCTGCTGGTGGCGCTGCCGCAGTCGCCCGAGGCGCGGCGGCCCGACCGGAACCGCACCGCTGCGGGGGACGCGCGGGACCGGGTTCTGCGGCGGCTGGGACGGGCGGGTGTGCTGTCCGACGGCGAGATCACGGCGGCGCTTTCGGAGCCTGTGCCCCATGCGCGCAAGCCCTTTCCGGTGCTGGCGCCGCACCTGACAGACCTCGCGCTGGCGGGCAATCCCGTGGCCCAGCGGCACAGCCTGACACTTGACCGTAGTTTGCAGAAGAGTCTGGAATCGCTGGCAAAAGACAGCCTGCGCCCCCTGCCCGACGGTGTCTCGGTGGCGGTGGTTCTGGCCGATCACCGGACGGGTGAGATCCTCGCCTCGGTGGGCTCGGCCAGCTATGGTGCGGGAGACGGGCGGCAGGGTTATGTGGACATGACGCGCGCGTTGCGGTCGCCCGGCTCGACTCTGAAACCGCTGGTCTATGCCATGGGATTCGACCGGGGGTTGGCGCATCCGCAGACGCTGATCAACGACCGGCCCGTGGCCTTTGGCGGCTATGCGCCGCAGAATTTCGACGGGGCGTTCCGGGGCGAACTTCCTGTGACGGAAGCGCTCAGGCAGTCGCTGAATATCCCGGTGATCCTGCTTTTGAATGAGATCGGGCCGGCGCATCTGATGGAGGCGCTGCGCAAGGCCGGGGTGCGGGCGGAACTGCCGGGGGATCAGGCGGGGCTGGCGGTGGCGCTGGGGGGGATCGGGGTGACGCTGACCGATCTGGTGCAGCTTTACGCGATGCTGGCCAACGAGGGGCGGAGCCGGCCGCTTTATTGGCAGGACGAGCCGGAAACCGTGCCGGTTCAGGAGGTTATCAGCCGGTCGGCCGCGTGGCAGGTGGGCGATATACTTGCCGGGCTGGCGCCGCCGCCGGGCGCGCCACGGGGGCGGATCGCCTATAAGACCGGCACCTCCTATGGCCATCGCGATGCTTGGGCGGTGGGGTTTGACGGGGCGCATGTGGCCGGGGTCTGGATCGGCCGGGCGGATGGCACGCCGGTGCCCGGCGCCTTTGGCGGAGAGCTTGCCGCGCCCATACTTTTCGAGGCATTCCAGAGACTTAAACCCGAAGCCGACCCGTTGCGGCCACCGCCGCCGGAGACCCTGATCGTGTCCACGGCGGAGCTGCCGCAGCCGCTGAAACGCTTTACCGGGCGGGAGGCGGTGTTCCGGCCGGAGGAGGATGCGCCGAAGCTGATCTTTCCGCCGTCCGGTGCGCGGCTGCCGGTGGAGGGGGCGGGGCTGGCGGTGAAGCTGCGGGACGGGACGCCGCCCTTTACGTGGCTGGCGAACGGGGCGGCGGTGCTGACCGGGGTTCACCGGCGGGACACGGTGCTTGACGGGTTGTCGCGGGGATATTCCACCCTGTCGGTGATCGACGCCGAGGGGCGGGCGGACCGGGTGACGGTGTGGATCGACTGAAACCGCGATTCGAAGGTTAACGGCCATATTTTCAAGGGAGTCCAACGTCGGTATCACGTCGGTATTTCGTCGGTATCGCGTCGGTGCGGGGTCGGTGAGGGCCGTGTGTTGATGTGGCGCGCGGTGGGTTAAGCCACAAGATGCGGGATTCGGGGTCGGGCGTCTTGGCGCGGTGTCGGCCTAGCGCGGCGCCCGCCCGAAGAGGGTGAACCGCCCCGGCCCCTGTGCCGCGAGGATCAGCAGGCCGCCGGCGATGGCGAAGTTCTTGACCACGATCGTCACCTGCCACGGATCGGCGCGGAGCTGCCAGTGGAAGTAGCTGGTGAAGATGCAATAGGCGGCGAGGATCAGCGCCCAGACCTGGACGCGCGGCCCGAGGACAAGGCAGAGCGCGGCCGCGATGTTGAAGGCGGTGACCGGCCAGACGAGCCACGCGGGCAGGCCGAGGCCGGTGATCATGCCGATCACCTGAGTGGGGTCGGAGAGCTTTTGAACCGCGCCGCCGAGGAACAGCAGCGCGATCAGCAAACGGCCGGTCAGGTTGAGGGCGTCGGGGGCCGGCACGTCAGCCCTTGTCGCCCACGTTCTTGGCGAAGGAGGTCTTGAAGGCGTCCTGCTTTTCCGGCGCGGCGTCGGTCTGGTAGTTGGCTTTCCATTCATCCATCGTCATGCCGTAGAAGATTTCGCGCGCCTCTTCCTTGCCCATGTCGATGCCGCGTTCGTTGGCGGCCTCCTGATACCAGCGGGACAGGCAGTTCCGGCAGAACCCGGCGAGGTTCATCATGTCGATATTCTGCACGTCGGTGCGCTTTTCCATCAGGTGCTCGCGCAGGGCGCGGAAGGCGGCGGCCTCGAGTTCGATGCGGGTCTGGTCGTCCATGATGGTCTCCTTTTGTGGTTACAACATGCGCTTGAGATAGGGCGGGTTCAAGTCGGTCAGGCGGACGGTGAGGCTGCCGACATCGGGCAGGTGCTGTTGCAGGTGGTCCATGGTGAGCTGGGCGAGGTCGTTCCGGGTGGCCTCGTCGCGGCCGGGGAGCAGGAGGAGGGTGGCGTGGGCGAAGGATTGCGGCTCGACCCCGATGCGCGAGGCGGTGGCGGCGATGGTGCGGGTGCGGACGGTGTCGGGGGCGGTGACGGAGGGGTGGGCGGCGAAGGCCTCCCACAGGGTGTCGCAGAGGGCTTGCAGGTCGTGGGTGGTGTCGAGGCCCTTGGAGTGTTCGATGGTGATGTGGGGCATGGGCGGTCTCCTTCTGCGGTGGCAGTTAAGGCGGGCGGGTCTGTGGGGTGCAACCGGAAAGTTCAGGCGACGGTGGCCCGGCCCGGAATCAAGGCGCGCCAAGGGCGCGCCGCCGGGCCGCGCCCGTCCGCCCCCTGGGCGGGCGCTTCTGCGACGGGGCCATGCAGAGCATAGGTCGGAGGTGTGAGGCGCCATAAAACAACCAACTCGGGCGTTGGTGCGCCCACCCGCGGACGGGCGCTGCCCGACGTTGGATTATATCCCCGCCGTGTCTGCCGCCTCTTCCAGCAGGGGGGCGAGGCGCCGGCCCCAGGCTAGTTGATCCGCCTCCTCCTCGATCAGGTCGTTGCGCACTTCGAGAAGGACGTTGGGCCGTTCATAGGCGATGGCGTGGCGGGCGATGGCGTCGCCGGGGAGGTGGCCGCCATAGGGTTCGTTCTCGCCAATGCAGAGGTCGGGCTCCTCCCGCAGACGGGCGGCGAGCGGGCGGCTGAGGCGTTCGTCGGCGGCGTAGAGCACGCCCACGTGCCATGGCCGGGGCGGGCGCCCCTGAAGCTGGCGGGTGAAGCTGTGGACCGAGACGATGACGGTGTCGGGGCGCCGCGCCGCCAGCTCCGCCAGTGCCGTGTGATAGGGGCGGTAGCAGCGGTTGAGGCGCAGGTCGAGTTCCTTTGCCCCGGCGTGGCGGTTGCCGGGGATGATCGTGCCATCATAGAGCTTCATCAGGAGGGTCGGGTCATCCTCGCCCCGGTTGGGGTCGATCACGAGGCGGGAGAAATTGGTGGCGATGAAGGGGGCGTTCAGCTGTCGGGCCATCTCGCGCGCCATGCCCAGAGCGCCCACGTCGTAGGCGATGTGGCGCATCATGTCCCCCTCGGCCAGCCCCAGCGTGCCGTTGTTGACGAAGGGCGGCACGGTATTGGCGGCATGGTCGCAGGTTACGAGCCAGCGCGCAGGGCGGTCGGCCCCTTCGATCTGGAACGGGTGGTAAGTCATTCGGGTGTCATGTCCTTTGCGCATGGTCTAGGGGAGTTGCGCGGGGATGTGAATTGGGTAATAACCAACCGGAAACCCGTTAGCGATAACAGATGCTCCGTACAGCCCGCCGCGCTGTTGCCAACTTGTTGACAGCAGATTGCGCCTTCGTGGGAACGATGTGGATCACGCGGCCATTTCAGCAGTGTAAACAGCCCAGAGGCTGTACACATCGTTGCTGCCGGTGAGACTTGAACCGACCCATTATTTTCTCGTTTGCGGGTTGGCCGATGCGAAACTTTTACCGCGTTGTTTAGGTCTTTGTAGGCCCGGTGGTCAGCGTTCGGAGCCTGTGTTTCGACCCGCTTGAATGCTTCTTGCCATGAACCGTGGTCACGACCTCATCCATGTGCCACTTGTCGTTCGGCCGCGGACGTTCCCGGCGGATGCAATCTGCACAACTCGGCAATACCGAGCATAGTCACCCCTCCCGCGCCCGCAACCCGGCCGGCGTCAGATGCCTACCGCGACAAACCGCCATGCAGCGTCGGCACATCGAGGCTCGAAAACCCGTAATGCCTCAGCCAGCGCAGGTCAGAATCGAAGAACGCCCGCAAGTCCGGGATGCCGTATTTCAGCATCGCCAGCCGGTCGATGCCGATGCCAAAGGCAAAGCCCTGCCAGCGGTCCGGGTCGATATTGCCGGCCTGCAGCACCTTGGGGTGCACCATGCCCGACCCGAGGATTTCCATCCAGTCATCGCCCTCGCCGATCTTGAGCGTGCCGCCCTCCCACGAACAGCGGATATCGACCTCGGCCGAGGGTTCCGTGAACGGAAAATGCGAGGCGCGAAAGCGCAGCTCGACCGCGTCGACCTCGAAGAACGCCTTCACGAACTCCTCGAGGCACCATTTCAGGTTCGCCATCGAGATGTCGGTATCCACTGCCAGCCCCTCGACCTGGTGGAACATCGGCGTATGCGTCTGGTCGTAATCGGCGCGATAGACGCGGCCGGGGCAGATCACACGCAGCGGCGCGCCTTCCAGTTCCATCGACCGGATCTGCACCGGGCTCGTATGGGTGCGCAGCACATGCGGCGGCCGCTCGTCGCCCTCGGCACGGTGCATGTAGAACGTGTCCATCTCGGCCCGCGCCGGGTGGTGGCCCGGAATGTTGAGCGCGTCGAAATTGTGCCAGTCGCTTTCGATCTGCGGGCCTTCCGCGACCGAGAAGCCCATATCGGCAAAAATCGCCGTCACTTCCTCGGTCACCTGGCTTACCGGGTGAATCGTGCCGCTGCGCCGGGGCCGGCCGGGCAGGGTGACATCCAGCCATTCCGTCTTGAGCCGCTCATCCAGCGCCGCATCCGCCAGCGCCGCCTTTTTCGCGGCCAGCGCCGAGTTGATCTCGTCCTTCAGCGCGTTCAGCTTAGGCCCGGCCGCCTGCCGTTCCTCGGGCGTCATCTTGCCCAGCTCGCGCATCTTCAGGCTGACCTCGCCCTTCTTGCCGACGGCCTGCACGCGCAGGTCTTCCAGCGCGGCCTCGTCGCCGGCCTCGGAAATCAGGGAAATATACTTGTCGCGCAGATCGTCCATCGCCGGGCGCCCTTGGTTGTGCTGTCGGCTGTCCTGCTAGCCGGGCAGGGCCGCGAATGCAAGCGGTGGCAGGCGTTCACGTTATCGCAGCGCCTTCACGTATTCGGCGGTGAAACCCGCATAGCCCTCCGACGTCACGGCATGGCGCCCCTCCATGTGCCCGTGCAACTCCGGCAGCCGGTGAAAGGGCACGTTGGGCAGGGTGTGATGCTCGACATGATAGGGCATGTTCCACGCCAGAAACCGGATGATCCGGTTGGTATAGGTGGTGCGCGTGTTCTCGAACATATTGGCGACAAAGGCACAGCGCCCATGCTCGGCCAGCAGGTAGAGCCGCAGAAACGGCTGCCCCACCAGACAAGGCAACAGCCACACCCAGAACAAGAGCGGCGTGACCACAAGGCTCGCCAGCGCCACGGCATAGATCGCCAGCATCCACCGCGCCTCCGCCACCACCCGGCCCCGCGCCCGCTGCGGGATATACGGCCCCGGATCACGCCCCAGCGCGTTCCGCACCGTCACCCCGATCATCGCCCCCCAAAAGGGCAGGCCCGAGACATGGCGGATATACTCCCCCCACGTCTCCGGCTTGCCACCGCCGATCAGCTCCGGGTCCTTGTCGGGGATGTTGGTGAACCGGTGATGGGCGAGGTGGAAATAGCGGAACCACTCGAACGGCTGCGACAGCAACAACCCACAGACACGCCCCACCCATTCATTCACCCACAACGTCTGAAACGGCGTCTTGTGCGTCGCCTCATGCTCCAGCGTGAACAGGAAACAGATCGCGATCCCCTGCGCCACCACCGCCACCGGCCACAGGAACCAGCCCTGCGCGATCCACACCCCGAACAGCCCGATCAGCCCGAAATGCCCCGCCAGATGGCGCAGGCCGGGCGCATCGTCGGTCGCGTTCAGATCGGCCAGCACCTCGCGGGGCAGGGCGGCGGTGAATTGCTTGTGGTCCATGACGCAAAGCCTAGGCAGGCGCCGCCCGCGCGGCAAGGGGTCACGGAGGCGGGCGCCTCGCGGTTTCGTCGGTTGACACTTCCCGCGCGGATTCTTAGCGGAGACGGGCAGTTCCTTTTCCACCAAGGCAGGCCAAAATGCGTTCCTTTTCCCCCGCAGACCAGTTCCTCTTCGGCCTGATGAACGCCAGCCTGCTGTTCACCATCGGCTACTGGATTCTCGGCTTCGACCGTCAATTCGCCACCGGCTTCGCCATCGAGGACGGGCCCGTCGAATACGGCACGGCGCTGATGCTCTTCGTCTCGGCGCTGGTGCTGGCCTGGCAGGCGCTGCGCCAGTTCCGCGCGGGGCACGCGCTCGCCGGGGCCTGCCTCACGCTCTACGCCCTGATCTTCGTCTTCGGCACGGGAGAGGAAATATCCTGGGGCCAGCGCATCTTTGGCCTCGAAACACCCGACTACCTGATGGAGCGCAACCACCAGCAGGAAATCACCCTGCACAACATCGTGGTGGGCGGCAAGCAACTGACCAAGACGGTCTTTGGCGGCGGGCTGACCATCGCGATCCTGCTCTACCTTCTGGCCCTGCCGGCGCTGTACGGCAAATCCGCCCTCGTCACTCGTCTGGCCGACAAGCTGGCGGTGCCCGTGCCCTGTTGGCGTCACGGCATCATGGGCGTCGGCGCGAGCGTGGTGATGCTGGTGGTCGATATCCCCCGGCAATGGGAGGTCTACGAACTGGTCTTCAGCCTGCTGACCGTGTCGATCTTCCTCGCGCCGGCCAATCTCGCGTCTTTCGGCCGCCGCGCGCCTACTTGATCAACATCCAAGCGCCCATCGCGATCATCACGAGGTTCTCGGTCAGCGACACGAACCCCAGCGGCACGTTGGAATTGCCCCCCACACAGGCGCATTTCAGCTCCCGCTTGTCGACATAGACCGCCTTGGCCACCGATACGGCCCCCACCGTGCCGATGAACAGCGCCACCGGCGCGGCCAGCCATATCAGCGCCCCGGCGATCATCAATATCCCCGACAGCGCCTCGCCGAACGGGTAGAAATAGCCATACGGCACCCAGCGCCGGGCGAGCAGGTCGTAATTGAGAAACATGGTGGAAAAGCTTTCCACGTCTTGCAGTTTCTGCACCGCCAGCAGCGTCATCGCGGTTGCGGCGAACCACTCCACCGTACGGATCGCCAGCACCGTGCCCAGCGACGCCCAGGCAATCGCCAGCGCCACCAGCGCGGATACCGCGAAAATGGCGATGACGGGGGTATAGGAGGTCTCGCCCTCCTCTTTCATGCCGTAGCCCAGCCACTCGCGCAGCTCTTCGTAACCGCCGATCCGCTGCCCGCCGATATAGGTCTGCGGCGTGGTCTCGACGCCTTCGCGCTCCATGAACGCATCCACCTCCTCGCGACTGGTCAGCAGGTGGTCGTCGATATCATAGCCTGACCGCCTGAGCAGCCAGCGCGATTTCAGCCCGAACGGACACAGGTGATCCGGCATGTCCATCCGGTACAGGCGGGCCGTGCGGGTGTCGGCGGGGGCGGAGGTGTCTGCGGTGGCTTCGGTCATGACGGTGACAAAACGTTCCGACCCCACCCCCTGTTCCGAACCAAACCGTTGTGCGCCCCCCTCACCAAGGCCGGATGGCCAGAAGGGAACCGACCGTTTCGATGTCGCCCACCCACGAGGCCGCTGAATGGTTGCGCCATTCGATACAGCGCATGACCCGTTCAAGATCCTGCCGCAGTCCCCGGGCAAAAATCGGTTCGTGATGGGCGATCCGATTGCGCAGTTTCCTGATCTCTTCCACGTCCGCCCGCAACTCTTCGCGCCTCTGGTTGGCGGCGACACCCCTCGGAGCGCATGGAAACACATGGAAGAACTGGCTGTCCCACAATCTTCCCCTGTGTCGGCTCGTCAGCATGCGCTCCCAGAAAACGAACCTGAGTTCGGCCACGACCTTGCCGGCGGTTGGCAGCCTTCTGGCACAATTCAAAAGGTCCCGCTTGGGGCTGTAGGCTGGCGCCCTCGGGTCGGGAAGGGAACGGACGAAGCCCTCCGTCCACGGCCATGCGCCGCCATGCCGGGTTTCGACTGCTTCGACGATCGCGTTGCGCAGCGCGACCTCGAACACATGCAGGGGGATAAGGAAGGCCGCGGATGCCTGCAGGTTCCAGTGATACAACTCGAGCGCACGGGTCCGGTTATGCCCTGCCGCTTTCAGGTAGGTTGCGAATCTCGGGGCCGACAGGACGCGGGGCAGATGGTGTTCCTGATCGGGGGTGAACGGCGGATACATTGACTGTTAAGACTTCCGGTGCCATATATGTCCCGAGCTTTGAGACTGCGGGCACAATGCCTCCCCTCAAGGCATTAAGAAAAGTTTAACCCGTCGCAATGCGGCGGGTTTTTCTTTTGCTACCCGGCCCCCGCACAAAGAAAAAACGCCGCCGGCATCCCTGCCCGGCGGCGTTTCCTTTTGTCCCTCGGTGCGACTGGCTTACTGGGCCAATGCGCTTTTTGCTTGTTCGACGATAGCGCCGAACGCCGCCGGCTCATGCACGGCCAGATCGGCGAGAACCTTGCGGTCCACCTCGACCCCGGCCAGGCTCAGGCCATTGACGAAGCGCGAATAGGTCAGGCTCTCGTCATGTGCGCGCACGGCCGCGTTGATCCGCTGGATCCACAGCGCACGGAAGTTACGCTTGCGGTTCTTGCGGTCGCGGGTGGCGTATTGGTTGGCCTTGTCGACCGCCTGTGCCGCCACCTTGAAGGTGTTCTTGCGGCGGCCATAATAGCCTTTCGCGGCGCTGGTGACTTTCTTGTGACGGGCGTGGGTAACGGTCCCACCTTTAACGCGTGCCATTGATCAAATTCTCCTTAGCGCGAATAGGGCATCATGGGCTTGATGATCTTCTCATCAGCCTTGCTCAGCGTGGTCGTGCCACGCGCGTCGCGGATGAACTTGTTGGTGCGTTTGATCATCCCGTGCTGCTTGCCAGCCTGGGCGCGGATCACCTTTCCGGTGCCGCTGATCTTGAACCGCTTCTTGCAGCTCGACTTCGTCTTCATCTTGGGCATTTCCGGCTCCTCTTTCGGTCGGTTTTTTAACGCGACTCGGCATGCCACTCCGGCCGGCCGCGTTGATGAGCGCGCCATATACGACTCTCAGCCCCGATAAGCAAGGGCGAATCCGGGTCTCAGCCGGGCTCGTGCACGGGCCCGGCCTCCTCGCGCCGCTCCTCCAGCGCCTGCCGGATGATCTGCACAGACGACGTCAGGAACAGCCCCGCCATGATCCCCGCGACGATCAGGTCGGGCCAGCCGCTCGTGGTGCCCCAAACCCCCAGCGCCGCCAGCATCACCGCCACGTTGCCGATCGCATCGTTGCGCGAGCACAGCCAGACCGAACGCACGTTCGCGTCGCCATCCTTGTACTGCACCAGCAAGAGCACGCTCGCAAGGTTGGCGGCCAGCGCCATGAAGCCCACGACGCACATGATCCCGGCCTCCGGCACGCCCACCACGAACACCCGGTAGACGGTCGAGCCGAACACCCACATCCCCATCAGCAACAGGCTCACGCCCTTGGCCAGCGCCGCCGTGGTGCGCACCCGGATCGAGGCGCCGATCACCGCCAGCGAAATACCATAGGTCAGCGCATCGCCGAGGAAATCCAGCGCATCCGCCTTCAGTGCCTGCGACTGCGCCATCTGACCGGCGCTCATCTCGACGACGAACATCGCCGCGTTGATGGCGATCACCGCCCAAAGCCTTCGTTTATAGGCGTCCGACACCCCGTCGAACTTCGCCTCATGTCCACAACAGCCTGCCATGGCCCACCTCGTTGAAATTCCGTTCAGCCTAACCTAATCTCTCTAGGAACTAGAGCTTCAAGAGGGTTTTTCATGTTTTCCATCGGCGAGCTGTCCCGACGCACCGGGGTCAAGGTGCCCACCATCCGCTATTACGAGGAGATGGGCCTCATCGCCGCCGCCGGGCGCACCTCCGGCAACCAGCGGCGCTATGGCCGGGACGAGCTGGAACAGCTGGGTTTTATCCGCCACGCCCGTGACCTCGGCTTTCCGCTCGGCGCCATATCCTCGCTGATCGAGCTACAGCGCCACCCCGACCGCACCTGTCAGGAGGCCTCGGACATCGCGCAGGCCCAACTCGACGACGTGCGCCACAAGATCGCCCGCCTCAAGGCGCTCGAAACGGAACTGGGGCGGATCGTCGACGGCTGCTCCGGCAAGGGCCCGCCACAGGAATGCTACGTGCTGGCCTCCCTGTCGGACCACGACATGTGCAAGACAGAGCACGGCCCCGATCACTAGGGCACCCGGCTTCAGATGAACTCCGCCGCCACCCGCACGAACACTTCAGGGATCTCCTGGATCGTGTAGCCGCCGGGCTGTTCGCGGATCGCCCAGACGATCATGCAGCCCGCGACGATGGCCACCAGCGCCGCCGCCCGTGGCGTGCGCCGGTCGGCAAAGGCCGAAAGCATCGACGGCACCGACAGGACCGCCAGAGCGATACCGAAGACAAGCAACAGGTCGGGGTTCACGCGCGGTCCTTCCCTCTCTCGGGCCGTCCCCGGCCCTGGCACAGATTACCCCGGATCGGTGGCGTAAATCAAACTTTCCTGACAGGGCGCCACCCGCAGGATGTTGGTGGTGCCCGGCACGTTGAACGGCACCCCGGCGGTCACGACGATCTGGTCCAGCGGCTCGGCATAGCCCTGCTCGCGCGCCGCGCGGGCGGCATTCAGCACCGCCTGCTTGAACCGGTCGAGCTGCCCCGTCATCACACAGTTCACCCCCCATGTCAGCGCCAGCCGCCGCGCCGTGCCCATCAGGTTGGTCATGGCGATGATCGGCACGCGCGGCCTTTCGCGGGCGGTCAGCAGGGCGGTCGTGCCCGACTGGCTGAAACAGCAGATGGCGACGATATCCGTGGCCTCTGCGATCTCCCGCGCGGCGGCGACGATCCCGTCGGCCACGCTGGTCCGGCTGATCACCCGCGACGCCTCGATGATCTGGGTATAGGTCGGGTCGTTCTCGACCTCGCGCGCCACGTTGTCCATCGTCGTGACGGCCTCGACCGGATAGCTGCCCGCTGCGCTTTCCGCCGACAGCATCACCGCGTCGCTGCCCTCGTAGATGGCGGCGGCCACGTCCGACACCTCGGCCCGGGTGGGCATCGGGCTCTCGATCATCGATTCGAGCATCTGCGTCGCCACGATCACCGGCTTGGCCTGCGCCCGGCACTTGCGCACGAGCCGCTTCTGGATCGGCGGCACGTTCTGCACCGGCAACTCGACCCCCAGATCGCCCCGCGCCACCATGATCCCGTCCGAGACGGCAAGGATATTGTCGAACCACTCCACCGCCGAGGGCTTCTCGATCTTCGACATGATCGCGGCCCGGCCCTTCGCCAACTCGCGCGCCTCTTCGACATCCGCCGCCCTTTGCACGAAGCTCAGCGCCAGCCAGTCGACACCGAGTTCACAGGCGAACTCCAGATCCTCGCGGTCCTTCTCGGACAGCGCCGCCAAGGGCAGCACCACGTCAGGCACGTTCACCCCCTTGCGGTTGGAAATCGTCCCGCCGACAACCACTTCCGTTTCGGCATAGCCCTCGCCGCAGTCCGTCACCTTCAGCCGGATCTTCCCGTCATTGACCAACAGCGTCGCGCCCGGCTCCAGCGCCTCGAAAATCTCGGGATGCGGCAGGCAGACGCGGCTCGCATCCCCCTCCGCCTCGTCCAGATCGAGCCGGAACGCGGCGCCCGGCTGCAATTCCTCCTCGCCCTTGGCAAACGCCCCAACCCGCAGTTTCGGCCCCTGAAGATCGGCCAGAATCCCGATCGGGCTGTTCAGCTCCTCCTCGATTTGCCGGATGATCCGATGCTTCTCGCGGATGCTCTCATGCGTCCCGTGGCTCATGTTGAGGCGGAACACGTCGGCCCCGGCTTCGTGCAGGGCGCGGATCATCTCGTAGCTCTCGGATGACGGGCCGAGCGTGGCGACGATCTTGACGTTGCGGTGGCGTCTCATGGGCGGCTTGGTCCTCCGGCTGCTCGTCCGCCCGATCATCATGGCGCGGCGGGGCGTGTCAATGGGCCTGTCGTGAATGGCGGCGGGCTGTACGGATTATCTGTTATCGCTAACGGGTTTCCGGTTGGTTATTACCCAATTCACATCCCCGCGCAACTGTCCTAGACCATGCGCAAAGGACATGACACCCGAATGGGTATTGCCAAGTTGTTGACCTGTGAACGTCCCAGACCCGGAGATCGCAACATGCGCCTTTTCAGACATGAGAACCGGCAGCGAAGCGAACGCAGCCGACGTCTTTATGCCGCCTACGAGATCGCCCATACGATCGTCGATTTCAGCGCGGCGGTGAGTTTCCTGATCGGTTCGGTGCTGTTTTTCTGGAAGGAATCCGAGACGGCGGCGATCTGGTTCTTCGTGGTGGGCTCGGTGCTGTTCTGCGTCAAGCCGACGCTGCGGCTGGCGCGCGAGGTCCACCTGCTATGGCTGGGCCGGGTCGAGCAGCTTGCCCGCCGTGGCGAGCAGCCCTGACGCCGCTGCTTGACTTGGCCGCGCCCCCGCCCGAGTCTGCGGTCGGGACAGGCAGGCGGAGAGCGGTCAATGAACCATCGAAGGGCGCGCCCGGTGCGGGTGTGGGGATGCCTCCGGCGGGGATATTTGAGGCCAGAAGAAGCCGGGGCGCGCCTGTGCTTCTTCTTGGTAAAAATATCCAAATCCGCCATGGCAGCATGCGCAGCCGTTGCGGTCTTGGCGCTGTCGGCGGCGGCGGCGCTGGCGCATGCCTCGGAGCAGGGCTTCGTGCTGCTTCTGCCCACGGATGTTTACATCGCGGCCGGTGGGGCGAGTGTCGCCCTGACGGTGGTGTTGCTGGCGCTGTTGCCGCCCGGCGCGGCGGAAGCGGTGTTTCGCACGGTGCGGCTGTGGCCGTCGGGTGCGGGGTTGCGGCATGGGGCCTCCTGTCTGGCGGCGGTGCTGTTGGCATTTCTCGTGTGGCGTGGGTTTACCGGGTCGCGTGATCCGTCGGTGAACCCGATGCCGCTTTTTGTCTGGACGGTCTGGTGGATCGGGATGGTCACGCTTCAGGGGCTGGTGGGCAATCACTGGCGCTGGACGAACCCGTGGACGGGGCCGGCGGCGGTGCTGGCGCGGCTGACCGGCGCGCGTGCGCCGTGGCGCTATCCGCGATGGCTGGGGCATTGGCCGGCGGTGGGGATTTTCCTGTTGTTCGCGGGGTTCCTGCTGGCCGATCCGGCGCCGAACGATCCGGCACGGCTGGCGGCTTATGCGGGGGTTTACTGGTACGTGGCGCTACTGGGGCTGGTGCTGTTCGGGCCGGCGTGGATGGTCAGGGCCGAGGGGATCACGGTGCTGATGCGGATTTATGCGCGGATGGCGGTGCTGGGCCGGGCAAGGGGGCGGGTGGCCGCCGGGTTGCCGGGGTGGCAGGTGATTTCGATGAAGGCGCCGCCGCTGGCGCTGGCGGTGTTCACGCTGGTGCTGTTGGGGACGGGGAGTTTTGACGGGCTGAACGAGACGTTCTGGTGGATGGGGGTTATCGGGGTGAACCCGCTGGAATTTCCCGGCCGTTCGGCGGTGATCGGGCAGACGGTTTTGGGGCTGGTTGGGTGTAGCCTTGCGCTGATCGGGGCGTTTGCGGGGTGTTTGTGGCTGGGCGAGCGGTTGGCGGGGACGCGGCGGCCGTTGGGGCAGGCATTCTGTCTGTTTGCGCCGTCGATCCTGCCCATTGCGCTGGCCTATCATGTGGCGCATTACCTGACCGCCCTGCTGGTCGATGGGCAATATGTGGGCAAGGCGCTGAACGATCCGCTGGGGAATGGAGCGAACCTGCTGGGGCTGGCGGATTTCTATGTGACCACGGGGTTCTTCAACACGCCGGACACGGTCAAGCTGATTTGGCTGACGCAGGCCGGGGTGGTGGTGGCGGGCCATGTGATTGCCATCCTGCTGGCGCATGCGCTGGCGCTGAAGGACACGCCCGGCACGCGGCGCGCGGTGCTGGGGCAGGCGCCGCTGGCGGCGTTCATGGTTGCCTATACGGTGTTCGGTCTGTGGCTTCTGGCCTCGCCTCGGGGGATGTAGCGGGTGCAAAAAACTGGACAAACGGCCTGACGCTTCGCAGGATTGGGTCAATCACACAGGGAGAGCTTGCAATGACCAGACTCATCAAGGGCACCACGCGCCGCGGCGCGCTTAAGACATTGGCGGGGGGCGCCGCGGGGGCGGCGAGCCTGCCGCTTTGGGCGCGGTTCGCCGAGGCGCAGACATCGGAGCCGATCAAGGTGGGCTTTCAGGTGCACCGCACCGGCATCGGCGCCGCCTATGGCCGCTGGTACGACCGCACGACGCAGGCCGCCGCCAAGCTGATCAACGAAAACGGCGGGATCAACGGGCGGATGATCGAGATCGTCGCCGAGGATGACGGCACCGACCCCAAGCGGGGCGCCGAGGTGGTGGAGAAATTCGCCAACCAGCATGGCTGTGACGTGGGGTTCGGCACGCTGTTTTCCCACGTGGTGATCGGGTCCGCGCCACGGGCGGGGGAATTGAAGCTGCCTTATTTCGTGGTCTCGGAAGGGCATCACGTGGCCAGCGGGATGCTGAACCGCTACACGCTGCAGCCGGGCATCACCGATGTGAAGAGCCAGGTTCAGGCGATGGCGCCTTACGTGTCGGAGAACCTTGGCAAGAAGGTCACGATGGTCTTCCCCGATTTCGCCTTTGGTCACGATCACCGGGATTTCTTTACCGCAGCGATCGAGGAACAGGGGGGCGAGGTGCTGGAGCATATCGCCATTCCGCCGGCGGAGACGAGTTTCACCAAGTATTTCCCCAAGATCCCGCGCGAGACGGAGGTTCTGTATCACGTGATGGTGGGACCGGCCGTGCTGACCTTTGTCAAGGAATTGGGCGAGTTCTTTGGGCCGAGCCGGCCGGAGATCTTCGGCTTTATCGACAGCCTAGAAGCGGTGGATATGGCGAGCCCCGGCCTTGAGTATCTCGACGGCACCTATTTCTGGGAGGGCAGCCCGCGCCATGCGCAGGAGGACCAGACCGAGTTCGACAAGTTCTTCCGCGAGAAGGTGGGCGTGGACGAGCGCGGCGCGTCGGTCAGCGATGCCAGCGACGTGTCGACCTATGCCCACATGTTCGGCTGCTGGGAGACGCTGCATATCCTGAAGGCGGGGATGGAGGCGGCCGATTACAAGGGACCGGATGATCGCGCCTCGCTCATCGAGGCAGTGGAAGCGATGACCGACATGCCGGAATCGAACGAGCATCCGCAGGGGGCCAAGCGGTTCAACGGCAAGACCCACCAGGTGTTCGGGCATCAGTATATCAGCCGGGTCGAGGACGGGTTCCTCAAGCGGGTGCATACCACGTCGATCGAGGACACGCTCTACCCCGACGAGGTGGATTACACGACTCAGTCGCTCTGAGGCGGTTGATGGCAACGGGTCAGGGCGCGCCTTTGGGGGCGCCCTTTTTCTTTGGCGAAGACCGGAATGCACTGTGTGTCGTGCGCGAATTCTGCGGACGACGCTGCCGTCTTGCCCCATGGCGTGTTAAGGAATTCTGATACGGAGTTTGTCGAAAGCGCAGGAATGGCAGCATCACTCGGGCGGTTGGTCATCTACACAAGCAAGGTCGATCAGATGGCGGAGTTTTACGCCAGGCACTTTGGCTTCTCAGTCTTACGGTCTGACGACGACCGCATCGTCGAACTAAGGGACCGAGACTCGGGCATGGCGCTGCTGTTGCACCCCGCCGCGGCAAAGCAGAAAGAGGGCCAGGTTCTGGTGAAGCTCGTGTTCGACGTTGAGGACGTTTCGGCCTTTTGCGACGCGGCCAAGGCGGACGGGCTCGATTTCGGCAAGATCCACAAGGCCGGGGGCTATGAGTTTGCCAATGCCAAAGACCCGTCCAGGAACTCTATCCAGGTGTCGAGCCGCCCTTTCCGGCAATGAGTCCGACGCGCCAGCCGCACGGGAGGTGAAACGCTTGTCGCCTAGACCCACTTTGCCATGGGCGGCAGGCTCATCAGCACCGCCTCGGGATCGTGGCTTGTTGCCAGACCGAACTTGGTGCCGCGGTCGTAGACGAGGTTGTATTCGGCATAAAGGCCGCGGTGGACGAGCTGGGTGTCCTTGTCGGCCTCGCTGAACGGCATTGTGCGGCGCTTTTCCACCAGCGGCAGGAAGGCCGGCAGGAAGGCGCGGCCGATATCCTGCGTCAGGGCGAAATCGGCCTCCCAGCTGCCGGAGTTCTGGTCGTCCATGAAAATGCCGCCGACGCCGCGCGCCCGGCGGCGGTGGGGGATGTAGAAGTATTCGTCGGCCCATGCCTTGAGCCGCGGATACTCGCCGTCTCCGTGCGGGTCGAGCCACGCCTTCTGGGTGGCGTGGAAATGGCCGGTATCCTCGTCATACTCGATGCAGGGGTTCAGGTCGGAGCCGCCGCCGAACCACCATGCGCCCGGCGTCCAGAACATGCGGGTGTTCATGTGGACCGCCGGAACGTGGGGGTTCTGCATGTGGGCGACAAGGCTGATGCCGCTGGCCCAGAAGCGGGGGTTTTCCTCGATCCCCGGCACGCCGCGCGCCGCCATCGAGGCCTGCGCCACCTGGCTCAGGATGCCGTAGACCTCGGAGATGTTCACGCCGACCTTCTCGAACACGCGGCCGCCGCGCATCACGCTCATCAGGCCGCCGCCGGCATCGGAGCCGTCTTCGCTGGTCCGGGTGGTCGCCCTGACCTCGAACCGGCCCGGTTCGGCGGCGGCGAAGGGCCCGTCGGCATGGCTGTCCTCCAGCTCCTGAAAGGCGGCCACGATCGTGTCGCGCAACTCGCGGAACCAAGTGGCCGCGCGGGCCTTTTCCGCCGTCATTTCCCCGGTCATGTTCCCGGTCATTTCACCCGTCATCTGCCCCCCCGTTCAGTGTGCCGGTGCCGCCACCGGATCAAGCAGGGTGCGCCCGCCATCGACGGTCATGATCTGGCCGGTCATGAAGCCGGAGCTGTCACAGGCGAGGTATTGCACCGCCTCGGCCAGTTCGGTGGCGGAGGCGATCCGGCCGAGCGGGGTGTGATCCTCGATATCGGCGCGGAAATCGCGGTTCTCGCGCAGCGTGCCCTGAAGCGAGGCGCTCATCACCGAGCCGAAGGCCACCGCGTTCACGCGAATCCGGTGCGGCGCCAGCGCCACGGCAAGGCTGCGCGTCATCTGGTCGAGCGCGGCGGAGGAGACCGAAAAGGCCAGCAGATCGGGATGCGTGCGCCGGGCGGCGATCGAGGAGAGGTTGACGATCGTGCCCGCCGGGCCGCCCTCGCGTTGTTCGGCCTGCTTGATCATCCGCTTGGCGACAAGCTGGCTGGTCCTGAGGGAGGTCATCAGGTTCTGGCTCAGCAATTGCTCTACCGCGTCGTCATCGGGGTTCAGCGGGTCCGAGACCAGCATCTGCCGCGAGGCGTTTACCAGTATGTCCACCTGATCGAACGCGTCGATCGTGGCCGACAACAGGTTCGCCAGCGTCAGCTTTTCCCGCAGATCGCCCGCGAAATAGCGCTTGTTGCTGCCTTCCTCGTTCTCGCCCACCTGCTTGATCAGCTGTTTCTCGTCGATATCGGCGAACATCACGTTCGCCCCCTTGTCGACGAAATGCCGCCCGATGGCGAGGCCGATGCCGTTCGCCCCGCCAGTCACGATCGCGGTCTTTCCGGAAATGGAAAATGACATGGATTACCCTTTTGTGCCTGTGGGAATGCGCCGGGGAAGCATCCGGGGATCAGCCGGGCCGACGGGCCGGGCGTACCCCGTGCAGAAGCTTGAACCGGTTGTCGCCGCCCATCTCCTTCACCTCTCCGAACTGGCGCGCCATCTCTGTTTCATATGGCAGATGGCGGTTCGCGACCAGAAAAAGCTGGCCCCGTGGTGAAAGCACCCGCGCGGCGGCGCGGATGAAGTCGAGGCCGAGGCCCGGGTCGGGATTACGCCCGGTGTGAAAGGGCGGGTTGGCGATCACGGTGTCGAGCGGCTCTTCGGGCTGCCAGCGCGTGGCGTCCTCCCAGTGGAGGTGGGCGCGCGCATCCAGCACGTTGCGCCGGGCACAGTCGAGCGCGGCGAAATCGGCCTCGACGAGGTGGATTTCCTCGATGCTCTCGCGGCTCAGCGCACGGGCCGACAGATAGCCCCACCCGGCGCCAAGGTCGGCCACGCGCCGGCCCAGCTTGTCGGGCAGGTGATCGGCGAGCAGGGCCGAGGCCGGGTCGATCCCGTCGGCCGAGAAGATGCCGGGCATGGTGACGAACCCGCCCTCGATCTCTTGCGGGGCGCCGCGCGCCCAGTCCTCGAACGCGGCGGATGCGGGGAAATGGAAGAGCTTGCCATGCGATTTCGACAGGGCGGGCGAGACATCGGCGCGCTTGCGGCAGGCCTTGAGGATCGATTCGACGCCGTCGGTCTTGGCCCCGTCGACGATCACCGGGCCGTCGGTGACCGACGCGGCCTCGGCCACCAGCGCCTGACCCAGCGCCTTGGCCCGTGGCAGACAGACGACCGAGGCGGCATAGCGCCCGTCGGGCTCCTTGCCGCAGGCGAATCCCTGCCCGGCGAAATGATCGCGGTCGGGCTTGAAGGTGGTGATGACATGGCAGAGGTCCGCCGGCAGCGCCGACAGGTCCATGCCTTCGCGCGGGGCGAAGACGGCGATGCGCCCGGCCTCGGGCAGCGTCACGTCGCCCGATTCCAGCGCCGTTGACAGGCGGGACGAAGCGCTCAAGCTATTCCTTTTCCATCGTGCATTGCAGCGGATGCTGATGGCGGCGGGCGAAATCCATCACCTGCGCCACCTTGGTTTCGGCGATCTCGTGGCTGAAGACGCCGACCACGGCAAGGCCGCGCTTGTGAACCGTCAGCATGATCTCGAAGGCCTGCGCGTGGTTCATGCCGAAGAACCGCTCGAGAACGGCAACGACGAATTCCATCGGCGTATAGTCGTCGTTCAGCAGCAGTACCTTGTAGAGCGGCGGCCGCTTGGTCTTGCTGCGCGTCTCGACGATGACCGACGCGTCGTCGTCATCCTCGTTCTTGCCCGACATGAGAAAGATTGGGTCCGTCATATCCTGCCCGGTCTGAATTGGCATGGCCGATCGTGAACCATGTATATAGCCTCGGGGGCATAAGAGAAAAGAGGGGGAACCCGCAAGACGGGGCATGATGACACGGAATCTGACGACAATCGGCTTCGACGCGGACGATACGCTCTGGCAGAACGAACGTTTCTTCCGGCTGACGCAGGAGAGATTCGCGGCGCTGCTCTCTGATCATGTCGAGGGCGACCACCTGCTCGAGCGGCTGCTGGCGGCGGAGCGGCGCAACCTCGGGCAGTACGGATTCGGCATCAAGGGGTTTACCCTGTCGATGATCGAGACCGCCATCGAGGTGAGTGATGCACAGGTGCCGGCGCGCGTCATCTCGGAACTGATCGCGGCGGGGCAGGAGATGCTGCGGCATCCGATCGAACTGTTGCCCCATGCGCGCGAGGCGGTCGAGGAGATCGCGGCCAGCCACCGGGTGCTGCTGATCACCAAGGGCGACCTGCTCGATCAGGAGCGCAAGCTGGCGCAGTCGGGGCTGGGCGAGCTGTTCGACGGGGTCGAGATCGTCAGCGCCAAGACCCGCGGGGTTTACGCGGATATTTTCGCCCGCCACGGCAACGGTGCGGAGGGGGCGATGATGGTGGGCAATTCGCTGCGATCGGACGTGAAGCCGGCGATCGAGGCGGGCGGCTGGGGCGTCCATGTGCCCCATGAGCTGACATGGGAGATCGAGCATGACGAACCGCCCGAGGAGGCGGCGCGGTTCCGGGTGCTGGACGATCTTGGCGGGCTGGCGGCGCTGGTGGCGGAGATCGGTTAGGGAGGGGGCGTTGCCCCCGCCGTTGCCCCCCGTGGGGGCAACGACTCCCCCAGGATATTTCGGGCCAGAAGAAGATCGGGGCAGAAGAAGATCGGGGCGTTCAGTCGATCTTGGCCACGGCCTCGACCGGGCCGAAGCTGTTGCGCTGAATGACCACGACGGCGGGCAGGTCACCGTCGAGCGGCACGTCGATATCGAGCGGCTGGCGCATGTCCCAGTCGGCGACGACATCCATGTCGGTGACGATGTGGGTATAGCTGACCGACTTGCCCGCGTTCTCGCCGCGCTTGATGGCGACGGTCTCTTGCGGAAGGTAGCGGAAGAGCCGCACCGTGGCGGTGCCGGCGGCCCCGGTGGCGGCGGTGGCGTCGATCTCCAGCCGGCCCGGCCGCTCGACCACCGACAGGGCGACCCGTGCGGCGGCGCCGTGATGCTTGCGGATCAGGTCGGTCACGTCCATCGGGCGGGTGCCGACCACGTGATCGGCGCCGTTGATGATCATCTGGGGCGTGTAGACCATGCGCCGGTTGGCGACCTTGGCATAGCCGCGCTGGCGGGCGGTGTATTCGGGCCGGGCGAAGTTGTCCTTCCAGCCGATGTAATCCCAGTAATCCACGTGCAGCGCCAGCGCGATCACGTCGCCGCGCGCCGCCAGCTTGTGCAGGAAGGCATCCGCCGGCGGGCAGGAGGAACAGCCCTGCGAGGTATAGAGCTCGACCAGCACGGGCCGCTCCTGCGCCGTCGCGGGGGCGGCGAGGGTGATCAGGAATGCGGTCAGCAAAGCGCCGAGTCTGGTCATGGAAACCGTCCGGTAATTGAGTGCGTTCTGGTGTCGGTCGAGAATTACCCGCCCCCGTCTTACATGACCAATCAAGGTTTCGCGAGAGCCGGGTGATACTTGCGACTCGGCCCGATTGTGTGCAATAGTATACAAAACTGCCCTGCCCTCTTGATTGCCATGCGCAAATGGGTCAGAAGCAGGCCGGAATGCCAGCCCTCATCGCGAAAGGATGCCCGCATGCCCATCACAGTTGGTCAGGACAGCTCGAAAACCCGGACGACGCTTACCGTCGCCGGACAGACCGTTTCCTACTACTCCATCGCCGCCGCCGAGAAGGCCGGGCTGGGCGATTTCTCGCGCCTGCCTGCCGCGCTCAAGGTGGTGCTGGAGAACATGCTGCGGTTCGAGGACGGCAAGACCGTCACCACCGATGACATCAAGGCCTTCTCCGAATGGGCCGACAATGGCGGGCGCGCCAACCGCGAGCTGGCCTATCGCCCGGCGCGCGTGCTGATGCAGGATTTCACCGGTGTGCCGGCCGTGGTCGACCTTGCGGCCATGCGCGACGGGATCGTGGCGCTGGGCGGCGACGCACAGCAGATCAACCCTCTCAACCCTGTCGACCTTGTCATCGACCACTCGGTCATGATCGACGAGTTCGGCAATCCGCGCGCCTTTCAGATGAACGTGGACCGCGAGTATGAGCGGAACATGGAGCGTTACCAGTTCCTCAAATGGGGTCAGGGCGCGTTCAACAACTTTCGCGTGGTGCCGCCGGGCACCGGTATCTGTCACCAGGTGAACCTCGAATACCTCGCCCAGACCGTCTGGACCGACGAGGATCAGAATGGCGAGATGGTGGCCTATCCCGATACGCTGGTGGGCACCGACAGCCACACCACGATGATCAACGGCGTGGCCGTCCTCGGCTGGGGCGTCGGCGGGATCGAGGCGGAGGCCGCGATGCTGGGGCAGCCGATCTCGATGCTGATCCCCGAGGTCGTGGGTTTCGAGCTGACCGGCAAGATGGTCGAGGGCACCACCGGCACGGACCTTGTGCTGAAAGTGGTCGAGATGCTGCGCGAGAAGGGTGTCGTCGGCAAGTTCGTCGAATTCTACGGCTCCGGCCTCGACCACCTGCCGCTGGCCGACCGCGCCACCATCGCCAACATGGCGCCGGAATACGGCGCCACCTGCGGCTTTTTCCCGATCGACGACGAGACGCTGCGCTATCTCGAGCTGACCGGGCGGGACAAGGACCGGATCGCGCTGGTCGAGGCCTATGCCAAGGAAAACGGTTTCTGGCGCGGGGCGGATTACGACCCGGTCTATACCGACACGCTCAAGCTGGACATGGGCACCGTGGTGCCGGCCATTTCCGGGCCCAAGCGGCCGCAGGATCACATCGCGCTGGATGCGGCGGCGAAGAAGTTCCACGACTATGTCCGCGGTTTCCGCGAAGGGCGTGACGTGAACGGCAAGTCCGAGGTCCGCTGGGAAGACGAGGGCGGCGCCCCCGAACCGCGCGAGATCCCCGGCGACGAGGGCCACCATGCCCGCGGCTGGGTCTCGACCGATGACGGCAATTACCAGATGCATGACGGCTCGATCGTGATCGCCTCGATCACGTCGTGCACCAACACCTCGAACCCCTACGTGATGATCGGCGCCGGGCTTGTCGCCCGCAAGGCGCATGAGCTTGGCCTGACCCGCAAGCCGTGGGTCAAGACCTCGCTGGCGCCGGGTTCCAAGGTGGTGACGGAGTATCTCGAAGCCGCCGAGTTGCAGGACGATCTCGACGCGATCGGCTTCAACCTCGTGGGCTATGGCTGCACCACCTGTATCGGCAATTCCGGCCCGCTGGCGCCCGAGATCTCGAAATGCATCAACGACAATGACCTGATCGGCGTGTCGGTCCTGTCGGGCAACCGCAACTTCGAGGGGCGGATCAGCCCGGACGTGCGCGCCAACTATCTGGCGAGCCCGCCGCTGGTGGTGGCCTATGCGCTGGTGGGTGACATGAATGTCGACATCACGCGTGAGCCGCTGGGGCAGGACAAGGACGGCAAGGATGTCTTCCTCAAGGATATCTGGCCGTCGCAGGCGGAAATCGCGGATCTTGTCCAGAAAACCGTGAAGCGCGAGTCGTTCATCGAGAAGTACGGCGAGGTCTTTGAAGGCGACGAGAAGTGGCAGGAGGTCGAGACGTCGGAAGGCGAGACCTATGACTGGCCGCCGCAATCGACCTATGTCCAGAACCCGCCCTACTTTCAGGGCATGTCGAAGGATCCCGGCACCATCTCCGACATCAAGGGCGCGAAGATGCTGGCGCTTCTGGGCGACATGGTCACGACCGACCACATTTCGCCCGCCGGTTCGTTCAAGGAAAGCACGCCCGCAGGCCAATACCTCGTTGAACGTCAGGTGCCCGTGCGCGAGTTCAACTCCTACGGTTCGCGCCGTGGCAATCACGAGGTGATGATGCGCGGCACCTTCGCCAATATCCGCATCAAGAACGAGATGCTTGATGGCGTCGAGGGCGGCTATACCAAAGGCCCCGATGGCGAACAGACCTCGATCTTCGACGCCGCGATGGCATTCCAGGATCAGGGCGTGCCCCTCGTGATCGTGGGTGGCGAGCAATATGGCGCCGGCTCCTCGCGGGACTGGGCGGCGAAGGGGACCAACCTGCTGGGCGTGAAGGCCGTGATCGCCGAAAGCTTCGAGCGTATTCACCGGTCGAACCTTGTCGGCATGGGCGTCATCCCGTTCGAGTTCACCGGCGGCGATACGCGGTCTTCGCTCAAGCTGACGGGGGAGGAGACCTTCGACATCACCGGGTTGGAAGGCGATATCAAGCCGCAGGCCGACGTGCCCTGCACCATCACCTATGCCGATGGCGCGACCAAGGAGATTACGCTGAAAAGCCGGATCGATACGGCGATCGAGATCGAATAAGTCGAGCATGGCGGCGTGCTGCACTACGTGCTCCGGAACCTCGCCAAGTCGGCGTAGGTCGGGCGGCATAGAGACATGCGAAGGGCGGGGATGTTCCCCGCCCTTTCTTGTTTCGGGCCGGCCCGCGGCCGAACCGCCCGTCCCGGCCCTGAGCCGGGACCTCGCGCCTCCAGTGGCCCCGGATCAAGTCCGGGGCGGGAATTTCACGGTTGCCCCGAAGCCCGCCAAGTAGGATCGCCGGGCGTATGCCAAAACCATACGTCCTCGTAGGATGGGTGCAAACCCACCAGCGCCATGCCCCTACTCCGGCTCGCCCGGAAAACTCCGCGCGCCCGGGGGATCACCACGCCCGGCAGCCGCCGCGCCGTCCAGATATGCACGGCCTCGCCCAGATCGACCGGCGTATCAAGCGACCCGCCCTTGACCGAAACCGTCCCCTTGGCCGGGTCCGGCGCGTGCCACAACCGGCTGCCGCAGACCGGGCAGAAAACACAGTCCAGCCCCGTGCCCCGGTCCGTCGCCCGCGACCACGTGGCGGGGCTGCCCGCCACCAGCTCCAGCGCGTCGGCCGGCACGATCACCGAGATGCCGAAGGCCGAGGCCGACTGCTTTCGGCATCCGGGCCTTCCGGGGCCTTCCGGGGGCCTGAGACGAAAAACAGCCCCGGAGAAGGCTCCGGGGCTGTCGATTTTCTGGTCTGGGCGAGGGGTTACTCGCTGCTGCCGCCGTTCTCGGCCTCGTCGAGCGACAGGGCCACGAAGCGCGGCTCGCCGGCGCGCCGGACGAGGAGCAGGAGCGATTTGCGCCCGGCTTCGCGGGCATCGCCGATGCGGTCCTCGAAATCGCCGATGGCGCGCAGCTTTTGCTGGCCGGCCTCGGTGATCACGTCGCCGGCGCGCATGCCCTTCTCGTAGGCCTCGGACAGCGAGTCGATGTCCTTGACGACAAGGCCGTTGGCCTCGGGGTCGAGTTCGAGCTGACCGCGCAGCTCGTCATCCAGCGGCGCGAGGGTCAGGCCGAGCACAGTTTTCTCGGCTTCTTCCTGCGCCTCGGGCTCGTCCTCGCCCGGCTGGGCGGCGGGGGTGGCGCCTTCGGCCTCTTCGCGGCGGCCAAGCTCGACCTTGAGGGTCTTGGTCTTGCCATCGCGGAAGACAACGACGCGCACGGTCTTGCCGACCGGGCTGTTGCCGACCTGACGGACAAGGCTGCGGGTGTCGGTAACCTCCTTGCCGTCGAAGGACATGATGACGTCGCCCGCCTCCATGCCGGAATCGGCGGCCGGGCCTTCGGGCACGTCGGTCACAAGAGCGCCCGCGACCTTTTCGAGGCCGATGGCCTCGGCCACGTCGTCGGTCACGTCCTGAATGCGGACGCCGAGCCAGCCGCGGCGGGTTTCACCGAATTCCTTGAGCTGATCGACCACGCGGGTGACCACGTTGGAGGCCATCGAGAAACCGATGCCGATCGAGCCGCCGGTGGGCGACAGGATGGCGGTGTTCACGCCGATCACCTGACCGTCGAGGTTGAAGAGCGGCCCGCCCGAGTTGCCGCGGTTGATGGCGGCGTCGGTCTGGATGTAGTCGTCATAGGTGCCCGACAGCGCCCGGTTGCGGGCCGAGACGATCCCGGCGGAGACCGAGAAGCCCTGTCCCAGCGGGTTGCCCATGGCGACAACCCAGTCGCCGACGCGGGCGGCGTCGCTGTCGCCGAAGCTGACGAAGGGCAGCGGCTTGTCCGCCTCGACCTTCAGCAGCGCGATATCGGTCTTGGGGTCGGTGCCGACAACCTCGGCAGTCAGTTCCTCGCCCGAGAAAAACTCGATGATCACTTCGTCGGCGCTCTCGATGACGTGGTTGTTGGTGACGACATAGCCGTCTTCCGAGATCACGAAGCCGGAGCCCAGCGCCGAGGTGCGGCGCGGGCTGTCGCCGTTGCGATCCTGAAATTCACGGAAGAAATCCTCGAAGGGCGAACCTTCGGGGACGATGGGCGAAGGCCCGGTGCCTTGGGCCACCACCGTGGAGGTGGTGATGTTGACGACGGCCGGGCTGACCGTTTCGGCGAGATCGGCAAAGCTGTCAGGGCGTGCCTGTGCCGCTATGGCCTGCGCGATGACGAGGCCCATGGCGAGCGCCGTCAGCCAGAAGGCCCGCAGCGCGCCGCGCCCGTCCTGTTGCTGTGCGATGGATTGTGCTGTCAATTGAAACTCTCCTCCGGTTTATCCGATTGTGCTCATCGGTAGGTCATATGTTGTCCTGAGCTTCTATTTATGAACGGTTGCCCGAGACGCAAAACTTGGCAAGCCGGTGTCACGACCATGTGAACCCGTCGCGAGCCACAAGGCAAGTGCGCAAGTCAGGCGCCGAGCATCTTTGCGCACCAGACCAGCACAAGGCCGGCGGCGATCGAGCCGAGCCCGATCAACCGGCGGCTGTCCTCGGGGAGGGCGCGCAGGGCGGCGAGCAGTTGCTCGACAAGCGAAGGGGCCAGTGCATAGACCAGCCCCTCGACCACGAGTACCAGCCCGAGGGCCAGAAAGAAGGTCGCGATCAATTCGCGACCTCTTCATCGGTGGCGTCTTCCTCGACAGCGGGCTCGTCTGCCGTGGTTTCCTCGTCGGCCGGTGCGTCGGCGGCGGGATCTGCGGATTCAGTTTCGCTGTCGGCACCGGTGGCGTCGCCCTCGGCAGCGCCGTCCTCGGACGCGTCTTCGCCGGCAGCGTCTTCACCGGCTTCCTCCGCATCGGCCTCGGCCGCTTCGGCCGCCTGTTCCGCTTCCTGCTGGGCAGCGTCCTCTTCGAGGCGCCGCCGTTCGCTTTCCGGAAGGTCGGGCGAGATTTCCGTTTCCGGGGCCATCTCGCGCAGGCGATCCATGTCGATCTCGTCGACGGCAACCTCGCCCAGCCCGTCAGCGCGCACGGCCTCGAACATCGGGCCGAGGAATTCGCTGTTAGGCGAGAAGACGATGGTGGAGTTCTGCTCGTTCATCGACCGCTCGAGCGCCGAGAGAGACCGGTAGAAGGCGAAGAAATCCGGGTTGTTGCCAAAAGCCTCGGCGTAGATGCTGTTCCGTTCGGCATCGGCCTCGCCTCGGGCGATCTCGGCCTCGCGCTCGGCATTCGAGACGGTTTCCACCACGGTCCGGTCGGCGGCGGCGCGAACGCGCTGTGCCGCCTCGTTACCGCGGGCGATCTCGTCTGCCGCCTCGCGTTCACGCTCGGCCCGCATCCGGGCGAAGGTGGCGTCGAGGTTCTGCTGCGGCAGGTTGGTCTGTTTCAGCCGGACGTCGACGATCTCGAGGCCGAGACCCGCCGCGCTGGCGCGGGCCTGTTCGAGGATGCGCACGGCAAGGTCGCGCCGCTGGGGCGACAGGATCGTGTCGGATGTCACCTGATCAGCACCCAGCACCTCGCGGATCTGGGCGTTCAGGACCGAAGCGAGCCGGTCTTCGGCGACGCGCGTGCCGCCGATGCCGACCGCCTGCCGGAACTGGACCACGTCGGCGATCCGGTAGCGGGTGAAGGCATCGACCACGAGGCGGCGGTCATCCGAGGGCGTGACCTCGATCGCGTCGGTGTCGAGCGACAGCATCCGCCGGTCGTAGCGCACGACCTCCTGGATCATGGGGATCTTTACGCCGAGGCCGGGCTGATCGACGACCTTCTTGATCTGCCCGAATTGCAGGACAAGGGCCTTTTCGCGTTCATCCACGATATAGAGCGAGGACAGGATGCCGATGACGGCAACCGCGAGGATGGGAAGCAAGAGAGCGGATTTGCGCATCAGTTCGATCCTTCGTTGCCGGCCGGCCGCGAGCGGCGCAATTGATCAATTGGCAGGTAGGGCAGCACGCCCTGGCCGTTGGCGCCGGTGGATTCGTCGAGCAGGATCTTGTCCATCTTGCCGAGCGTGCGCTCTACCGTTTCGAGGTAGAGGCGGCGCTGGGTCACCTCGGGCGCCTGGTTGAATTCCTTGGCCACGGCGATGAAGCGGCTGGCCTCACCGATGGCTTCGTTGACGACGCGGGCGCGATAGCCTTCGGCCAGTTCGAGCACCTGCGCGGCTTCACCGCGGGCCTCGGCCAGAACACGGTTGGCATAGGCGTCGGCCTGACGTTGCAGCCGGTCGCGTTCCTGTTCGGCGGCCTGCACCTCGCGGAAGGCGTCGATCACCTCGCGGGGCGGGTCGGCGGTGTCGAGGTTAACCCGGACGATGTTGATACCGCTTTGGTACTCGTCGAGCGTCGACTGGATGTTCTCGCGCGCGGTATCGGCGATGAGCCCACGGTCGCGGTTGAGGATCGGGGCGAGGTTGGTCGCGGCGATGATCTCGCGCATGACGGCCTCGGACACCGCCTGAACCGTCAGTTGCGGGTCACGGATGTTGAAGAGAAGTTTGGCCGGGTCGTTGATGTTCCAGACCACCTGAAAGTCGATATCGACGATGTTGGCGTCGGTGGTCAGCATCAGCCCGTCGCCGCCCGAGGACGAGCCGCGGCCGCTGCCGATATTCTCGGTGCGCTCGGAGGTGACGTTGATGACCTCTGCGGAAACGACCGGCCAAGGGGCGAAGTTGAGGCCCGGATCACCGGTGGAGTAATACTTGCCGAGGAACAGTTCGACCGACTGCTCTTCGGGCTTGACGGTATAGAAGCTGGCCATGGCCCAGAGCACCACGGCGATCAGGCCGCCGATCACGAAGATGCCGCGGCCGAAGGCCGGGCCTCCGCCACCGGGGCCAGTTCCGTTGCCCTTGCCAGAGCCGCCGCGGCCGCCCATGAGGACGCGCAGCTGATCCTGGCCTTTCCTGACAAGTTCGTCGATCTCGGGGATCTGTGACCCCCCTTCGGGCGGGCGCCGCCCGCCTCGGTTGCCACGACGGTCGTCGTCGTCTCCGCCGTTACCTCCCGAGTTTCCGCCGCCGCCCCAGGGGCCGCCAGAATGTCCAGCCATTTAACCTCTTCCTCTGTTTTGGCGTCCGTCCAAACGCTACTTCATAACCTGTGGTTTCACAGGCAAAATTCAACCTGTTCGCGCCGGAGCGCGCATTGTCACTATTTCTTCCGACATGGTGGGGTGAACCGCCACTGTGCGGTCGAAATCCTCTTTGGTGGCGCCCATCTTGACCGCGATGCCGGCCATCTGGATCATTTCGCCCGCGCCGGGTGCGACGATATGGCAGCCAAGCACCTTGCGGCTTTCCTTGCTGACGACGAGTTTCATCAGCACCCGGTCGGAGCGTCCGGCAAAGGCCTGTTGCATGGGCTTGAAGGAGGTCGAGTAGACCTCGATCGGCTCCTGTTCGGCGGCGTCCTCTTCCGACAGGCCGACGGTGCCGAACTCGGGCTGGGTGAAGATCGCCGTCGGGATCAGCTCGTGATCGACCGGGGTGGGGTTGCCGTTGAAAACCGTCTCGACAAAGGCCATGCCTTCGCGGATGGCGACGGGGGTCAGGTTCACCCGGTCGGTCACGTCGCCGATGGCATAGACCGACGGCACGCTGGTCTGACTGTATTCGTCGACCAGCACCTCGCCCTTGCGGCCGAGCTTTACGCCCGCCTCTTCCAGCCCGATGCCGTCAGTGTTGGGGCGGCGGCCGGTGGCGAAGAAGATCTTCTCGAAGACCTGCTCGACGCCATTGGTACCGGTCACCTTGTAGCCGTCATCAGTGTTCTCGACCCGCTTGATATCGGTGCCGAGGTGCAGGTGGATGCCCGAGGCGATCATCTCGTCGGCGATCAGGCCGCGCGCCTCCTCGTCGAAGCCGCGCAGGATCTGGGCGCCGCGATAGAACTGGGTCACCTCGACGCCGAGCCCGTTGAGGATGCCGGCGAATTCGCAGGCGATGTAACCGCCGCCGATGATCAGCATCGATTTTGGCAGCGTGTCGAGGTGGAAGATGTCGTTCGACACCAGCCCCTCGTCCGCGCCGGGAAGATCGGGGCGGACCGGGCGGCCGCCGGTGGCCAGAAGGATATGCTTGGCGGTGAAGCTCTCGCCGGTCGAGAGCGTGACGGTGTGGGCGTCGGACAGCGTGGCGCGGGCATCGTAGGTCTCGACGCCGTTGGAGGAGAGCAGGTTGCGATAGATGCCTTCGAGCCGGTCAAGCTCGGTATGCAGATGGGTCTTGAAGGCGGTCCAGTCGAAGGCGCCGGGCTGCACGTTCCAGCCATAGGCCTGCGCATCGGCGATGTGGCCGGGGTATTCGCTCGCGAAGACCATCAGCTTCTTGGGCACGCAGCCCCGGATCACGCAGGTGCCGCCATAGCGGTCTTCCTCGGCCAGCGCCACCTTTGCGCCGCCCTGTGCGGCCACACGGGCCGCGCGCACGCCGCCCGAACCGCCGCCGATCACAAAAAGATCGTAGTCGAAGCTCATATCGTTTTTTTCCTAATCCTGCAGGTCGGAGAAGAGATTGTCGGATTCCATGAAATCCAGACGGTCTTCTTCCACCGTACCTTCGTTGATATCGCGCGTCTCGACCTTGCCGTTGCCATGGCCGAGAATCACGATGTCGCAGATATCCATGAAAAGCCCGTTTTCAACGACGCCCGGCATCTGGTTGAGCACCATGGCGAGCTGATGCGGATTGCCGATGCGGCCGAGATGGAGGTCGATGATGTAATTCCCCTCGTCGGTGATGAAGGGGTGGCGGCCGTTCATCCGGAGCGAGGCGTCGCGGCCGAGCACGTCCATACTGATCAAAAGCTCCTCGATCAGGGCGCGCGTGGTCTGCCAGCCGAAGGGGATGACCTCGATCGGCAGGGGGAAGTTGCCGAGGGTTTCGACCTCTTTCCCGATATCGGCGATCACGATCATCTGATCGGAGGCGGTGGCCACGATCTTTTCCTGCAGGAGGGCGCCGCCGCCGCCCTTGATGAGGTTCAGGTTGCCGTCAAACTCGTCGGCACCATCGATGGTGAGGTCGAGCCACTTGGCCTCGTCAAGGCTGATGACATCGATGCCGACGTCGCGGGCCAGTTCGGCGGTGCGGGCCGAGGTGGGCACGCCGCGGATCTTGAGCCCGTCGTCGCGGACCAGCTCGCCAAGGCAGCGCACCATCCAGGCGGCGGTGCTGCCGGTGCCGAGGCCCACGCGCATGCCGTCCTCGACATAGTCGACCGATCGCTTCGCGGCGACGAATTTCGCCTTGTCGATGGGCGACAATTCTCCGGACATGGCAGGCAACTCCCCGAACTCTCTGGCCGGTTATAAGAGAGTTGCGCGCACGGTGCGAGGGGCAATTGCCGCAAATCCGCGTTGGAAACAGGCCCTAGACGGGGGGAACCACCCCGACCTGAAGCGGATGGGTGACCGTGCGGCCCGGATCGGCGCCGAACATGGCAAGCCAGAGCGTGGCGAGAAACAGAACGAACCAGGCGGCGGACATGGCGCCCCTCCTTTCGGGATGTGTGGGGGCGAGGGTAGGAGAGGTTGGTTAAGGCCGGATGAAAATCACCGATCGAGGCGGGAGGAGGTCGTTTTCGGGCATGACAGGCCGGGCGCGCGCACGTATGCGCGGCGCATGACCCGCCCCTATCGCCTGCATTACGCCCCCGACAACGCCTCGCTCATCATCCGGCTGGTGCTGGAGGAGATGGGCGTGCCGTATGAGACCGCGCTGATCGACCGCAAGGCGCGGGGCCACAAGGCACCCGCCTATCTGAAGGTGAACCCCGCCGGATTGATCCCGGCGCTGGAGACGTCGGAGGGGGCGATCTTCGAGACCGGGGCGATCCTTCTGTGGCTGGCCGACCGGCATGGGGCGCTGGCGCCGGCGCCGGACAGCGCCGAGCGGGGCGCTTTCCTGAAATGGCTGTTCTTTACCTCGAACACGCTGCATGCGGCGTTGCGGATGCGGTTCTACCCGGCGCAATACGCGGGCGAGGACCCGGCGGCACAGGCGGCGTTGCGCGAGCATCTGAAGGGCGAGATCACCCGGCACCTGACGCTGATCGAGGCGCAGGCAGCGGAGGGGCCGGAATGGCTGTGCGGGTCCGGGCCTTCGGTGCTGGATTTCTACCTTGCCTGCCTGATCCGGTGGCTGCAGCTTTACCCGAGGGACGAGGATAACGGGTGGGTCCGGCTGGCGGATTGGCCGCATATGCAGGCCATGGCGACGCGTCTGGAACGTTGTAACGCTGTCCGGGCTGCCATAGATGCGGAAGGGCTGGGCGAGACGCCCTTTACCGCCCCGCGATACCCGACACCACCAGAAGGCAGCGCCACCTGATGTTTCTTTCCGTCTTCGACATGTTCAAGGTCGGCATCGGCCCGTCCTCCTCGCACACGATGGGGCCGATGGTGGCGGCGGGGAAGTTCCTCGACAAGATGCGCGCGGCGCCGTTCGGGTTTCACGGGGTGAAGGGCTCGCTGCACGGGTCGCTGGCGTTTACCGGGGTGGGCCATGCGACGGACCGGGCGACGATCCTCGGGCTGGCGGGGTTCCTGCCCGAGACCTATGACCATGAGCAGGCCGAGAAGGTGCTCGACGGGATCCGCGAGACGCATACGGTGGCGCCGGAGGGGCTGGGCATTTTGCAGTTCAATCCCAAGGACGACCTGACATTCGATTTCGGGCCGAACCTGCCGGGTCATGCCAATGGTATGGTCCTGATGGCGACGGATAAACAGGGCGACGTGATCCTGCAGGAGACCTATTATTCCATCGGCGGCGGCTTCGTGATGACCGAGGCCGAGCTGGCGGCGGGGCGGAACACCGAAGAAGGCGAGCCGGTGCCCTACCCGTTCAAGAGCGCCGCCGAGATGCTGGAGATGTCAGAGACCAGCGGCAGGACCATCGCCCAGATGAAGAAGGCCAACGAAATTTCGCGCGGCGGGTCGGAAAACCTGACCTCGGGGGTCAAGCGCATCTGGCAGGTGATGGACGACTGTATCGAGCGCGGGCTGACCACCGAGGGCGAATTGCCCGGCGGGTTGTATGTCAAACGCCGGGCCAAGGGGATCAGCGATGCACTGATGGCCGAGCGGGGCACCAACCTGAACGCGCCGCACAAGATCAACGACTGGATGAGCGCCTATGCCATGGCGGTCAACGAGGAGAACGCCGCCGGCGGGCAGGTGGTGACCGCGCCCACCAACGGGGCGGCGGGCGTGGTGCCGGCGGTGATCAAGTACTGGCTGGAGCATGTGCCGGGCGCATCGGAGGCGCAGGTGGAGGATTTCCTGCTGACCGCCGCGGCGATTGGCGGGCTGGTGAAGTACAACGCCTCGATTTCGGGCGCCGAGGCCGGGTGTCAGGCCGAAGTGGGCAGCGCGGCGGCAATGGGCGCGGCCGGGCTGGCGGCGGTGCTGGGCGGCACGCCGCAGCAGATCGAGAACGCGGCCGAGATCGCGCTGGAGCATCACCTCGGCATGACCTGCGATCCGGTGAAGGGGCTGGTGCAGGTGCCTTGCATCGAGCGCAACGGGCTGGGCGCGATCAAGGCGGTGAGCGCCGCCAGTTTGGCCCTGCGCGGGGATGGCACGCATCTGGTGCCGCTGGATGCCTGTATCGAGACGATGCGGCAGACCGGGGCGGACATGAGCGAGAAGTACAAGGAAACCTCGCTTGGCGGGCTGGCGGTGAACGTGCCCAACTGCTGAGGGGCCGGGCAGCGCCCGTCCGCGGGTGGGCGCGCCGACGGGTGTGATGGTTGCTTTATGGTGCGGCCCGCTTCCGACGACTGCTTAGCATGGCGCCGTTGCAAAAGCGCCCGCCCGATGGGGCGGACGGGCGCTGCCCGGCGGCGGGCCCGTGGCGCGCCCCGCTTACCGGGCCCGGCGCCGGGGTGGGTAAGGAGGGGTGTCTTGTGGGCGGCTCCCGGGGCCGAT
>JAVJTX010000005.1:0-45235 GCA_040220035.1 Roseovarius sp. | reverse complement strand
TTGAAAGGTGGTAAAGCGACAAAACCCCTTGCAGTACCGGCATATTCCGCGCAACACCGGAGACACGCGTATCGTAAGAGCCAAGAAAAAGGCGCATCGGAAACCCAAGCTCATGGCCAAGGACTTCAAGATCGCCTTTGTGGCCAGCGACGTGGCCGTAGCGCAAACGGCGCGGGCCGCGCTTGTTCAGCGGTTCGGCCAGACCGACGAGGCCGAGGCGGACGTGATCGTGGCGCTGGGCGGCGACGGGTTCATGCTGCACACGCTGCACCGGACGCAGAACCTCGACACGCCGGTCTACGGGATGAACCGGGGCACGGTCGGGTTCCTGATGAACGAATACAGCGAGAGCGACGTGACCGAGCGGCTGGCCGAGGCGGCGGAAGAGGTGATCAACCCGCTGTCGATGACTGCCAAGACGGTGGATGGCAAGCTGCACAGGGCGCTGGCGATCAACGAGGTCTCGCTTTTGCGGGCGGGGCCGCAGGCGGCGAAGCTGAAAATCACCGTGGACGGGCGGCTGCGGCTGGCCGAGCTGGTCTGTGACGGGGCGCTGCTGGCGACGCCGGCGGGGTCGACCGCGTATAACTATTCGGCGCACGGGCCGATTTTGCCGATCGGGTCGGACGTGCTGGCGCTGACAGCGGTGGCGGCGTTTAGGCCACGGCGCTGGCGGGGCGCGTTGCTGCCCAAGTCGGCGGAGGTGCGATTCGACGCGCTGGACGCCAAGAAGCGGCCGGTGATGGCCAATGCGGACAGTCTTTGGGTGGAAAACGTGGTCTGGGTGGTGATCCGGTCGGAGCCGAGCATCAAGCACCGAATCCTTTTCGACCCCGGCCACGGGCTGGAAGAGCGCCTGATCCGCGAACAATTCGAATAGATCGAGCCAGACCGCGTGGCATCGGCGATGCCCGCAAGCGGTGCGTCCGTTTTTTCGCCGATAAGCGCAATCGGGGCCCTTTCGGCAACCCCCTGTAAACAAGCCTTTTTCGCCGTTGTTATCGGATAGCAAGCCCGTGGTTATCCCATGTCGCGGCCCGGTTATTGCCTGTCTTGCGGCACCGCCCCCATCGTTTGTCACGAGGTCGACGCGGCACAGCGACGGCCCGCCAGAAACAAAAACGCTTCGTCTGAAAGGACCATGACAATGACCAAGGCATATCACATCAAGACCGCCGCTCTCGCGCTGCTGATCGGGTTCGGTGCAGCGTCGACCTCCTTCGCGGACAGCAACCGCGTGTCGATCAGCCAGTTTGGCCGCGACCACAGCGTCGGCGCGTCGCAGGGCGGACGGTACAACCGCCTGAACGTCTACCAGCGCGGCAACAGCAACCTGTCGATCCACACGCAGGACGGACGCCGCAACAGCGTTTCGGTCGAACAATCGGGCCGCATGAACGATGCGGTGACCGGACAGGTCGGGCGCAACAACCGCTCGGTGACCGGACAGTCGGGCCGGTACAACAACTCTGTCACCACCCAGTCGGGCCGGTGCAACATCGCCGGCGTCGCCCAGTTCGGGCGCAACCACACGGCCGATGTCGACCAGTCGGGCAATTGCAACGCCGTTGGCGTGATCCAGACCGGCAACGGCAACCACGCGACCTCGCGCCAGACGGGCCGGGGCAACGTTTCGGTCATCGTTCAGGACTGACGCACAAGGCGGGGCGCGCGCCCAAGACCGGCGCGTGCCCGGCCCAAACGGGAAAGGACCAAGAGGATGAAACGCAAGATACCCACAGCCGCCCTTGTCATACTGGCCGCCGGATCGGCGACCGCCTTCGGCGCCTTCGTCGGACAGGGCGAGGCCCATGAAACCGCCCGTGCCTCCGCAGAGGGGCTGCGATGCGCCGTCGTCACCCGCGATCTTGGCGATGCGGTGCAGATTACCGGCAAGGTCACCGCGGAGCGGGACGTGTCGGGCCAATACGAGCTGAGCATCCGCCAGACGAGCGGCGGCGGGCAGGCGGTGATCGACCAGGGCGGGGACTTTACCGTCGGGGCGGGCCGCACCGTGACCCTCGGCGAGGCGACGATGGGCGGCACGGCGCAATCCTATACCGCCGAACTGGACCTGACCGTGAATGGCCAGCGCCTGCGCTGCCGGCCCGCGACCGATACCAAAGACCTTTGACCCAACACCACCCTGACAGGAGTTTCCCGATGTTTCGCTTCATGCTTCCCTTTGCCGCCGGTCTCGCGCTTTGTGCCGGTATCGCCTCTGCCGACCCGAGCGACCGGGTGGTCGGCATCACCAATGGTCAGGCCGTCTATGGCCAGTCGCGCGAGAATGTGGGCTGGGGCCAGAACACCGCCGCCTTCGGACAGGCCCGGGCACAGAATGGCGGGGCGCTGATCGGCAACCGCCGGGCGCAGGGCAGCCGGGCCCATGTCTCGCAGTCGGGTCGCAACAACTCGGCCACGGTCAACCAGCGGGGCAACAACAAGACGGCCATCGTGGTTCAGCGCGGCAACGATACGGACGTGATCGTGAACCAGCATGGCGAGGGGCGCGGCGGTGCATGGGTGGTGACGTGGTGACACGAGAGGGGCGGAATTTCGGTTGAAACTCAGATGGTTCTGTACGGTTTCTGACAGAGCCGGGTTTGTGCCGAAAGCCGCCGCTTGCCGGGGGCGGGGTGGATCACGGGCGGAACCTTTCGCGGCTGGTCACGTTGGGACTTACACAGCAACCATCGACGCCATGGAGGATGTCATGAACTGGGATCAAATCGAAGGCAACTGGAAGCAATTCAAGGGTCAGGCCCAGGAACGCTGGGGCGAATTGACCGATGACGAGCTGGATCAGGCCAAAGGCCAGCGCAGCCAGCTGGTCGGCAAGCTTCAGGAGCGGTACGGCTGGGCCCGTGAAGAGGCCGAGCGCGAAGCCGACGAGTTTGCCCGGCAGGCCTGACCTGTCGCTTTACACGAGTTTCCGGCGGCCCCTTTGTGGGCCGCCTTTTTTGTTGTGCGTCAGGGCTTGGCGTAGCCGATGGTCTGAAGCGCCTCGGAAATCTCGTCGAGGATGGCCGGGTCGTCGATCGTGGCGGGCAGCTTGTAGTCCTGCCTGTCGGCGATCTTGACCATGGTGGCGCGCAGGATCTTGCCCGAGCGGGTCTTGGGCAGGCGGTCGACCACGACGCAGAGCTTGAAGGCGGCGACCGGGCCGATCCGGTCGCGGACCAGCTTGACGCATTCGGCGGTGATCTCCTCGTGCGGGCGGTTGACGCCCTTGGTGAGGCAGGCAAAGCCGACCGGGAGCTGACCCTTGATGGGGTCGCTCACGCCGATGACCGCGCATTCGGCCACGTCGGGGTGGCTGGCCAGCACCTCCTCCATGCCGCCGGTCGAGAGGCGGTGGCCGGCGACGTTGATGACATCGTCGGTGCGGGCCATGATGTAGAGGTAGCCGTCTTCGTCGATCAGCCCGGCATCACCGGTCTCGTAATAGCCCTTGAAGGTGTGGAGATAGGATTTGCGGAACCGGTCCTCGGCGTTCCAGAGGGTCGGCAGGGTGCCCGGCGGCAGGGGCAGTTTGATCGCCACGGCGCCCAGCGTGCCCGGCGCCTGCGGCTGGCCGGATTCGTCGAGGATATCGATGTCGTAGCCGGGGAAGGGCACGCCGGAGGAGCCGATCTTGACCTTCATCTTCTCGACGCCGACGGGGATGCCGGTGATGGGCCAGCCGGTTTCCGTCTGCCACCAATGGTCGACGACCGGCACGCCAAGCTGATCGGCGGCCCAGTTGAGCGTGTCGGGGTCGGCCCGTTCGCCGGCGAGGTAGAGGACGCGCAGTCCGCTCAGGTCGTATTTGCGCACGAATTCGCCCTTGGGGTCGTCGCGCTTGATGGCGCGGAAGGCGGTGGGGGCGGTGAAGAAGCTGCGCACGTTATGCTCGGAGATGACCCGCCAGAAGGTGCCGGCATCGGGGGTGCCCACGGGCTTGCCCTCGAACACGACGGCGGTGTTGCCGTGGACCAGCGGGCCGTAGCAGATATAGCTGTGACCGACGACCCAGCCCACGTCGGAGGCGGCCCAGAACACCTCGCCGGGGTCGACGTTGTAGATGTTCTTCATCGACCAGTTGAGCGCCACCAGATGCCCGGCGGTGGGGCGGATCACGCCCTTGGGCGCGCCGGTGGTGCCGGAGGTGTAGAGCACATAGGCGGGGTGGTTGCCCTCGACCGGGACGCAATCGGCGGGCTCGGCGCCGTCCTGAAAGGCGTACCAGTCGTGGTCGCGGCCCTCGGTCAGTTCGACGGGGTGCTGTTCGCGCTGGTAGATGACGCAGAAGTCGGGCTTGTGCGTGGCCTGTTCGATGGCGCCGTCGTAGAGGGGTTTGTACTCGACCACGCGGCCGGGTTCGAGCCCGCAGGAGGCGGCGATGATGGCCTTGGGCCGGGCATCGTCGATGCGGACGGCGAGTTCGTTGGAGGCGAAGCCGCCAAAGACGACCGAGTGGATCGCGCCGAGGCGCGCACAGGCCAGCATCGCCTCGAGCGCCTGGGGGACCATCGGCATGTAGATGATGACGCGGTCGCCCTTTTCGATGCCCTGTTTTTTCAGCGCGCCGGCGAGAGAGGCCACGCGGTCGAGCATCTCGGCATAGCTGATCTTTTCCTTGGTATCGGTGATCGGGCTGTCATAGATGATCGCGGTGCGGTCGCCGTTGCCGGCGGCGACATGGCGGTCGAGCGCGTTGTGGCAGGTGTTGACCTTGCCGTCGCAGAACCACTCGTAAAGCGGGGCGTTCTCGTCGAAGAGCGCCTTTGACGGTTTCTCCTCCCAGTCGATGCCCTCGGCGGCCTTCATCCAGAACGCTTCGGGGTCCTGTTTCCAGCTTTGATAGACCTCTTCGTATCCCATCGTAATCTCCTCCGCTCCGTTGGGATACGTGTTACGGGACGCGCTGCCGCTGCGGCAAGGGGGGTGACGGGTTGCGTGGCAGATTACCGCACAGAATTTGCAGATTCCGCGGGAATTCGTTTGCAAACTTTTGCAAAGTTTAAAAAATTTTCAATCGGGATGGTTTTTCGCGGCTGGTTTGCAAAAGTTTGCAGAACCAGCGTGGAGAATCATCGTCCCGATACTCTGCCGTAACTGGGGACACGTTACCACGGCCGGCGCGCCGTTGCGCGGATAGGCGGGTCGCGTACGGAGGTTTTTCGCTCAGAGTGATTTCCGACATGCGCGATGTCGAAAACATCTCAGAATCGGGGGCGTGGCGGGCCTATCTTCGGGGTACGGTCCGGCGCGGTGCCGGCCGATCATCACAGGGTGCTGTTGCCATGGGCGACAAGAAGCAAAAGCCGGCGAAACCCGGCACCAAACCGACCAACAAGTAATCTTCCCCGATCCCCATCTTGACGCCGCAGCGCAGCCCCTGCGCTGCGGCACCTCGTTTTCAGCGCCTTAGCCGTAATGCGCCACCGGCGTGCCCGCGATGGCCGCCATGTTGAGCAGGCCGCGCGCCGTGACGCCGGCGGACACGATATGGGCGCGGTTGCCCATGCCCATCAGGATCGGACCGACCTCGAGCCCGCCGGACTTGGCCTTGAGGATGTTGCGCACGCCAGAGGCCGCGTCGGAATTCGAGAAGATCAGGATGTTGGCCGCCCCTTCGAGTCGGTTGTCGGGCAGGAGGCGTTCGCGCAGTTCGGCGTCGAGCGCGGTGTCGACGTTCATCTCCCCTTCATAGGCGAAATCGCGCGGCTGGCTGTCGAGCAGGTCGAGCGTGGCGCGCAGGCGCTTGCCAGAATCGCTGCCCTGATTGCCGAACTGGGATTGCGAGCACAGGGCGATTTTCGGCTCGATCCCGAAGCGGCGGACGTGGCGGGCCGCGCCGATGGCGATTTCGGCCAGTTGATCGGGCGAGGGGAAGACGTTGACATGCGTGTCGGCGATAAAGAGCGGGCCGTCTTCGAGGATGATCATCGAGAGCGCGCCCTGCGGGTGGCAATCGTCGGAGCAGAGCACCTGCGAGATGTAGTTCAGGTGCCAGTGGTATTCGCCGAACGTGCCGCAGATCAGGCTGTCGGCCTCGCCGCGGTGGACCATGACGGCGCCGATGGCGGTGGTGTTGGTGCGCATGATCGCCTTGGCGAGATCGGGCGAGACGCCGCGGCGTTTCATCAGGGCGTGGTAGCTGCCCCAGTAATCGCGGTAGCGGGGGTCGTTTTCCGGATTGACGATGTTGAAGTCGCGCTCGGGGCGGATTTCGAGGCCGAGCCGTTCGCAGCGGGTGGTGATCACCTCGGGGCGGCCGATCAGGATGGGCTGTTCGGTGGTTTCCTCGAGAATGGCCTGAGCCGCGCGGAGGACACGCTCGTCTTCGCCTTCGGCAAAGACGATGCGGCGAGAGGCGGTGCGGGCGGCGTCGAAGACCGGGCGCATCAGCAGGGCGGATTTGTAGACGCTGGCATCGAGCCGGTGCTTGTAGGCGTCGAGGTCTTCCAGCGGGCGGGCGGCGACGCCGGTTTCCATGGCCGCGCGGGCGACGGAGGTGGAGACGATGCCGGACAGGCGCGGGTCGAAGGGTTTTGGGATAAGGTAGTCGGCGCCGAAGGTGAGTTGCTCGCCCTTGTAGGCGGCTGCGGCCTCGGCCGAGGTGGTGTGGCGGGCCAGTTCGGCGATGCCCTCGACGCAGGCGATCTGCATCTCGTCGTTGATCTCGGTCGCGCCCACGTCGAGCGCGCCGCGGAAGATGAAGGGAAAACAGAGGACGTTGTTGACCTGATTGGGGAAATCGCTGCGGCCGGTGGCGATGATGGCCTTGGGCGCGACGTCGCGGACGAGGTCGGGCATGATTTCCGGCGTGGGGTTGGCCAGCGCGAAGATGATCGGGCGGTCGGCCATTTTCGCCACATGCTCGGGCTTGAGCACGTTGGGGCCCGACAGGCCGAGGAAGAGGTCGGCGCCGTCGATCACGTCATCGAGGGTGCGCAGATCGGTCTTTTGGGCGTAGGCGGCTTTCTGGGGGTTCATGTCGACCTCGCGGCCCTCGTGGACGAGGCCGTGAATGTCGCAGAGCCAGACATTTTCGCGCTTTACCCCCAGTTTCAGCAGGAGGTTGAGGCAGGCGATGCCCGCCGCGCCGCCGCCTGTGGAGACGATCTTGATCTCCTCGAAGGATTTTTCGGCCACGTGGAGCGCGTTGCGGGCGGCGGCGCCGACGACGATGGCGGTGCCGTGCTGGTCGTCGTGGAAGACGGGGATGTTCATCCGCTCGCGGCAGATCTTTTCGACGATGAAACAGTCGGGCGCCTTGATGTCCTCGAGGTTGATGGCGCCGAAGGTGGGTTCGAGCGAACAGACGATTTCGGCGAGGCGCTCGGGGTCGGATTCGTTCACCTCGATATCGAAACAGTCGATATTGGCGAATTTCTTGAAGAGCACCGCCTTGCCCTCCATCACCGGCTTGGAGGCGAGCGCGCCGATATTGCCGAGGCCGAGGACAGCGGTGCCGTTCGAGACCACGCCGACGAGGTTGGCGCGCGAGGTGTAGAGGCTGGCGGCCTTCTCGTCGGCCTTGATTTCAAGGCAGGCCTCGGCCACGCCGGGGGAGTAGGCGAGCGACAGGTCGCGGCCATTGGCGAGCGGCTTGGTGGCGCGGACTTCCAGTTTTCCGGGTTTGGGGAACTGGTGATAGGCCAGCGCCGCCTGGGTCTGGGCGTCCTTTGGGGTGTCGGTCATTCTGGCTCCTCCCGCGATTTGGTTTAGTGCTAAACCATTTCCCGCGTCGTGCAAGTCGCTGCCTTCCGGCGCGGCAATTCGCGCGAGGTCAGCTTGCATATCGGGTTCATGGCGCGCAATCTTTATCTGGCCGGTGCGCCGGAGGATCGGGAGAGGATGCCAGATGACATTGATCGAGGAAGCGGCGAAGGTTCGCGAAAAGGCCTATGCGCCCTATTCGGGGTTCAAGGTGGGGGCGGCCATTCAAAGCGTGTCGGGCAAGGTGTTCGTGGGCTGCAATGTCGAGAACGTGGCCTATCCGGAAGGCACCTGTGCCGAGGCGGGCGCGATTGCCGCGATGGTGGCGGCGGGCGAGGGCGAGATTGCCGAGGTGGCGGTGATTGCCGACAGCCCGGCGCCGGTGACGCCCTGCGGGGGGTGCCGGCAGAAGCTGGCGGAGTTTGGCAAGGCCGGTGTGCCGGTGACGCTGGCGACGGTGGCGGGTGTCGAGAAGACGGTGACGTTGGCGGAGTTGTTGCCGCTGGCGTTCGAGCAGAGCCACATGGCGAAAGACTGACGCGGTGGATGCAAGAGCGATCATTGCCGCCCTGCGCGATGGGCGGGGCGCCTCGGCGGAGGAAATGGCGTGGTTTGCCAATGGGTTGGCAAGCGGGCATGTGAGCGATGCGCAGGCCGGGGCGTTTGCCATGGCGGTGCTGCTGAAGGGGCTGGAGCCGCAGGCGCGCACGGCGCTGACGCTGGCGATGCGGGACAGTGGCGAGACGTTGAAATGGCGGCTGGACGGGCCGGTGATCGACAAGCATTCGACCGGCGGGGTGGGCGATTGCGTGAGCCTTGTGCTGGCGCCGGCGCTGGCGGCCTGCGGGGCTTATGTGCCGATGATCTCGGGCCGGGGGCTGGGCCATACCGGCGGAACGCTCGACAAACTGGAGGCGATACCGGGGCTGCGGACCGATATGAGCGAGGCGCAGCTTTACCAAATCGTTAACGCCGCGGGGTGCGCGATCGTCGGCGCGACGGGGCAGGTGGCGCCGGCGGACCGGCGGCTTTACGCGATCCGCGATGTGACCGCGACGGTGGAAAGCCTTGACCTGATCACCGCGTCGATCCTGTCGAAGAAGCTGGCGGCGGGGCTGGATGGCCTTGTGCTTGATGTGAAGCTTGGCAGCGGTGCGTTCATGAAACGTAAAGAGGACGCGCGGGCGCTGGCGGAGGCGCTGGTCGAGACGTCGAATGCCGCCGGGTGCCGGACGAGCGCGGTGATTTCCGACATGAATCAGCCGCTGGCGCCGGCGCTGGGCAACGGGCTGGAGGTGGCCTGTGCGATGCGGGTGCTGACCGGACAAGAGGCCGGACCGCTGGCGGAGTTGAGCGCCGTGCTGGGCGGGCTGGCGCTGGCCGGGGCGGGCTTGGCGAAGGATGAAGGCGAGGGCGCCGGGATGATCCGGGCGGTGTTGGCCGATGGGCGCGCCGTCGAGCGGTTCGGGCGGATGGTGGGCGCGATGGGCGGGCCGGTGGGGTTCGTCGAGCGCTGGGCGTGGTTTTTGCCCGAGGCGACGGTGATCCGGGAGTTCACGGCGGAGGAAACGGGGTATATCGCGGCGCTGGATGGCGAGGCGATGGGCCTTGCGGTGATCGCGCTGGGCGGCGGGCGGCAGGTGGAAAGCGACGGGATCGAGCCGAGCGTGGGGCTGTCGGATATTCTGCCCTTGGGCGCGGAGGTGGAGGCGGGCCAGCCGGTGCTGCGCATCCATGCCGCACGGGCCGAACATGCCGACCGGGCGGAGGCGATATTGCGCAAGGCTATCACCATCGGAGACGCCGCGCCGGAGCTGCCGTCGCTGGTGCATGAAAGGGTCGGCTGATGGCGCGGGTGTTCCTGATCGTGATGGATTCCGTGGGCATCGGCGGGGCGCCGGATGCCGGGGATTACCTGAACGCGGGCGAGCCCGATACCGGGGCGAACACCGTGGCGCATATCGCGCAGGCGCGGGCCGGGCTGAAAATGCCGGTGCTGGACGCGCTGGGGCTGGGGGCGGCGGTGACGCTGGCCTCGGGCAAGATGGCGCCGGGGCTGGGGGCCGAGCCAGAGGGGCTGTGGGGGGCGGCGAGCGAGGTGTCGAAGGGGAAGGATACGACCTCGGGGCATTGGGAACTGGCCGGGCTGCCGGTGCCGTTCGACTGGCATTATTTTCCCGATAAGGCCCCGGCCTTTCCCGAAGCAGTGACGGAGGCGGTGAAGCGGCTGGCCGGGACGGAGGGCGTGCTGGGCAATCGGCACGCCTCGGGCACGGCGATTCTCGAGGAGTTGGGCCATGAGCATATGCGGACGGGCTGGCCCATCTGCTACACTTCGGCCGACAGCGTGTTTCAGATCGCCGCGCATGAGGAGCGGTTCGGGCGGGAGCGGCTGCTGACGCTTTGCCGAGAGATCGCGCCGATGCTGCATGAGATGCGCGTGGGGCGGGTGATCGCGCGGCCGTTCACCGGCGATGCGGAGGCCGGGTTCCGGCGCACCGGTTATCGCCGGGATTTCGCCATGACCCCGCCGGGTCGGACGCTGTGCGACTGGGTGAGGGCGGCGGGCGCCAAGGTTCATGCCATCGGCAAGATCGGCGACATCTTTTCGATGCAGGGATTCAGCGATGTGGCCAAGGGCACCGATGCGGAGCTGATGGGGCATCTGGCGGATGCGCTGGAAACGGCGGAGGAGGGGAGCCTGACCTTCGCTAATTTCGTGGAGTTCGACGCGGTTTACGGCCATCGGCGCGACGTGGAGGGCTATGCCGCCGCGCTGGAATGGTTCGACGGCAAGATCGGCGAGCTGTTGCCGCGGCTGGGCGAGGGCGACGTGATGATCCTGACCGCCGATCACGGGAATGACCCGACATGGCCCGGCACCGACCATACGCGGGAGCGGGTGCCGGTGCTGGTGGCGGGGGCGGGCAGGGGCGCGCTGGGGCAGGTGGGTTTTACCGACGTGGCGGCGAGCGTGGCGGCGTGGCTGGACCTCGAGGAGGGCGGGCCGGGGCGCAGTTTTCTGACCCCGCCGGAGGGCTAAACGCGGCATCCGGCGTTGCCCTCGGGGCGCGTTTGCGGGAAAAGGCGGGACAGACAGCCTGAGAGGAGCCGGAGATGAAAGAGCACCTGACCGTCGTGAAACACCCGCTGGTGCAGCACAAGCTGACCCTGATGCGGGAGAAGACCACCTCGACAGCCGTGTTCCGGCAGCTTCTGCGCGAGATCAGCCAGTTGCTGGCCTACGAGGTGACGCACCAGTTGCCGGTGACGACTCGGCGGATCGAGACCCCGCTGGAGGAGATGGACGCGCCGGTGCTGGACGGACGCAAGCTGGCGCTGATCTCGATCCTGCGGGCGGGCAATGGCCTGTTGGACGGGATGCTGGAACTGATTCCCTCGGCCCGCGTGGGGTTCGTGGGGCTGTATCGCGACGAGGAGACGCTGCAGCCGGTGCAGTATTATTTCAAGGTTCCCGAGCTGCTGAACGAGCGGCTGTCGATCGTGGTGGACCCGATGCTGGCGACCGGGAATTCCTCGGCCGCGGCGGTGGACCTTGTGAAGCAGGCCGGCGCGAAGGACATCAGGTTCCTTTGTCTTCTGGCCGCGCCGGAAGGGGTAGCGCGGATGAAGGAGGCGCATCCGGACGTGCCGATCGTGACCGCGTCGCTGGACGAGCGGCTCAACGAGATGGGCTATATCCTGCCGGGGCTGGGGGATGCGGGCGACCGCATGTTCGGCACCCAGTAAGGGAAACCTGTTTACTCACATCGTTTTATGAGGCAATCTCGACCCAGTTACTCTGGGGGTAAAATGAGATTAGCAAGTGTGCTGGCGACGGCTGCCATCGTCGTGTCTTGCGGGGCTGGCATTGCCCAGGCCCAGATTAAAAAAGCGGTTCCGGCGGAGTTTCCGCCGGCGTCCTATAACGGCCGGCAATATGTCGACAGCAGCGGATGCGTGTTCATCCGGGCGGGCGTTGACGGCGCAGTGAACTGGGTGCCGCGGGTGACCCGCGGGCGCAAACAGATCTGCGGGATGCAACCGACCATGTCGGGAAGCCAGATCGCGGCGGCGCGGGCGCCGAGGGCCACGGGCCCGGTCACGCAGCCCGCTCCGGCCCCGGCGGCGACGACCGTTGCACGCAAGCCTGCGCCGGCCCCGGCCACGACGACGGTCTACCGTTCGGCACCGCCGCCGAAGCCGGCCGCGACCGCGCCCGACACGGTGCCGGCGACCGCGACGGTGGCCAAGCCCGCACCCGCGGCCAAGCCGCGCCGGGTGGCGGTGGCCGACTGTGCCAACCTGAGCCCGCAATCGCGGCAATATATCAACTCGACCAACCGCTACACGATCCGCTGCGGCTCGCAGAGCGCGCCGCACGTGACCGAGCGGGCGACGGCCGGTCCCAATGCCACGATCTATAACCCCGGCGCACCGGCGGGGAACGTGTCGGCGGCCTACCGGACGGGCAGCTATGCCACGGCGCCGGGCTATGCCACCGCCGCGACGCGGGTCGCGCCGAAGCATGTCTACGCCAACCAGAAGGCCAGCACCGAGGGGGTCCATGTGCCCGAGGGCTATGTCGCGGTGTGGGAGGATGACCGGCTGAACACCCGCCGCGCGCATCAGACCTTTGCCGGGAAGGCGCAGATGGAGCAGCGGTGGACCAAGACCACGCCGCGGCGGCTCAAGCAGCCGGCGGTGGGCCCGGTGGTGACGGAGGCGGACGTGGTGTCGCGCTCGGCCGTGGCCTATCCGATGGCGATGAGTTTTGCCCAGCGGGCCGCGCCGCAGACGGCGGCCAAGCCTGCCGCCAAGATGGCCGCGACGCCCGAGGTCAAGAGCCGTGCGGCGAGCCACCGTTACGTGGAGCTCGGCAATTTCAGCGACCCGGCCCACGCCAAGCGGACGGCGCAGAAGCTGGCCAATTCCGGCCTGCCGGCGCGGATGGGCAAGGTGACCCACAAGGGCAAGACCTATACGCTGGTCATGGCCGGGCCGTTCAAGACGCAGAGCCAGCTTGACAGCGGGCTGGCGCGGGTGCGCGGCATGGGGTTTGCGCAGGCGAGCCTGCGGCGGTAAGCGCCTGCAAAGGTTAACGAAAGATGAAGGCGGGGCCGGAAACGGTGCCGCCTTTTTCGTTGCGTGTGGAACGGGGCCCGCGTGGCGCGTTGACCTTGCTGGCGGGGTGTTGAGATCCGGTTAAGCGCGCGGTCTAGCCGCTGCAGATGGCCTGCAGGCGGAGCCAGTCGGAATCGCTGAGCAGGGCGGGCGGGGCGCCGTCGGCGAAGGGGTCGGCCTCGATCAGGCCGAGGGTGGTTTCGCCGGTTTCGTCGCGGGCATAGGCGTAGGGCGCGGCGCGGACCGACCATGCCTCGAACCCCGCGAGCAGGGTTTCGGTGTCGAGCGTCATGCCGGGCCCGTCGAGCAGCGTTTCGGCATAGGCGCCGAGCGTGCCGTCGTCGACATCGCCGGTGGTCAGCAGCCGGAAGCTGGCCCAGACCGAGCTGGCCTCGAGAAGCTGTGCCAGCGGGTCGCGGGCCTCGGCCCGGAGGCGTTCGGCCACGAGGTAGCCCGCGACCACGTCGGGCTCGTCATACTGTTCCACCAGCCCCCGGCCGATCAGGATGGTGGAGCCGGGCAGGTGGATGGTGCCGTCGATCCCCTCGCGCATCACCTCGAGATAGCCGGGCCCGTCGGGGCCGGGCACGCGCTGGGCCAGTTTGTCGAGGGCCGAGCGCCCCTCTGGCGTGGTGCAGGGGGGGCCGGTTTCCTGCTGGATATGGCGGAAGAGGGTGGCGCCGATCTCGGCCCGCTTGACCTGCGGGACGACGGTGACGGCGTGGCGGCGCACCGCCTGCGGCAGCCAGAGCACGGCGCCGGCGGCGACCACGAACAGCACCAGCAGCAGGATGACGAGGCGGAGGCGGCCGGGATGGGGCCGGCGGCGGTCGATCGCGGCGCGGAGCTTTTCTATGGCTTCGATCATGTCGGTTTCGTCTTCGGCCAGTTCGAGCGTCTCGCCCGGGTCGCCATCGGGGTGGTAGATGGCGGGCCGTTTGCCGGGGTTGGCGCGGGCCACGGCGGCGAGCGACCAGTGGGTCAGGGCGCGTTCCTGCATGTCGCTGATGATCAGGGTGGCATCGCCGATCGAGACGATCACCTCGGTGCGCTGGGCATCGGGGGTGGGGCGCCACAGGCCCGAGGCTTCCAGCCGCTGGTATTCTTTCAGTGCCGTCATGGCTTTATGGGTCTGCTCTGCCTTTTGAGGAACCTTAGCACGGGGTAGTGGCAGGCGGCAATTGCCCGGTGACATCGGGGGTTTCGGTGATTCGATGGTTAACGGCGAGGAATTGAAGGGATCGTGACGTCGGTATCACGTCGGTATTTTGTCGGTATCGCGTCGGTTTCCGGGTCTGTGAGGCGGTGGGTTGATGTGGCGCACCGGGCGCAACACGCGAGATGTTGTGTCGGGCGCAACGGGGGGATTGGGTGGCCGGGTGCTGAGCCGGGCGGGCGACTGCCCGTGGGGTGGCGCTGCTGGCTTCTCAGGAATGTGCTTTAATGCTGGCCGAGTGCATCTTCGTTCACAGGACGGCGTGAGGCCGGCAAAAGCGCCAGCCCGTGGGGACGGGCAGGCGCTCGCCCGGCGGCCTTCGGCCTCGATTCCGGGCGAGGTTCGAGCTTCAGGGGCCGGGTCTAATCCGCCAGCCCCTCCTTCAGCGCCTGCCGCAGCTCGAATTTCTGGATCTTGCCGGTGGAGGTTTTCGGCAATTCGCGGAAGACCACCTTCTTGGGGGTCTTGAAACCCGCAAGGCGTTCGCGGGCGAAGGCTATGAGTTCGCCTTCGGTCACGGTGGCGTCATCCTTGACCTCGACGAAGGCGCAGGGCACTTCGCCCCATTTCTCGTCGGCCATCGCGACCACGGCGCAAAGCAGGACGGCGGGGTGGCGCATCAGCACGCCTTCGACTTCGATCGAGCTGATGTTCTCGCCGCCCGAGATGATGATGTCCTTGGCGCGGTCGGCGATGCGGAGGTAGCCGTCGGGGTGCTGAAGGGCGATGTCGCCGGAGTGGAAATAGCCGCCGCGGAAGGACTCTGTCGTGGCCTCGGGGTTCTTGAGGTAACCTTTCATGACCGAGTTGCCGCGGATCATGATTTCGCCCTGTGCCGCGCCGTCCATCGGGATCTGGGCCATGCTTTCGGGGTCCATCGAGGTGATGTCGTCCATCATCGGCATGAGCACCCCGGTGCGGGCCTTGATGGCGTAGCGTTCGTCGTCGGACTCCTCGTTCCAGCGGGTCTGCCAGACGCATTCGGTGACGTGGCCGTAGGTTTCGGTGAGGCCGTAGACCTGTGTGACGTTGAAGCCCAGCGGCTCGATCGCGGCAAGGGTGGCGGCGGGGGGCGGCGCGCCGGCGGTAAAGACCTCGACGATATGGTCGAAGCTGCGCCGGTCGGCGGGTTTGGAATTGACGATGGTGTTGAGCACGATCGGGGCGGCGCCGAAATGGGTGACGCCCTCGTCGGCGATGGCGTCGTAGATGTTCTTTGCCGTGATGTCGCGGCAGCAGATCACGGTGCCGCCGACCATGGGCACGGCCCATGTGTGGTTCCAGTTGTTGCAGTGGAAGAGGGGCACGATGGTGAGGTATTTCGCGCCGCGCGGGATCGGCCAACTGACGGCGGTGCCCATGGTCATCAGGTAGGCGCCGCGGTGGTGGTAGACCACGCCCTTGGGCCGCCCGGTGGTGCCGGAGGTGTAGTTGAGCGCGAGGCTTTCCCATTCGTCCTGCGGCATGATCCAGTCGAAATCCGGGTCGCCGGTGGCGAGCAGGTCCTCGTAGGTCAGGTGGTCGCCGCTGGCGGGGATGCCGGCGATGGGGTCGGGAACCTCGATGATCTTGGGCGCGGGGCCGTCCATTTTCCCGATGGCTTCGAGCGTGACGGGGAGGAGGGCGCTGTCGATCAGGGCCACCTTGGCCTCGCCATGGCCGAGGATGTAGGAAATGGTCTCGGATTCGAGGCGGGTGTTGATGGCATTGAGCACGGCACCGCAGGCGGGTACGCCGAAATGCGCCTCGGCATGGGCGGGGATGTTGGGCAGGAGGGTGGCCACCACGTCGCCCGGTTCGACGCCGAGCTTGGTCAGGGCCGAGGCGAGGCGGGTGCAGCGCTGGTGATACTCGGCATAGGTCTTGCGGAAGGTCTTGTAGACCAGCGCCTCGTCCTCGGGAAAGAGGCGGGCGGCGCGGCGCAGGTGCGAGAGCGGGGTGAGCGGCACGAAATTGGCCGCGGTCTTGTCGAGTCCGGTTTCGTCCTTCATCCAGCCCATGTCGCTCTCCTCCTTCGCGGCAGGTGTATGATTGTCAGGGATATTGCGCATTCGGGGCGGCGAAGAAAAGGGTTTGGTGTGGAATTCGGTGTGAGGGTGGGGGCCGGGCAGCGGCCGACCGCGGGTGGGCGCGCCGACGGGTGTGTTGGTTGATTTATGGTGAGGCGTTTCTCTGAGGGTCGCTTCGGATGGATACGGTGCAGGAGCGGCCGCCCGGGGGGCGGTCGGCCGCTGCCCGGCGCCGCGCAAGGCGCGGCTTGATTCCGGGCGGGTGAATGGTTCTGGCTTCCGCTCCCTTTCTCTCACCTCTACGATCCTGCCCATGATCATCTCGCCCGGGCGCAATTACATCTTCGTCCATATCCCCAAGACCGGGGGCACGTCGCTGGCCTTGGCGCTGGAGGGGCGGGCGATGAAGGAGGATATCCTGATCGGGGATACGCCGAAGGCGAAGAAGCGGCGGAAAAGGGTGCAGGGGGTCGCCTCGGCGGGGCGGCTTTGGAAGCATTCGACATTGGCGGATATCGACGGGCTGGTGAGCCGGGAATTTGTCGAGGGGGCGTTTGTCGTCACGATGGTCCGCAACCCGTGGGACCGGGTGGTGAGCTATTACCATTGGCTGCGGGGGCAGGGGTTCGATCATCCGGCGGTGCATCTGGCGAAGGCGGTGGGGTTCAGCGCGTTTCTGAACCATCCGGAGACGCGGGAGGCTCTGCGGGCGCATCCCTATGGCAGCTATGTCACCGGGCCGGAGGGGCGGGAGCGGTGCGATCTGTTCCTTCGGCTGGAGCGGTTCGGGGAGGATGCGGAGCCGTTGTGGGCGCATCTGGGGTTTCGGCTGGAACTGCCGCGTTCCAACGCCTCGGAGCGGGGGGCGGCGTATCGGGCATATTACTCGGAGGCTGATTCGGCGCTTGTGGGGGAGATCTGTGGCGAGGATATTGCGCGGTTCGGGTACGGGTTTTCCTGAAGCCGGGGTGTGGGCGCCGGGCATGAAAAAACCGCGCAAGGCGTCCACCTTGCGCGGTTTTCCATGTTTTCAGAGCGGCCTTTTGGATCAGGCGGCTTCGGTTTCGGCGGTGCCGAAGCGGGCGTAGAAGCTCTGGTTCTTCTCGGCCAGTTCGCGCAGGAGGGCGGGGGTGGTGAAGCGGGGGCCGAATTTCTCGGTCAGCGCGTCACAGCGTTCGGCGGCATAAGGCGCGCCGATGATGTCGAGCCACGAGAACGGCCCGCCGGACCACGGCGCGAAGCCCCATGCGAGGATGGCACCCACGTCGCCTTCGCGGATGTCTTCCAGAACACCCTCTTCCAGCGCGCGGACCGCTTCGAGCACCTGTGCGAACATCAGGCGATGCTGGACCTCGATCAGGTCGGGCTGATCCTCGGCGCGGGGGTATTGCTGTTCCAGCCCCGGCCAGTAGCCCTGCCGCTTGCCCTTGTCGTCGTAGTCGAAGAAGCCGGCATTGGCCTTGCGGCCAAGACGCCCTTCGCCTTCCATCCAGAAGATGACCTCGTCGACCGCCTCGTCAGGGTAGTCGTCGCCCATCGCGGCCTTGGTGGCGCGGGCGATCTTGGCGCCGAGGTCGATCGAGGTTTCATCGACCAGTTGCAGCGGCCCCACGGGAAAGCCCAGCTGGCGTGCCGCGTTGTCGATGAGCGCAGGCGCCACGCCCTCGGCCACCATGCGGATGCCCTCGTTGATGTAGGGGATGATGCAGCGGTTGCAGTAGAAGAAGCGCGCATCGTTCACCACGATCGGGGTCTTGCGGATCTGGCGGACATAGTCGAGCGACTTGGCCACGGCGCGGGGGCCGGTTTCCTTGCCCTTGATGATTTCCACCAGCATCATCTTTTCGACGGGCGAGAAGAAATGGATGCCGATGAATTGCTCGGGGGTGTCGGAGGCCTTGGCAAGTTCCGTGATCGGCAGGGTCGAGGTGTTGGTGGCAAAGATGCAATCCTCGCCCACATTGGCCAGTGCCTGCTTGGTGACCTCGGCCTTGACCTTGGGGTCTTCGAACACCGCCTCGATGATCAGGTCGCAGCCCTCGAGCGCGGCGTAATCGGTGGTGGCGGTGATGAGGTCGAGGGCGGCCTGCTTCTTCTCTTCCGTCGCCTTGCCGCGCTTGATGCCCTTGTCCATGTAGTCGGCGGTATAGGCTTTGCCCTTGTCGGCCGCTTCCTGTTTCTGGTCGATGAGCACGACCTGCATGCCGGCCATGGCCGAAACAAGCGTGATGCCCGCGCCCATCATGCCGGCGCCCAGAACGCCCACTTTCTTGACCTTCTGGTCAGGCACGTCGGGGCGGTTGGCGCCTTTTTCCAGAGCCTCCTTGTTGATGAAGAGCGAGCGGATCATGGCCGACGACGACGGGTTCATCAGCACGTTGGTGAACCAGCGCGCCTCGATCCTGAGCGCGGTGTCGAAGGGGACGAGCGCGCCTTCATAAACCGCCGAGAGGAGCGCCTTGGCCGCCGGGAAGGCGCCTTGGGTTTCCTTGTTCACCATGGCCGAGGCGCCGACGAAGGTCATGAAACCCGCCGGGTGATAGGGGGCGCCGCCGGGCATCTTGTAGCCCTTCTCGTCCCACGGCTTGACGATTGTGGGCTCGCTCAGAACCCATTCCTTGGCTTTGGCGAGCAGGTCTTCGGGGGCGACGACCTCATCGACCACGCCAGCGCTCTTGGCTTTCTTCGGGTCGTTCAGCTTGCCCTGAAGCAGCAGGGGAGAGGCCGTCATGGCGCCCAGCTTGCGGACAAGCCGGGTGGTGCCGCCCGCGCCGGGAAAGATGCCGACCATGATCTCGGGCAGGCCGATCTTGGCCTTGGGATTGTCGGCGGCAAAGATGCGATGGCAGGCAAGCGGGATTTCGAGGCCGATGCCGAGCGCCGTGCCGGGGAGGGCGGCGGCGATGGGCTTGCCGCCCTTGTTCTTGTCATCCATGCCGCCGCGCTCGATCTTGCGGAGGATGGAGTGCATGTTCATCAGCCCGTCGAAAAGGCCCTTGGCCGGGTCGTCGCCCGCCATGTCCTTCATCTTGGAAATGACGTTGAGGTCCATGCCCCCGGCGAAGGAGCCTTCCTTGCCCGAGGTGATGACGATGCCCTTGACCGCGTCATCGGCCAGCGCGTCGTCGATCAGCCCGTCCAGCGTGGGCCAGCCCTCCATGTTCATCACGTTCATGGACTTGCCTACGGTGTCCCAGGTGATGACGGCGACGCCATCGGCGCCTTTTTCCATAGTGAAATCAGTCATTTGGTCTGTCTCCTGTCTGCCCGACGCTTACACGCGCTCGATGATGGTGGCGGCACCCATGCCCGATGCGACGCAGAGCGTGGCAAGGCCGGTTTCCTTGTCGGTGCGTTCCATCTCGTCCAGAAGCGTGCCGATGATCATCGCCCCGGTGGCGCCCAGCGGGTGGCCCATGGCGATGGCGCCGCCGTTGACGTTGACCTTCGAATGGTCGACATCGAAGGCCTGCATGAAGCGCAGCACGACGGAGGAGAACGCCTCGTTCACCTCGAAGAGGTCGATGTCGGACAGCGCCATCCCGCTGTCTTTCAGCGCCTTCTGGGTGGCGGGCACGGGGCCGGTGAGCATGATCGTCGGGTCGGTGCCGACCTTGGTGGCCTGGCGGATGCGGGCGCGGGGTTTGAGGCCGTATTTCTCGCCGAATTCCTTTGAGCCGATCAAGAGCCCCGCCGAGCCGTCGACAATGCCCGAGGAGTTGCCGGCGTGGTGGATGTGCTCGATCCGCTCGAGATGGGGGTATTTGAGTTTCGCCACGGCGTCGAAGCCGGGCATGGTCTCGCCCATATCCTTGAAGGATGCCTTGAGCGCGCCCAGTGACTGCATGTCGGTGCCGGGGCGCATGTATTCGTCATGGTCGAGGATGGTCAGGCCGTTCTGGTCCTTCACCTCGATGATCGAGCGGGCGAAGCGCTTGTCTTCCCACGCCTTGGCGGCGCGTTTCTGGGATTCGACGGCGAAGGCGTCGGCGTCATCGCGGCTAAAGCCGTATTCGGTGGCGATGATGTCGGCGGCGATGCCTTGGGGGACGAAGTAGTTGTCCATCGCCACGGTCGGATCGACGGCCACGGCGGCCCCGTCGGAGCCCATGGCCACGCGGCCCATCATTTCCACGCCGCCGGCGATATAGCCCTCGCCCGCGCCGCCCCGGATCTGGTTGGCGGCGAGGTTCACGGCCTCCATTCCGGAGGCGCAGAAGCGGTTGATGGCAAGGCCGGGGATGCCCTCGTCAAGCTCGGAGGCCAGCACGGCGGTCCGGGCAAGGCAGCCGCCCTGCTCCATCACCTGCGTGACGTTGCCCCAGATCACGTCCTCGACGGCGCAGCCATCGAGCCCGTTGCGGTCCTTCAGCGCGTTCAGCACGACGGCGCTGAGGCGCAGGGCGGTCACCTCGTGCAGGGCGCCGTCCTTGCGGCCCTTGCCACGGGGGGTGCGCACCGCGTCGTAGATATATGCGTCAGCCATGAGGTCTCCTTTCTCAGGCCCGGTCGGCAGGGCTGCCGGGCATCAAGTCGTAGGGGTGTTTCCAGCCCGGTGTGTTCTCGATATTCGAGAGCCACCGGTCCATTTCGGGCCAGTCCTTGCGGTCGAAGCCGAAGGGCTCGGGGTAGAAGAGGTAGGCGCAGCAGGACATGTCGGCATTGGTGATGCCGTCACCCACGATCCAGTCGCGGCCCTGAAGATGGGCGTTGAGCACGGCATAGGTGGCCTTCAAGCGGCCCTGCATGAAGCCGATCACGTCGGCGGGGCGCTTGTCTTCGGGCAGGAAGTTCATCAGGAAGCGGGTCATGCCGGCCTGGCTCGACATCTTGTGATTGTCCCAGAAGACCCAGCGCAGCACCTCGTAGCGCTCGGCCTCGTCGGCGCCGCCGAACTTGCCGGTCTTGTCGGTGATGTATTGCTGGATCACGCCCGATTGCGAGGTCTTGAAATCGCCATCGACCAGCACCGGCGCCTCGCCCATCTGGTTGATCTCGGCGCGGTAGATGTCGGACCGGGTCTCGCCGCCGAAGAAGTCGACCTTGACCGCCTCCCAGTCGAGGCCGGAGAGTTCGAGCGCGAGCGCCGCCTTGTAGGCGTTGCCGCTTTCACCGAAGCAGTAGAGTTTCATGGTCATGGCGCGTTCCTCCCGTGCGTTGCGCGTGTGGTGGTGTCGGAATTGGATATTTTGACCAAGAAGAAGCAGGGGCGGTGTCCTGTCCTTTCTTCTTGGTGAAAATATCCCCGCCGGAGGCATCCTGTCGGTGAGGCCGGCGCGGCGGGTCAGGGTTTGGCGGTGAATGAGCGGGAAATCAGCTCCTTCATGATTTCGTTGGTGCCGCCATAGATGCGTTGCACGCGGGCGTCGGCCCACATTTCGGCGATGTCGTATTCGGCCATGTAGCCATAGCCGCCATGCAGCTGGACGCACTCGTCGAGCACCTCGAACTGGGTGTCGGAAATCCAGTATTTGGCCATGGCGGCCTTTTCGACCGACAGCGCGCCGGCGAGGTGCTCGGCGATGCATTCGTCGAGGAAGGCGCGGGCGACGCGGGTCTTGGTCAGGCATTCGGCCAGTTTGAAGCGGGTGTTCTGGAACTGCATGATCGGGCCGCCGAAGGCTTGGCGTTCGTTGGCGTAGGCGATGGTGCGTTCGACGCCGCCTTCGAGCGCGCCTTGCGCCCCGCAGGCGATGATCAGGCGTTCCTGGGGCAGTTGCTGCATCATCTGGGCGAAGCCGCGCCCTTCCTCGCCGCCGAGGATGTTTTCGGGGGGCACGGCCACGTCGTCGAAGAACAGCTCGGAGGTGTCGCCGGCATGCAGGCCCGATTTTTCGAGGTTGCGGCCGCGGGTGAAGCCCTCGGCGCCGTCGGTTTCGATGGCCACGAGGGAGATGCCCTTGGCGCCCTGCGCGGGGTCGGTCTTGGCGGCGACGAGGATGAGGTTGGCGTGCTGGCCGTTGGTGATGAAGGTTTTCTGGCCCGAGACGCGGTAGGCGTTGCCGTCGCGCAGGGCCTTGGTCTTCATCCCCTGCAGGTCGGAGCCGGCGGCGGGTTCGGTCATCGCCAGCGCGCCGACCATTTCGCCCGAGACCATCTTGGGCAGCCAGCGCTTCTTCTGTACCTCGGAGCCGTAGGCGAGGATGTAATGGGCCACGATGCCGGAATGGATCGGGTTGCCCCAGCTGGCGAGGTTGGCGCGGGATTGTTCGATGCAGATCACCGCCTCGTGGCCGAAATCGCCGCCCGCACCGCCGTATTCCTCGGGGATGGAGGGGCAGAGCAGGCCCAGCTCGCCCGCCTGGGCCCATGTCTCGCGGTCCATGATGCCGGCCTTGCGCCAGCGGTCAAAATGCGGGCGCCATTCATCTGTGATGAACTTCGCGGTCATCTCTGACAGCATCTGGTGTTCGTCGGTCATCCATGCGGATTTCGTGTTGTGCGCGTCTGTCATCGGGTCACTCGTTCCCTGCGGCGGACGTGAGATCGCGGGCCACGCCGGGCGCGGCCGGGAGCAGAAGGCAGGCGGCGAGCGTTGGGGGCAGTGGCAGGGTCATCGTTTGCGCGCCTCGAGTTCGGAGTTGAAGATCCTCAGGCGGTGGCTGAACGTGTCCTCGTTGATCACGCTGTCGAAATTCTCGAAGAGGAAGGAAAGCGCCTCGCCCTCGTCGAGCCCCGCCTCCTGCGCGAATTTCTTCAGGCGCCTGTAGGCGTCCTCGGTCATCGCGGCGTTGAAGCGGCGCGTCAGACGGAATCGTTTCGGCATCTTTCCTCCCCTCGAAAGTATCCCCCGTAGGGTGGGTGTTAACCCACCCTTGCCGATCAGAACAGTTCGGCCTCCAGCTCCATCACCGGCTCTGCCCCGCTTTCGATGCGCTTGAGGTGCATCGCGGTCGCGGGCAGGCGGCGGGACATGTAATAGCGGCCCGTTTTCAGCTTGGCCTTGTAGAAGGCCTCGTCCGAGGTGCCGTTTTCCAGTGCCTCATGCGAGACCTTGGCCATCTTCGCCCACATCAGGCCGATGCAGACATGGCCGAAAAGATGCATGAAGTCATACGATCCCGCCAGTGCCGCGTTGGGGTTTTTCATGCCGTTCTGCATGAAGTACATGCCCGACGCCTGCAGGTGCTTGGAGGCCTCCTTGAGCGGGTCGAGGAAATCGGCCTTCAGCGCCTCGTTGCCTTCGTTCTCCTTGATGAAGGTTTTTACCATCTCGAAGAAGGCCATGACGTGCTTGCCGCTGTCGGTGGCGAGCTTGCGGCCGACGAGGTCGAGCGCCTGAACGCCGTTGGCGCCTTCGTAGATCATGGCGATGCGGGCGTCGCGGGCGAACTGGGACATGCCCCATTCCTCGATATAGCCGTGGCCGCCATAGACCTGCTGGGCGAGGATGGTCATGTCGAAGCCTTCATCGGTCATGAAGCCCTTGATCACCGGGGTCAGGAGCGAGATCAGCCCCTCGGCATCGGCGTCGCCCGCGCGGTGCGAGCGGTCGATCATCTCGGCGCCCCAGAGCAGGAAGGCGCGGGCGCCTTCGACAAAGCTTTTCTGGTCGAGCAGCGCGCGGCGGATATCGGGGTGGACGATCAGCGGGTCGGCCGGGCCGTCGGGGTTTTTCACGCCGGTCACGTCGCGGCCCTGAAGCCGGTCCTTGGCGTAGTCGACCGCATTCTGGTAGGCGACTTCGGCCTGCGCCAGCCCTTGCATGCCGACGCCGAGACGGGCCTCGTTCATCATGGTGAACATGGCGCGCATGCCCTTGTGCTCTTCGCCCAGAAGGAAGCCGGTGGCGCCGTCATAGTTCATCACGCAGGTCGAGTTGCCGTGGATGCCCATCTTGTCTTCGATCTTGCCGCAGGAGACGCCGTTGCGGTCGCCAAGGCTGCCGTCTTCCTTGACCATGAACTTGGGCACGATGAAGAGCGAGACGCCCTTGATGCCGTCGGGGCCGCCGGGGATCTTGGCGAGGACAAGGTGGATGATGTTGTCGGCCATGTCATGTTCGCCCGACGAGATGAAGATCTTCTGACCCGTCAGCTTGTAGCTGCCGTCATCCTGCGGTTCGGCCTTGGTGCGCATGAGGCCCAGATCGGTGCCGCAATGCGGCTCGGTCAGGTTCATTGTGCCGGTCCAGTCGCAGGAGGCCATCTTGGGCAGGTAGGTCTCTTTCTGCTGGTCGGTGCCGTGGGCGAGAATCGCCGAGGCGGCGCCGTGGGTCAGGCCCTGATACATGGTGAAGGCCTGGTTGGCGGCCGAGAACATCTCGCCCACCGCGGTGCCGAGGATGTGGGGCATGTTCTGCCCGCCATATTCCTCGGGCAGGTCCAGCGCCGTCCAGCCGCCGGCGCGCACCTCGTCGAAGGCGGCCTTGAAGCCGGTGGGCGTGCGCACGACGCCGTTTTCGAGCTTGCAGCCCTCGGTATCACCCACCACGTTCAGCGGCGTCAGCAGGTCACGGGCGATTTTGCCCGCCTCTTCCAGCACTGCGCCGGTGAACTCGGCATCCAGATCGGCGTAGCCGGGCGTGCCGGAGGCCGAAACGTTCAGCATGTCATGCAGGATGAACTGCATGTCCTTGGTGGGGGGCGTGTAGCTCGGCATCGTTGTCTTTTCCTTTTGTCCCTCGGGGCCGGTCCGGTATCGGGCCGGGTGTTACTCGGCCGCTTTCTTGTCCTGACGGATCGAGGCGATCATCTTCTCGCCCCATTTCATCTGGCCGCGCAGTTCCTCGATCGCACCGTTCAGCTCGTCGCGTTGCTTCACCAGTTCGGAGAGGCGTTTCTCGGCGAGGTTGTAGGTTTCGGTCAGCTGGGTCAGCTGCTGGTCGCCCTTGTCGTAGAGGTCGAGCAACTGGCGGATTTCCTCGAGGCTGAAGCCGAAGCGCTTGCCGCGCAGGATCAGCTTGAGGCGCGCACGGTCGCGCTTGGTGAAAAGGCGCCTCTGGCCCACGCGGCGGGGGAAGAGAAGCTCCTTGGATTCGTAGAAACGCAGGGTGCGCGGCGTCACGTCGAAGGCGTCGCACATCTCGCGAATACTCATGGTTTCATCGGTCATGGGTTCGCTCGTTATCATTACGTCAACTTGTACTTACCTGCGCATCCGGCCCCGTAGTTACAACAGGCGCCCATGTTGACGTAACTACTACGTTGCGTCACTTCGGGATGACGTAAGATCAGGCAAGGGAAACAGGGTTTTCGGGACATTTCCTGAGCCTGCGGAGCGGCAAAAAGCTGCTGGTCGGGCGGGTTTCTGCCGGTTTTGGGGGGGCGCTGCGGGCGGCGAGTCGGGCTTGTATGGGGGCGCGATAGCCTTAAGACTGGTGGAAATGTTCAGCAGAAGGCGAGGCCCGCGATGACCGACGACGACCTGTATGACGACCAGACCATCAAGTTTCTCGAAGAGCTCTGGGGCGAGGGGTTCCTGTCGCCCGGCGGGCCGGACGAGGTGCGGCGCGTGCTGCACGGGGTCGACATCGCCGGCAAGCGGGTGCTGGATATCGGTTGCGGTTCGGGCGCCTGCGCGGTGCTGATCGCGCATGATCTGGGGGCCGAGCACGTCACGGCGATCGACGTGGAGGAGCCGGTCTGCGGCGCGGCGCGGCGGCGGGCCGAGGAGGGCGGGCTGTCGGAGCGGATCAAGGTGGAGAAGGTCGAGCCGGGGCCGTTCCCGTTTCCCGACGAGAGCTTCGATGTGGTGTTTTCCAAGGATTCGATCATTCACATTCCCGACAAGGCGGCGATGGCGAAGGAGGCGTTTCGGATATTGAAGCCGGGGGGCATGTTCGCGGCGTCGGATTGGCTGATCGGGCATGATGACGCGCCGTCGCCGGAGATGGTGGAGTATATCAAGTCGGAGGATCTGGATTTCGCCATGGCCTCGCCCGCGACCTATGAGACGGCGATGCGCGAGGCCGGGTTCGAGGAGGTCGAGCTGGTGAACCGCAACCCGTGGTATGCGGAGGTCGCGGCGGAGGAGCTGGCGTGGCTTACGGGGGACAAGCGGGCTGGGCTGGAGGAGCGGCACGGCAAGGATTTCATCGGCCATCAGGTGGAGACGTGGACCAAGATGCTGCGGGTTCTGGAGAAGGGCGAGCATTGTCCGCATCATATCCGGGGGAAGAAGCCGGAGTGATTTTCGGGGTGGGGTGTGGTGGGTTTCATCCACCCTACGGGGTGATGGTTGGGACGAGGTCCCGGCTCGGGGGCCGGGACGGGGACGGGTGCGCGGACCTTGCAGGTTGGCACGCGCCCGGAACAAAGGCCGAAGGCCGCCGGGCGAGCGCCGGCCCGTTCGGGCGGGCAGGCGCTTTGGCGGGTATTGCGTGACGTCCGTAGGGAGGATGAGTTCAGCGCGATAAAGTGGCGGCCGGGACCGTTGCAGCGCCTCCCCACGGGCCGGCGCTCGTCCGGCGGTTCATCGTTGCAGGAGGTGGCTTTCACACAGATTCCGGGAATGGATTGCCCGCCCCGGGCCTGACCCGGGGCCTCTGGTCGCAGCGAGGTCCCGGCTCGGGGGCCGGGACGGGGTCGCTCACGACGTGAAGTTCTTTGCCACCTCGTCGCGGGTGTCGCGCAGTTCTGACATGGCCTCTTCGAGCTGGGCGCGCTGGCGGTCGAGTTCGGCCAGCTTCTGGTCGGCCATCTCGACCCAGTTGCGCATTTGGGCCTCGGTGCCTTCCTCTTCGTAGATTTCCAGCCATTGGCGGATTTCCTCGAGTGCGAAGCCCCAGCGGCGGCCGCGCAGGATGAGGGTCAGGCGGGCCACTTCGCGGGGGCCGTAATAGCGCGCGCGGCCATCGCGCTCGGGGCTGAGCAACTCGATATATTCGTAATATCGCAGGGTGCGCGGGGTCACGTCGAACTTCGCGCACATTTCCTTGAAGGTCAGACGGCTTTCCGGCATCGCTCAATACTCCTCAGGTTGAAACTAGAACCAAGCGGGGGGCAGGGCAACTGCCGGTCTTGCGGGTCGGGGCGGTTCCGGCTCATAAAGGGCGCGCCACCGGACAGAAGGGGAGGCGCATGGGCGTCGACAAGACCAAGATCGCCGAGCAATTCATCAAGGCCATCCCGCATTCGGAGGCGTTGGGCATGACGGTGACCCGGATCGACGATGGGTTCGCCGTGATCGAGATGCCCTATGACGACCGCTTCGTGGGCGACCCGAAGACCGGGGTGATCCATGGCGGCGCGGTGTCGGCGTTGATGGATACCTGTTGCGGGGCGGCGGCGCTGAGCCATCCGGATTGCGGCGGCACCACCGCGACGATCGATTTGCGCATCGACTACATGCGCCCCGCCACGCCCGGCCAGCGTATCCGGGCCGAGGCGGAATGTTTCCATGTGACCCGCACGGTGGCCTTTGTCCGGGCGCGGGCGATGGATGACAATGCCGACCGGCCCGTCGCCACCGCGACCGGCACCTTCACGACGGGGAAGACCTGATGGCGCGCGAGAAGCCCGAACCGGTACAGGTGATCAAGCAGCGCCGGGATGCGGCGCTTCATGCGCTGGTGGACGGGGTGCCCTATATCCGCTTTCTCGGCATCGAGTTCGACCGGCGGGGCGACGAGTTGACCGCGATCATGCCGTTCAAGGACGACCTGATCGGGAACCCGGCGCTTCCGGCGATTCACGGGGGCGCGACGGCCGCGTTTCTGGAGGTGTCGTCGATCATCGGGCTGAGCTGGGCGATGCTTTGGGACGAGATCGAGAGCGGGCAGCTCGACCCGGACAAGCTGGTGGCGGGCGACCTGCCGAGCCTGCCCAAGACGATCAGCTTCACGGTGGATTACCTGCGCTCGGGCTTGCCGCGGGATGCCTATTCCCGTGCCAAGGTCAAGCGCTCGGGCCGCCGCTATGCCAGCGTGCATGTGGAGGCGTGGCAGGACAACCGCGAGCGCCCCTTTGCCCAGGCGACAGGCCATTTCCTGATGCCGCGCAGGGATGGCTGAGGGGCCGCGTGCGGTCACGCATGGCCGTGTTCTGCGGATTGCCCTTCCGATCGTGATTTCCAATGCCACCGTGCCCATACTGGGCGCGGTCGACACCGGCGTGGTGGGGCAGATGGGCCTTGCCGCGCCGATCGGGGCGGTGGGGATCGGGGCGGTGATCCTGACGGCGATCTACTGGCTGTTCGGGTTCCTGCGGATGGGTACCACCGGCCTGACCAGCCAGGCGCTGGGCGCGGGGCAGGCGGGCGAGGTCGCGGCGCTGCTGACCCGGTCGCTGATGATCGGGCTGACGGGGGGCGTGCTGTTCATCCTGTTTCAGGGGCCGGTCTTTGACATGGCGTTCCGCGTCTCGCCCGCCAGTGACGAGGTCGAGGGGCTGGCGCGGGAGTACATGGCCATCAGGGTCTGGAGCGGGCCCGCGCTGATCGCGATGTATGGCGTGACCGGCTGGCTGATCGCGCAGGAGCGGACGGGGGCGGTTCTGGCCATACAGGTGGCGATGAACGGGCTCAATATCGGGTTGGACCTGTGGTTCGTGCTGGGGCTCGACCTTGGCGTGACGGGCGTGGCGTGGGCCACGTTCATTGCCGAGTGGTCGGGGTTGGCGCTGGGGTTGTGGTTCTGTCGGGCGGCGTTCCTTGTGCCGGCGTGGCGCGACTGGCCACGGGTGTTCGACCGGGTGCAGCTGAAACGGATGGCGGGGGTGAACCGCGACATTCTGCTGCGGTCGCTGATGCTGGAGACGGTGTTCGTGTCGTTCCTGTTCCTCGGCGCGGATTTCGGCGACGTGACGCTGGCGGCAAACCAGGTGCTGTTGCAGTTTTTGCATATCGTGTCGAACGCGCTGGACGGGCTGGCCTTTGCCGTCGAGACGATGGTGGGGCAGGCGGTGGGGCGGCGCGACGGGTCGATGCTGCGGCGCGGGGCGCTGGTGACGGGCCTGTGGGGGGTGATCATCTCGGTCGGGCTGGCGCTGGTGTTCTGGGCCTGCGGGGGGATGATCATCGACCTGATGGCCAAGGCGCCCGAGGTGCAGGCGGCGGGGCGGGAATACCTTGTCTACATGGTGCTGGCGCCGGTTCTGGGGGTTGCGGCCTATATGCTGGACGGCATTTTCATCGGTGCGACGCGGGCGGGCGACATGCGCAACATGATGGCGGTGAGTTTGCTGGTCTATGGCGTGTCGGTGGTGCTCTTGGTGCCGTGGCTGGGCAATCACGGGCTGTGGGTGGCGCTTTTGATCAGCTTCGTGGCGCGCGGCGTGACGCTGGGGCTGCGCTATCCGGCGCTGGAGGCGGCGGCGCGGGGGTGAGACGGCGATCTTCAGGCAAAAGCTGATTGTCCTTCAGCCGGGCGGGGGCGCATTGTGCGTTGCCTTGGGGGCGCCGGGGGGGCTTTGCTTGGGGGTGACCCCGAAGCAGAAGGAAAGCCGCCCATGACCGACCGTAGCTATTATTCCCCCGAGGGCGGATTGCCGCCGCAGACCGGATTGCTGACCGACCGGGCGGTGTTCACCGAAGCCTATGCCGTGCTGCCGAGGGGGACGATGCGGGACATCGTGACCTCGCGCCTGCCGCATTGGGAGGGGACGCGGCTTTGGGTGCTGGCACGGCCGCTGTCGGGGTTTGCCGAGACGTTTTCGCATTACATCATGGAAGTTGCGCCCGGTGGCGGTTCGGAGAGGCCGGAGAGCAACGAGGAGGCGCAAGGCGTGCTGTTCGTGACCTCGGGCGAGGTGGTGGTGACGGTTGGCGGTGAAGAGCATCGGCTGGGCGAGGGGGGCTATGCGTATCTGCCCGCGGCGAGCGACTGGCGGCTTCGCAATGAGGGTGAGGGGCTGGCGGTGTTTCACTGGATCCGCAAGGCCTATGAGCCGGTCGAGGGGCTGGGCTGGCCCGAGCCGGTCTTTGCCAACGAGGCCACGCTGGCGCCGCATCCGATGCCGGAGACGGAGGGGCGCTGGGCCACGACGCGGTTCGTCGATCCGGAGGATATGCGCCACGACATGCACGTGACCATCGTGACGCTGGAGCCGGGCGCGGTGATCCCCTTCATGGAGACGCATGTGATGGAGCACGGGCTGTACGTGCTGGAGGGCAAGGCGGCCTATAAGCTGAACACCGACTGGGTCGAGGTGGAGGCGGGCGATTACATGTGGCTGCGCGCGTTCTGTCCGCAGGCGTGCTATGCGGGCGGGCCGGGGAAGTTCCGGTACCTGCTTTACAAGGATGTGAACCGGCATATGGGGTTGTGAGGCCGGGGTTTCTGCGCAGTTAACTCAAATTTTAGCGGATCGGCCGATGCTGCCTTTCGCCGCGACCCTTCGCGGTGGAAGGAGGTGAGGACGCTGAATGAAAGCAAGTTCAGAATAGTCATGTTGGCTGTCGCGATCGCAACATTGATCGTGGCCATCATGCAGCTTTGGACAGGACCGTAGGGTGCTGGTCAAAGAAGGCCCCGCGTAGCTGACACTACGCGGGGCTGATTCAGTGAGAACACTGAAATCAAGTTCAGAATGTGCCAAGTATTCTGCCGATTTCTTAAGATTTAGTAAAGCCCGGTGGTTTCGCACGGTTAACGCGGCACGGGGCCGGTCACGGAGAGCGCGAAGAGACCGCGTCGAGATGGCCCAGGTTTTCCCCGCCTTTTCCTAAGATCCCGTAAAGCGGCGCGGCGTTGCGCGGGTTTGATCAAATTTCGTGTCAGGGGCTGGCAAATCCGGCAGGACGGGCGGACAGTCCGGCGTGAGAGTCGCTTTTCCGGAGAGCCGTGCCATGACCGAAGCCCCCATTCGCATCGCCCTGAACGGGTTTGGCCGGATCGGCCGCACGCTGCTGCGCATCCTGCTGCGCGAGGCGCGGGACGTGGAGCTGGTGCTGATCAACGAGATCGAGCCGCTGGAGACCTGCGCCTACCTGTTCGAGTATGACAGCGTGTACGGGCCGTGGCCGGGGGAGGTGTCCTGCGGCGACGGGGCGCTCATCGTGGATGGCCGGTCGATCCCGTTTCATGCGGCGCCGGACCTGAGCGCGCTGGACCTTGCCGGCGTGGATCTGGTTCTGGAATGCACCGGCATGGGCGGCAAGCGGGCGGTGGCCGAGCGCGGGCTGGCGGCCGGGGCGAAGGCGGTGCTGGTGTCGGGGCCCTCGGCGGAGGCGGATGTGACGCTGGTGCTGGGGGCGAATGAGGGGGCGCTGGGGGAGGAGCGGATCATCTCCAACGCCTCCTGCACGACCAACGCGCTGGCGCCGCTGGTGCGGGTGCTGGACGAGGCGTTCGGAGTGGAGAGCGGGCAGATGACCACGGTGCATTGCTATACCGGCAGCCAGCCCACGGTCGACAAGCCCCGCAGCGCGCCCGAACGCAGCCGGGCGGCGGCGCTGTCGATGGTGCCGACGACCACCAGCGCGCAGCACCAGACGGGGCTTGTCCTGCCGCATATGGCGGGGCGGATCGAGGCAAGGGCGATCCGCGTGCCGACGGCGAGCGTGTCCTGCATCGACCTGACGGTGCAGCTTCGCGAGGCGGTGACGGAGGCAGGGGTGAACGCGGTGCTGCGCGCGGCGGCGGAGGGCTCGCCCGTGTTCGGCTGGACGGAGAAGCCGCTGGTGAGCTCGGATTTGCGCGGGCGGCCGGAATCGATCGTGATGGTGGGGCCGGAGACCTCGGTGTCGCAGGGCGGGCTGCTGCGGGTGTTCGGCTGGTACGACAACGAGTGGGGGTTTTCCTGCCGGATGCTCGACATGGCGCGGCTCATCGCGCGGCGCTAGGGGGCGCTGCCCCCAACGTTGAAACCTTGCAGGTTCCAACGTCTCCCCCGGGATATTTGTCACCAAGAAGAAGCGCAGGGTCCGTGTTTCTTCTGGCTGGAAATATCCCGGGGTGAGGCCGCAGGCCGAGGGGCAGCGCCCCTAATCGGCGGTGATGGTGTAGGGCTGGTCGAACCAGTGTTCCTGAAGGTTCGGGCCCTCGCCGATGCGGTCGATCACGGCGAAGAGGCCGGGAGGTGCGAGGGGTGTGAGGACGCCGTGCCACGTGTTGCGCGCGATCTGGACGCCTTGGCCGGGCGCGGTGAGGAAGGCGCGCGGCGTGCCGGGGCGGCCGCCCGCGTCGGGGGCGACAATGACGAGGAAGCAGGTCTCATAAAGTGGCAGGAAGGCCTGCGAGCCCAGCGGGTGGCGTTCGACCATGTCGAGGCGGTAGGGGAGTTCGCGGGGCTGGGCGTCGAACAGGCTGATGCCCGTGGTGCCGTCGGTGATGTCGGCCAGCGCCAGCGCGTGGTGGCGGCCGCAGAGGCCCTGGTTGATGAGCATGTCCGGTTCGGGCCGGCGGGCGATGACGGTGCCGAAGGGGGCGAAGGCGGATTCGGACAGGGGCTGTGCGGTGATGGTGGTCACGGCAGGAGGTCCTGCAGGCGCAGTTCGGCGATGCGTTCGACCTGGGCGCAGGCGGTGGCGAATTCGGTGGTGTTGTCGTTGGCGAGGCGGGTCTCGAAGGCGGCGAGGATGCCGGCCTTGTCGTGGTCGCGCACGGCGATGATGAAGGGGTGGCCGTGCTTGGCGACATAGGCGTCGTTGAGCCGGGTGAAGGTGTCGCGTTCGGCGTCGGTGAGCATGTCGAGCCCGGCGGAGGCCTGTTCGGCAGTGGACTCGGAGGTCAGGCGCCCGGCGGAGGCGAGCTTGCCGGCGAGGTCGGGGTGGGCGTTGAGCACCGCGAGCCGCTTGTCGCGGGGGGCGGTGCGGAAGGCGCGGGCCATGGCCGAGGCGAGGCCCGCTGCGCTGTCATGGGCGGGGCCGAGTTCGAGCTCAAAGGCGTCTTGGGCGACCCAAGGGGAATGTTCGAAGATGCCGCCGAAGCGGGTGGTGAAGGTTTCGCGGTCCATTTCCGACGGGCGTTCGAGGGGCTGGGGGGGATGGGTCTCGGCCCAGTGGCGGGCGATGTCGATGCGCCGCGCGACCCAGACGCCGTCATGCGCCGCCACGTGATCGAGGAAGCGTTGCAGGGCCATGACGCGCCCCGGCCGGCCGATCAGGCGGCAGTGCAGGCCGATGGAGAGCATCTTGGGCGCGCCGGCCTCGCCCTCGGCGTAGAGCGCGTCGAAGCTGTCGCGGAGATAGGCGAAGAACTGGTCGCCGGAGTTGAACCCCTGCGGCGTGGCGAAGCGCATGTCGTTGCAGTCGAGCGTGTAGGGGATGATGAGCTGATCGCGGCCCCCGGTGGTCAGCCAGTAGGGCAGGTCGTCGGCGTAGGTGTCTGAAATATAAGCGAATTGGCCGGTCTCGGCGGCGAGTGGCACCGTGTTGACGGAGCAGCGGCCGGTGTACCAGCCTTGGGGTTTTTCGCCGGTGACGAGCGTGTGGAGGCGGATGGCCTCGAGCATGTCGGCGCGTTCGGCCTCTGGTGTGTGGTCCTTGTAGTCGATCCATTTGAGGCCGTGGCTGGCGATTTCCCAACCGGCCTCTTGCATGGCATTGACTTGCTCGGGGGAGCGGGCGAGGGCGGTGGCGACGCCGTAGACGGTGAGCGGCATGTCGCGCGAGGTGAAGAGCCGGTGGAGGCGCCAGAAGCCGGCGCGGGCGCCGTATTCGTAGACCGATTCCATATTCCAGTGGCGCTGGCCGGGCCAGGGCTGGGCGCCGGGGATTTCCGACAGGAAGGCCTCGGAGGCGGCGTCACCGTGCAGCAGGCAGTTCTCGCCGCCTTCCTCGTAATTGAGGACGAACTGGACGGCGATGCGGGCGTCGCCGGGCCAATGGGGGTGGGGCGGGTTCGGGCCGTGGCCGCGCATGTCGCGGATGTAGCGGGGGGGCATGGCTGGGCCTTCCGTGAGTGGTGGATGCCGGTAGTCTAGACGAGGGCTTTGCCGGATACTTTCCGATAAAACCTGAAGGACTTACAATGATTTCCTGCGTGACCGGGGCACCGGGGCGCGGCAGGGTGGCGACAGGAGGACCGATAGATGGCCGGATATCTGACGACCCATGTGCTTGATACCGCGAAGGGCTGCCCGGCGGCGGGCATGACCGTGGAGCTTTACCGGATCGAGGGCGAAAAGCGTAGCCTTGTCAGGGCGTTGCAGACCAACGATGACGGGCGGACGGATCAGCCGATCCTGCCGGAGGCGGAGTTCGAAACGGGCACATATGAGCTGGTTTTTCATGCCGGGGATTACATCGACGCGCGGTTTTCGCCGCCGGACAGCCCGCGATTTCTGGACGAGGTGCCGATCCGGTTCGGGATGGCGGAGGCGGTGCATTACCATGTGCCGTTGCTGGTGTCGCCTTACGGGTATTCGACCTATCGGGGAAGCTGACCCGGGGCGAATCGGGGTTAATTGGTTGATATGGCCGGGAAATGCCGGGTCGGTATCACGTCGGTAAAACGTCGGTATCACGTCGGTGTTCCGGGCGGTGCCGGCGGGGGTTGATGTGGCGTGCGGTGGGGGGGCCGCGAGATGTTGTGGTGCGCGCAACAGGCGTGAGCGTGGCTGGCCGGCGCGGGGGTGCGGTGGGTTGGCACCCACCCTACGGAGCCGGGGTGTGGTGAGGTGAAGGGCGCGCGGCCACCGGACCGGAGGTGATTGCGCCACGGGCGGGAGGATGCGCGCAGCCGCTGCAATAAGGCTTTGTCTTTGCGGCGGAAGTTTCTAGATATATCCCTGTATTGAGACAGCCACGATAAAGGTGACCATTTGCTGAGGCGGCAGGGTTCGGGCGCGACGCCGATGAGTTTTCTCTCGGGCGACGGGGAGATGGCGCGGCATATCCGCGAGCATGACTGGGCGGCGCACCCGTTCGGGGCGGCGGAGAAATGGCCGCAATCGCTGCGGGCGGCGCTGGGGATCTGTCTGAACTCGGCCTTTCCGACGGCGATCTACTGGGGTCAGGAGCTGCGGCTGCTTTACAACGATGCGTGGTCGACCATTCCGGGCCCGCGGCATCCCGCCTGTCTGGGCGAACCGGCGGCGGAGGTGTGGTCGGATATCTGGCACGTGATCGAGCCGCAGTTCACCCGGGTGATCGAGACCGGAGAGGGGCTGTTCGTCGATGACCAGATGCTGCCGATGCGGCGCTACGGGATCGAGGAGGAGACCTATTGGTCCTACAGTTTCACGCCGATCCGGGGCGAGGACGGCAAGATCGTGGGCATCTTCAACTCGGGGCAGGAGACCACCGACAAGGTGTTGCGGCAGCGGCAGACGGCGTTCCTGCTGGAGGCGAGCGAGCGGGTGCGCGAGCTGAGCGGGGCCGACGGGATCATGACCGAGGTCTGCCGGATGCTGGGCGAGCATCTGGGCGCGATGCGGGTCGGCGTGCGCGAGCGCGATACCTCGGCCGAGCGGTTTCCGGTCTCGCAGGAATGGGTGGCCGAGGGTGTCGCGCCGGCCGGGCCGGGGCTGCGCTGGCCGTGGCTGGGGCGGCTGCGCGACGGGCTGGAGGCCGGGCGGGCCGTTCGGGTCGACCGGACGGCGGACGTGACGGACGAGCGGGCGCGGGGCATGTTCGAGCGGCTGGGCGCCGAGGCCGCGCTGGCGCTGCCCTCGTTCCGGTTCTCCAGCCTCAACGCGGTGATGTTCGTGCATCGCGACCGCCCCCACGGCTGGACCGACGAGGAGGTCGCGACCGCCGGGCAGGTGTTCGGGCTGGCCACGCAGACGATCGAGCGCGAGCGGGTGCTGGCGCGGGAAAAGGCGATGCTGCAGGAGATTGACCACCGGGCGCGCAACCTGCTGGGGATTTCGCAGGCGCTGGTGCGGCTGACCCGGGCGGAGGACGTGTCGGGGTACAAGGAGTCGCTGCTCGACCGGCTGAGCGCGCTGGGCAAGACGCTGGGCATCCTGTCGGACGCCAAGTGGGTGGGCGCCAGCCTGCAGGACGTTCTGGAGAGCGAGCTGGCGCCGTTCCTGTCGGCCGAGGACGGGCGGGTCAGGCTGAACGGGCCGCGGGTGGTTCTGTCGCCCTCGATGGTGCAGCCGGTGGCGATGGCGCTGCACGAGCTGACCACGAACGCGGTGAAATACGGGGCGCTGGCCGGGGATGACGGGGCGCTCGACATCGGCTGGGAGGTCAGCGAGGGCGAGGTTCTGCGGTTGGTCTGGCGCGAGCGGAGCGCGACCGCCGCCGGCGCGGTGGAGGCCGAGACGGAGGGGTTCGGGACGCAGCTTCTGACGTTGGCGGTGGAGGATCAGCTTGACGGCCGCATCAGCCGGCGGGTGGAGAGCGGCACGTTCGAATGCGTGCTGAGCCTGCCGATGCCGGAGGAGGCGGAAAAGGACGAGGCGCCGGAGGCGGCGACCTGACGCGGAGGCCGGGCTGATCTTTTGCTTTCGCCGGTGGCCGGATTGGGCCAGAAAGGGGCAAAAGACAGGAGGGCAGGATGCGCAGGATAATCGGAAGTGTGATGGCGGTGGCGGTACTGGCGGGGTGCAACACGCAGCCCACGCCATTGCTGATCGGGATGACCGGCCGGGCCGAGGTCGCGGGCGTGGAGGCGGGCGACATGCTCAAGCTGCGGGCCGGGCCGGGGCTGGGCTATGAGGTGATCGTCGGCTTGCCGAACGGCACGGTGATGCGGACCGGGGCTTGCAACCGCGTGGGCGGAACGGTGTGGTGCGAGGCGGCGCTGGACCGGGATCCGGGCACGAAGGGGTATGTTTCGGAGACGTATTTGCGGAAGATGTGACGCGGTTTGGTGTGAGGTGGGTTGGCACCCACCCTACGGTTTGGCGGTTCGGTTTGGGGTGGCGCTGACGAAGCGTGCTTTGCGGTTGCCGAGTGCCTCTGGCGACGCCGCGATGTGAAGATCTGCAAAAGGTGCGCCTCTTATCCCCTCACACCCGGCACATTCCCTTGATCGTCGCGGCATGGACCGGGTCGGCGGCGAGCGTGTCGGCGGCGAGGGCGTGGGCGGTGGGTATCAGGTCCTCGGGCTCGGCGATGCGGTCGAAGAGGCCCCATGCCAGCGCGGTTTCGGCGTCGATCTTCTGGCCGGCCATCAGGATCATCCGGGCGCGCGACGGCCCCACCAGCCGGACAAGGCGGCCCGGGTCGGAGGGCTGGGGCAGGAAGCCCAGCTTCATCACCGGGTAGAAGGCCTTGGCCGAGGGCACCGCGACGCGCAGGTCGCAGGCCAGCACCATGCCCATCGACCCGCCCGCCACGGTGCCGTTCAGTGCCGCGATGGTGATGCCGCGCAGCCCGGTGATGGCCGAGGAGAGGCGCTCCCAGGCGGAGCTGGTGGCGAGCCCGGCCTTCGCCGCTTCGAGGTCGGCGCCGGCGGAGAAGACCTTGCCCTCGCCGGTCAGGATCAGGGCGCGGGCCTCCTCGGCGGCCTCGGCGATGTCGGCGAGTTCGGTGAGCATCGCCCCGGTCAGGGAATTGGCCTTGTCGGGGCGGGCGATGGTGACGGTCCAGAGGCCGTCATCCTTGTCGAGCCGGATCATGCGAGCCCTGCCCGGCGACGGATGTCGTCCTGTCTGAGGCTGATTTCCTGACCGATATGGTCGTCGGCATCGGGGGAGCACATCCAGAGCAGCGTTTTCGCGGGCCATTCGGGGGGGATGTGATCCTCCCAGTCCAGTTCGGAGACCGGGTTGACGCCGCTGGCCTTGATCTCGCGCTGCATCTGGGTGGCGACGGTGCCGGGCGAGAGGCCCATGATCCGCAGGCCGTAGCCGCGGTTCTCGAGGTCGGCGCAGCGGGTCAGCATGGCGGCGCCGGCCTTGGAGGTGCAATAGTGGCTCCAGCCTTCCAGGGGGCTGTGGGCGGCGCCGGAGGAGATGGTGATGATGGTGCCGCTGCCTGCGTCCTTCATCACCGGGATGGCGGCGCGCATGCCGTTGAAGACGCCCTTGAGGTTGATGTCGATGACCTTGCCCCATTCCTCGGGGTCGATGGCGTCGAGATGGCTGATGGGTTCGATCACGCCGGCATTGCCGATCAGGATGTCGAGCCGGCCGAACGCCTTCTGGCAGGCGGCCACGGCGGCGTCGACCTCCCAGTAGCGCGACACGTCGCAGGGGATGGCGACGGCCTGTTTGCCGATCTCGCCGGCGATCTCGGCGATGGCGTCGCCGTTGCGCGCGGCCAGCGCCACGTTGGCGCCGGCCTCGGCGAAGGCGCGCGCCGCCGCCGCGCCGATGCCGCGGCTGGCCCCGGTGATGAGCACCGTTTTGCCGACGACTGCTTCTGTCACACTCATTTCGTACCTCCCTGCATTCAAACCCGCTACTCAAGCTCGTGCGGGCGGGCAACTATGTCTTGACCCGGCCCGTCCTTGGGCAGAAGCTATACTCGAATTTTAAAAACGGAAGGGTTGATGATGACATCCTGGAGGAGAACTGCCGCGTCGGTAGCTGCGCTTTGCGTCATTTCGGGCGGGACCGCGGCCAATGCCGACGTGACGGCCGAACAGGTCTGGGCCGATTGGCGCGATTACATGAAGGATGCCGGCTATACGCTGGATGCGACCGAAAACCGGTCGGGCGACACGCTGACGGTCACCGGGATCAACATGACGTTCGAGGTGCCCGAAGAGGACATGACGATCGACATGTCGATCGGCGACATGAAGTTCGTCGACAATGGTGACGGGACGGTGTCGATCACCGTGCCGCCGAACCTGCCGATGGACATTTCGGTGGATGCCGAGGATGGCGAGGACGTGGAGATCGGGCTCGATTATGCCACCGAAAACCTGTCGATCGACGTCTCGGGCGACCCCGACAACCTGACCTATGCCTATTCCGCCTCGAGCCTCGCGCTGATGCTGGTCAGCCTGAACATCGAGGGCGAGGACGTTCCGATGGACGAGTTCGGCCAGGCCGAATTCCGGGTGGCCGATGTGGAGGGCACGACCGAGATGTCGGTGGGCAACCTGCGCAACTCGGTGCAGTCGTTTACCAGCGGCGCGATCAGCTACGTGATGGATTTCAACGAGCCGGACGATGGCGGCGGGCGTTTCGTGATCCGCGGCGAGGCCGACAGCATGCAGTTCGACGGCACGGCCAGCCTGCCGAACGACATGGACCCCGAGCAGATGGCGGCAGCGCTGAAGGCGGGGTTCGCCTTTGACGGCGGTTTCTCGTTCACCAACGGCTCGTCCAACTTCAACTTCAAGGATGGCGAAGAGACGGTGCAGGGCGCCAGCAGTTCCGCCACGGGCCAGCTTGGCCTGAAGATGGACGAAAACGGACTGGCCTATTCCGGCGAGGGCACGGATATCACCATGTCGGTGGCCGGCGCCGAGATCCCGTTCCCGCTGGAGCTGGCGATGCAGCAGGCGGGCTTCAACCTGGCGGTGCCGGTCACTGCCGGCGAGGAGGAGCAGGATTTCGCCTTTGCCATGACGCTGGGCGATTTCACCATGTCCGACCTGATCTGGGGCATCTTCGACCCGAGCGGGCAATTGCCGCGTGACCCGGCGACGGTGGCCTTTGACACCAGCGGCACGATCAAGCTGATGGTCGACCTGCTGGACACCGAGCAGATGGAGAAGGTCGAGGATGGCGAGGCGATGCCGGGCGAGCTTCATTCGCTGGACCTCAACAGCCTGACGGTGAGCGCGGCGGGCGCCGAGCTGACCGGTGACGGCAGCTTTACCTTCGACAACAGCGACATGACCACCTTCGAGGGGATGCCGGCGCCGACCGGATCGGTGAACCTGATGCTGGCGGGGGGCAACGCGCTGCTCGACAAGCTGGTGGCGATGGGCTTTGTCCCCGAGGAACAGGCCGCCGGCGCGCGGATGATGATGGGCCTCTTCGCCGTGAAGGGCGATGGCGAGGACACGCTGACCTCGACCATAGAGGTCAAGGGCGACGGGCAGGTGCTGGCCAACGGGCAGCGCATCAAGTAACGCGCCTGTCGGTTTCGAGAAGGACAAGGACAGGGTAAAGGGCCGCGGGATCATTCCGCGGCCCTTATCAGTTGTGTTGATGGTCGCGTCGGGTCGGTTGCGATCATCATACGCAGGGAGCGTCCGCCTCGAGCCCAAATTGACCGATGCTGCAAGGCGCAAGAATGTCTGTTCAACCTGATATTCGTTGACATTACTTCTTGCCAGATAGTTCATTGAGCGGCGCGTAGATTGGGAGGTGAGTATGTCGGAGGTCCAGGAGCCAGACACTTTTGCAGCGCTCGAAAGACGCGAATGGGCGAAATCCGATGTGGCACAATCCTATGCGAGAGTGTTTGCCAAGGCTGCGGACATGGTTGTTCCTTCTATGGTCGCGGCGGTTGAGGCTCGACCTGGTATCGTTGCGCTTGATCTGTGTTCCGGTCAGGGCAATGTGGCGGCCGGTCTATGCGAAGCAGGCGCTCAGGTGACGGGGCTAGACTTCTCACCGGCCATGCTGAAAATGGCGCGTGCGGCTGTGCCAAAGGCTGAGTTTGTCGAAGGCGACGCCATGTCCCTCGACTTCGGCGATCAGACATTTGATGTTGTAACAATTGGGTTTGGGATGCCACATGTGCCGGACCCTCCAACGGTTTTGAAGGAGGCCCGCCGAGTTCTCCGCCCCGGCGGCCGATTGGCGTTTTCAGTTTGGTGTGGGCCAGAAGTAGACACTGCTCTTGGATATGTTTTCGGTGCAATTGGTCAACACGGTTCTCCGGATGTTGCGTTGCCTGCAGGCCCAGGAGCAAATGACTATGCTGATCCCATGATCGCCTTTCCCGCGCTGGAGGAGGCTGGGTTTAGAGATTGGTACCAATCCAAGGTTGCATCGATGTGGCAGGTCAGTGACCCCGGCGCACCTTACGACTACTTCCTCGAAGGAACGGCGAGAGGCGGTGCACTGTTGCGCCCGCAACCATTGACGTGTGCAGAAGCTATACGAGCAGCGGTTGTAGCAAAGGTACTGGAAAAACACGGGTCGGGACCTGAATGGGACGTGCCAATTCCTGCAATTGTCACTGTGGCGACCGCAGCTTAGTTAACAACCGCTTCGACCCGCCTTCACCCAAGCATACTTTGGCGCGAGATTATTGCATGTCTACTTATCCCGCATTGCTGCCTTTACCGCGGATCGCGGCGAAAGTCTGGTTCGAGCCCTTTGTTGCCTATGCCAATAAAGTGGATAGTGTCGAATCCAAAAGGGAATTCCACACTTGAAGCAGGGTATTCGGCAGTCTCAAAAGCAGGTATGCGCAGACTTTGGCGTCAAAGCATATGAAGCTTTTGAAGGCGAAAAAGTAGGTGTTTCCGAAACTGCGCTAAATGGTTTGATGCCATTGAATGGTCTGCGCCATCCGCCAACAACAGGTGTAACCGGTTGGTACCTTTGGGGAGGGGAAGAGTTTTCGGATGCTGACGATTTTTTTAAACCTCTGCATCTCGCCCACCTTGAGAAGAACTGCGAGCTTTGCCTCAAGTTTCTATTGCTACCACCCGGCTGGCGCTTCCTCACTGACGGCACCTATGAGGATGTTTGGTTTGATGCCGCGCTTCTTGAGATAGAAAACTGAGAAACTCTACTTTCCTAGTTGTCAGCTTCGTCCGCACAGCCGACATCCGAAACGACGAAACTGCCCCCGCCCATTTCTGCTAGGGTGGTCGCCAGTCAGAGGCGTGAGGCCCTTGGGGGCATACGTGGTTTTTCAACACGTCTCGCAAGGGGCGCGGCTCATCCCCCGCGGCCCTGTTGCGTGGGGCCGCGGGCTTGCACGGGCGGGCGCGGCGGTCTACCTGTTTGCGGCAATCAGGAAAGGCAGGGCATGACCGACACGCTGGAGAGTATCACCGCGGCCTTGATCGACGCCGCCCGCAAGGCCGGGGCGGATGCCGCCGACGCCATCGCGCTGAAGGGCAGCGCGGTGACGATCGACGTGCGCGCGGGCGCGCTGGAACAGGCCGAGCGGTCGGAGGGTACCGATATGGGCCTGCGGGTGCTGGTGGGCCGGCGGCAGGCCTGTGTCTCGGCCTCGGATACCCGGCCCGAGACGATCGGGGTGCTGGCGGAGCGGGCGGTGGCGATGGCCCGCGAGGCGCCGGAGGATCCCTATGCCGGGCTGGCCGATCCGGGGCAGCTGGGTGTGGGCTGTGACGCTGACGCGTTGCAGCTCGCCGATCCGGGCGAGGAGCCGTCGCCGGACCAGTTGCAGGAGGAGGCGCTGACGGCGGAGGCCGCGGCGCTGGGCGTCGAGGGCGTGAGCCAGGTGCAGTCGTCGACCTCGGCGTGGTCGCGGCGGGAGATGCACATGGCGGGCTCGAACGGGTTTTCCGGCGGCTACCGGCGCACCGATGCCGGCATCTACTGTTCCGCCATCGCCGGCAGCGGCACCGGGATGCAGCGCGACGGCGACGGCGACAGCCGGATCTTTCGCGCTGACCTGCGCGGGGCTGGCGAGATCGGCCGGGTCGCCGGCGAGCGGGCGGTGTCCCTCGTCGGGGCGAAGCGGCCGAAGACCGGGGCCTATCCGGTGCTGTTCGATGAGCGGATTTCGTCGTCGCTGATCGGGCATTTGCTGGGCGCCGCCGATGGCAGTGCCGTGGCGCGGGGCCAGTCGTGGCTGCGCGGGCGGCTGGGCGAGCAGGTGTTGCCCAAGGGCCTGAGCGTGATCGAGGATCCGCACCGGCCCCGGGTCGCCGCCTCGCGCCCGTTCGATGCCGAGGGGCTGCCGACGCGCAGGCGGGCGCTGGTCGATGAGGGCGTGCTGACCGGTTGGTTCCTCGACCTTTCGACGGGCCGCAAGCTGGGGATGGAAAGCACCGCCAACGCCAAGCGCGGCACTTCGGCCCCGCCAAGCCCGGGGCCGTGGAACATCGCGCTGACCCAAGGCGACCGGAGCCGCGACGACCTGCTGCGCGAGATGGGCACAGGGCTGCTGGTGACCTCGATGATCGGGGCGACGATCAATCCCAACACGGGCGATTATTCGCGCGGCGCCTCGGGCTTCTGGGTGGAGAATGGCGAGATCGCCTATCCGGTCAACGAATGCACCATCGCGGGGCATCTGCCGGACATGCTGTTGAACATGACCCCGGCCAATGATGCGCGGCCGTGGCTCAGCCGCGTGGTGCCGTCGCTGCTGGTCGAGGGGCTGACGCTTGCCGGAGAGTGACCTGCCCCTGCTGATCGAGGCGGCGCGGGCCGCCGGCGAGGTGGCGACGGGGTTCGTGGCGGAGACGGCGAAGCGCTGGGACAAGCCCGGCGGGCTGGGGCCGGTGACGGAGGCCGACCTTGCGGTGAACGACGTGCTGGAGCGGGTGTTGCGCGGGGCGCGGCCCGACTATGGCTGGCTGTCGGAGGAGAGCGAGGACGGGGCCGAGCGGCTGGCCTGTGCGCGCACCTTCATCGTCGACCCGATCGACGGCACGCGCAGCTTCATCGAAGGCTCGGGCACATGGGCCCATTCGCTGGCGGTGGTCGAGGGCGGCATCGTGACGGCGGGGGTGGTCTTCCTGCCGATGCGCGACAAGCTTTATGCCGCGGCAAAAGGGCAGGGGGCGACACTGAACGGCGCGGCCATGCGCGTCTCGGACCGGACCGAGCTGACCGGCGCCTCGGTGCTGGCGGCCAAGCCCGTCTATGCGCCGCAGCACTGGCGCGGCGCGGTGCCGGACGTCAAGCGCATCTACCGCCCCTCGCTGGCCTATCGCCTCAGCGTGGTGGCCGAGGGCCGGGCCGACGCGATGTTCACCCTGCGCCCGACATGGGAATGGGACGTGGCCGCCGGCGACGTGATCCTGCGCGAGGCCGGCGCGGCGACCTCGGACCGGGCGGGAAAGCCGCTGGTTTTCAACAATCCGCACCCGCAGGTCAACGGCATCGTCGCCGCCAACCCGGCGCTGCACGGGGCGATCACCGGCGCGCTGGTCATCTGATCGCGATTGCCTTTTCATCTTTCTGCAAATACTCCGGGGGGTGCGGTGGGCTGGCCCCGCGCTTGGGTCGGATCGCCCGAAGGGCGGTCCGATCCCTTTGATTACCGACGGGAACCCCCGAAGAATGGCCCGATCCGACAATCTGACCGGTGCGCTGCTGATGATGGCGTCGATGGCGGCCTTCACGCTGAACGACACCATGATGAAGCTGCTGGCCGGCGAGATCCCGCTGTTTCAGGTGCTGTTCCTGCGCGGGGTTCTGACCACGCTGGCGGTGGCGCTGATCGCGTGGTGGATGGGGGCGCTGAAGGCGCGGGTGTCCAAGCGCGACCGGTGGGTCATCTTCTGGCGCACGGTGGGCGAGACGGGGGCGGCCTATTTCTTCCTGACCGCGCTGTTCAACATGCCGCTGGCCAACGTGACCGCAATCCTGTCGGCGCTGCCGCTGACGCTGACGCTGGCGGCCGCGCTGTTCCTGCGCGAGCCGGTGGGCTGGAAGCGGCTGGCGGCGATCGTGGTGGGGTTTGCCGGGGTGATGCTGATCGTCCGGCCGGGGGCCGCGGATTTCAACCTGTTCTCGCTCTACGCGCTGATCGCGGTGGGGTTCGTGACGCTGCGCGACCTGTCGGCCCGGCGGCTGTCGCCGGAGACGCCGTCGATGCTGGTGACGCTGATCACCTCGGCGGCGATCATGGTGTTCTTCGGGGTGGCGAGCCTGGCGGAAGACTGGGCACCGATGGATGGCCGCGCGCTGGGGCTGACCGCCGGGGCGGCGTTCATGATCATCGGCGGGTATCTCTTCTCGATCATGGTGATGCGGGTTGGCGAGATCGGCTTCACCGCGCCGTTCCGCTATACCGGCCTGATCTGGGCGCTGGTGCTGGGGTGGCTGGTCTTCGGCGACTGGCCCGAGACGCTGACGCTTGTCGGGGCCGCGATCGTGGCGGGCAGCGGGCTTTTCACGCTCTACCGCGAGTCGCGGCTGGCACGGGCCGAGCGCATCGCACAGGGCGCGCGCACGCGCCCGCGCGGCATGTGAGGGGCGGGCAGGGCCGCCTGCGCCCGGCGCATAACGGGTCTGGGCCGGCACAAACCCGCGCTCGAGGCTGTTGACAACGATTCCGACTCCGCCTATACGCCGCTCCATCCCGGCCAATGGGGTCTTCCCCGAGAGCCGATATCAGAACTGTAGTGGTCATGATCCGGGCGGTGAGCGCCCCGATCCTCTGGAATTCCACCGCGTCGTACCAGCAGGTAGCAGGGTACGGGTGCGGTTATTGCGTTTTGCGGACGCGTAAGGCGCGCATTTTGATGAAACCCGCACGGGGATGCCCGTGCAGACACATGTGTTGAGAGACGGGGAAAGAGACCCAATGCCAACGATCCAGCAGCTGATCC
>JAVJTX010000004.1:0-227478 GCA_040220035.1 Roseovarius sp. | reverse complement strand
CCCTTCGGTCAGCGTCCGCGGCGCGCCCTTCACCATCAGGTAGGCGACCTTGCCGACGTTTTCAAACGCCCGCTTCTCGGCGATCACTTCCTTGTACCCGTCACAGGTATAGGTGAACTGGCACTGGTACTTGCGCCCCGTTCCCTGATGCACCACGGCACAGACCTCGTCCGGGAAATCCGCGCTGTCGACCCGGTTCAGGATGACCTCGGCCACCGCGAACTGGCCCTTCACGCTTTCGCCGCGGGCCTCGAAATACAGCGCCTCCGTCAGGCAGCGCCATTCGGCATCGCCCTTGCGCGGCGCCTGGCTGGCCAGCCATTTCGCCGAATACTCGACCTCCAGCTCGGGCCGGATAAGAAAACTCGCCAGCCGCGCGTCCGGCAGCGCATTGATCGCGCGGCGCTCGGTCTCCAGCAGCTTGGTCAGAGGTGTCTCGGCCGACGCGGCCCCGGCCAGCGTCAGCAGCAATGCAAAAATAATGCGGAACATATGTAATTTCCCTTCCCAAAATGGGTTTTGAAAACCCGGGCATCCGGGCCCGATATGCGAGATGGCACCCAGCGTCTACCCCCCGGGACGCCGGGCAAGTCTAACATACAACAATTGAAAAAAAGTAGCCCCGGGGCCTTGCCAAAAATTACCAAGGACCCGCAGTCACTTAACCGATTCTGTCTTTCACCGCCAACTGTGCGGCAGCAAGTCGCGCAACCGGAACCCGAAAGGGCGAGCACGAGACGTAATCGAACCCCGCCGCCCGGCAAAAGGCGATTGATTCGGGGTTGCCGCCATGCTCGCCACAAATCGACAGGACGAGGTCGGGTTTCGCCTTTCTGCCTCTTTCCGCGCCGATTTCCAGCAATTCGCCCACCCCGTCGGCATCCAGCGTATGGAACGGGTCCTCCGGATAGACCCCCTGCTGCACGTATTTCGACATGAACCGCCCCGCATCGTCACGGCTCAGCCCGTATGTCATCTGCGTCAGGTCATTCGTCCCGAAGCTCAGGAACGACACCAGCGGCGCGATCTCTCCGGCGCGCAGCGCCGCGCGCGGCGTCTCGACCATCACGCCAAGACGATAGGTGAACTCCTTGCCGGTCTCGTTGCGCACCGCCGTCGCCACTGCGTCGACCCGCGCCTTCACCAGCTCCACCTCGCGCCGGGCGCTGACCAGCGGGATCATGATCTCCGGCACCACCGGCTCGCCCTCGTGGCTGGCGGCCACCGTCGCCTCGAAGATCGCCCGCGCCTGCATCTCGTAGATCTCCGGCACCGTGATCCCCAGCCGCACCCCCCGCATGCCCAGCATCGGGTTATACTCGCCCAGCGCCTCCACCCGGCGGATCACGTCCGACAATGGCAGGTCCAGCGCCTCGGCCAGCTCCAGCATCCCCGACCGATCGGTCGGCAGGAACTCGTGCAGCGGCGGGTCGAGCAGGCGGATACACACGGGCTGGCCCTGCATGATCCGGAACAGGTCGATGAAATCGGCCCTTTGCATCGGCAAGAGCAGCTCCAGCGCCGCCGCCCGGTCCTCGCCGGCATCGGCAAAGATCATCTCGCGCATCACCGTCAGCCGGTCGGCCTCGAAAAACATGTGCTCGGTCCGGCACAGCCCGATCCCCTGCGCCTTGAAGGTCCGCGCCACCTCGGCATCCGCTGGCGTGTCGGCATTGGCCCGCACGGCGATATCACGGGCCGCGTCGGCCCATTCCATCAGCGTCGCCAGCGACTCGTCCCGCGCCGGCTCCAGCAGCGGCGTATCGCCCGCAAGAATGTCGCCGCTCGTGCCATCCAGCGTCATCGCGTCCCCCGCATTCAGCCGCCGCCCGTCGGGGAAGACAAGGAACTTGCGCCGCATGTGAAACTCGATCGAAGAGGCCCCCACCACGCAAGGCTTGCCCATCCCCCGCCCGATCACGGCGGCATGGCTGGTCATCCCGCCCCGTTCGGTCAGCACGCCCACGGCGGCGTTCATGCCGCGGATATCCTCGGAACTGGTCTCGCGCCGCACAAGGATGCAGGGCTCCCCGCGCGATTCACAGGCCTGCGCCTCGGTGGCGGTGAACACGATCCGCCCGCTCGCGGCACCGGGGCTCGCGGCAATCCCGCTGGCCAGCACGTCGCGCGGCGCTTCCGGGTCCACCTGCCGGTGCAACAGCTCGTTCAGCGCCCGCGGATCAATCCGCATCAGCGCCTCCTCGCGGGCGATGATCCCGTCCTCGGCCAGCGCCACGGCAATCGCCACGGCGGCCCGGGCATTGCGCGCCACGCGCACCCCGTCCAGCAGGAACAGCTTGCCGTTCTCGATGGTGAACTCGGCCTGCATCTCCTCGCGCAGCTTCTCCCGCATCAGCGCGGTCTGCGCCTTCAGCTCGGCAAAGGCCTCCGGCGCCAGCTCCTCCAGCGACGGCCCGCGCGGGTCACGCTCCAGAAACAGCGCATCCGCCCCGCCCCGCAGCGCCTCGCGCCCCTGGCTCTGGCTCAGGTAGCGCCCGGTGATCTGCCGCGCGCCGGTCTGGCTGTTCACAAGCTGCATCACGCCCGAGCCGCATTCCCCGTCACCAAGGCCCAGCGCCATCTCCTGCACCACCAGCCCCAGCCCGGCATCCGCCGGTGCGCCCTTGGCCTGCCGCAGCAGCCTTGCACTCGTCCCTTCCCACGCCCGCGCCATTGAGCGCAACACCTCGCCCAACTGCACGCCACGATCCTGGGGAAACGCCTCTTCCGTCTCGTCCTCATAGGCCGCCAGCGCCTGTTTCAGGCCCGTGGCGGGATCCTCGGCCACGTCCTCGAACGCCTCCGGGTCAAGCCGCGCCACATGGATGGCAAAGCTCTGCACGAACCGCAGGTAAAGCCGCGCCGCCGCCTCCTGCCCGATGGTTTCGGACATCTCGGCATAACAGGCGTCGTTCATCCCGATATTGAGCACCGCCCCCGGCCCGCCCCAGTCCGGATCTTCCGACGAGGGGCGCACACAAAGGATGGCGTTGCGCGCAAACGGCGCCAGCAGCGCCGCCGCCGGGGGCGTCTCGCCCTGGGCGATCCGGCGCACCGTCTGGAACGACAGCGCCAGCGTGCAGGGCACAGGAAGCTCCAGCCTGACAAGGCGCTGCAGGCACTTGGCCCGGCCCCCGTGGGTGCTGGTTCTCAACGGCGCATCCGGCGTGATCAGGGTGATATGTTCATCATTTTGCTGCACTGCGGCACCATTGCGCTTCACGCGGTCAAAAGCAAGTGCCGTGTAACATTTGGGCGACAGGCCGGAATAAGAGGCAGACCCCTCAAGACTTACCCCGCCCGGAACAAAGCCGCGCTTCAGCGCGGCGCCGGGCGAGCGCCCGACCGCCCCCAAGGGCGGGCGCTCTCGCACCCTCAGCCTATGCAAAAATCGTCAGATGTGCATGGCACCATAAAGCGACAGTCAAAACCGTAACAGCGCCCACCCGCGGTCGGGCCCTCGCCCGGCCCCTTACCCCTCGATCCGCGTCAGGTCCGCCGCCTGCAAACAGATCACCCGGATCCGGTTCAACAGGTTCAGCCGGTTGCGCCGCACGATCTCCTTGTCGGTATTGATCTGCACCGCCTCGAAAAACGCGTCGATCGGCGCGCGCAGGCCCGCCATCGCCGCCATCGCAGCCGCAAAATCCTCTTGCTCCGAGGCCGTTGCAATCGCCCGCTCCGCCCGGTCCAGCGCGGCAAACAACGCCTTCTCCTCCGGCCCTTCGGCGAATTTCACATCCGCGCCAAAGGAATACTCGACCCCGTCCTTCTCCTCGGCCTGCTTCAGGATATTGTTGGCCCGCTTGAACCCCTGCACAAGGTTCTCGCCCTCCTCGGTCGCCAGAACCTCCTGCAACGCCCGCGCCCGCTTGACCAGCAGCGCCAGATCGTCATTGCCCTCCATCGCGATACAGGCGTCGATCACGTCATGCCGGATGCCCTGATCGCGAAGATAGACCTTGAGGCGGTCATGGAAGAAGGAGAGCAGGTCGGGAATGTAGTCTTCGGCCGAGCGCCCCGATATTCCGGCAGGATTTTCGGAAACCAGCAAATCGGCCTTCTTCAGCATCGGCTCTATTCTCAGCGCCAGCCCATTCTCCAAAACCAACCGAATAACCCCCAGCGCCGCCCGCCGGAGCGCGAACGGATCCTTCGACCCGGTTGGCTTCTCGTCGATCGCCCAGAACCCCGTCAGCATGTCCAGCTTGTCCGCCAGCGCCACCGTCACCGACACAAGCCGCGTCGGAACCGCATCCGACGGCCCCAGCGGCGAGTAATGCTCCTGACACGCCGCCGCCACGTCCTCCGGCAGCCCAGCGGCCTCCGCATAGTACCGCCCCATCAGCCCCTGCAGCTCGGGGAATTCATACACCATCTCCGACGACAGATCGGCCTTCGCCACCCGCGCCGCCTGCTCCGCCAGATCCGCATCCGCGCCCACCACCGGCGCCAGCTCCCGCGCCAGCCCCGCGATCCGCTCGATCCGCTCCGCCTGACTGCCCAGCTTGCTGTGGAAGGTCACCTGCCCAAGGCTCTCCACCCAAGGCTGCATCTTCTCGTCACGCGCCACGCGCAAATCATTCTCCCAGAAGAACTTCGCATCCGACAGCCGTGCCGCCAGAACCTTCTGGTTCCCCGCAAGGATCGTCGTGCCGTGATCCTCCGTCTCCACATTGGCCACGGTAATGAACCGCTCGATCCGCCCGCTCTTGGGGTTCTTCACCGAGAAAAACTTCTGATGCTCCTTCATCGAGGTCTGCAATACCTCCGGCGGCAGCCCGAGGAACGCCTCCCCGATCTCCCCCATCAGCGTCACGGGCCATTCCACCAGCCCCGCGACCTCGGCCAGCAGCCCCTTGTCCTCGACCACCTCGAACCCGCCGGCAAAGGCCAGATTAGTGGCCTCCTGCCAGATGTGATTGGCCCGTTCCTCGGGGTCCAGCATCACCTTCGCGCGCTTCAGCTTCGCGGCATAATCCTCGAACCCGGTCACGGCGAACCGCCCCTCGCCCATGAACCGGTGGCCCGCCGTGGTATTCCCCGCCCGGATCCCGTCAATCTCCAGATCGACCACGCTCGTCTCGCCCGCGTCATCCGTCAAGACACACAGGATCGAATGCAGCGGCCGCACCCAGCGCAACGTGCCACTCCCCCAGCGCATCGACTTGGGCCACGGGAAATTCCGGATCACCCCTTCCAGCACCTCCGCCACGATCACATCGGCCGCACGCCCCGGCTTGGTGATCTTGGCGAAATACACCTGCCCCTTCTTCTCGTCGCGGATCTCGAGCTCGTCCTTCGACACGCCCGCCCCGCGCAGAAACCCCTCCAGCGCCTTCTCGGGCGCATCGACGCGCGGGCCCTTGCGCTCTTCCACCACGGTCGGGCTCTCCGCCGGCAACCCTTCCAGCGCCAGCGTCAGCCGCCTTGGCGTCGAAAACGCCGCCGCCCCCGCATAGGTCAGCCCCGCCTCGACAAGCCCGTCGGTCATCCGCGCCTTCAGGTCGTCGGCCGCGCGGCGCTGCATCCGCGCCGGGATTTCCTCGGAAAAGAGTTCGATCAGAAGATCAGGCATAAGCTATCAACCCGGGGCTTGGTGGAAGTTTCGGGTTGGATAACGGCGCCTCGCGGTGAGGTCCAGCCGGATTTCCGGTTCAGGTCAAACGATCAGACCCGCGGATCGGCCTTCCTCTCGGCCCGCTTCGCCAGCGTCTTCACATCCGGCCCGGCCCGCGCCGGCACGATCCGGTACACCGCCTCGATGAAACAGAAGACCGCAAAGGCGATCAGCCCCGCCGTCAGGAGGATCAGCAGAATGCGCCCGAACGCCATCCCCCGGATCGTGTCGAACGCCTTGCCCAGCCCTCCGGCCTGTTCGGGCGAGGCCGTCACGGCGGCATAAATGAGAAACCCGCCAATCAGCGCCACCGCGATACCATGCGCCACCAGCCCGACCTTGGCCGCCGGGTCCAGCCGCTCCATCATCGCCGTCCGCTGAAGGTGCGATTTGTACTTCTCCGAATAGGCCTTGTAGAAATAGTAGATCCCGGTCCCCACAACGGCCACGCCGGCCAGACCCATGATCCACGGCCCGTATTCCGTCGCCAGCAGCTTCGCGGTCCAGCTTTTCGAGCCGCCACTCCCGGTCCCGATCCCCAGCGCCATGGCAATGGCCCACAGGCCCAGCCCGCCATGTATCACCCCGGTCACCACCTGCCCGGTCCTCGCCACCACGCCCTTCAGCCCGGTGCCGTAAGTCTCGAGGTCCATCTTCGCATCGATCACCCGCCAGACCATGAAACACAGCAATCCCGCGCCGATCCCCCACAAGGCGATCACCCCCCAAGCCTGCGATTTGAGTTGTTCCAGCGCCCCGGTCGTGCCCTCGGCATTGCCTCCGAATATGGCCGCCATCAGGGCAAGACTGCCCACGACAAGATAAACCGCGCCACGGGCCGCGTACCCGCTCCGCATAACGGGCACGACCCAGTAAGGGGCTCTTTCGGCCATCGAGATGTCCTTCCTGCTACAATGGAAAGACAAGCATCGAAACCCCTGTCAGGTTCCGCTCAGTACCGATCCGGCGGCGTCGGGCACTCCTCCGGCGCGGGCTGCCCGTCAAACACCACCTCGCCGCAACGGTTGATCTGGTGCCAGACCCAGCCGCGCCCGTCCCCGGCCACGGCGACGATCCGGTCGATCCCGTACTCGATGTTCTCCACGCCCATGAACGCCTGAGCCGAGCCGTCCTCCAGCATGGCCCCCAGCGCCCCGGCATCGAAACACTCGAACCAGCCCGGCGCCTCCAGCGGCACGGCACTCTCATAGGATTGATAGGTCTCGCTCAACTCGGCCAGCGGCGTTGGCGTGGTAAAACAGGCCCGGTAGCGAATGGGCGAGCTGTCCGCATCAATCCCCTCGAAACCGTCATAGGCAATCGCCTCCGGCTCGCCCGAGCCCATCGCGGTCACCCGCACATCCTCGCCCGTGGCCTCCACCTCTTCGTAATAGGCATAGACCTGCATGTAATAGAGGCCCACGCCCGCCGCGACCGCACAGACCACGATCATCAGGCTCAGGATTTTCCCGGTCAAGCCGCCTGCCCCCCGGCTTCCGTCTGCACGAAAGCATCGGCGCATTGCTTGGCCAGCGCCCGCACCCGCCCGATATAGGCCTGCCGCTCGGTCACGGAAATCACGCCCCGCGCATCCAGCAGGTTGAAGATGTGGCTCGCCTTGATGCACTGATCATAAGCGGGATGCGCCATAATGATCCGCTTGCCGGTCTTGGGGTCCTCTGCCTCCTGGCTCAGGATCGCCTCACATTCCGCCTCGGCCTCCTCGAACTGCTTGAGCAGCACATCCGTATTGGCCACGTCGAAATTCCAGCGGCTGTATTCCTCTTCCGTCTGCCGGAACACGTCGCCATATTTCAGCGGTATCGGCGCGTCGGGGTCATTGTAAGGCATCTCCATCACGTGATCGATCCCCAGCACATACATCGCCAGCCGCTCCAACCCATAGGTCAGCTCGCCCGAAACGGGCGTGCAATCATGCCCGCCCACCTGCTGAAAATACGTGAACTGGCTCACTTCCATCCCGTCGCACCAGACCTCCCAGCCAAGACCCCACGCCCCCAGCGTCGGGCTTTCCCAGTCGTCCTCGACAAAGCGGATATCATGCAGATCCATGTCGATCCCGATCGCCTTGAGCGAGCCAAGATACAGCTCCTGCAGATCCGGCGGGCTGGGTTTGATCAGAACCTGGTACTGATAGTAATGCTGCAACCGGTTCGGGTTCTCGCCATAGCGCCCGTCGGTCGGCCGCCGCGAGGGCTGCACATAGGCCGCGGCCCACGGCTTCGAGCCCAGCGAGCGCAGCGTCGTGGCGGGGTGGAACGTGCCCGCGCCCACCTCCATGTCATAGGGCTGCATGATGGCACAGCCCTTGCCGCTCCAATACGCCTGAAGCCGCAGGATGATCTCCTGGAAACTGCGTGGCTTGTCCGCTCTGTCCGCCATTATGCGCCTCTTTCCCGGCCCGGTTCTCGTCGCCGCCCTACCTACGGCCACGCCCCCGCAGGGTCAATTGCGCCCTCGCGCATATTTTGGATGCACAGCCGGCTCAGTTTGCTAAAAAGGTCCGAACGACCACTTCAGGGTTCAATGGCCAGGGTAACTCAATGACGCGCACCGTACTTTCCTTTCTTCTATTCCTTTTTTTCTCAGCCTTTACCGCCTCCGCCCAACAGCAATCCTCCTGGATCCAGCTTGAATCCCACCCCAACCTCGCGGTGACCGAACAGGCCATCCGCGCCTACGGTGCCCGGATCGACGATGTGAACGGGTTCAACCTCGGCGGCGGCTGGTATGCCGTGGCGCTCGGCCCCTACAGCGCGGACGAGGTCGACAACGTCATGGTTTCCCTGCGTGAACAGGGGCTTATCCCGCGCGACAGCTATGTCGCCTCCAGCACCGATTACCAACAACAGTTCTGGCCCGTCGGCGCCAACCTCCTCAACGACCCCGGCACCGACACGGCCGAACCCGCCGAGGGCGTCACCACCGAAAGCGTCGAGGTGACCGATCTGGCCGACGCCTTGGCCGAGGCCGCGGGCAACACGGAAACCACCGAAACCGACCCCGGCACCGCCGCGGAAACCGAACTGGCCCAGGCCGATACGGGCACCGACACCGCCGCCGATACGGGCTCCGACACAACCGCTCAGACCGGCACCACCCAGCCCGAGGTCGTGGCCGAACCCGAAATCCCCGAGGAAACCCAGTACGAAGCCCGCCAGAACGAGGCGCAGCTCACCGCCGAGGAACGCCGCCAACTCCAGATCGCGCTGGAATGGGCAGGCCACTACCAAGGCGCCATCGACGCCGCCATCGGGCCTGGCACCCGCGGCGCCATGGCCGACTGGCAGCGCTCCAACGGGCACGAGCCCACCGGCGTCATGACCACCCGCCAGCGCGCCGAATTGCTGGGCCAGTACAACACCGTGCTCGACGGGCTCAACATCCGCACTGTCCGCGACACCGAGGCGGGCGTGCAGATGAAACTGCCCACCGGCGTCGTCGCCTTCGACCGGTACGAGTCGCCCTTTGCCCATTACGACGCAAGCGGCGACATCCCCGAGGCCCGCGTCCTGATGATCAGCCAGCCGGGCGACCGCAACACCCTGCTCGTCCTCTACGACATCATGCAGACCCTGCGCATCGTCCCCGAGGACGGCCCGCGCGAGATCAGCGGCAACAGCTTCTCGCTCACCGGCCGCAACGCCTCGATCGTCTCACAGACCGAGGCCTCGCTGGAAAACGGTCACGTCAAGGGCTTCACCCTGATCTGGCCCGCCGGTGACGAGGATCGCCGCACCCGCCTGATGGCCGAGATGCAGGCCAGCTTCCAGCGGCTCGACGGCGTGCTCGATCCGGGCGCCGGCGGCGACGTGCAGCAGGAGGTCGACCTCGTTTCCGGCCTCGAGATCCGCCAGCCCAAGCTGTCGCGCTCGGGCTTCTACGTCGACCAGTCCGGCACCGTCGTGACCACGCTCGAAGCGGTGCAGGGCTGCGAGCGCGTGACGCTGGACGAGGATTACAACGCCCGCGTCATCGGCATCGACGAGGCGCTCGGCATCGCCGTGCTCAAGCCGGTCGACGCCCTCGCCCCGATCGCCGTCGCCGCCTTTCAGGATACGCCCCCGCGCCTGCAATCCGACATCGCGGTCGCCGGCTATTCCTACGGCGGCATCCTCGGCTCCCCCACCCTGACCTTCGGTCAGCTCGCCGACGCCCGCGGCCTCAACGGCGAGGAAAACCTCAAGCGCCTCGCGCTGGCCTCGCTCGAAGGCGATGCCGGCGGGCCCGTGGTCGACGCCTACGGCGCAGTCGTGGGCATGCTGCTCCCCGCCGCTCAGTCGGGCCGGCAACTGCCCGACGGCGTCAGCTTCGCCGCCGACGCGGCCGCGGTGCGACAGGTGCTCGCCGATCTGGGCATCAACCCCTCCTCCACCAGCGGCGGCACCACCATCCCGCCCGAGACCCTCTCGAAACAGGCCTCCGGCATGACCGTGCTGGTGAGCTGCTGGGACTGAGGCACCGCACAACCCGAAACGCCAAAGGCCCGGGCACTTGCGCCCGGGCCTTTTTCATTTGCGGCGGCCTCGAAACCACTTTGCGCCGGCAACCCGTCATTGTCACGGAATGACGCGCGCACGCCCAGGCTTCTTCTGGCCGGAAATATCCATGGGGAGACGTTGAAATCCCGAAGGATTTCAACGCTAGGCGCAGCGCGCCTTAACCCCGTTCAGCCAGACACCGCCGGCGTCACGTGAATGACCGTCGGCCCGTCCGCCTCGAACGCCGCCAGCACCGCCTGCGCCACGCCCTCAAGGCTGTCGGGCTTTTCGGCATGCGCGCCATAGGCCTTGGCCAACGCCACGAAGTCGGGGTTGATCTGATCCACCGCCTTCGGCGCGATCTGCGCGCGGATCATGCTGTCCTCGATCTCCTTCAGCTTGCCGTTGTCCCACAGCAGGATCGGTAGCGGCAGGCCAAGCTCCACCGCCGTGGCCAGTTCCTGGATGGTGTACTGGAACCCGTAATCCCCCGCGATGCACAGCGTGGGCTTGCCCGCCCGTGCCACCGCGCCCCCGATCGCCGCCGGCAGTGCATAGCCCAGCGTGCCAAAGCCGAACGGGTGGTGCCAGTGACCCGGCCGGTCCATCGGCCAGACCTCCTTGGCGGTATAGGCAAACTGCGTCATGTCCGAGTAAAACATCGTATCGGCGGGCAGCACGTCGCGCAGCGCGTCGCAGATCGGCACGATCCCCGGCCGTTCGGCATCCGACTCGGCCCGCCAGCGCGCCTTCGCGGCGGCCACATCGGCCTCGCGCCAGCCCGACGACGCCTCGATCCCGCCAACCGACAGGATCTCGCGGGCCAGCGCCGCCGCATCGGCCTGCAGCGCCAGCTCGGTGTCCGCCGCCGCGCGCAGCTCCTCGGGGTCGATATCCACCCGGATGAACCGCCCCTTGTAGCCCAGCTCGTCGCGCCACAGATCCACCTCCGACAGCTCACTGCCCACCGCGATGACAAGATCCGCCTTGGCGATCACGCCGGCACTGTCCGGCCGGGCCAGATAGGCCCCGTAATCCAGCGCATGCCCGGCGGCGATCCCACGGCCGGCATAGGTGGTGAAGCTCGCGGCCCCGGCCTGCTCGACCACCGCCTTCCAGTCGCGCGCCCCCTCGACGGCCCCGCCGCCGAACACGAAGAGCGGCCGCTCCGACGCCTTCAGCGCCGCCACGATCCGCTCGGCCGCCGCCACAGGCCGGGTCTCGGTCTGCAGACAGGCCAGCTCCGCCGGCGGCGCATCCGCCAGCCCCTCCAGCGCCCGGATCGGCACCTGGATATGCCGGGGCCGCTTGCGCCCGGTGGCGAACTCGGTCAGCGCCCGGTCAATCAGCCCATAGGCGCTCTCGGCATCCCGCGCCTCGAGGCTCCACTCGCACACGCAGGCCCCCGCCGCCTGTTGGTCCAGCATCTGGTGCAACTGCCCGCGCCGCCGCGCCGTCTCGTCCAGACACGACGAGATCGCCAGCACCGGCACGCTGTCGGAATAGGCCTGCCCCAGCGGCGTCATGATATTGCACAGCCCCGGCCCGGTGATGATATAGGCCACCCCCGGCTTGCCGCTCGCGCGGGCATAGCCATCGGCCATGAACCCCGCGCCCTGCTCGTGCCGGGCCAGCACATGGGTGATCCCGGCCTCCTCGATGCCGCGATACATCTCCTGGTTATGCACGCCGGGAATTCCGAAAATCGTATCCACACCGCGCGATTTCAGCATGTGGCTGATCTGTGCTCCGAGGGGTCTTTGGCTCATCAGGCTCTCCAGAAACTTATGGTAAACAGGACATAGACGGCGAAAAGCTCCAGCCGTCCGATCAACATGCCAATGGTCAGGATCCACTTGGCAAGGTCGTTGAGGGTCGAATAATTGCCCGCCGGGCCGATGGTCTCGCCAAGGCCGGGGCCGATATTGGCCACCGCGGCGGCGGCCCCCGACACCGAGGTGGTGAAATCCAGCCCGGTCATGCCCAGCGCCACCGACAAAAGGCCCAGCGTGACGACGAAAAAGACGAAGAACGCCATCACCGAGTTCAGCACCTCCTCGCCCACCGGCCGGCCCTGAAATCGCGGGGCAAAAATGCCGTGCGGGGCATAGATGCGCCGCATCTGCGTGGCGATCGAGGCGAACAGTAGCTGGTAGCGAAATATCTTGATCGAGCACGAGGTCGATCCGGCGCACCCCCCGATCAGCCCGATGAAGAAGAAGACCGAGATCAGGAACGGGCCCCATTTCATGTAATCGACGCTGGAATAGCCGGTGCCGGTGATGATCGAGGTGATGTTGAACATCGCCTCCCGCAGCGCCTGTTCGGGATGGTGCGGGAAGATGTTGACCAGAACCGCCGCCGTCACCGCCACCAGCACCGCGATGATCGCCAGAAACACGTGAACCTGGCTGTCGCGGAACAGCGGAACCACCCCGCCATTGAGCATCTGCACGTAGCGCACGAAGGGCAGCGCCGCCAGCACCATAAAGACAGAGGCGACCCATTCCGCCGGCCCCTGAAACGTCCCGAACGAGGCGTCATAATTGGAAAATCCGCCGGTCGACACCGTGGTCAGCGCATGCACGATCGCATCGAACGTCTCCATGCCGGTGAACCGGTAACACATCGCACAGGCCAGCGTGATGCCCACATAGATGATCGAGATGCTCGACGAGATTTCCGTCGCCCGGGGCAGGATCTTGCCCATCGTCTCGAACGCCTCCGAGCGAAAGATCTGCATGCCCCCCACCCGCAGCTCGGGCAGGAACACCATCGCCACCACGATGATCCCGATCCCGCCCAGCCATTGCAACAGCCCGCGCCACAGCAATATGCCGCGCGGCAGCTCGTCCAGCCCGGTAAAGACGGTGGCCCCGGTGGTGGTCAGCCCCGACATCGCCTCGAAGATCGCGTCGACCACCCGCGCCTCGGTCGCGCCCAGCAGAAAGGGAATCGCCCCGAAGATCGGCAGCGCCACCCAGACACCGGTTGTCAGAAGAAAGGTCTGCTGAAGCGTCAGCCCCTCGCGCACCCCGTTGCGGCATGCGAGCGAGACAAGCCCCCCCGACAGCACCGTCAGGATCGCGCTTTCGGCAAACACGGGCCAGTGACCCCGCCCATCGGCGATGTCCACCAGCATCGGCGCGATCATGGACATGCCAAGGGCCATGAACAGAAGGCCGATCACATATGAGAAGGGGCGCAGATCGATAGTCAGGCGACTCCGTGGCCGGGCCGCCTGACGGTGTCAAGCGCGTCCGGCCGGCGCCGTCACCCGCACCGCATCATTTCGTGACGGGCGGCGGCGGGCCGGATCACGGCCCGCCGCGTCGCGTATCAGATGTAGAACAGGTCGCGGAAGACGTAATACGGAATGTCGTCCCGCTTCAGGCCCATCTTGGCCAGGTCCTCGTCCGATTTTGCTTCGAGCTTCTCGATCGCCTGCCGGCGCGAAGCCACGCGGTGATGTGCTTCAAGCCCACGCATGAACGATGCGAAAAAGCGGCTCAGGACGCCTTGCTTGGCGTCGGATGCATGAAAGTTCGTCGTTGCAGTAGCCATTTGGAAACCTCGTCTGGTTCAGGTTCGGTTCCCTCCCTGCCACTCAAGCTAGGTCAGCAGTGCTGACATGAGAAGGCTCATTTCGGTATGGCCGGTTTGCATCTGATGCATCCCGGCCACGCCCGTCCTTATACATCCGTCCTTACACGCCTGTCTTGCCGCTGCCGTTCGGCGGCATCGCCGGCGGGACAGAGGGCTTGCGCGTCCGCTTGGCGACCGGCTCCCCGCTCTCGGGGCCGGTCGACGCCCCCTTCTCCGGCGTCCCGGCGGCTTCCTGCGCCGGTGCATCGGGCTTGGCGTCGGCCTTGGGCGCCTCTTTCGCGGGTTTGGCCGCCGGTTTGGCCTCGGCCTTTGGCGCTTCCTTCGCGGGTTTGGCCGCTGGCTTGGCCTCGGCCTTGGGCTCATCCTTCGCCGGCTTGGCCGCCGTTTTGGCCTCGGCCTTGAGCTCATCCTTCGCGGGCTTGGCCTCTGCCGTCTTCACCGCGGCAGGTTTGGCCTCGGCCTTCTTCACCGCGGGCGTAGCCGGTTTCTCAGCCGCAGGCTTGGCCGGCGCGGCCTTCTTCTCGACCGCCGGCGTCACCTCGGCCACGTCCGGCACCGCCGGAACCGCGGCCTTCGGCACGCTCCGTCCGGCGCTGGTATACGATCGGCCCATGAACGGGTTCGTCTCGAGCGCCGCACGACCGAACACCTGCGCGATCCGCAGGTTGCTCTCGATCACGTATCCGGCCATCCGCATGCTGGCGGCCGACAGTTTCAGGGGGGCGGAGACAGGCATCATGGTCTTGTGTCCTTTGCTAAAGTGGCCCGCGCGGGATAGCGCGGAAACGTGACACCAAATTAAACCCTGAGGCGCACGCACGGAACCATCCGTACCGCGACACGGGCGCCCGCTTTCACATTCGCGCAAAAATCAGCCGAACTGCGCCCGGACCGCCCGCCAAACACTCATCCGCGCAAACCGGGGCACAACCGGCTCAGCCGACGTGGAACAGCGTCTTGAATATCTTCGGGTCGATGCTCTGGGCGGCGAATGTCTCGCCCTCGGTCAGGATGCTCACCGCGTCATGGCTGTGCAGGCTCTCCTGATGGCTGGCCATGATCCGGAAATCCCCGATCCGCGCATCCATCTGCAATTGCTCGCAAAACAGCCGCGCCGCATCCTCAACGAAAATCGGGTTCGCCGCGTTCAGCTCGGCAAAGGCCTGCTCGTCCTCGCGCTTGACCATCACCTGCGTCTCGGTCGGCACCGCCTTGCGCGCCATCTCGATCAGGTCCTCGAACCACAGGCACCCTTCCGTCTCGCAGTTGATCTCGACCGAGATCCGCGCCACCGAGCGCTGCGAATGCGGCGTCGCCAGCTGCCCCCGCGCCTGCCGCGCATGTTCGCTCAGCTCAAGCGAGCACGGACAGGTCGACGAATAGACATAATCGAGATGCATGAACTTGCGCCGCTGGCCATCCGTCTCGACCAGCTCCAGCGCGATATCGTAGAACTGGAACCCCTCCAGCCCCGACCGCAGCGACCGGATCTTCATCGGATAGGAAAACCGCATCTGGATCCGCGCATCGAGGCTCTCGAGATCCGACATGTAATCGTCCAGCGCCGCCTCGATCACCTCGAAACTAAAGGTCTTCTCGGCATGCTTGTAAAAGCTCCGCATGATCCGGGACATGTTGATGCCCTTCTTGCCGGGCTCGAGGCTGACCGTCCCGGTCACCGAGGTCTCCAGCGTCAGATCGCCATTGTCGCGCGTATGAAAGCTGATCGGCAGGCGGAAATTGGAAATCCCCACATGCTCCAGATGCTGCTTCGCCCCCCGGATGAGCGAGGCCGGCCCGTTCTGCAGATCGGGCATCGACGCGCGATACGCCTCGTCGGGCTGGAACGCCTCCGGATAGGTCCGGCTCAGCGCCGGATAATTCGACACCTCGCCGGCCGGCAAAAGCCGGGCAATGGCGGGGTCCAGATCGGCCACTTCCTCGGGGCTCGCGCTCGCCGCCCACGCGCGCAACACCGACAGCGCCTGTTCGGCGTCGTCCCGGTCCAGCGCGTCGTCCAGCTTGGTCCGATGGATATTCATGCAGCCATCCCCTTTGTCCTGCCGTCTATCACATAGTGTGTCCCGGCGGAAAATCCCAATCTCGCATATCTTTACGCCAATTGCGACAGACCGGATCATTTCCCTCGCCCGCCGGCGCCTCTTCCCGCTTGACATGCAACCAAACGGTTGCATATAAAAAACCCCATGACCGATGTCTTCCACGCCCTCGCCGACCCCACCCGGCGCGACCTGCTCGACCGGCTCTTCCTCACGGGCGGGCTCACCCTCTCCGAACTGGCCGAGGGCGCGCCCATGTCCCGTCAGGGCGTGGCCAAGCACATCGCCATCCTCGAGGCCGCCAACCTCGTCACCACCGAATGGGAGGGGCGCAACAAGCGTCACTTCCTCAACCCGGTGCCGCTGACCGGCATCGTCCACCGCTGGGTCGGCAAGTTCGAAGACGCCCGCCTCGACGCGCTGGCCGAGTTCAAGACCCGCCTCGAAGGCCAGACCGACAAAAAGGAAACCAAACGCCATGGCTGACGACCTCACCGCCGCCCACGACACCCGCGCCGCCACCGGCAAACCCCTCGCCTCGGATTTCGTCTACGCCGTGTTCATCCGCGCCGATATCGATACCGTCTGGAACGGGCTGATCGACGGCGAACTCACCCGCCGCTACTGGGGGCACGAGAACCGCTCGACATGGGAAAAGGGCGCGCCGTGGGAACATGTCCGCACCGATGCCCGCGGCACGGTCGACATCCGCGGCCGCGTGATCGAGATCGACCCGCCCACCCGCATGGTCTGGAGCTGGGCTTTCGGCGCCGATGCCGACACCCCCGAGAAGCTCTCCCGCGTCACCTACGAACTGGTGGCCCTCGGCCCCGACACCAAGCTCACCGTTCGCCATGCCGAACTCGAACCCGGCTCACCGATGGACACGGGCGTGCGCGAGGGCTGGCCCGCGGTCCTGTCAAACCTCAAGTCGATCCTCGAAACAGGCGACATCCTGCGCGAGGACGAGTGGCCCGCCCCAGAACGCCTCGACTGCCCCGAAACCTGAGCGCACGGTGCGGTGCGGCCCGATCCCGGCCGCCCGCACCGACGTAATACCGACAAAATACCGACGTTATACCGACGTCGGATTTCGCCCCTTCAGACCGCCTCCAGCGCCTGCATCACGTCGGCAATCAGGTCGCCCGTATCCTCGATCCCCACCGACAGCCGCACCAGCCCCGGCGTGATCCCCAGAACGTCCTTCTGCTCGTCCGACAGCCGCTGATGCGTCGTGGTTGCGGGGTGCGTCGCGATCGACTTCGCATCGCCCAAATTATTGGAAATCAACACGATATCCAGCGCATTGAGGAACCGGAACGCCCCCGCCTGCCCGCCCTTGACGTCAAGCGACAACACCGTGCCCCCGGCCCCCATATCCCGCTTCACCAGCGCATGCTGCGGATGGCTCTCATGTCCCGGATAGATGACCTGCTCCAGCTTCCCATGTCCCTGCAACGCCCCGGCCATCTCCAGCGCCGTCGCCGCCTGCGCTTTCACCCGCAGGTCCATCGTCTCCATCCCCTTCACCAGCACCCACGCCGTGAAGGGCGACATCGACCCGCCGGTATGTTTCATATACGGCTCGACGGTCTTGCGGATGAACTCTCTCGACCCGAGGATCACGCCGCCCAGCGTGCGCCCCTGCCCGTCGATATGCTTGGTCGCCGAGTAGACGACAACATCCGCCCCAAGCTCCAGCGCCTTGGAATAAACCGGCGTCGCAAAGACGTTGTCGGCCACCACCTTCGCACCTTTCGCATGGGCGATCTCCGCCACCGCCTTCACGTCCACCACGTCCAGCGTCGGGTTCGCCATCGTCTCGAAGAACACCAGCTTGGTGTCCTCCCGCACGGCCGCCCGCCACGCCTCCAGATCCGTGCCGTCGACAAAGGTCACCTCGACCCCGAACCGCGTCAGCACCTCTTCCAGAACATACAAACACGACCCGAACAGCGCCCGGGCCGAAACCACGTGGTCCCCCGCCCGCAGCATCGAAATCAACGCCCCCGATACCGCCGCCATCCCGCTCGCGGTGGCAAACGCATCCTCCGCGCCCTCCAGCGCGGCGATCCGCTCCTCGAACATCTTCACCGTCGGGTTGCCATAGCGGGCATAGATGAACTCGTCCGGCCCGGTCTCGAGAAACCGCGCCTCTGCGGCCTCGGCACTGTCGTAAACAAACCCCTGCGTCAGGAAAATCGCCTCGCTGACCTCGTTATACTGGCTCCGGCGGCTGCCCGCGTGAACCAGCTTCGTGCGTGTGTTCCAGTCTTTCATAATCCGTCCTTCCGGGCCCCGTTTGCCCATGAAAAAACCCCCGACGCGGCCAAGCGAAAGGGGGTTCCTTCATCCTGACCTCTTTAGCGGTGTTGTTTTACGTGGCCCGCAATCCGGTAACAAATCGCCACGCGAACGCTTTAGCTCCGGCCCGCCGCCGCGTCAATCCCGCGGGGGCACTGTCACGGTCCTTTAACCATAGGTTCAAATTACTTTCGTATGGGGCGCGTAACCCCTCGCCCCAAGATGTAGTGGGATTTCGCGCAGTATGCCGCTTCTTCAGATCACCGCAGGCCAGAACGGCCCGGACCTTCACGGCTCGCCCCGTCCACTAGGCCTCGCATTGGCCGAGGGGCTCGAAACCCCCGGCCCCGTCATCATCATGATCCACGGCTTCAAGTTCGCCCCCGGCGACCGCATCGACTGCCCGCACCGGCACATCCTCTCGCTCGAACCCGCCCGCGACTGCTGGAAGGCGCTGAGCTGGCCGCGCGAGTTGGGCTTCGGCTCGGGCTTCGCCGACGAGGGGCTCGGCATCGCCTTCGGCTGGCCCGCGCTCGGCACCATCTGGCAGGCCTACGCACGCGCCGAAAAGGCGGGCCATGCGCTCGCCGCCCTCATCCGGCACATCCGCCGCGCCGCCCCCGGTCGCCCCGTCCACCTGCTCACCCATTCGCTGGGCGCGCGCGTCGCGCTCTCGGCCCTGCCGCACCTGCCCGAAGGCGCCGTGGGCCGCGCCATCCTGCTCAACCCGGCCGAATTCGGCGGTCGCGCCCGCACGGCGCTGGCCACCCCGGCGGGCTGCGGCGCCGAAATCTACAACGTCACCAGCCGTGAGAACGATCTCTTCGATTTCCTTCTGGAGCGCCTCATCGCCCCGCCCCATCGCGGCGACGGCACGCTGGCCCAGACCATGCCGCGCCAGCCCAATACCCTGACCCTGCAACTCGACCACCCGGGCACGCTCCGGGCGCTCAACGCCCACGGCTTTCCCATCGCCCCGCCAAGCGGGCGCATCTGCCACTGGTCGTCCTACCTGCGCCCCGGCGTCTTCAGCCTCTACCGCACGCTCCTGCGCCACCCCGAGGCGCTCTCTCAGGCCCGGCTCCGGTCGATCCTCCCCGACCGGCCCGATCCGCGCTGGTCCCGCGTGCTGCCACGGCCCGACTGGCGGATGCCCCTGCCGGTGCGCCGCAACGCCTCGCTCTGAGCGACGAAACACGCCCCCGCATTAATCGTTTGTTAACCACTTCGGCGCAGGGCCGTCCCGACGGGCCTCACGCCCTATCGTCGCTCTCGCCCTGCGTGCCGTGCTCCTTGAACAGCCCACCCTGGAAGATGAAGAACAGGAAGATCGCCGCCGTCAGCCCGAAGGTCTTGAAATACACCCACGTCTCCTCGGTCATCGTCCGCCAGATCACCTCGTTGAGGATCGCCAGCCCGAAGAAGAACAGCATCAGCCGCTTGGTCAACAGCATCCATCCCCGATGGGTCAGCGGCATCACCCCTTCCATCACGTATTCCAGCCACGACTGCCCGCGCAAAAGCCCGATCCCCAACAGCCCGCCGAACAGCAGGTAGATGATCGTCGGCTTCATCTTGAAGAACCGCGGGTCGTTGAACCACACGCTCATGCCCCCGAACACGATGATCAGCACCGCGGTGATCATCTGCATCTTCGACAGGTGCCCGGTCAGCTTCCACAGGATCGCCATCGACAGCAAGAACACCGGGATGAACCCGGCGGTGACCACGACGAACCCGTCATACTCGGTCCCGCCCATGACAAAGGTGTCGTCCTTGAGCCAAAGGTAGGCCACGAAAAACCCGATGATCGGGCCCAGTTCCAGCGCCGTCTTGAGCCCTTGGTTGATCTTCCGTCCTGCCATGTCCTGCCTCTCAGCCTCCGAATTCCACAATCACCGCGCCAACTGCTATCAGCGCCATCAGCGCGATCCGCCGCGGGCCCACCGTCTCGCGCAGCACCAGCCAGCCAATGAGCGCGGCAAACACCGTCGATGTCTCGCGCAGCACCGCCGCCTCGCCCACCTTGTCCAGTCGCGTGGCCAGCATGATCGACCCGAACGACATATAAGCCACCGCCGCCCCGAGCACACCCCTCGCCATCAACGCAACAGGCTCGGGCCGCACCTCAAGCCGCTGCCAGCGCCAGAGCGCATAAATCGGAATGCAGATGCCGTCGACAAGGAACAGCCACACGATGAAGGTGAACGGGTTCGCCGTGGCCCGGATGCCATAGGCGTCGATCGTGGTGTAAAGCGCCACGAAAATCCCCGTCATCACCGCCAGTGCCAGCGCCGCCGGCATCGTCTCCCGCGCCACCCGGATCGTGCGCAGGTTATAGATGGCTAGCCCGTAGATCCCCGCCAGCAGCACGCCAACCCCCAGCCACTGCACCGGCGTGAACGTCTCGGAAAACAACAGCCACGCCCCGATCACGGTAAACAGCGGCCCTGTCCCCCGCACCACCGGGTAAACCACCGTATAGGCCCCCCGCATATAGGCCATGCCCTGAAAAATCTTGTAGACAAGGTGCACCACGGCACAAAGCGCAAAGATCGGCCACATATGCGGCTCGGGCCACGGTACCACGAACAGCGCCAGCGGCACCGAGATCACGAAATAGCTGGCGTCGATCGCCCCCCGGCTCGTCCACGGGTCCACCCTGCCCTTTTGCAACGCCCCCATGACGGCGTGCAGAAAGGCCGCCAGAACGGCAAGACACATGGCCAGCGTATGGCCCGCCTCGGTGCCCTCCAGCGAAATCAGCCAGTCACTCACACCCACACACCTTGCACACCCACCAGCCTTTCAAAGGAAAAGCCCGCCCTCGACCACTATCTCCCGCGCCGCCTCGGGGGGAATATGCATCGTCCGGTACCCCTCTGGCGACGGATCTTTCAGCGGATCGTCCTCCGGCACCAGCCGAAAGGTCCAAGCATACCCCCGCCCCTCGCCATCCTCGAACGTGGCGGGACAGTCGAACATCACCTCTCTCGCCCCCCGCCAGCCGAACTCCCGCCGCGCCTCCGCCGACCCGGCGCAGGAAAACGCCGTCACCCGGCCAAACTCCACCCCCGCCGCAATCCGCCCGAAATGCCCGTCCTCGTGAAACACCCGCGACCGCCGCTCAAAGGCCTGCCCGACATAGAAACCGCCATCTTCCGGCGGCATGGCCGAGGCCCGCTCGAAATATCCCGGCACCAGCAACAGCGCGGTGACCACCGCGAAGGCCACCACCGCCCCGCGCGTGAGCGTTCGGCCGAAGGTCGCCCTACCCGCCATGCCACCCTCTCAGCCCCTGCGCGGAACCACGGGCGGCCGGAATCGTTGAATTGTCAGGTAGGAGACAAACACCATGATCGACCATTTCGCCGACATGTTCACCGGCAATTTTTCCGCCGTTCCGGCCCCGCTGGCCTTTGCCCGGCTCACCGCGGCCTGCGGGCTGGGCGCCCTTATCGGGCTGGAACGCGAATGGCGCCAAAAGCCCGCCGGCCTGCGCACCCATATCCTCGTTTCCGTCGCCGCCTGCCTCTTTGTCATCATCGGACAGGAACTCTCCGCCCTCGAATTCGGCGATGCCGGCGAACAGCGCCACGACCCGCTCCGCATGATCGAAGCCGTCACCGCCGGCGTCGCCTTCCTTGCGGCGGGGCTGATCTTCACCTCCAAGGGCGAGGTCCGCAACGTCACCACGGGTGCGTCGCTCTGGCTCGCGGGCGCCGTGGGTCTCGGCTGCGGCGCCGGCCAGATACAGCTTGCCGGCATGGCCACAGTGATCGTGATCGTCGTCCTCTTCGCCCTGCGTCGGATCGAGCAGTGGATGGGCACCCACTGAAAGGCTCACCGGGCCTCAAGCCCGGTCAGCGCGGCGGCGAACTCCTCCGGATCGAACGGTGCCAGATCGTCGATCTGCTCGCCCACCCCGATCGCATGGATCGGCAGCCCGAACTTGTCGGCCAGCGCCACCAGCACGCCGCCCTTGGCCGTGCCATCCAGCTTGGTCATCACCAGCCCGCTCACATCCGCCAGCTTCTGAAACGTCTGCACCTGTGACAGCGCGTTCTGCCCCGTCGTCGCATCCAGCACCAAAAGCGTGTTGTGCGGCGCGCTCTCGTCCTTCTTGCGGATCACCCTTACGATCTTGGCCAGCTCTTCCATCAGGTCGGCCCGGTTCTGCAACCGCCCCGCCGTGTCGATCATCAACAGGTCGGCGCCATCCTTCTGCGCCTTGTCCATCGCGTCCCAAGCAAGGCTCGCCGGGTCGCTGCCCTCGGGCGCCGTCAGCACCGGCACCCCGGCCCGGTCGCCCCAAATCTGCAACTGCTCCACCGCCGCGGCCCGAAACGTGTCACCGGCGGCAATCACCACCGACTTGCCCGCCGCCTTGAACTGGCTCGCCAGCTTGCCGATCGTGGTGGTCTTGCCCGACCCGTTCACACCCACCACCAGCACAACCTGCGGGCGGTTGGGATAAAGCGGCATGGGGGTTGCTACAGGCTCCATGATCCGGGCGATCTCGGCGGCCAGCAACTCCTTGATCTCCTGACTGGAAACGCGTTTGCCCATCCGCCCCTCGGCCATGTTCGCGGTGACACGCAGCGCGGTATCCACGCCCATATCCGCCGTGATCAGCAACTCCTCGAGCTGCTCCAGCATGTCGTCATCCAGCGCCCGGCGCACGACCGTCTTGGCCTCGCCCCGACCCAGCAGGCGGCCCAGAAGCCCCGGCCTCGGCGCGGCCTCCGGCGCAAGCTCCCCCTGCGGGCCCGGAATTGGCTCGGGAATAGGCTCGGGGATCGGGGCGGGCATCGCCTCCGGGGCCACGTCCCTTGCCGGCGGCACATCCCGCGTCGGCACTTCCTGCGGCGGCTCGGGCGCGTCCGGCAGGTCCGGCTCCGGCGTCTCGGCGGGCGATCCGGGCGCGGGCGGCAAGTTGGGCTGCGGGTCTTCCCTCGGCGTATCGGGCACCGGCGGCTGGTCCGGCTGCGGCGCTTCCGGCGGGGCCTCCGACGGCTGCGGCAGATCGGGCTCCGGCGCCTCAGTGGGCGCCTCAGTCGGCTCCGGCAGGTCCGGCTGCGGATCCTCCGGCGGCGCATCGGGCCGCTCGCGCGGCTCCGGCGCGGCAACCTCCTCCTCGCCGCCGTCCTCGACGATCGCGTCCAGCCCTTCCTCCAGCTTCGAGGAAGATCTGAACAAGCGTTCCTTTAGCTTTGAGAAAAACGCCATGGGCCCTCCGGATTGCCTGCCATGTCACCTAATCCCATTGGCCGGGATATGGAAGCCTCAGCCCGCCAGCGCCACCGCCATCATCACCTGCGCCCCGAAATAAAGCGTCCACAGCGCCACCGACAACACCCTGTCAAACCGCGCCGCCACGTCCCGCCGGAACATCTGCACCGCCAGCAGCGTGTCAGACAAAACGAACGCCCCCGCCCCAACGGCCGCCACCCACAACGCCCCCGGCAGCGCCAGCGCACAGCCCGCCATCACCGTGATCAACACCACGTAACCCCTGACCGGCCAGCGCATCTCCCCGGCAAACGGCGCCAGCCAAAGCTCCGTCGACACCGCCAGCGCCAGCAGCACCACGACCGGCACCACCGGCGGCGCCCCCGCCACCAGCCCGAGCAGCAAGGCAATATAAGCCACATGCGCCAACGCGAAGGCGCACAAGCCCACCAGAAACGCCCGTTCGCCTTCCCGCGACAGCGCGAAATCCCCGACCGCCGACAGCCCCAGCGCCGCCACCAGCCATACCGGCCCGCCCGCCATCGCCGCCCAGACCGCCAGCAACGCCACAGGCACCGTCTTCACCACGCTGCGCCACACCGACACCGGCCCGTGGCAAAGCCACAGCCCGTACACCACCGCCACCCCGCAACTCACCGCAAGGAACGCCACCATTACCGGTTATTTACCATTCGCCGCCATTCATGCGCTTCTTCTGACGCAAATCCCGCGCTAAAGTCACGAAAAACCAAGGCTTGGAGAGGGACAAACAATGTCGGAAGCCACAACCAGACCAGCAACATGGCGCGTCGTCATCGCCTTCATTTTCGACCTGCTTTTCAGTTTCTTCATATTTGGCTTCATCATCGCCAGCATCACCGGCGACACCACCGAAGCCGGGTTCGAGCTGAACGGCCTGCCCGCGCTCATCCTCTTCGCGCTGGTCATCGCCTACATGGTCGGCATGCCGCGCGTCGGCGGCCGCCTCTTCCAGCGGCTTTTCAAAGCGATCTGAGGGGCTTACCCCTCAGACCTCATCCGGGAAATGCTTCATCGTCAGGCGAATGGGGTTCGGCGCCGCCTGCCCCAGACCACAGATCGAGGCATCGCCCATCGCCTGGCACAGCTCTTCCAACAGCGGCTGATCCCACCGATCCGCCTCCATCAGCTTCACGGCCTTTTCACAGCCCACCCGGCACGGCGTGCACTGCCCACAGCTTTCATCCTCGAAGAACCGCAGCATGTTAAGCGCGGCCTCTTTCGCGCTGTCCTTGTCCGACAGAACCACCACAGCCGCTGACCCGATGAACGTGCCATGCTCCTGCAGCATATCGAAATCCAGCGGCACATCCGCCATCGACGCGGGCAACAGGCCAGAAGACGGCCCGCCCGGCTGATAGGCCTTGAATTCATGGCCATCGAGCATCCCGCCCGCGGCCTCGATCACGTCCGCAATGGTCGACCCCGCCGCCAGCAGATGCACACCCGGCTTCTTGACCCTTCCCGACACGGAGAATGACCGCAGCCCCTTGCGCCCGTTCTTCTCGGTCCCGGCCAGCACATCCTTGCCCTCGCGCAGCACCCGCGTGACCCAGTAAAGCGTCTCCACGTTGTTCACCAAGGTCGGCCGATCAAAGATCCCCACCTGCGCCACGAAAGGCGGGCGATGCCGTGGCAGGCCCCGCTTGCCCTCGATCGATTCGATCATCGCGCTCTCTTCGCCGCAGATATACGCTCCCGCACCCCGGCGCAGGTCGATATAGCCCGGCTCGACGATCCCCGCCTCCTCCAGCGCCGCGATCTCGCGCCGCAGGATTTCCAGCACGGCAGGGTATTCGTCGCGCATGTAGATGAAACAGGTCTCGGCCTCCACGGCCCAACCCGCGATCAGCATTCCTTCAAGGAAAACATGCGGTTCCCGCTCGAGGTAAAAGCGATCCTTGAACGTCCCCGGCTCGCCCTCGTCACCGTTCACGGCCAGGTAACGCGGCCCCTTCTCGGCCCGCACGAACCCCCATTTCCGCCCCGACGGGAACCCGGCGCCGCCAAGGCCACGCACGCCCGCATCCAGCAGCGCCTGCTGGATTTCCTCGAACACCCCGCTCTTGCGCACCGTCTCAAGCGTGGCATAGCCACCACTTTCACGATACGCCGCAAGCCCTTGATATTCCGGCAAATGCGCATGGGTATCATCCGCCTCGATCGCTGCCTTCACCTTCTCCGGCGTGGCATGGTCGATATGGTTGTGCCCCAGTTCCAGCACCGGCGCCGTATCGCACCGCCCCATGCACGGCGCCCGCAGAACGCGCACCTCCGCCGGGTCCAGCCCGCTTTCCAATGCGGCCTTCAGCTCCTGCGCCCCCGCCATCTCGCAGCTCAGCGAATCGCACACCCGGATCGTCAGCGCCGGCGGCGGTGTCTCACCTTCCTTCACCACGTCGAAATGCGCATAAAACGTCGCAACTTCATAGACTTCGGCCTGCGCCACGCGCAATTCCTCCGCCAGCGCCCGCAGATGCCCCGCCGACAGGTGCCCGAACTCATCCTGAATCAGGTGCAGATATTCGATCAGCAGATCCGTCCGCCTCGGCCCGTCGCCCAGAAGGCCGCGCACATCATCCCACGCCTGATCCTCAAGCTGACGGCCCTTCGGCGTGCGCCGGCCCTTGCCGCGCCCCGATTTCCAGACACCCTTGCGCTCATCCAGTGCCATCCGACACCTCCTCTGACGTGATTGTCCGGGTTCTACCGGTGGCACGGCTACAACGCGATGCCAAAAACGACAAACAAGCGCCCGGAAGCGTTGTGGTTTCCTTAACCTCACATGTAGTAGTCATCTTCGGTATCTGGTCATTCGGGGCGAAAGGCAGGCAAACGGTGCTTCTGTTCGCCGGTGTTACGGTGTCCGCCTGCGTGCTCGCGGGCCTCGCCGCCCTTTTCGGCGGCGTCTGGCCGTGGCTTGCGGCGCTCTACCTCACCGGTTTCGTCACCCTGATGGACAGGCTCATCGCCCACCATACCGCCAACACCGACCCCGACGCCGAATTTCCCGCCGCCACGCCCCTCCTCGTCACGCTGGGCCTTGCCCATTTCGCCCTCCTCGGACTTGGCACATGGGCCGTCGGCGGCCCCAGCGGCCTCACCCTCCTCGAGCGCGTGCTGACGGCCATCGCCTGCGGCCTCGTCTTCGGCCAGATCTCCCATCCCGTTGCCCACGAACTCATCCACAAACCCGCCCGTCCGCTGCGCCATCTCGGCCGCTGGATGTACACCACCCTCCTCGTCGGCCACCACGCCAGCGCCCATCTCCTCGTCCATCACGTCCATGTCGCCAGCGCCGCCGACCCCAACAGCGCGCCGCGGGGCGAGAATTTCTACCGCTTCGCCCTCCGCGTCGGCCGCCAGTCCTTCCTCGCCGGCCTCCGCGCCGAGAACCGCCGCCGCCGGAACACCAGAAAACCCGGCCCGCACCCCTACATCACCTATGTGGGCGGCGCCCTCGGCACCATGGCGGCGGCCCTTCTCATCGCCGGCCCCACCGGCCTTGCCGCCCTCCTCGCCATGGCGATTTACGCGCAGTTACAGATCCTTATGTCGGATTATGTCCAGCATTACGGCCTCCGCCGCCGCGCCCTGCCCAATGGCAAACCCGAACCCGTCGGCCCGCAGCATTCGTGGAACGCGCCGCATATCTTCTCCTCCGCCCTCACCGTCAACGCGCCGCGCCATTCCGACCATCACATCACTCCCACGCGCCCCTACCCTGCGTTGCAACTCGACCCCGACGTCATGCCCTGCCTGCCCCGCCCCCTTCCGGTGATGGCCGCCATCGCCATGGTCCCGCCGCTCTGGTTCCGCATGATGAACCCCCGCTGCGACCGCTGGCAGACCGTTGATGTTACGTCGCCCCAAAGCTGCGCCACGAGCGTCGAAATCGGCTAGCGCCCCGCCATCGCATCTGCCAAACTCGCCCCATGCGCAAAACCCTTTTGACCCTCTGCCTGTTGACCCTCCCCTTTCCCGCCACCGCGGCCGAGGCCTTGGACGCCGGAGAGTTCGAGGCCTACACCAAGGGCAAGACCTTTTATTACGGCTCGCGAGGAGAGCCCTACGGCGCCGAGGAATACCTCGCCAACCGCCGCGTCCGCTGGACCTTTCTCGACGGCAAATGCCAGGAAGGTGTCTGGTACGAGGATGACGGGCTGATCTGCTTCGTTTACGACAACCAGCCCGATCCGCAATGCTGGAGCTTCACGCGCCGCTCCGGCGGGCTGACCGCCCAGTTCGAGAATGATCCGGCCCAGACAGAGCTTTACGAAGTGCGCCAGACGGATGAGCCCCTGATGTGCATGGGGCCCGACGTCGGCGTCTAGGCTTGTCCTTTCGCGATGCCGACTGACATGTTGATCGCGAAAATCACCCGGATACTTTCCATTTCCTGACATCCACGGGTCATCCCGCCAAAATCAGAACAACGACCCCTGGTCCGGCGCATCCGGCTTGGGCTTTGCCCGTTTCGCCACCCCGCCGCCTCCCGACACCACCGGAAGCCGACCATCCGCGAACTCGATCTCCAGCGCCCCGGCCATCTCCGCCGCAGCCTTCGTCGTCACCACGCCGCCATCGCCGCGCACCACCGCATAGCCGCGCCGCAACGTCGCCTCGTAGCCCACGGTCTCGCGCAGCCGCTCCAGCCCGTCGATCCGCTCGCGCCAGCGCAGAACCTGCCGCGTTCCGGCATCCGACAGCCGCCGGGACAGCGCCGTCAGGTCGCGCGACTTCCGCTCGATATCCCGCTCGATCGCCCCCGTGCTCAGCCGCGCCACCGCCGTATCCAGCCGACGCCGGTCGCTCTCCCACGCCCGCCGCAACAGGCCGGGGCGCAACGCGCCGGAGCATTCAAAAAGCTGCACCCGCCTGAGCTGCACCGACCGGGTCAGCGCATTGGGCAGCCGCTCGGCCCAGCCATCCAGCCTCTGCCGCGGTCCATCCAGCAACGTCTCCACCCGCGGCAACGCCCTTGCCAGGTCGCGCAGCCGCTGCCCCCGGTCGCCGATCCCCTTGGTCAGCGCATGGGTCAGCCGCGCCTCCTGATTGTCGAACCACGCCAGCAGGTCCAGCCGCACCGGCACCGCCAGCTCCGCCGCCGCCGTCGGCGTCGGCGCCCGCACATCCGAGGCGAAATCAATTAGCGTCGTATCCGTCTCGTGCCCCACCGCCGAGATCAGCGGTATCTCCGACGCCGCCGCCGCACGCACCACGATCTCCTCATTGAACCCCCACAGATCCTCGACCGAGCCACCACCCCGCGCCACGATCAGCAGATCGGGCCGCGGCAACGCGCCCCCCGGGGTCAGCTGGTTGAACCCTTCGATGGCCCGCGCCACCTCCGGCGCACAGCGCTCGCCCTGCACCGCCACCGGCCAGATCAGCACCTTGCGCGGAAAGCGATCCCGCAGACGATGCAGGATATCGCGGATCACCGCACCAGAAGGCGAGGTAACAACGCCAATGATTTCAGGAAGATACGGCCGCCTCTTCTTGCGGCCCTCGTCAAACAGCCCCTCCGCCGCCAGCGCCTTCCTGCGCTTCTCCAAAAGCGCCATCAGCGCGCCAACCCCGGCGGGCTTCACGTCATCAATAACAATCTGGTACCGCGACTGCCCCGGAAAGGTGGTCAGCCGCCCGGTGGCGACAACCTCCATCCCCTCCTCCGGCTGCACCGCCAGACGCTGGGACACGCCTTTCCAGATCACCCCGGCCAGAACCGAACGGTCATCCTTCAGATCAAGGTAGATATGCCCCGAACGCGGCCGCGACACGCGGCCCACCTCGCCCCTCACACGGACAAAGCCAAACTCCCCCTCGACGACGCGCTTGACCGCGCCCGAGAGCTCGGAGACGGAGAATTCGGGGGCGTTCTCCCCCGGTGACGGGTCATCGATCAGATCGGACATGAGCCATTCATGCCCGATCTGATCGGCGATGAAAAGCGCCCGCTTACGCGGCGCTCAGGTCGTGACGGCCCTCGGCGATCTCTTCGATCATCTTGGCGCTGAAGGCCGGCAGGTCATCGGGGTTGCGGCTGGTGACCAGCCCGTTGTCGGTGACGCATTCGCTGTCTTCCCACTCGCCGCCGGCGTTGACCACGTCGGTCTTGATCGAGTGATACGAGGTGATCTTGCGCCCCTTCACCACATCGGCCTCCACCAACAGCCACGGCCCGTGACAGATGGCGCCGATCGGCTTGCCGACACTCCAGAACGCCTTGACGAATTCGACGGCCGTCGGGTTCGCCCGCAGCAGGTCGGGGTTGATCTGCCCGCCCGGCAGGACAAGCGCGTCGTAGTGATCGGCCTGCGCATCGTCGAGAACCTTGTCGACGGCGACGGGCTTGCCCCAATCGCTGCCTTCCCAGCCCTTGATCTCGCCGCTCTCGGGCGAGATGACATCCACCTCGGCCCCGGCCTCGCGCAGGGCGTTCAGCGGGTGTTCCAGTTCCGATTGTTCAAAGCCGTGCGTGGCCAGAATGGCGACTTTCTTGTTGTCGATACGTGCCATGTGTCGTGTCCTTTGCTTGCAGTGGATTTCTTGTGGTCCCAACGTCCCGCCACCGCTCCCTGTTCCCTTCGATCTCCGCCGCTTGCCACCTTCCGCCGCTGCCCCTATTGAGAGGCCGAAACCCGGGCAAGGAGGCGTGCGCCATGAACATTCTGATCCTCGGCGGCGGCGGGCGCGAACACGCGCTGGCCTGGGCGGTCATGCAGAACCCCAAATGCGACAAGCTGATCGTCGCCCCCGGCAATGCCGGCATCGCCGAGATCGCCGAATGCGCCACGCTCGACATCGAGGATGGCGCGGCGGTGGTGAATTTCTGCGACGCCAACGCCATCGAATTCGTCATCATCGGCCCCGAGGCGCCCTTGGCCGCCGGGGTCAGCGACCGCCTCCGCGACGCGGGTCTGCTGGTCTTCGGCCCGTCCGAGGGTGCGGCCCGGCTGGAAGCCTCGAAAAGCTTCACCAAGGAAATCTGCGACGCGGCGCAGGCCCCCACCGCCGCCTACGGCCATTTCACCGACGCAGGCGCGGCCAAGGACTACGTGACCAAGCAAGGCGCGCCGATTGTGGTCAAGGCCGACGGCCTCGCCGCGGGCAAAGGCGTGATCGTGGCCGAAACGGTCGAAGACGCCCACGCCGCCATCGACGACATGTTCGGCGGCGCATTCGGCGGGGCCGGCGCCGAGGTGGTGATCGAGGAGTTCATGGAAGGCGAAGAAGCCTCCTTCTTCATCCTCTGCGACGGCGAAGAGGCCCTGCCTATCGGCACCGCACAGGATCACAAGCGCATCGGCGAAGGAGACACCGGCCCCAATACCGGCGGCATGGGCGCCTATTCCCCGGCCCCGGTCCTGACATCAGCTATCGCCGACAAGGCCTTGAACGAGATCGTAAAACCCACCCTGCGCGAAATGGTCAAACGCGGCACACCCTACCAAGGCGTGCTCTATGCCGGGCTGATGATCAAGGACGGCGAACCGCGCCTCGTCGAATACAACGTCCGCTTCGGCGATCCGGAATGCCAGGTGCTGATGATGCGCCTCGGCGCACAGGCGTTCGACCTCCTCCATGCCGCCGCCGAGGGCCGCCTCTCGGAGGCCCGGGTCAACTGGGCCGACGATCACGCCATGACCGTGGTCATGGCCGCCGACGGCTATCCCGGCGCCTATGAGAAAGGCAGCGTGATCAAGGGGCTGGACGGCGTTGCTGAAGACAGTTTCCACATGGTCTTTCACGCCGGTACGGGACAAAAAGACGGCCAGGTCGTCGCCACCGGCGGGCGGGTGCTGAACGTCACGGCGCGCGGGGCGACCCTGCGCGAGGCGGCGGACCGGGCTTATGGCATGATCGAGAAAATCGACTGGCCGGAAGGGGTGTTCCGGCGCGATATCGGCTGGCGGGCGCTCTGATCTGCAGTGTTCGGATGGCTTTGCCAGCCGACCGAAGCGAGGGGCCAGCCCCTCGCACCGCAGGAGCGCTTCAACAAACCGGCGCTCCCCGGGATATTTCAGGCCAGAAGAAGCCTCAGGGGCAGCGGGTTGCCGCGTCGAGGCCTTTCGGGCCGGTATAAGCGCCGAGGTCACGGCGCTCGATCCGGCCTGAGGTGAGCCGCGCGGCAACCACTCTTGTCCAGTCCGCGCTGGCGGCAACAACCTCCGCCACCCCGCCGCACCGCCGCAGACCGCCCGCGATGAAATCCCAGCCGATGCGATGATTGGTAAACCCCTCCGCATCCGCCAGATGTTCGAGCGTTCCCCCCCGGAACCGCCACACCTGCAACCGCTTGGTCAGGTGTGGTCGGTCGACATAGGCCAACTCCACATGCCCGTCGCCGTCCAGATCCGCCACCGCCGCCGGCGCGAGCCAGCGATGCCGCTGCCCGATATGGGGCGTCGCCGCCACCAGCCTTGCCCGCCGGTCATAAACCGCCAGCTTCGCCCCCTTGGCGGCGTTCGACTGCACCACGATAATCTCCGGCAGCCCATCACCGTCCAGATCCGCCAGCCGGGGCGCGATATCCTCAAACACCTCGCCCTCCGGCAGGATCACCTCCGCCGGGCAAGTGACCCGCGCATCGCCGGGCCGCCGCAGATGCACCGTCAGCGCCTTCGCATCCCGCAGATCGCCCAACACGCCATGCCCGTATTCATCCGTTTCCCGAACAAACCCCGCATGCATCACCAGCCGCGCGCCCCTCGACACCCAGCCCTCATGCACCCCGCCACCGGGTTTCGCATTGATGACATCGACCTCGGCAAACCGCCCCGGCAGGCCAAAACCCCCGGTCCGCGCCTCGCATCCCCAGCCAACAGCCGGCAGCAGCAACCCAAAGGCCACCACCGCCGCAAACCGCATCAGATCTGCTTTTCCGGCATCTGCACGACCAGCCCGTCCAGCGCATCGCTCACCTTGAGCTGGCAGGTCAGGCGCGAGCGCGCCGGATCGGGCTCATACGCGAAATCGAGCATGTCCTCTTCCATGTCGTCCTTCTCGGGCAGCTTCTCCACCCAGGCCGGATCGACATAGACATGGCAGGTCGAACAGGCACAGGCCCCGCCGCAATCGGCCTCGATGCCGGGGATGTTGTTGTCGCGCGCGCCTTCCATCACGGTCAGCCCGTTGGCCACGTCGACCACATGTTCGGTGCCATTATGCTCGATATAGGTGATTTTCGCCATGACTGCGGTCTCCCTCGCCTCGGATTCCAATGGTTCCTAGCCAAGCCATGTAAGAGAGGCCAGCCCCATTTGCGACATGGCGCGCAGGGAGTTGCGACAAATCCCGAATGTTCTATATTCGTTCTCATGAAAGTCCTGTCCCCCACCCGCCCCGACACCTGGCCCCGCCCGCCCGCGGCGCTCGTCGCCGCCCGGCTCGACGAGCCGCCGGGCGGCGCCCGCGTCACCGTGGCCGGGCTCGTCATCCTGCGCCAGCGCCCCGGCACCGCCAAGGGCGTGATCTTCCTCACGCTCGAGGACGAGACCGGCGTGGTCAACATCGTGGTCTGGCGCAACATGTACGAACGCTTCCGCCGGGCGGTGATCTCGGGGCGCCTCCTACGGGTCACCGGCCGGGTTCAGCGCGAGGCCGGCGTCGTTCATGTCGTCGCCGAAGAGATCGAGGATGTGTCCCCGCTGCTAGACCGGCTGCTCGATCCCGATTGCCCGCTTCCCCGCGACGGCGAAACCGGTTAAACTGCTGGCAACAAAACGCCCGCAGAGGCATCGAGCATGAAAATCAGTCCGTTACTCGCCGTTCTTGCGGCAACATCCCTGCTTGGCGCCTGTCAGGCCGGCCTGCCCCGGATGGCCGAACCCGCCGAGGTGGTCGCCCGCGACGCCCCCCCCGGCGCCCAGCCCGGCACCTGCTGGGGGCAGGACGAAACCCCCGCCGTGATCGAGACGGTGACCGAGCAGGTCGTGGTTCAGCCCGCCGGGCTTGCAACCGACGGCGCCTCCGGCACGCCCGCCGTCTACGAAACGGAAACACAGCAGAAGATCGTCAAGCCGCGCAAGGCCACGTGGTTCGAAACCCCCTGCGAGCATCAGCTCACGCCCGAATTCAACACCTCCCTGCAACGCGCTCTCAAGGCGCGCGGCCATTACCGCGGCCCGATCAACGGCGAGATGGACGGCCGCACCCGCGCCGCCATCCGCGCCTATCAAAAGCCGCAGGGGCTCGATTCGGCCAAGATCTCGCTCGCCGCCGCCCGGCAGATGGGCCTCTCCCCGGTCGAGCTTCCGGGCGAAAAGGAAAAGCGGCTCGCCGCCGCCGAGCAGGCCGAAAAGGCCCGCAAGGCCGAGGAGGCGCGGATTGCCGCCGAGGCCGCGACACTCCGCAAGGAGGCCGAACAGATGGCCCGCCTCGAAGCCGAAAAGGAAGAGGACGCCCGGCGCGAGGCCGAAAGACAGGCCAAGGCCGTGGCCAAGGCCGAAGCCGAAGCGAAGCGCGAGACAGAGCGCCTCGCCGCCATCGAGGCCGAGAAAGCCGCGCAGGCCCAACGCGAGGCCGAGGCTCAGGCCCGCGAAAAGGCCGAACAGGCCGAGAAGGCCAAGCGCGCCGCCGAGCTGAAAGCCGCCCTCGAAGACGAGAAAAAGCGCAATGACGGCCAGCTCACGCCGCTGCCGATCTCCACGGAAAGCAACTAGGGGCGCGCCTCACGCGCCCCTCATATCCCCCGCCGCGTGCGCACATAGATCAGCGGATAAAAGACCAGCCCCAGCCCCGCCCCGATCAGGATCACCAGCCCGGTCAGATCGCCCGCGCCTTCCGCGTCAACCCGCTGATAAATCAGCCAGAAGGCCACCCCGAAAAGCACCGGCAACCCCACCACCGCCACCGCGTAGAGCCCGGCAAACCGCACCCGGCCCGCCGCCTGCGCCGCGAAATACGCGCAGCCCCAGACGCCCATATAGATACAGATAACGGCGATCAGCATGACCCGGATCTAGCGCGATCCGACCTGCCGGACAGGCCTCAGGCCATGCCCCCCTGCACCAGACGGTCGGCCAGCTGCGCATAGGCCTGCGCCATCGGCCCGTCGCCCAGCGCGATGGGTTTCCCCGCATCGCCCGCCAGCCGCGTATCAAGGTCGATCGGCAGCGCACCAAGGAACGGTATCCCCAGCTTCTCGGCCTCCTTCGACACGCCACCATGCCCAAAGATATGCGCCTCAAAGCCGCATTCGGGACAGTGAAACACCGACATGTTCTCGATGAGCCCAAGGATCGGCGTCTTCAGCGTGTTGAACATGTCCATCGCCTTGCGCGCATCCATAAGCGCCACATCCTGCGGCGTCGACACGATCAGCGCGCCAGTGGGCTGCGCCCTTTGGCTCAGCGTCAGCTGCACATCGCCCGTTCCCGGCGGCAGGTCGACGATCAGCACGTCCAGCTCGCCCCAGTTCACCTGGCTCAGCATCTGCTGCAACGCCCCCATCAGCATCGGCCCCCGCCACACGACCGCCTTGTCGGGGTCGAGCATCAGGCCGATCGACATGAAGGTCACGCCATGCGCCTTGAGCGGTTCGATGATCTTGCCGTCGGGGCTCGCCGGGCGCTTGGTCTCGCCCATCATGCGCGGCTGACTGGGGCCATAGATATCGGCATCCAGCAGCCCCACCTTGCGCCCCTGCTTGGCCAGTGCGACGGCAAGGTTCGACGACACGGTCGATTTGCCCACGCCCCCCTTGCCGGACCCCACCGCGATCAGCGACCGCACCGAGGCCGGCCGGATCGAGCTTTGCCCGCCCTTGGGATGCCCGCCCAGCTTGAGCGACGGCGCGCCCTCGTCCGATCCGCCGGCGGGCTTGGGCGGCGCCTTGGCGCTCTGCTCATGCGCCGTCAGCGCGACAGAGGCGCTCTCCACCCCTTCGACCGAGGCCGCCGCGCGTTCGGCAGCGGCGCGCAGCGGCTCCATCTTCCGGGCGATATCGGGACTCGGAGCCTCAATAACGAATCGCGCGACCCCGCCTTCCACCGACAACGCGCGCACCATGTCGCGCGAGATCAGGTTGCCTCCGTCGGGCAACTCCAGCCGCTTCAGCTCGGCCTCGATTGCAGCGCGAATATCGGTCATGCCCATTCTCCCGTCAGTCCTGCTGCAATAGGTGGCAGATTTTTCTGCACCTGCAAGGGGTAGAAATTTTCCGCTTAAAAAACAGTCTTTTTGCCTTATTTTAGGTCAGTTATGCTTATGCATTTTCTGCATAGCAGCAATGTTCATCTGGGTATTGTGCAGATGCAGCATTTGGCTATCTTTGTACTCAACGAGACGACATAAAAACACGACGCCCACCAACGGCCGCTCGGGCCAGGGCACTCAGGAAAGAAAACGGAAATGGCATACGCAAGCGAGAAGAGCGCCGCACAGACGGGCCTCGCCATCGAAATAAGCGCCGCAGCGCATCACCTGATGCAAGCGGCTTACGACTACCTCGCCTATCGTGCAACCGTGCGCGAACTGTCTGAACTGGACCGGGCCACGCTGGCCGATCTCGGCATCCACCGGTCCGGTATCCGCGCTGCGGCGCGGGAGGCTGTCTACGGCGAGTAACAAGGTTCGGGTGTCCCTCTCCTCCTCCCTGGGGCACTCGAAAATGGCGGCGGCATCTCTCCTCCTCCCTGATGCCGTCGCCCAAAATACCGGGGCCAATTTCAGGCTCTGACTGCTGCGTAAGGCCCTACTCCTCCTCCCAGGGCCGAACGTAATGGAACGGCGGCGCCACTCCTCCTCCCAGGCGCCGCCGTTTTCTTTTCCAGCCCCCCCTTACATCCACCTTGACGGGCCGATCCCCTGCTGCTCCCCTTCCCCGGAACGCAGAAGGAGCCGTCATGTCCGCCATCCCCGACAAAACCCGAAACGCCATTCTCGACGCGGTCGAGGCGGGTTTCGATGATCAGCTCGCCTTTCTCGCCGGCCTCACCCGAATTCCCAGCCGCCGGGGCGAGGAAGACGCCGCGCTCGACTACATGTCCGACGCGCTCGCCGCCCGCGGCTGGCAGGTCGACGACTGGACCGTCCCGATGAGCGAACTGGCGGATGAGCCGGGCTTTTGCGATTCCGGCGGCGATCTTGTCGCCATCCGGTCGGTGACGGGCACGCTCGACGGCGCCGGGTCCGGCGGCAAGTCCCTGATCCTTCAGGGTCATCTCGATGTCGTCCCCGAGGGCCCGGCAGAGATGTGGACCGCCCCGCCCTACGACCCGGTGATCAAGGATGGCTGGATGTATGGCCGCGGCGCCGGCGACATGAAGGCCGGCGACACCGCCGCGCTCTTCGCCGTCGATGCCATCCGCCGCGCAGGCTTCGCCCCCGCGGGCCGCCTCCACTACCAATCCGTGGTCGAGGAGGAAAGCACCGGCATGGGCGCGCTCGCCACCCTCGCCCGCGGTTACCGCGCCGATTGCGTCTTCATCCCCGAGCCCACCGGCCACACCCTCGTCCGCGCACAGGTCGGCGTCGTCTGGTTCAAGCTGCGGGTGCAGGGCCGGCCCGCCCACGTGGCCTATGCCGGCACCGGCGCCAACGCCATCATGGGCACGTTCCAGCTTCTCACCGCGCTGGAAGCGCTCTGCGAAGAGTACAACACCCGCGCCGCCGATCACCCCGCCTTCAAGGGCGCCGAACACCCGATCAACTTCAACGCGGGCAAGATCAAGGGCGGCGACTGGGCCTCCTCCGTGCCGTCATGGTGCGAGGTCGATTGCCGCATGGGCCTTCTGCCCGGCTGGTCAGTCGAGGACGTCAAGGCCGAGATCGCCGAAACCGTCGCCAAGGCCGCCGAGGCCCACCCGTTTCTCCGCTCCAACCCGCCCGACATCGTCTGGAACGGCTTTCAGGCCGACGGCTTCGTTCTCGAAAACGCCGACGCCCCCGAAACCGCGCTGGCGGCCGCTCACAAATCCGTCTTCGACACCGACGGGCCCGACGACCGCCAGTTCACCGCGCTGACAGACACCCGTTTCTACGGGCTCTACCACGGCATCCCCAGCCTCTGTTACGGGCCAATCGCAGAAAACATCCACGGCTTCGACGAACGGGTCGACCTTGCGTCAGTAAAGCAATCCACCGGCGTCATCGCCCTCTTCATCGCCGAATGGTGCGGCCTGACAGAAGGCTGATGGAGGCCTGATGCAAACTACCCGGCGGGCACCCGCGCCGGGTTCCCCAACACCATCGTGTCCGGCGCCACGTCCCGCGTCACCACGCTGCCCGCGCCGACAATCGCGCCATCCCCCACCGTCACGCCGGGCAACAAAACCGCCCCGCCCGCGATCCAGACCTCGCGCCCGATGCTCACCGGCCTTGCCCTTTCCAGCCCGGCCACCCGGCTGGCCCGGTCCTTGTGATGCGTCGGGCAATAGATCTGCACCCCTGGTCCCAGCATTGTGTCATCTCCGATGCTGACCCCGGCGGTGTCCAGAATGGTGCAGCCCGCATTCATGTAGACCCGTGCGCCCAGATGGATGTTCACGCCATAGGCGCAATGAAACGGCGCCTCGATCATGCAGCCCTCGCCGGCCCCGGCAAACAGCGCCGCCAAGTCCGCCCCGATCGCCCCCCGCTCCGCCGGCAGCCCGGTATTATGCGCATGACACGCCGCCCGCGCCGCATCCTGCATCGCGAAAAGCTCGGGGTCATGGCACGTATACCACTCCCCCGCTCGCATCTTCTCTTTCTCGCTCGCCATGCCCGACCCTAGCGGCCCCCGCGCCGTCAGTGAAGCGCCCGCCGCCGGCCCCGGCGCAGGCCCCCGCTCATCGGCTTGGTCGCCTGCCGCAGGAACACCACAAAGGCACAGGCCGCATCGCTCTCGGGCCCCTGCGCCTCGGCACTGTCCAGCGCCGCGCGCGCCTTGTCCGGCGTCACCTCGCCCTCGAGCCCAAAGGCCCATTCAAGAAACCCCAGCCGCGCCACGCTGTCGGCCTCCGCACCCGTGGCCTCGCTGCGTTCCAAACCATCCAGTATCCGCGTCGCGGTCATCTCATCTTCCTCCACCGGCCACACCCCGGGCCGAACTGGGGCGAAGGACATTGAAGGCGATGGCCGAACCCATCCGCCCGCACCGCCCCCCGCGGCTTGACGTTCATCCAAGGCTGGTTTCCGGGCTCGCGGGTCAGGACAGGGGCACCTTCCCGGACAGAATCGTCCAGTGGCATCTCGCCCCTGCCCCCCATGCTTACCGTTGCGGGGGCAGCGCCGGTCTTGCACCGGCTTCCCAATTCTCCGGTCCCTTTTCAAAAGGCACCGGCACCTCGGACATCCAGTTTCGCACCTCCACACGCGCCGCACAAGCGAAGATCGCAGCCCCCGCGCGCGCCGGGGCCGCATCGCCTCACCAGCCGGCAATCGACAGCAATCCGCATTTTGCGTTTGATCCGGATGCCCCACCATGCCCGTATACCGTCAAACCCCCGCCCACTGGCGAGAAAGACCCGACATGACACCCAACGACACCCTGGCCGGCGCCATGACCCACCGAATCGACGGCCTGCAATACGCCAACTGGTCGGAAAAGATCTTCCGCCAGATGCGCGAGGGCGGGGTCGACGCCGTCCATGTCACCATCGCCTACCACGAGAATTTCCGCGAAACCGTCCTCAATATCGAGGCGTGGAACCGCCGCTTCGAACAGCACCCCGACCTGATCTTTCACGGGCTCACCGGCGACGACGTGCGCCTTGCCCGCGAAACCAACCGCACCGCCATCTTCTTCGGCTTCCAGACCCCCGCGCCGATCGAGGACGATATCGGCCTCGTCGAGATCGTCCACACCCTCGGCGCCCGCTTCATGCAGCTCACCTATAACAACCAGTCCCTCCTCGCCACCGGCTGCTACGAGGCCGAAGACACCGGCATCACCCGCATGGGCAAGCAGGTCATCAAGGAAATGAACCGCGTGGGCCTCGTCATCGACATGAGCCATTCCGCCGACCGTTCCACCATCGAGGCCGCCGACCTCTCCCAGCGCCCCATCGCCATCACCCACGCCAACCCCCACCGCTGGCAGCCGGCACTCCGCAACAAGCGCGACGACGTGATCCGCGCCGTCACCGAAAACGGCGGCATGATGGGCTTTTCCCTCTACCCCCATCATCTCAAGGACAAATCCGACTGCACCCTCGACAGCTTCTGCACCATGGTGGCCGAGGCCGCCGACCGCTTCGGCATCCGCCATTTCGGCATCGGCTCCGACCTCTGTCAGGATCAGCCCGACAGCATCGTCGACTGGATGCGCACCGGCCGCTGGACCAAGGAAGCCGACTACGGCGAGGGCTCCGCCACAGCCCCCGGCTTCCCGCCGCAACCCGCATGGTTCCGTGACAACCGCGATTTCGCTAGTATCGAGAACGGATTGCGCGAAAAAGGCTTTGATGACGGGGAAACAGCCGCTCTCATGGGAGAGAACTGGCTGCGATTTTTCGATCAGAACTTCGGGCCCCGCGCCAAGCGAAAGACCTGATGATGGCCGAGGCAGAAACGCCCACCATTGCCCTGCGCACCCCCGAGACGGTCATGAAACTGGCCCGGCTCGGCGCGTTCCATCAGACCCGCCTGTCCTTTATGCGCCAACTCCTGCGCCGCATGAAGGCCGAGCAATGGCGGTTCGAAATACCCGTTTTCGACATTGATTCCAACGGCATAGGACACGCCGTTTACGTGGCCCACGCGCCCGGCCACAGCTACTCCCTCATCGCCTTCTCCCATGACCTCCCACCCGAGCAGCGCTCCGACCGGGTGATCGCCACCGCGTGGGACGCCACCTTCACCCTGTTCGACGGTATCCCCGACGAGGCCGACATCGCCCGCCTCGCCGATAACGTCCCCCGACAGGAGGCCGGCCGCATCACCGACCGCGAACTCGCGCTCTCCCGCGCCAACCGCTCGGTCCGCCTCTGGGACTACGTGGTCGACCGCCTCGCCGCCGGAAAACAGCCCGATGCGCGGAAAATTGCCGAAGTCGGCTACCTCATGCGCACCACCGCCGTCTACGGCTCGGGCAAGTTCGGCGCCGCCGACCGCGACGCCCTCGCCGACCGGCCGGAATTTCAGGCCCCCTTCCAGGTCGAAATGCTCTCGGTCTACCTCACCCGCGCCTTCGTCATGGACCTCGTCGAACACACGGCCCGGATGCGCGCCCCAGAACGCGCCCTCGCCCTCGACCCGGTGCTGCGCCGCCGCTTCGGCATCGGCAATTCCACCGGGTTGGGCATGGCGCCCTTCCTGATCACCCACCCGGCGCTGCTCAACAACTGGGTCGGTGCCCGCGAAGAGGCGCTTCGCCGCGTCCGCGCCCTCCCCGAGGCCCCGCGCGCCGCCATCTCCGCCTTCCGCCAGACCGCCGCCCGCGCCCGCATCCACGCCCATGGCTGGCGCTCCGACCATCCCGGCCAGCAGGCCAAGCTCGAAGACCTCCGCGCCGACATGATCGCGCTCGGCGACCATCTGGAAACCGCCGACATGAAAGCCCCCTACCCGTGGGACAGGCTCTGGCGCTGGGGCGAGGCCACGCTCTCCCTCGAGGGGCAGGAACAGCTCGTCTCCCTCCTGCTCGAACCCCATGGCGAGCTTGTCGACGACCTCTGCGAGACGATGAGCGCCGACGAGGACGAAAACTGGCGCATCGACGGCGCCATGCCGCTGTCCCGCCTCCGCGACATTGTCGAGGATATCTACGGCTGGGCGCTGGCCATCGACTGGAGCGCGAAACCCGCGCAGGCCCGCATCTGGTACACCTCCGAGGAAAAGCTCGAACCCCGCATGGGCGAGCGGTTTGACGAACCCCTCTCGCCTTACGAACAACCCCTCGGCCCGGGCCGCGACGCCGCCCTGATGCATGGAGACATCACCGCCTCCGACGCGCCCAGCGTGGCCGAATTCCTGCTCAAACACCCCGAACACCGCCACATCGCCCGCCGGGCCCAGATCGCGGCCAAGCTGCCCTATGCCGAAATCCGCGACAACACCATCGACGCCGCGGTGATGCCGATCGACATGCTGCGGATGAAGCTCAGCTTCTTCGGCGCCTGCCATTTCGACCCGCGCTCCGACCGCTGGGTGCGCATCAACATGTACCAGAACGCCCCCTTCCCCGAAGACCTCGCGCGCAACGCGGCAGATGACTGGACCCTGCCGCGCCTGCCCGAGGCCGGCGAATGAGCTGGTCGCTGAACGAGATCGAGGCGCTCTCGCGCAAGGCTGCGCGCGGTGGCGGAATGGACTGGGGGCTGGCCGAGGAAACCGGCAAGGCCGTCCGCTGGCTCTGCGCCGCCGGCTGGCCGGGGCCCGAGGCGCTGGCTGCGCTCCTGCCCGCCCAGGACGGCGTCACGTGGGAGGCCGTCCGCCCTCGCACCGACACCGATCCGTGGTCCGCCCGTGACGGCATCCTCTGCCCCTCCGCCGCCGGCGCCGCGCTCACCGACCGCGCCCAGACCCTGGCCTACGGCCACACCATCGCCATGGCCGCTGTCGCCCGGCCCATCCTGCTGATCCCCTATGCCGCATGGGCCGCCGACCTTGCCGAGCGACCGCTCTGCATCCGCTGGCCCGGCGTCACCGTCACCTTCGACAGCGGCACGCCCCGCGCCGACATTCCCGACCCCGCGTCGCTCACCGCCGCGCGCACCGAAACCCTCGAAATCGCCCCCGTGAACGAGACCACCGGCCAACCCGTCGCGCGCCACACCCGCGCCGACCTCCCTGCCGACACCGCGCGGACCCTCACCGCCTTCGCCCAGCGCACCTACGCCCCCGGCACCCCCGAAAGCCGCGCCACCGGCGCCGGCGCGGGCCTCACCGACAACGACTGAGCCCTGCGCCTTCACACCTCGGTGAACCCCCTCGCGCGAATCGCCGTGACATGCGACACTTACGCACTAAGTCCTTAGAAAGGCGGGCCGAAACCGGCGCCGCCGGCACCCGTCCGGGACGGGTCTGACCGTTCCGGCACCCGATCGGGAGGTCGATCATGGTCAAAACAATCGGAAACCCCCTCACATGGCTCGCCCAAGGCGCCTCCGGCACCGGCCGCGCCATGGGCAGCGCCGCAGACGCCCTCGGCAGCGAACTCACCGAACCGCCTGAGACCAACATCCTCACCGCCGCCGATATCCGCGCGGCCCTCTCCGCCGGGTTCGCCGATTTCTCGCGCTACCGCAGCGACGTGATGTTCATCGTGCTGATCTACCCCGTCATCGGTCTCGCCCTCTCGGTCATGGCCTTCAACGAGGCGCTCCTGCCGATGATCTTCCCCCTGGCGGCCGGCTTCCTGCTGCTGGGGCCGGTGGCCGCCATCGGCCTTTACCAGATGAGCCGCAAAGCCGAGACCCAAGACCGCGTCAACTGGAGCACCGCCTTCACCGTCCTTCAGGCCCGCAATATCGGCCCGGTGCTGGCGATGGCCCTCTACCTTCTGGGCATCTTCGTCGTCTGGATGTTCGCCGCCCTGCAAATCTACGGCTGGACGCTGGGCCCCGAACCGCCCGCCTCCGCCGCGGCCTTTCTGTCGGCCGTGTTCACCACCTCCGCCGGCTGGACGATGATCGTGATCGGCATGGCCGTGGGCTTCGTCTTCGCCGCGCTCGTACTGGTCATCAGCCTGATTTCCCTGCCCATGCTGATCGACCGGCACGTGGGCGTGCCCATCGCGGTGGCCACCTCGCTTCAGGTCGCCCGCGAAAACCCCGTCCCCGTGGCCACATGGGGCGCGGTGGTGGCCGGGCTCATGCTGCTCGGCACGCTCCCCCTCTTCCTCGGGCTGATCATCGTCCTGCCGGTGCTGGGCCACGCCACGTGGCACCTCTACCGCGCCGCCATACCGCGCGATATCTGACCGCAAGGCCGCCGCCCCTTCCCCTTTCCGCCCGCGCCCCCTAGCCTCCCCTCCATAACCGGGGGGAGGCTCCAATGCGCGCCACGAAAATGATCACCGCCGTCGAGGCCCATGCCGAGGGCGAGCCCGGCCGCGTCATCACCTCCGGCGCCCCGCCCCTGCCCGGCGCCACCGTCTTCGAGCAGATGCAGCACCTTCGCACCCATGCCGACGATCTGCGCCTGCTGATGCTCCGCGAACCCCGCGGCCAACCCGCGCTTTGCTGCAACCTCCTCGTCCCGCCCTGCCACCCGGAGGCCGACGCGGGCTTCATCATCATGGAGCAGACGGAATACCCGCCCATGTCCGGCTCCAACACCATCTGCGTGACCACCGTGCTGCTGGAAACCGGCATCCTGCCGATGACGGAACCCGTCACCGAGCTGACGCTGGAGGCCCCCGCCGGCCTGATCCGCGTCCGCGCCGACTGCCACGACGGCAAGGTCACCCGCGTCACCTTTCGCAACGTCCCCGCCTTCGCCCTCCACCTCGACGCGGCCCTTGACGTGCCCGACCTCGGCCGCATCGCCGTCGACATCGCCTGGGGCGGCATGATTTACGTGCTGGCCTGCGCCGACACGCTCGGCATCTCCCTCGACGCGGCCAACGGCGCCGAGATCGTCCGCACCTCCGAACGCATCCTCGCCGCAGCCCGGCAACAGCTCCCCGTCTCCCACCCCGAAAACCCCGCCATCACCGGCCCCACCATCACCAACCTCACCGGCGCGGCCACCACGCCCGGCACCCACGCCCGCCAAGCCGTCACCGTCTCCTCCGGCGGCTACGACCCGGCCCGCCCCCACGCACTCCCCGGCGTGCTCGACCGCTCCCCCTGCGGCACCGGCCTCTGCGCGCGGATGGCCGTCCTCCATGCGCGCGGGCAACTCCAGCCGAACGAGGATTTCATCACCGAAGGCCCCTTGGGAACCACCTTCACCGGCCGCATCGATGAGACCACGACCCTCGCCGGTCACCCCGCCATCCTCCCCACCATTTCCGGGCAGGCATGGATCACCGGCACCACCAACCACCTCCTCGACCCCACCGATCCCTTCCCCCAAGGCTACACCATCGGCGACATCTGGGCCTGACCCCAACCCCCCGAAATCTTTAAAAGATTTCGGACAGTTTTCTTTTCAAGAAAACGCCCCCACCCGCAATACCGCCCCGAAATCGACCAATTCCGGTCGACCCCACGCCCATTTCCCCCGCCATACCCCGCCCCAAGACAGTCATGAGGGTGGCAGAATGACCATGCAGACGGATATCCTGACCGACAGATCGGCCATCGGCCCGGCGCTCTGGCGCATCCGGCTGCTGATCGGCCTCGTCGCCATGCATTTCCTCGGCATCTACACCGCCTGCCTGCTCCTCGGCCACCCGTTCGGCTCGGGCACCGCCTCGACCCTGATCAGCCTGCTGCAGGTGCAGATCCCGCTCTTCCTCGTGATCCTGCTCTTCTGGCGCTTCGGCTGGATGATCGTCACAATCCGCCCCAAACGCCCCACCGCGTGGTTCGCCAACGACCTGCGCGAGATCCTCCTCGACCGCGACCGCATCTTCACCGGCATCTTCGCCTTCCTCGCCATGTGCCTCTTCGCCGGCAGCTTTACCGTCGGCAAGGACCTCATCCCGCTCATCAACCCCTTCGCGTGGGACCCGTATTTCGCCTGGCTCGACCGCGCCCTTCACGGCGGCACCGACCCGTGGCAGCTCCTTTACACCCTCACCGGCACGCCCCTCATCACCACGGCGATCAACGCGGCCTATCACCTGTGGCTGCTGCTGGCCTATTTCCTGATTTTCGTCGCCTGCTTCAACGTCTCGCGCCACGACAAGCACCGCCACTATCTCGTGGCCGACGTGCTCTGCTGGGTGATCGGCGGCAATATCCTTGCCACGATCTTCTCCTCCGTGGGCCCGGTCTATTACGAGGCCTTCGGCTACGGCGCAGACTTCGTGCCCCTGATGGACACCCTCCGAGGCTTCAGCGAGGTCAGCCCGGTCTGGGCGCTCGACCTGCAGGAGATGCTGCTTCACGGCTACATGAATGACGGCCCCGTCCGGGGCATCTCGGCCATGCCCTCCATGCACGTCGCCTCGACCGTGACCATGACGCTCTACGCCTTCTCGGTCTCGCGGGTCTTCGGCTGGATCATGACCGGCTTCGCGTCACTGATCCTGATCGGCTCGGTCCAGCTTGGCTGGCACTACGCCATCGACGGGTATCTCTCGATCGCGCTGTCGCTCGGCTGCTGGGCCATCGCCCGGCGGCTGGTGCGCGCCTTCGCCTGACCCTGTGCAGCGGCGGGGCCTAGCCCGCCACCACCTCCTGCAACCGCGCGACATAGCGTGCCAGCGTGTCGATCTCGAGGTTCACCCGGTCGCCCACGGCCACATCGCCCCAGGTCGTCACCTCCTTGGTATGCGGGATAAAGTTGATGCCGAACTCCCGGCCATCCACCTCGTTCACCGTCAACGACGTCCCGTTCAGCGCCACCGACCCCTTCGGCGCGATGAACCGCTCCAGCCCTTCCGGCGCCCGCAGCGTCACCCGCGTGCTGTCGCCCTCGTCATGCAACTCGACCACCTCGGCCAACCCGTCGACATGGCCCGACACGATATGCCCGCCCAGCTCGTCACCCACCTTCAGCGACCGCTCGAGGTTCACACGCCCCCCCTCGGCCCATGTATCAAGGTTGGTCTTCGACACCGTCTCGGCCGAGATATCCACCTCGAACCAGCCCTCGCCCTTGGCCACGATCGTCAGGCACACCCCGTCACAACAGATCGACGCGCCCATATCGACGCCGCCCATGTCATACCGCGTGCCGATCCGGGCGCGCAGATCGCCGCGCTGCTCGATCGCCTTCACCTCGCCCACATCCGTGATGATCCCCGTGAACATGCGCCGTCTCCTCTGATCCTAGTCCCCCTGCACCTACCGCCCGGCGGCGCGGCGGACAAGCACCTCGCACGCCGGAACGTGCCGCGCATCGCCGCCTGTCCCGAAATTCCGTGATCCGGATCGCCCCCGAAACCCCAGCTCTAAAGCGTCTGGCCCGGAAGGGTCAGCGCCTGACGCACCCAGCTTGCCAGTTGGTCCGCATCAAGCGCCTCGTCCTCGTGAATATCCAGATACCGGACGCTTTCCACCTTGGACGCTTTGGGCGGCACGGGATCAAGCGACGCGCCGGTCAGAAAGGTGATCTGCACGTATTTCTTGTAACAATACATCGCCAGAAACCAGCCGTCCTCCTTCCCGTAAAAGGGCGTGTTCCAACGCACCTGCCGGCGAACCTCGGGAAAGACCGTCTCGACCACATCGTCTATCTGCCGGCCCACGGCGCTCTTCCAGCCCGGCATCGCCGCAATATAGGCGTGCACGACGTCGGGGCCGTCCCCCTTCGCGATATAGGGGTTGGTGCTCGATGAATGCGTTGCCTTTTTCGTCTCAGCCATGCGCGGAGCCTAGCACGGCAAACAGCCCGCGCAATCAGGCAGAACTGCATTTTCCCGTCGATCACCGGGCTTAATTTCGCCTAACTTTCTGGCTAACACTGCGGAAACAAGCATGTAGGTGTGATCTGACCATGGTTTCGGGTAACGAACGGGTCTTCCTGTTTCTCCAAGGGCCGCACGGGCCGTTTTTTTCCAAGCTGGGCCGGATGATCCGGCGCACCGGCGCCGCCGTCTTGCGCGTCGGCTTCAACGCGGGCGACCGCGCCTTCTGGCGCGACGGCAAAAGCTACATCCCCTACACGCGGCCCGCCTCCGAATGGCCCGACCGCTTCCGCGAGATCGTGACCGAAAAGGGCGTGACCGATCTCGTTCTCTACGGCGACATGCGCCCCATTCACGCCGAGGCCGTCGCTGCGGCCAAGAAACTGGGCCTCACCGTGCATGTCTTCGAGGAAGGCTACATGCGCCCCTACTGGGTCACCTATGAGCGCGGCGGCTCCAACGGCAATTCCCGCCTGATGGAGATGAGCGTCTCGCACATGCGCAAGGCGCTGGAAAACTCCGACATGGACACCGCCCTGCCCCCGGCCAGCTGGGGCGACATGCGCCAGCACATCTTCTACGGCGCGTCCTATCACGGCTGCGTCCTGCTGCTGAACCGGCGCTACCGGGGCTTCCGCCCACACCGTGCGCTGACCGTGCGGCAGGAATTCGCCCTCTACCTCAAACGCCTCCTGCTGATGCCCGCACAGGCCATCGAGCGCCGCATCGCCACCCTGCGCATCCGCCATGGGGGCTTCCCCTATCACCTCGCCCTGCTGCAGCTCGAACACGATTCCTCGTTCCAGTCGCACTCCCCCTTCTCGACCATGTCCGAATTCCTCGAAACCGTGGTCGAGGCCTTCGCGCAGGGCGCGCCGCTGCACCATCACCTCGTGGTCAAGGCCCACCCGCTCGAAGACGGCCGCGTGCCCATCCGTCGCGACCTCCGCCGCCTCGCGCACCAGTACGGCATCCACGACCGCGTGCATTTCGTCCGCGGCGGCAAGCTCGCCCAGCTTCTCGACGAGGCCCGCAGCGCCGTCACCGTCAATTCCACCGCCGCCCAGCAGGTGCTCTGGCGCGGAATTCCGCTCAAGACCTTCGGCGACGCGGTCTATGCCAAGCCCGAATTCGTCTCGACCAAGCCCTTGCGCGATTTCTTCCAGCTGGCCGAACGCCCCGACCGCAAGGCCTATGCCGATTACCGCCGCTACCTCCTCGAAACCAGTCAGGTCGCCGGCGGCTTCTACTCCGCCTCCGGTCGCCGCCAGCTCCTCCGGCAGGCCGTCGACATGATGCTCATCCCCGAAGACCCCTACGAAGCGCTCGAATCCGGAACCGCGGCGCCGAGGCAACAGTTGCGGGTCGTCACCTGACGGGCACAATTTCTAGCGCTGGATTTTTCCTCCGGATTCCGTTAGCTTGGCAGAAAAACCTGAGGCAGAATAATAATAGGTCGAGGAGACCGAGCAGTGAAAACCCGTTCAACCCGCTGGGCGAGAACCGTCGCCCTGACTCTCGTTGTGGCGATGGTGGCCTCCTGTGGCCTGCCGCGCGTCGGTCCCAACAAACGTGAAATCTATGCCGGCTCGGTCCAGCGACAAGGCGATGCCTTCGTCGTCGCCGTGAACGACCGCGTCACCCGCGCCACCGCCGTCCAGCCCGCCCTGGGCTTCACCGAGGACTTCAAGCGCGCCGGCCTCGTCGGCTCCGACACGATCCGTCCGGGCGACACGCTCGGCATCACCGTGTGGGAAAACGTCGAGGATGGCCTGCTCGTCAACGAAGGCGTCTCCGCCGCCGTGCTCGAAGAGGTGCAGGTCGACGGCGCCGGCTTCATCTTCATCCCCTATGCTGGCCGCATCCGCGCCGCCGGCAACACCCCCGAGGCGATCCGCCGGATCATCACCCAGAAGCTCGACGTGCAAACCCCCGACCCACAGGTCGAGGTGCGCCGCCTTGCCGGTGACGGGGCGACCGTCTCGCTGATCGGCTCGGTGGGCGCTCAGGGCGTCTACCCGATCGAGCGGCCCACCCGCACCCTCTCGACCATGCTCGCCGCCGCCGGCGGCGTGGTGATCGAACCGGAAGTGGCCCAGATCACCGTGATCCGCGGCGACCAGCGCTCCAAGGTCTGGTTCCAGGACCTGTTCAAACACCCCGAGTTCGACATCGCCCTGCGCGGCGGCGACCGGATCCTCGTCGAGGAAGACACCCGCGCCTTCACCGCGCTCGGCGCCACCGGCGCACAGGCCCGCCTCCCCTTCGACAGCCCGACCCTTTCAGCGGTCGAGGCCCTCGCACAGGTGGGCGGCCTGCAATCGTCGACCGCCGACCCCACGGGCGTCTTCGTCCTGCGCAACGAACCGGCCGACATAGCCAACATGGTGCTCGGCCGCAATGACCTGATCGGCGCCCAGCGCATGGTCTACGTGCTCGACCTCACGCGCCCCAACGGCATGTTCATGGCCCGCGATTTCGCGGTGCGCGACGATGACACGATCTACGTGACCGAGGCGCCGTTTGCCCAGTGGAGCAAGGTGATCTCGGCCCTGACCGGCTCGCTCGGCACGATCGGCTCTGTTGCCACGGCGGCCGAAACGCTCGGCGGGTCGTGATCCCACCGGAAAATGACGAAAAACCCGCCGTCCACGACAGTGACCGGCGGGTTTTCTACTTCAACGCCGGCTTCCTCCGCCAGCGCCGGGTCCGCCGGATCATGGAACTGGCGGGCTACCCCCTCCGCCTCGGCAAGCCCGGCTCCGACGACCTGATCGCCGTCTGGGGCCACTCGCCTTACGCCAAGCGCGGCGAGAAAGCGGCCGAAGCCACCGGCGCCTCGCTCATCCGCGTCGAGGACATCTTCCTCCGCTCCCTCTTCCCCGGCCGCAGCGGAGAGCCGCCCCTCGGCCTCGCCATCGACACCCAAGGCGTCCATTTCAACCCCGACACCCCCACCGACCTCGAAACCCTGCTCGCCACCCACCCGCTCGACGACACCGTCCTGATGAACCGCGCCCGCGGCGCCATCGCCCGCATCCACGAGGCGCACCTCACCAAGTACACCGCATTCGACAGCGACGCCCCCTGCCCCGATCCCGGCTACGTGCTCGTCATCGACCAGACCAAGGGCGACGCCAGCGTCACCCATGGCAACGCCGACGCAAACACCTTCCGCGAGATGCTCTACTACGCGCAGGAGGAGAACCCCGGCGCCCGCATCCTGATAAAAACCCACCCCGAAACCCACCAAGGCCATCGCGAAGGCTATTTCAGCACCGCCGACGAGACCGAGCGCGTCCACCTCTTCACCGACCCGGTCAGCCCGTGGGCCCTGCTCGACGGCGCCATCGCCGTCTATACCGTCTCCTCGCAGCTTGGCTTCGAGGCGATCTTCGCCGGTCATCGCCCCCGCGTCTTTGGCCAACCCTTCTATGCCGGCTGGAACCTCACCGACGACCGCCATCCACTCAGCCTCCCCCGCCGTGGCCGCCGCCTCTCCAAGGCCCAGCTCTTCGCCGCCACGATGATCCTCTATCCGCACTGGTACGACCCCTACCGCGACCGGCTCGGCACGCTGGAAGACGCCATTTCCGCCCTCGAGGCGCAAACCCGCGCATGGCGCGAAGACCGCCACGGCTGGGCCGCCTACGCCATGCGCCTGTGGAAACGCAAACCCCTGCAAAAGTTCTTCGGCCGCCACGAGGCCCTGCGCTTCGCCGCAGACACCCTGCCCGCCGGGCCCCGCCCCGCCATGGTCTGGGCGTCGAAACCCGAGGTCGCCCCCGATGGCGCGGTGCGCGTCGAGGACGGCTTCCTGCGCTCCCGCGGCCTCGGCGCCGACCTCATCCCGCCCCTGTCGCTCGTCTGCGACGACCTCGGCATCTACTACGATCCCTCCCGCGAAAGCCGCCTCGAACGACTCATCGCCGCCCGCGCCACGCTGCGCCCCGACCAGCAGGCCCGCGCCGAAGCCCTGATCAAGACGCTCACCCGCCAGCGCCTCAGCAAATACAACCTTGGCGACGCGGCCCCCGACCTGCCCCCGGGCCACCTCATCCTCGTCCCCGGACAGGTCGAGGACGACGCCTCCATCAAGCTCGGCGCGGGGGAAATAAACACCAACCTCGCCTTGCTGGAAAAGACCCGCGCCGAGAACCCCGACGCGGTGATCCTCTACAAACCCCACCCCGATGTCGAAGCGGGGCTGCGCACCGGCCATGTCGCCCAAGGCGACCTCGACCGCCTTGCCGACATGGTCCTGCCCCGCACCAACCCCGCCGACCTGCTCGACCATGTCGACGAAGTCTGGACAATGACCTCCCTCATGGGGTTCGAGGCCCTCCTGCGCGGCGTCAGGGTCACCACCACCGGCGCGCCCTTCTACGCCGGCTGGGGCCTCACCCGCGATCTGGGCCGCATCCCCGCCCGCCGCGCCGCCCGCCCCTCGGTCGAAGGCCTCGCCCACGCCACCCTCATCGACTACCCCCGCTACCACGACCCGGTCACCGACCTGCCCTGCCCGGTCGAAGTGGTGGCCGACCGCCTCGCCTCGGGCACCGTCCCCCGCCCCAGCCGCGCCAACCGGGCGCTGGCCAAGCTGCAGGGGGCGTTTGCGTCCTATGCGAGGTTCTGGCGGTAGCACGCTCGCAACGTCAAGAAGCCGCGCATCGTCGGGCCGCGGTGCGGCGATCCGACGGGGGTGATGGGCACTTTATCCCCGCCAAGCACATCCTTCCCATACGCGTGGCGCCTACCTCACCAATCGCCGTGCCGGGGGGCGGCCCGGCGATGCGCGGCGGGCTTCGCCCTCGATTCCGCGCAGGGCGACTGTCAACGCCGTCCCATCATTCGACACCTCGAAAATCCCCCCAACCCACATCTCGTGGGTTAACCCACCGTCCGCCACATTCACACCCGCCCGAAACCGGCCCCGCACCGACGCGATACCGACGTAATACCGACGTGATACCGACGTCCCCTTCCCTTCAAAACAACGCCGTTAACCTTCGAATCGCCGATCCCCCGCATCGCCGCCACTTGCGCCGGTCTCAAACCGCGCGTAAACCGCCCCCGGACCAAGCCCAAGGATGCGCCCCATGCCCATTCTCGTCATGAAATTCGGCGGCACCTCCGTTGCCAACACCGACCGCATCCGCCGCGCCGCCAAGCGCGTGGGCGTCGAGGTGGCCAAGGGCTATGTCGTGATCGTCATCGTCTCCGCCATGGCCGGGCGCACCAACGAACTCGTCGGCTGGGTCGACGAGATCTCGCCCTTCTACGACGCCCGCGAATACGACGCCGTCGTCAGCTCCGGCGAGAACATCACCGCCGGCCTCATGGCGCTCACCTTGCAGGAAATGGACGTCCCCGCCCGAAGCTGGCAGGGCTGGCAGGTGCCTTTGAAAACCACCTCCGCCCACTCCGCCGCCCGGATCGAGGAGATCCCCACCGACAACATCTCCGCCAAGTTCTCCGAAGGGATGCGCGTGGCCGTTGTCGCAGGCTTTCAGGGGATCAGCCCCGAGGGCCGTATCACCACGCTGGGCCGGGGCGGCTCCGACACCACCGCCGTGGCCTTCGCCGCCGCCTTCGGGGCCGAGCGCTGCGACATCTACACGGATGTCGACGGCGTCTACACCACCGACCCGCGGATCACGTCCAAGGCCCGCAAGCTTGACAAGATCGCCTTCGAGGAGATGCTGGAACTGGCCAGCCTCGGCGCCAAGGTGCTGCAAACCCGCTCGGTCGAACTGGCCATGCGTTACAATGTCAAACTGCGCGTGCTCAGCAGTTTCGAGGAACAGTCGGACGAGGCAGGCACGCTTGTCTGCGCCGAGGAGGAAATCATGGAATCAAACGTCGTCAACGGCATCGCCTATTCCCGCGACGAGGCGAAGATGACCCTCGTCTCGGTCGCCGACCGCCCCGGCATCGCGGCGGCCATCTTCGTTCCGCTGTCCGACGCGGGCGTGAATGTCGACATGATCGTCCAGAACATATCCGAAGAAGGCCGCACCGACATGACCTTCTCCTGCCCCACCAATCAGGTCACCCGCGCCGAAAAGGCCCTGCGCGACGCCAAGACCCGCGGCGACATCAACTTCCACGACCTGATCGCCGATACCGAGGTCGCCAAGGTCTCCGCCGTTGGCATCGGCATGCGCAGCCAGTCGGGCGTCGCCGCCAAGATGTTCCAGACGCTCAGCGCCGAAGGAATAAACATCAAGGTGATTGCAACCTCCGAGATAAAGATTTCCGTCCTGATCGACCGGAAATATATGGAACTCGCGGTCCAGGCCCTGCATGATGCCTTCGGATTGGAAAAGGCGGCCTGACATTCCCCCCGGGGCATGACAGGGTCGGGTGGCCACAAACACAGGTCCCGCAAAGCGCATGACTGCATCGCAGGAACATCAGACCGACAGCCGGCAGATGCTCGGCCGCCTGCGCTCGGTGATGGCCGAGGACGCGGCCGGCCAGACGCGCCTTGACCGCATCACCTCGCTGATCGCCGAGGAAATGCATTGCGAGGTCTGCTCGATCTACCTCTTCCGCGACGAGGACACGCTCGAGCTTTGCGCCACCGAAGGCCTCAAGCCCGAGGCCGTCCACCAGACCCGCATGCGCCTGGGCGAGGGCCTCGTCGGCCGCATCGCCCAGCGGGGCCGCATCATCAACACCGACGACGCGCCGGGCACGCGCGGCTTCCGCTACATGCCCGAAACCGGCGAGGAGGCCTATTGCTCCATGCTGGGCGTCCCCGTCCAGCGGCTCGGCGAAACCCTCGGCGTGCTGGTCGTCCAGTCGAAAGAGGCCCGCATCTTCTCCGAGGAAGAGGTCTACGCCGTCGAGGTCGTCGCCATGGTGCTGGCCGAAATGGCCGAGCTTGGCGCCTTCGTCGGAGAAGGCGCGGCCATGAAGGCCCGCCACCAGCAGGCCGTCCTCTTCCACGGCGCCGCCGGTCAGGAAGGCGCGGCCCAGGGCCATGTCTGGCTGCACGAGCCCCGCGTCGTGGTCACCAACCCCATCGCGGACGATCCGCACCGCGAGATGGAACGCCTCACCGCCGCCGTCGATGAACTGCGCGTCGGCGTCGACCGGATGCTCTCGAACGCCAAGACCGGCGATAGCGAACAGCTTCAGGTGCTCGAGGCCTACCGTATGTTCGCCAATTCCAAGGGCTGGATGCGCCGGATGGAGGAAGACATCTCCCGCGGCCTCTCCGCCGAGGCGGCAGTGGAAAAGGAACAATCCACCGCCCGCAACCGCATGGGCCAGGTCACCGATGCCTATCTGCGCGACCGGCTGCACGACCTAGACGACCTGTCGAACCGCCTGCTGCGCATCCTCACCGGTCAGGGCAACGAAACCGGCGCCGAAATGCCGCCCGACCCGATCCTGATCGCCCGCAACATAGGCCCGGCCGAACTGCTCGACTATGGCCGCCGCCTCAAGGGCATCGTGCTCGAGGAAGGCTCGGTCGGCAGCCACGCCGCCATCGTCGCCCGGGCGCTCGCGATCCCCCTCGTCATCCATGCCGAGCGCATCACCACCGAGGCGCTCAACGGCGATCTGGTGCTGGTCGACGGCGATCAGGGCGTCGCCCACCTGCGCCCCGACGAAACCGTCGTCACCGCCTTCCGCGACAAGATGGCGATGGCCGCCAAGGCCCAGGAACGCTACGCCTCGATCCGCGACAAGCCCGCCGAAACACTCTGCGGCACCCGGATTTCCCTGCTGATGAACGCGGGCCTCATGGCCGACCTTCCCAGCCTCGAAGGCTCCGGCGCCGAGGGCGTGGGCCTCTTCCGCACCGAGCTGCAATTCCTCATCCGCAACCACATGCCCAAGCGCGCCGAGCTGAGCGAGCTTTACGCCCGCGTGATGGATGCCGCCCCCGGCAAGCGCGTCACCTTCCGCACGCTCGATATTGGCTCGGACAAGGTGCTGCCCTACATGACCGCCACGGACGAGCCCAACCCGGCGCTCGGCTGGCGCGCGATCCGCGTGGGCCTCGACAAACCCGGCATCATGCGGATGCAGCTTCAGGCGCTCATCCGCGCCGCCAATGGCCGCCCGCTCTCGGTGATGTTCCCCTTCGTCGCCCAGCGCGAGGAATTCACCGCCGCCCGCGCCGAGATGGACAAGGCGCTCGAACGCGAGCGCATCCTCGGCCACACCCTGCCCGCCTCGCTCGAGGTGGGCGCGATGCTGGAAACCCCGTCGCTCGCCTTCGCACCCGACAGCTTCTACCGCGAGGTCGATTTCCTCTCGATCGGTGGCAATGATCTGAAGCAATTCTTCTTCGCCGCCGACCGCGAAAACGAACTGGTCCGCAAGCGCTACGACACGCTGAACGTCAGCTTCCTGACCTTCCTCGAAGGCATCGTCGACCGCTGCAACCGGCTGGAAACGCCCCTCTCCTTCTGTGGCGAGGATGCCGGCCGCCCGGTCGAGGCCGCCTGCATGGCCGCCATCGGGCTGCGCGCGCTCTCAATGCGTCCGGCCTCCATCGGGCCGGTCAAATCCATCCTGCGCCGCACCGACCTAGTCGAGCTGCGGGCAGTCATCCACGAGGCGGCGGAGACCGGCGTGCAATCGGTCCGCCCTTCGGTGATGGAATACCTGCGCGGCAAGCTGTAGCGCCGCCGGTCACGCCGGGCAAACCCATCGCAAACCGGCACCCGAAAAAAACACCCCGCCCCCTGTGACTTTTCAGACACCGCAACACACAGCGCCCCACGTCCCGGCCCATACCAAGACTTGTGCATCCCGTGCCGAACGACTCGAAAACCGTTTCTTAACCACCTGATTCAAATACTGAAACCAATCGCCGAACTTGTCGGAAAACCCCCGCCCTGCTACCCTCTCGATCAAGGCGCAAACATAGCGCCACTATTGAGGACGACAGCACCATGGCTCTTCCGGGCAAATCCCCCCATCCGTTAACCTCTTATTTACCATCGTTCCGCCGGCCGGCCGCCATGTCGATGCCGATGCCCGAACCGGCCAACCGCCACACCCCGGCCGACACGCCGGCCCTTGCCGCCTTGCCGCGCCGCGAGCGGGTGGAACAGGCCTTCGCCGACATCCCCCTCACCCCGAACGAACGGCAGGCCATTCAGGCCCTGCTTGACGCCCCCGACAGCACCGCGCCCGAACTCAGCGCAACCTGCGGCTGGCAGAACGCGGCATGGCGGACCCAGATGATCCTGCTCTGCCAGCGCCGCCGTCGCTATTTCTGGCCAAACGGCATGGGCGCCGACATCACCAACGGCGCCATCATCGCCGCGCTGACCGAGTACGATTCCGCCACGCTGGGCTTCAGCCCGCAACCGGATATCCTGCACATCCTCTACGAGGCGGTCGACGCAGGCTGACCTAGGCCTTCTTCACCGGCACCTCGACCAGCTTGCGGAAATCCTCGATCAGCTCGCCATGCGGCTTGCCGGCATCGATCGCCAGCCGGCGCAGGCCGAAATGCACATGCGCCATCTGCTGATAGTAGCTGGTATAGGCATAGTTCGTCGCCGCCCCCGCCGCGGCGCCCAGCACCGGCACCGTCTGCGCCGCCAGCTTCTGGCCCAGCACCGTCGCCAGTCGCGGCGCGACCCGTGCAATCAGCGACTTGATCGCCGTGCCCGTCACCGCCATCCGCGTGCTCAGAAATGCCAGATCCGACCCGTCATCATGATCCAGCGGCCCGGCGGCGGCGAACACCTGAATGCAATCATACTGCACCCCCGGTTCCTCCGGATCGAACCCGTGCTCCACCGCCACGTCCTGAATAGCCCGCAGCAGCACCGTCACCGTGACCGGCAATTCCGCCAGCGCGGTGGGTAGCCCGCCCATGCCGCCCGCGGCCCCCATCGCCGTGGTCAGCGCCCGGCTCATCCAGCCCGGGCTCACCTCGATTACCCCGCGCGACCGGTGCGCGGCATCCATCGCCATGTTCAGCGCCTGATCGGTCCGCTCGGCCAGCTGCGTGCGCACACCCGACGGCAACCGCTGCAAGAGCGACTCCGCCTGCCCGCCGATCACGTTCAGCACCTGAATGCCGACATTGCTCGCCCGTGCATGCCGCTGGGCCAGCACTTTCAGCCGTGCCTCCACCGCATCCGGCGTAATCGGCGCTTCGAGAATTTCCATCCACCACTCCTTCGAAGGCTACCCCCTGAAGATCGGCGCAAACGCCCCCCGTTTCAAGCGCAGCGTGTCACCGGCCCCGTCACGCCATCCCACGCCCCCTCGGCCAGTGCCACGCCCAGAACCCTTGCCGGGTTGGTCGGCGGCGGCATCTCCACCCCCTCCAGCCGGTGAAATCCGAACCGCCCGTAATAGGGCGCATCCCCCACCAGCATCGCCCGCTGCCAGCCCAGCTCCCGCGCCCGGTCGAGGCTTTCAAAGATCAGGAACCCCCCAAGCCCCTCGCCCTGGTGCGTCGGGTGCACCGCCACCGGCCCCAGCAGCAGAACCCTCTGCCCGCCCACCAGCACCGGCCAGAACCGGATCGCCCCCGCCACGATCCCCTCCTCCCGCGCCACGAGGCACAGCTCCGCCACGGGCCGAACCCCCTCGCGCAACCGGTAGGAAGACAACGCCTCCCGCCCCGGCGCGAAACACAGGTCGTAAAGCGCCTCGACCTCCCACCAGTCATCGGTGGTTTCTTCCGTCAGTGAAAACACCGCCCGCCCCTCAAAAAACAGGTAGATAGTCGCGTATCACGCGGTTAGGGCTGGTTCAAACCGCAACTTCAGGCAGGGCGCAAGCCCCGCAAAAGGAGCCCCATGTTCTACAAACCCGAAGACGGCCACGGCCTGCCGCACAACCCGTTCAACGCCATCGTCACCCCCCGGCCCATCGGCTGGGTCTCGACCCGCGGCACCGACGGTCAGGACAACATCGCCCCCTATTCCTTCTTCAACGCCGTGGCCTACGAGCCGCCGCAGGTGATGTTCGCCTCCACCTCCGCCAAGGACGACCGCGACGGCACCAAGGACAGCGTCTCGAACATCCGCGACACCGGCTACTTCTGCGTCAACATCGTCGAATACGCCATGCGCGACGTGATGAACAAAACCTCCGGCCCATGGGAAAAGGACGTCGACGAATTCGAGCTCGCCGGGATCGAGCGCACCGAGTGCGAAACCATCCCCTGCTCGCGCGTCGCCAACGCCCCCGCCTCCCTCGAATGCAAGCTCACCCAGATCGTCAAGCTCCCCGGCGAGGCCAATTTCACCGTCTTTGGCGAGGTCACAGGCATCCACATGCGCGACGACTGCCTTGTCGACGGCATCTTCGACGTGCTCCGCTTCAACCCGCTGGCCCGCATGGGCTATCGCGACTACTCCGTGGTGCGCGAGAAATTCTCGCTGAAACGGCCCGGGGAATAAGCCCGCCCGGCTTCTTCTGGCCGGAAATATCCCGGGGGAGGCGTTGAAATCCTTCGGGATTTCAACGTCGGGGGCAGCGCCCCCTACTTCCCGTAATACTCCCGGAACCACGCCACGAACCGCGCGATCCCCTCGCGCACATCCGTCTCGGGGCGATACCCGGTCAGGCTCTGCAACAGGCTCGCGTCGGCCCATGTGGCCGGAACGTCGCCCTTCTGCATCTCCATCAGGTTGCGGTCCGCCTTTTTGCCCAGCGCCGCCTCGATCGCATCGACGAAATCCAGCAGGCGCACGGTCTGCGAGTTGCCGATATTGACCACCCGGTAGGGCGCGACCGGCGACAGGCTGTCCCCCTCGGCGATATCCTCCGCGCTGGCGGGCCGCACCGGTGCTGCGTCGATCAAAAGGCGGATGCCCCGCACGAGGTCGTCCACATAGGTGAAATCCCGGTACATCTCGCCGTAATTGTAAACATCGATCGGCCGGTCCTCGAGGATCGCGTCGACGAACTTGTAAAGCGCCATGTCCGGCCGCCCCCATGGCCCGTAGACCGTGAAGAACCGGAACATCGTGGTGGGCAGGTTCCACAGATGCGCATAGGAATGGCCCATCGCCTCGCAGGCCTTCTTGGTCGCGGCATAGATGGTCATCTGCGTGTCGGCCTTCTGCGTCTCGCGGTACGGCATCTCCGTCTCGGCGCCATAGACCGAACTGGTCGAGGCCATCAGCAGGTGCCGCACCTCGTGCCGCCGGGCCACCTCCATCACGTTGAACGTGCCCACCACGTTGGCGTCGATATAGGCCCGCGGCGCCTCGAGGCTGTAGCGCACCCCGGCCTGCGCGGCGAGGTGGACGATCACGTCCGGCCGAAACGCATCCGCCGCGGCATCCAGCGCATCCGCTTCCTCCAGCATCGCCTCCGTCGCGGCAAAGCCCGGCTTCTGCTGCAGCATCTGGTGGCGCCGCTGCTTCAGGCTGACATCGTAATAATCCGTCATCCCGTCGAAGCCATGCACCTCGATCCCTTCGTCCAACAGCAGGTTGGCCAGGTGATAGCCGATGAACCCCGCCGTGCCGGTTATGAATACCCGTGTCATGCCCGCTCCCGCCCCGAATGGTCTTGTCCCAAATCGATAGCGGCTGGCCGTTCACGGCACAAGCGTTGCCCGGCGCGGCGGTACTCAGCCCGCGCTCCCGGTCCCCATCTGGCCCAGTTCGGGCGTGTATTGCCTGTAGATGCCCCGCCCCGCCGCCTTGGCGGCGTAAAGCGCGGTGTCGGCATCATGCATCATCCGCACCGGGTCGGGCGGGTCATACATGCGGCTCAGGCTAGCCCCGATGCTGGCCGACACGGTCAACAGCCGATCGCCAAAGGGAACCGGCCGCGAAAGCTCGCGGATCAGGCGATGCCCCAGATCGGCCACCGCCTCGACCCGGGTCTGGTCCGGCAGCACCAGCAAGAATTCGTCCCCGCCGATGCGGATCAGCGTGTCGCGGTCGCGCGTGCTGCCGGTCAACCGGCAGGCCACGGCCTGCAGCACCGCGTCGCCCGCGGCATGGCCATAGGTGTCGTTCACGTGCTTGAAATGGTCGAGGTCGAGATGCATCAGCGCGTAATCCGTCCCCGTCTCGGCCATGCGCGACAGCACCGGCTCGAGCGCGCGGCGGTTGCGCAGGCCGGTCAGCTTGTCTGTGACGGACGCTTCCAGCGCCTCGATACGCGCACCGTCCAGCCTCGTGTTCAGCCGCCGCAATTCCTCCATCGCGGCCGATTTCGCCTCGACGAGGTACAGCATCTCGATGGCAAGATCGGTGGCCGCGAAATCGGCGCTGGTCAGCGCGTAATCCCGCACCGCATCGACGATGGATATGCCGAAAGACAGGTTCAGCACCGCGCCCGGCACCTCCGTCCCCCCCTCCGCCGGCAGCGGAACCAGCACACCCTTCAGCTCGGTCCGCGGCGGCGTGCGCAGCGCAAAATGCAGCTTCCGCCCCGCCAGCGCCAGCAGCGCCTCCATCTGATCCGACGCGCGCGGGCGGCGCAGGTCGAGCAGCTCGGCCAGGGGCATCCCGTCCGGTATGCCGCCGGGGTTGAGCTTGCTCATGGCCGGGCCCGCGTGGCGGATACGGCCCTTGCCGTCCAGCAGGATATGCATCGGGCAAAGCGTGTCGAGCACCGCCCCCAGCTGCTTTGCATCGAGGCCCGCGACCCTCATGGCGCCGACGCCCCGAGGTCGAACACCTTGCCCTCGGCAAAGGCAGTTTCCAGCAGCATGATCGCGATGATCTCCCGCCCCGGGCTCGCCCCCATATGCTCGAGCACAACGAGCGCGCCGTAATCGTCGGCCATCGCCCGAAGCAGCCCGACCATGACATGCCCGAACCACGGCTTCGCCCCTTCCGACCGGACGACGAAACTGAACGATCGCGGCCCATGCTCGCGCAGTTCCATCTGCGGCAGCTCAAGCTCCGGCACGGCCAGCCTGACCCGCGCGGGCAGATCGTCCAGCGAATAAAGGAAATCGACGAACCCCGTGCCCCCGAACCGCAGCAGCCGCCTCAGCGCCTCGGTCGAGGGCGAGGAGACGAGGAAAGTGCCGATATCCTCCAGCACCTCGCCGCGCGCCTTGCCCAGCGCCCGCGCCAGCCCGTCGAGCACCGCTTCGGTTACGATAGGGTCATAGCTCTGCATCGCATCGAACCGCCGCACCGGCAGTTCCTGCCCGCAGCAGATCCGTTCCCAGAACGCGTCACCGTATGTTCCGCGCGCAAAGCGCTCGATGGCCCGATTGATCAGCCCGTGCATGTTCTGCCTCCAAGACGAAGGTATGAGTGACAGGCCGGCGTTAAAAAAGTGTCAACGCGTGCAAGTATCGAGCTGCCGCACCGCCGGAGACTGTCGCCCGAAAGGCGGGCCAACGCCTTCAGAAATCTGTCGGCGCCCCGCCCTCGGCCTTGCGTCGCTCGACGAAGGCGGCCAGTTCCTCGCGGATACCCTCGTCCATCGCCGGCGCCTCGAAACTGGCGATGATGTCGCGATAGACCTGATGCGCGCGTTCCGCCGTCCAGGACCGGCCGGCGGCCTCCCATGCCTCGTAGTTGCGCCAGTCGCTCAGGAAGGGCTGGTAGAACGCCGTGGTATAGCGGTCCTGCGTGTGTTGAATGCCAAAGAAATGGCCCTGGTCGCCCACCTCCTTGATCGCGTCGAACGCGATCTCGTCGGGGCCGGTCTTGGTCAGCATCGGGTCCATGTAACGCTGGATCTGCTGCAAGATCTCGCAATCCATGACGAATTTCTCCGGGCTCGCGATCAGCCCGCCCTCCAGCCAGCCGGCGGCGTGATAGATCATGTGCGCGCCGGCCTGCACGCCCGACCACAGGCTGTTCGAGGTCTCCCACATCGCCTGCCCGTCCGGCACGTTGGCGGCACAGACACCGCTGGCGCGCATCGGCAGCTTGTAGAACCGCGCCAGCTGACCCGTCATCTGCGTCGCGCGCATGTATTCCGGCGTCCCAAACGCGGGCGCCCCCGACTTCATGTCGACATTCGAAGTAAACGTGCCGATGGCACAGCACGCGCCGGGCCGAATGAGCTGCGCCAGCACCACCGCGCACAGCCCCTCGGCCAGCGACTGCGCCACCGCCCCCGCCATCGTCACCGGCGCCATCGCGCCGGCCAGCGTGAAGGGCGTCACCACCAGCCCCTGATTGCGCCGGGCGATCCGCATCCAGCCGTCCAGCATCGGATAGTCGTGCTTCAAAGGCGAAGTCGAATTGATGTTCGTGTACATATGCGGCTTGGCCTCGAACTCATCGCTCGTCAGCCCGGCCGCGATCCGCACCATCTCCATCACGTCTTCAACGCGCTCGCGGCCAAGGCAATAAGCATGCGCCACCTTGTCGGTCAGCGTCAGCTTGTCATACAGCACGTCGAGGTGCCGGACCGAGGGGTGCACGTCCTGCGGCTCCACCGGGTAGCCGCCGACGAAGTGGATGCAGTTGAAATACTGGCTCAGCTTCAGCAGGTCCGAACACATCTCGCGCGTGCCCGTCACCTTCCGTCCGATATTCATGTCCCAGTAGCTCGGCGGCGACGAGACATTGCCGAAATTCAGGTTCCGCCCGCCGATGGTGATCGTCCGGTCGGGGTTGCGCGGGGTGATCGTCCACTGCTCCGGCGCCTTGGCGATCATCTCCATCACGAAATCGCGGCCCATGCGCACGTTTTCGCCATCCACGGTACAGCCGTCCGACGCTTTAAGGATTTCTAAAGCCTCGGGGTTCAGGAATTCGATCCCGATCTCTTCGAGGATGCGCATCGCCCCGTCATGGATCGCCTGCACGCCCGCCTCGTCCAACGGCTCTACGGGACGGTCGATATTAACCGGCGGGGCCCAGGGCATCTGGTCGATAACCGCGGTGCCGCGGCGCTCGGCATTGCCCGCGCGGCCGCCGCCGCGCTTCCTGCGTTTGGCTTCAACTGCCATGGAAGACTCCTGTTTGCACTGTCCGGCATGACACCACCGCTGACATCCATGAAAATGCCGGTTAGCGACACGATGCGTCGTTTTCCCGCTATCCGTGCGCCTGTTTTGGCCGAAGCCCCCGCCCGGTCACGATCAGGTAAATCGCCAGGCTCACCACGACCACGGCGCCGCCCACGGCCATGTTAAGCGTCGGTCGTTCGCCCACCCCGATCCACACCCAGACCGGCGCCAGAACCGTTTCCAGCAGCATCAGCAGGCTCACGTTGGCGGCCTGCGTGTGGCGCGACGCCAGCGACAGCGTAAAGAACGAGACCGGCAGGATCACCGCCCCGGTCACCATCATCGCCCATGGCCGGCCTTCGGTCATCGCATCGGCGCCGGTCACCAGAAGCCCGGTCAGCCCGGCCATCCACGCGCCCACCCCGATCACCAGCATGATCGGCAGGCCCGGCCTCGCCCGCAGGATGGTAAAGTTGAGCGCCAGCATCAGCGCCACGGCCAGCCCGAACCCCGCCCCGGCCACCGCCCGCAGGTTCAGCGTCACCTCCTCGCCATCCCCGCCCGACACGGCGATCGCGATTCCCGCCATCACCGCCGCCATCGCCACCCACGTGGCGGCCCGCGTCGGCTCGGCAAGGATCACCCGGCTCAGCAGCGCCGAACAGACCGGCACCGCCGCCACCCCGATCAACACCACCGCCGCCGGGGCCGAGGCGATGCCGAGACAGAAGAAAATCGAGTTGAGCAGCTGACACCCCATGATCGCCACCCCGGCCCCCGTGCCAAGCTGGCGGATATCGCCCCGCCGGTCGCGGCTCAGCACCGCCCAGCCCAGCACCATGACCGAGCCCATCAGCATGCCCCGCCACGCCACCATCTGAAAGCCGTCCATCCCCGACAGCCGCATGAACAACGCGTCGGGCGTCAGGAACAGCGCCCCGGCCGTGGCCAGCAGGATACCGAAAAGCGGATGCCGGCTCATGCCGCCAGCCAGGCCGGGATCTCTCCGATATCCGTCAGAACATGATCCGCGAAGGGCGAAAGTTCCGCCGCGCCGGCAGCCCCGGTCAGCACCGCCAGCGTCTGCATCCCCGCCGCCCGGCCTGCCAGAAGGTCATGGGTGCTGTCACCGACCATCGCCACCCGCGCGGGCACAAGCCCGTGCGCCTCGGCAAATGCCAGAAGCGGGCCCGGGTCGGGCTTCGCCCCGAAGCCCGAATCGTACCCGGCGACGAAGTCGAAGAGCCTGTCCACCCCGGCAGACCGCAGATGCGCATGCGCCGTGGCTTCACTGTCATTTGTCATCACGCCCAGCACCAGCCCCTGATCCCGCAACCCCTCCAAGAGCGGCACCAGCGGTACGGCCGGGCTCAGCGGCGCCTGCCGCGCGTGGAAATCCAGAAGATCTTCCACTTTGTCCACGTCTGACCGGCCCAACGCCCCGGCCACGCATTCCGCCACCACGCGGTTCGGGCTGGCAATGGCGGGGCTTCCGGGCCGGAACTGTCCGGTCTCGAGGTCGAATTCCAAGCCCCTCGCCAACGCCTCCGCCAACGCTGGGTCGCCCTCGGACAGCGTCACGATCAGCTCGGCGGCCCAGACGCTCCATGTGGCGTGAAAATCGAACAGCGTGCCGTCCTTGTCAAAGAGCAGCCCATCAAGCTTGGTAACCGGTTCGTTCACATTTCGCCCTTACGTCCAGTGCACCTGTGCCCCGCCGGGAAGGGCGGCCCGCGCGGCCATCGGCGTGCGGCCGTCCAGCCCCGTCTCGGCGCAGAACGCCAGCACCCAGGCATCGTCCATCAGGATGAAATCCAGCACGGAGCCAAGGAATTCAGGATCTTGCGCGCCCGCCCGCAGGTCCGCCTCCGACGCGCCGGTGGCGCCGAGGAAGACCGGCAAAAGCTCGTCATTGCCAGCCAGCCAGGCCAGCCCCTTCAGCGCGATCGCTTCGGCGGCATCTTGCTCAACATTCAACTGCGTTAATTCCCGGAAAGGTTTTCTTAACTTCTGACATGGATAGTCCACATGACAGAAAGAACAAGTCTGAAGGTCTTTCGTTGATGACAGGAAAAATTCTGATTGTCGACGCGCTGGCAACCAACCGGATCGTGTTGAAGGTGACGCTCTCGGCGGCTTTCTACCGCGTAATCCAAGCCGGCAGCGGTCAGGACGCCCTCGATATGGCCCGCCGTACTCGCCCCGACGTGGTGATCGCGGGCGATCTGCCCGACATGCCACTGGCCGACTTCGCCACCGCCCTTCAAACGGCGACCGGCACGCCCCCGCCCCCCCTCGTCGCCCTTTTGCCCGACGATCACGGCAGCCGGCGGATCGGCGCGCTTCGCGCCGGCGCGGCCGATGTCGTCACCAAGCCCTTTGATGAGAATGTCCTGCTCGCCCGGCTCCGGTCGATCATGCGGCACCGGCAGATCGACAGCGATCTCGGCATGCCGCCCGACACCGCCGACGCGCTCGGTTTCGCCGAGGATCCGGCGGCGTTCCGGAAACGGCAAAGGGTCACGGTCCTCGCCGCCACCCGCCCGCAGGCCGAGCATCTCAGATCGCGTCTCGTCCACCGCACCCGGAACGATGTCGTGGCCCTCGGCCTTGACGAGCCCGGCACGGTCAAGGCCCTCAGGCGCAAGCCCGACGCCATCGTACTGCATGTCGGCCCCCGGAACACCCGGCCCGGCCTCAGCCTTCTGGCCGAGTTGCAGGCCTCGCCGAGCACCCGGCGCGCCCGCGTTCTGGCCCTGCTCGACCCCGAGGTCATGCACCTCGCCGCCCCGATCCTCGACATGGGCGCACATGACGCCGTGCCCGACACGACCGACGACCGGGAACTGGCGCTGCGCCTGTCCTTCCAGCTTTCTCAGAAATCACGCGGCGACGCGCTTCGCGGCAAGCTCGAAGACGGGTTGCAGGCCGCGCTGATCGACCCGCTGACCGGTCTCTACAACCGCCGCTATGCGCTCAGCTTCGTCAAGCGGATGCTGGCCACGGCGCACGATACCGGCGGCACCTGCGCGGTGCTCGTCGCCGATCTCGACCATTTCAAGTCGGTCAACGACACGTATGGTCACGCCGCGGGCGATGCCGTGCTGGCACAGGTCTCGACGCAAATGCGCGCCGCCCTGTCCGCCGACAGCATGATCGCCCGGATCGGGGGCGAGGAATTCCTGATCGCCGTGCCCGATACCTCGCTGCGGGATATCCGCGACCTCGCCGACCGCCTGCGACGCGTCGTACGTGACAGCCCCGTACCTCTCTCTGGTGGCGGCGGGTCGGTGCGCGTCACCGTCAGCATCGGCGCGTCGCTCGCCACGCCGGGGCGCGCGGGGCGGAAACCGGATGTCGGCAAGCTGGTCGAGGAGGCCGACAAGGCGCTCTACGGCTCCAAGTCCGGCGGACGCGACACCGTTACCGTCTGCCGCCGCCCCGCCGCCTGAAAACCCTCTCAGTCCCGCTTGTGCCGCCGTTCGCGGCGCTCGACCAGCCGGTCGGCATAGGCCGCGCGCGTCGCGTCGTCCATCTCGGTCAACCGCTCGATCAGCAGACCCTGCCCGAGGCTCAGCCGCTCGTGAAACAGCCCCTGAATGCGCTCCAGCCGCGCCTCGACCGCCGCCGGGTCGAAAGGCGTCGCCTTCAGATCGGAGATCAGCCCGTCGAACTCCTCCCGGTGCCGGTCGCGCGAGAACGTGCCGTCCTTGTAGGATTGCCGGATCTTCATGCCGATGGCCCGCCGGTCCTCGTCACTCAGCGCGCGCGTCAGCGGCCCCCCCATCGTCTCCAGCCGCGGCGCCCCCTTGTGATGCCACTTGCCGCCCGACAGGAACGACCCCGCCACGACGCCAGCCACCAGCAGGTTCAGCCCCAGCGACACCACCAGAAGGATTTTCACCCAGCCGCGCGCCTTGCCCGTCGCCTCGTCACGCATCACATGCCTCCCTCGGCCAGCACGAAGGTCGCATCGGGGTCGAGGTCGATCAGGTAGGCCTCGTCGTTGCCGGCGATCACATCCTGCGCGATCCCGGTCAGCCCGGCCGGAGCACTGACCCCGATCCAGAGCCCGGCCACCGTCGCCGCCGCCAGCCCCGTCATCGCCGGCCACCCGCCCAGCGCACCGGCAAGCCAAGCCAGCCGGCCCCGCCGCGGCGTCCGCACCGGGGCGGGGGCCTTCGCCCGCTCGGCCTGTTCCCGGTCGGCATCCGCCATGATCCGCGCCATCAGCGCATCGCTCGGCTCGGGCCGGGCGGCCTTGCCCGCGTCGAAGAACGCCTTCAGCGGATCGGTGTTCTCAGGTTCATCCATCATCCGTATACCCCAGGTCATCGCGCCGGGCGGACAACTCCGCCGCCAGCGCCCGTTTTCCGCGTGCCACAAGGCTTTCCACCGCCTCCACGCTGATCTCCATGATCTCGGCGATCTCGGGATTCCCGAGTTCCTCGATATGGCGCAGGATCACCGCCTCGCGCTGCCTGTCCGGCAGCCTGTCCAGCGCGCCCTGCAAGGCCTCGGCCCGCGCCCGCTCCTGCAGGCCCTCGGCCGGGCCCGGCCGCTCGTCCTCCGGTTCGGGCGCCTCGTCAAGCCCCACGCCCCGCGCCTTGCGAAACCGGTCGGTGCACAGGTTGGCGGTCACCCGGTAGAGCCACGTGGTCACCTTCGCCTCGCCCTGCCGCCATTCCGGCGCGATCCGCCAGAGCCGCAGCATCGCCTCCTGCGCCACGTCCTCGGCCTCGGCCCGGTTGCCCAAAAGCCGTTGCGCCTGTGCCAGCACCCGCGGCGCCAGCCGTGCCGTCAGAACGCGCGCAGCCACCGCATCGCCGTTGGCGTAGAGCACCAGCAGCGCCTCGTCGGGGGCGGACATCTGTTCATCAAGCGGCATCGTCATTGTCCGGGCGCGCGCACTGGCCTCAGGTTGGCGGGTCGGCAAAGACCCTTCGGGCGGCGATGGTGGCCGGAGCGCCCGCCAATGGCAAGGGCACTCCGGCCTCTGCCCGGTCAGTCCTGCCCGGTTTCCGCGTCATCGCCGCGCTTGTGCTTGCCGTGCCGCTTGTGCATGCGCTCCTTCATCGCGTCGAACTCCTCGCGCGAAACCGACCCGTTGCCGTCCTGGTCCACCTTGGCGAACATCCGGTCGGCCCGGTCGCTGCGCATCTCCTCCATGGTCAGCGCGCCGTCGGCATCGGCATCCTTGCGCTCGAACATCTTGTTCAGGAATCGCTCGCGGCGTTCCGCCTGCCGCGCTTCCATCTGCGCCGACATCTCCTCGCGGGTGATCTTGCCGTCGCCATCCGCGTCCGCATCGGCAAAGCGGGCCTGCATCCGCGCCTGCATTTCCTCGCGGCTCACCGCGCCGTCACCGTTCGCATCGAGCTCTTCGAAGGTCGGACGCTTGCCATGGTGGCCCCGGTCCTTGTCGTCGCCGGCAGCAACACCCTGGGTGGCGGCACCGGCCAGGATCGCGGCGCTCAGGCTGGCCATCAGAATACCGTTCTTCATCTCTTCGTCTCCTTGAGATCTTACCTGTACTAGCTCCTGCAACCGCCCGGCATATTCGGCCGGTTACACATCCTGAACGGTCGCCCCGCGCGTTTCCGTCGCTTCATGAGCAGAAAATTTTCCTCGGCAGGTTTGCGACATCCGGCCGCAAGGACAGACTGCCCCCTTCCAATTCCCGTCCCCATCGCCCACTTCTGGTCGTATCGCGAACGAGGCACGTCATGACGGACAAGACCATCAGCACCGACTCCAGAGAATTGTGGCCCGCGCTGCGCCGGGGATTCCGGCGGAGATGCCCGAATTGCGGCACCGGGCCGATGATGCAGGGCTATCTCAAGGTGCGCGACACCTGCACGGTCTGCCGCGAGGATCTCAGCCATCACCGTGCCGACGATGGCCCGGCCTACCTGACCATCCTTATCGTCGGCCACCTGATGGCGCCGCTGCTGCATGTGTCCTTCACCATGTTCCGGCCCGAGCCGCTGGTGCTTTTCACCGTATTCGCTATTGGCTGCGTGACGCTCTCGCTCTACCTTCTGCCCCGGCTCAAGGGGGCGGTCGTCAGCTTCCAGTGGGCGCGCCACATGCATGGCTTCGGCGAAAAGGCGTAAGGGCCCGGTCCACGGGCCATGCGCCGCAAGACAGGGACACCCGCAACTCATGACCGTCGACAAGACCGCCATCCGCGACGCCGCCACCGTGATCGTCCTGCGCGACCGGATGACCACGCCCAGCGTTCTGATGGGCCAGCGTGGCGCCAAGGCGGCGTTCTTCCCCTCGAAATTCGTCTTCCCCGGCGGCGCGGTCGATGCCGATGACGCCGGTGTACCGCTGGCCACGCCCCTCTCCGAGACCTGCCGCAACCGTCTGCTCGAAGACAGCCCGGCCGACCTCTCCCACGCGCTGGCCACCGCCGCCATTCGCGAGTTGTGGGAAGAGACCGGCCTGCTTCTGGGCGAGCCCGGCGACTGGCCCGGCACGCCCCACCCCGACTGGCACCGCTTCGCGCAGGCGGGCTACCTGCCCTCGGCGCTCGGGATGCAGTTCTTCTTCCGCGCCCTCACGCCCCCGGGCCGGCCCCGCCGCTTCGACGCCCGCTTCTTCCTCGTCGATGCCGACCGGATCGAAGGCGACCTCGACGATTTTTCCGCCGCCTCCGAGGAACTGTCGCACCTGCAATGGGTACCGCTGGCCGAGGCCCGCGCGCTCGACCTGCCCTTCATCACCGAGGTGGTGCTGGCCGAAATCGCCGCCTGCGCCCGCACGCTGACCCCGCCGCCCTCGATCCCGTTTTTCAAGAACGACGACGAGGAGAGCCTGTTTCTCAGGCTGCGGGGCGTCGCGCCTGTGGAATAGGCCAGCCCTCCCGGAGCAACGCAGTCCTGCCCGGAATCAAGGCCGAAGGCCACCGGGCGAGCGCCTGCCCGTCCCGGCGGGCTGGCATTCACCCGGCTCACGTCGCCTTACCCCACCAGCACCAGCACCAGAATGCTCACCGTCAACAGCGCAATCCCCGTCAACTCCCGCCGCGTGATCGTCTCCCGGAAGAACAGCACCGAGGCCATCAGCGAAAAGATCACCTCCACCTGCCCCACGGCGAACACATAGGCCGCGTTCTGCAAGGTGAACGCCGTGAACCAGCCGACCGACCCGCCAAGGCTCGCCACCCCCATCCAGATCGCCCGGCCCCGTGCCGCCCAGACGCGGCCCACCTGCCCCGGCTCGCGCCAGCGCAGCCACAGAATCATGCCCGCCGTCTGCGACAGCGTCACAGCCGAGACCGTCACCACCGCCCGCAGGAAGGCATCGTCGCTCGCCACCTCCAGTGTCGCGCCGCGATAGGTCACCGCCGACACCGCAAAGAGCGCGCCCGACAAAAGCCCCAGCCCCGCCGCACGGTTCATCAGCCGCTTCAGCCGCCCGCCCTGCAAATCGGGCGTATCCGACAGCACCAGAACACCCGTCAGCCCCACGACGATCGCCACCAGCCCCGGCACGCTCACCGTATCGCCCAGCACGATCAGCCCGACCAGCGCGGTCTGGATGACCTCGGTCTTCTTGAAGGTGATCCCCACCGCGAAATTGCGCTGCGAAAACAGCAGCACCACGCACCATGTCGCCAATATCTGCGCCAGCCCGCCGATCAGCGCATAGGCCCAGAACTTACCGCCCAGCGCCGGCAGCTCGAACCCGCCCCAGAGCACGTAGCCAACCGCCAGCGCGAATGCACAAGGCGCGGCATAGAAGAACCGCGCAAACGTCGCTCCGCCCGCAGACAGTGTTCCCATGCTGAGCGATTTCTGCAGCATGAAGCGCAGCGTCTGGAACGCGGCGGCCATGACGGCAAGGTAGATCCAGGCTTCCATGCCCAAGGCCTATGCCCAGTTTTCCCCGCAAAGACCAGTGACGGCTTGTACCCCTTACAATACGAAAGGGGGCCCCTGTGGCCCCCCCCCTCCCGTTAATCCGCCGGCTGGTCCGGCTTGCCCCCGGGCGCGGGCCACATCGGATGCGGCACCGGGTCCTTGGGCTTCAGGAAATGCCGGGCGAAAATCTCGGCATAAGAGCGGTAGTAATACCCGTCATTGCGCTTGAGATACTTCTCGCGGTTCTCCTCGAACAGCTTCGGCAGCCGATACCACGCCACCTTGGGGTGCATGTGGTGCACCACGTGCAGGTTGTTGTTCAGGAAGATCAGCGCCAGCGGCCCCTTGTCCTCGATCACCACGGTCCGCCCGCTGGCCCGCTCATGCGCCCGGTGCTCGAGGAACGTCCGGATCTTCAGAACCGAGAACGCGCCGTAGGCCGCGATCAGGTAGGCCCAGACCGGCATCGGCGCCCAGATCACCAGCGCCACCACCGGAAACGCGCCGGGCAGGTGCATCAGCCACGCGTTCAGCACCTTGCCATCCCCGTTCCGCACCGCGCGCCAGTCGTCCCGGCACAGCGTCCAGACCGACAGCGCCGGGCCGAAGACCATCCGCCCGGCCAGCGTGTTGTTCAGCCGCAGAACCACCTGCCCCCAGCGCGGCAGCCGCGCCCAGACATCGGGATCCATGTAGTTCGATTCCGGGTCGTCATAGGGATCGGTCAGGATCGAATCGACGTGGTGCGCAAGGTGCAGATCGCGGAACCGCCGATAGGGGATGAACAGCCCGAGGCACAGGAACACCGTCGCCTCGTTCAGCCTGTCACTCTTGAACGGGTGCCCGTGCAGCGCCTCGTGCGTCAGCGACGAATGCAGCGCGATCGCCAGCGCCGCCAGCGCCATGCCCAGCGGCAGCCAAAGCGCCGCCGCCCATGTCAGCGCCACCACCCAAGCCCCATAGCACAGGACCATCAACCCCAGGGTGGGCCACTCGATGCCGGTTTCCTTCCGCGCCGCCTCAGCCATGCGCCCGCCCCCAGTCGATACGGGACCAGATACGCTCGTAGACGAAATAGCAGCTCAGCCCGATGCTGGTGTTGATCACGGCCATCGCGCCGCCCACGGCGGCCGACCCGGTCATCGCGAGGCCCACAAGGCTCATCACCCCAAGGCCGATCGCATTCCACACAACAGCTTTCACAAGCGTCCGCGCTCGCGTCTCCATTCGATACTCCGGATTTTCCCCAATTCACGGAAACGTTACGTCAGAAGATGTCAGCAGGATATTCCGAATACGGTTAACATTTTTCTGCAATGGTGATATTTGTCACCATATGCGTGAAATCATCGACAAGCGCGACCGCGCCACCCTGTTTCGCAGCCGCATCGCCGAGGCGATGCGCGAGCGTGGCACCACGCAATCGGGCCTTGCCCGGGCGGTGGGGGTCGACCGCTCGACCATTTCGCAACTGATCAAGGGCTCGGGCGCCCGCCTGCCCAATGCGCAAGTGGTGGGCGAATGTGCCGCCGCCCTCGGCATCTCCGCCGACTGGCTGCTGGGCCTCACCGACCGGCCCGAAACCGCCGCCGACATCGTCGCCAACACCCTCTCGCTGACCGAGGCGCCCCGCGCTCTGGTCGACGAACAGATCTTCCGCTGGCACAAGGAGGCGGCGGGCTACAAGATCCGCCACGTCCCCCCCGGCCTGCCCGACATGCTCAAGACCCGCGCCATGCTCGAATGGGAATACGCCCCCCATCTGGGCCGCAGTATCGATCAGGCCATCGGCGCCTCCGAAGACCGCCTCTCGTGGATGCGCCGCACCCAGTCGGATTACGAGATCGCCCTGCCGCTTTTCGAGGTCGACGCCTTCGTGCGCGGCGAGGGCTATTACGCCGGTCTGCCCCGCGACGTGCGCGAGGAACAGGTGCACAACCTCCTCGACGTGGCCGAACAGCTCTACCCGCGCCTGCGCATTTATCTCTTCGACGCCCGCCGCCTCTATTCGGCCCCGGTCACGATCTTCGGGCCGCTGCTGGCGGCGATCTATATCGGTCAGAATTACATGGTCTTTCGCGATACCGAGCGGGTGCAGGCGCTGACCGAGCATTTCGACCACCTCGTGCGCGAGGCGCATGTGACCGCCCGCGGCCTGCCCGACCACATCCGCGGTATCTGGGCCGAAGCCTGAGCGCGATGGACAGCACCGCGGCCCCCGGCTAGGCTTCCCCTTACGTCACCGGAGACACCGCCATGCTGACACGCCGCCTTTTCACCGCCGCCGCGCTGGCCATGCTGGCCACCGCCGCCACGGCCCACGACACCCAGATTCTCAATATCGCCGGCCAATACACCGCCCAGGGCCGCTATCCGGACGGGCGCGCCTATACCGGACAGGCCGAGATCTTCCAGCAGGGCAGCGAGGTGGAAATCTACTGGTCCATCGACGGCCAAAGCTATCAGGGCCGCGGCAACGTGCAGGGCCGGATCGTGACGGTGAACTGGGGCGCGGCCACGCCGATCATCTACGTGGTGAACGACCCCGAGCTTCACGGCACGTGGGACGGTGGCAGCGCGCTGGAACGGCTGGTGCCGCGGTAACGCTCAAGACCGACCGATCCGACCGTTCCCGTTGCGCAATCGCCAGCCCGTGGGAATGGCCCATCGATGCGCGGCGGAGCGCCAGAGGCGCCCCTTGATTCCGCGCACCACCCAGCCGATACCGTTCACATCAAAACGGCATCGGATGCGCCCGGTGCGCCTTGTCGATATCCTCCAGCACCTCGTCGCTCAGCGTGACCTGATCACTGCCGATCGCCGTCATCAACTGCTCCTGCGTCGTACAGCCGAAAATCACCGAGCACATGAAGGGCCGCGTCATGCACCATGCCAGCGCCATCTGCGTCGGGTCCAGCCCGTGCATCTCGGCCACCGCCACATAGGCCTCGACCGCGTCATACGCCCGGTCCAGCACCCGCCCGCCCAGCGTCGGGTTCACCTCGATCCGCGACCCCTCGGGCGTCGCACCACCCCGGTACTTGCCCGTCAGCAACCCCTGCGCCAGCGGTGAGAAGGCCAGCAGCCCCACATCCTCGTTCACGCTCATCTCGGCCATGTCCGTGTCATAGAGCCGGCACATCAGCGAATACTCGTTCTGCATCGAGGCCACCCGCGGCAGCCCCCGATTCTCGGCAATCCGCAGCCATTGCGAGGTGCCCCACGCGCTCTCGTTCGATAGGCCGAAATGGCGGATATTGCCCTTGTCCACCTGCTTCTGCAGCGCCTCCAGCGTATCTTCCATATGCGCGACCGTCTCGGCCCGGTCCTGACCCGAGGGGTCGAACGTCCAGTTCTTGCGGAACATGTAGCTGCCCCGGTTGGGCCAGTGGAACTGGTAGAGATCGATGTAATTGGTCTGCAGGCGCCGCAGCGATCCCTCTACCGTCTCAGGTATCGTCTTCGAGGAGATCGGCGCGCCATCCCGCACCATCTTCTGCCCCTCGCCCGAGTGCTTGGTGGCAAGGATCACGTCCTTGCGCCGGCCGCTTTTGGCGAACCACGTGCCGATGATCTCCTCGGTCCGTCCGATGGTCTCGGCCGAGGTCGGGTTCACCGGATACATCTCGGCGGTGTCGATGAAATTGATGCCGTGGTCGAGCGCGGTGTCGATCTGGCCGTGGCCCTCGGCTTCGGTATTCTGCGTGCCCCATGTCATCGAGCCCAGGCAAAGCGCACTCACCTCCAGCCCCGTCCGTCCGAGCGGGTTCATCTTCATGTCCCGGTATCCTTTCCCTGTTTTCCGTGTTGCGGGGAACCTAGAACAAGATGGCGGGAGGGGGAAACCGCAATGTCGGGCCGGCGCCGGCTTCTCCGCCGCGCAGGCACCTCTCAAACCCCATTGAGAACAAACTGCGAACAAACTACCATACCCCCATGACCACCGAACTCCTCACCCGCCAAACCCACCGCAGGCCGGCCCGCCCCGACCTCACGGTGCTGGGCGAGATGACCCTTCCGCTGGCCCGCCTGCACGAGCTTTGCGGCCCGGCCCGGCATACGCTGGCCATGCTGATCGCTGCCGCCACCCAAGGCCCCGTCTTCTGGATCGCCCCCGGCTGGGCCACCGACGCGCTCAACCCCGACGGCATGGTGGCCTTCGCCCAGCCCGAGCGCTTCACCTTCCTCACGCCCCGCCGGGGCGAAGACCTGCTCTGGACGCTGGAGGAGGTGCTGCGCAGCGGCCTCGTCCCCCTCGCCATCGCCGAACTGCCCGAACCGCCGGGGATGACGGCCGTCCGCCGCCTCCACCTCGCCGCCGAAACCGGCGCGGCCGAGGGGCAAGGCGCCCCGCTCGGCCTGATCCTCACGCCGGGCGATGGCGGCGCGCCGGGCATCGAGACGCGCTGGCACATGGCACAGGCCCACACCCCCGGCGCGCCCGGCTGGACCCTCACCCGCCGCCGCGCCCGCACCCTGCCACCGAAAGACTGGCACCTCACCGGCCGCCCCGGCCGCTGGCGCCTCAACCCCGCCCCGCAGACCCTGTCATAAGCGTGATTGGCCCGGCCCGATAAACCCGCTACTTCCGGTAGGGAATGATTCGGGTCCTCGCCGCCTTCGTGCTCTGCCTCGTCGCTGCGGTCGCTTCCGCCGCGCCCCAGCGTTATACCCTCGACGCCGCCCGCTCTCAGGTCGACTTCACCTACGCCTTTCAAGGGCGCGAACAGCACGGCACCATGCCCGTGCAATCCGTCGATATGATGCTCGACCTCGACAACCTCCCCGCCAGCCGCGTCTCCGTCACCCTCGACGCGCACGCGGCGCGCGCGGGGTTCGTCTTTGCCACCAACGCCATGCGCGGCAGCACCGTGCTCGACACCGACGCCCACCCGCAGATCACCTTCCACTCCACGTCAATCCGCGGCAGCCTGCGGGGCGCAGCCATCACCGGCCAACTCACTATCCGCGGCGTCACCCGCCCCGTCACCCTCAAGGCCGGCCTCTACCGCCAGCAGGGCACCGCCCGCACCGACCGCGACCATCTCGTCGTGCTGCTCACGGGCGAGGTCAGCCGCGCGGCCTTCGGCGCCTCGGGCTATCCCGACATGGTCGGCGATCCGATCGGATTGCGCATCGTCGCGGTGATCGGCAAATAGCTTCGAGGCGGGAAAAATTCCGGCCCTTGACCGAAAACGACAGGTTCCCGTCGAATAAGCCCTTCCAACCGCCGGCCAAACTGCGAATGTAAGCGCATCATGCGCCTGATCATTTCCTTCGCGGCCCTTTTCCTCTCGGTCATTCTCCTCCAGCTCTCCTCCGGCGGGGTCGGCCCGCTCGATGCGCTCTCCGGCATCGCGCTCGACTTCACCACCACCCAGATCGGCCTGCTGGGCTCGGCGCATTTCGTGGGCTTCTTCATCGGCTGCTGGTGGGCGCCCCGGCTGATGGGCAGCGTCGGCCATTCCCGCGCCTTCGCGGCCTTCACGGCGGCTGGCACCATCGGGCTCTTGATGCACATGCTGGTGATCGACCCCTGGGCCTGGACGCTGATGCGCGTGGCCACCGGCTGTTGCGTCGCGGGCTGCTATACGATCATCGAGGCATGGCTTCAGGCCAAGGTCACCAACGAAACCCGCGGCCGCACCATGGGCACCTACCGGATCGTCGATATGACCGCCTCGCTGATGGCCCAACTGGTCATCTCGGTGCTGGAGCCGGCCTCCTACGTCTCCTACAACATCCTCGCGCTGTTCTGTTGCGCGGCGCTCATTCCGCTCACCCTGACGCGGGTGCGCCAGCCCGAAACCCCCGCCGCGCCCCGCCTGAGGCCCAGACTCCTCATCGAATGCTCCCCCCTTGCCGCCGCTGGCGTGCTGGTCGCGGCGGTTTCCAGCGCGTCGTTCCGCATGGTCGGGCCGCTCTATGGCGAAGGCGTCGGCCTCGCCACAGACCAGATCGCGTGGTTCCTCGCCTCCTTCGTTCTCGGCGGGGCGATCGCGCAATACCCGGTGGGCTGGCTCGCCGACAAATACGACCGCCGCCACGTTCTGATCGGCCTGTCGGTGGCGGCCATCCTAAGCTGCATAGTCACCGCCTCGGTACAGGAACTCAGCTCCACCGGCGTGATGCTCACGGCCTTCTTTTTCGGGCTCACCTCGATCCCGATCTACTCGGTCTCGGCGGCCCACGCCAACGACTTCGTCGACAGCACCAAGCGGGTCGAGCTGTCGGCGGCGCTGATGTTCTTCTTTGCCACCGGCGCCATCGCGGCCCCGCTCTTCGCCTCGTCCCTGATCGACCTCTTCGGCCCGGCGGCCATGTTCACCATGATCGCATTCGCCCATGCCTTCCTCATCGTCTACGGCCTCCTGCGGATGCGCCGCCGCAGTGCGCCCGACCAGCGCACCCGCTATGTCTGGTCGCCCCGCACCAGTTTCACCATCGGCCGCCTGACCGGCTCCGACCGCGACCCCAACGGCAAGTGATCCCGCAGCCTCTGGCCCTGCCTGCCAAGCTGCGCTAAAGGGGGCGCGCAGCCAACCGAGGGGCAGGACAACACGCCATGGCACGTCACCTGATCACATCCGCGATCCCCTACATCAACGGGATCAAGCATCTGGGCAACCTCGTGGGCAGCCAGCTGCCCGCCGATCTCTACGCCCGCTACCTGCGCGGGCGGGGTCACGAGGTGATGTTCCTCTGCGCCACCGACGAGCACGGCACGCCCGCCGAGCTTGCCGCCGCCAAGGCCGGCAAGCCCGTGGCCGACTACTGCGCCGAGATGTGGCAGGTGCAAAAAGACCTCTCCGACGGGTTCGGCCTCAGCTTCGACCATTTCGGCCGTTCCTCCTCGCCCCAGAACACCGCGCTCACCCAGCATTTCGCGGGCAAGCTGCACGAGGCCGGGCTGATCGAGGAAGTCACCGAGAAACAGGTCTATTCCAACGCCGATGGCCGCTTCCTGCCCGACCGCTATATCGAGGGCACCTGTCCCAATTGCGGCTACGACAAGGCCCGCGGCGACCAGTGCGAGAACTGCACCAAACAGCTCGACCCGACCGACCTGATCGACCCGCGCTCGGCCATCTCGGGCTCGACCGACCTCGAAGTGCGCGAAACCAAGCACCTCTACCTCCGCCAGAGCCAGATGCGCGACCGGCTGAATGACTGGATCGACGCGCAAAAAGACTGGCCGATCCTGACCACCTCGATCGCCAAGAAATGGCTCAATGACGGCGACGGGCTGCGCGACCGCGGCATCACCCGCGACCTCGACTGGGGCATCCCCGTCAAGCGCGGCGACGAGGACTGGCCCGGCATGGAAGGCAAGGTCTTCTACGTCTGGTTCGACGCGCCCATCGAATACATCGCCTGCGCCGGCGAATGGGCCGAGGCGACAGACCGGGGCGAGGCCGACTGGCAACGCTGGTGGCGCACCGACAAGGGCGCGAATGACGTCCGCTACACCCAGTTCATGGGCAAGGATAACGTGCCCTTCCACACGCTGTCCTTCCCGGCCACGATCCTGGGCTCGGGCGAGCCGTGGAAGCTCGTGGATTACATCAAATCATTCAACTACCTCAACTACGATGGCGGCCAGTTCTCAACCTCCCAGGGCCGCGGCATCTTCATGGATCAGGCGCTCGACATCCTGCCGGCGGATTACTGGCGCTGGTGGCTCCTCAGCCACGCGCCCGAAACCTCCGACGCCGAATTCACATGGGATAACTTCCAGGCCTCGGCAAACAAGGACCTCGCCGACGTGCTGGGCAATTTCGTCTCGCGCGTCACCAAGTTCTGCCGCTCGAAATTCGGCGAAGAGGTGCCCGCCGGCGGCACCATGGGCGACCGCGAAACCGCCCTGATCGGGGAGCTGACCACCAAGCTCCGCGCCTACGAGGGGCATATGGACGCCATCGAGGTGCGCAAGGCCGCCGCCGCGCTGCGCTCGATCTGGGTCGCCGGCAACGAATACCTGCAGGAGGCGGCGCCTTGGGCCACGTTCAAGGAAGACCCGGAAACGGCAGCGATGCAGATCCGTCTCGCGCTCAACCTGATCCGCATCTACGCGGTGCTCTCGGCGCCCTTCATCCCCGACGCCTCTGCCCGGATGCTGTCGTCGATGAACACGATGGAGACCGGCTGGCCCGATGACCTGAAAACGGCCCTCGCCACCCTGCCCGAGGGGCACGGTTTTACCGTGCCGGACGTCCTTTTCGCCAAGATCACCGACGATCAACGCGAAGACTGGGCCACCCGCTTTGCCGGCACGCGTACCTGACACGCCTGCCTGGGCGGCGCCGTCCGGGATTTGGATATTTAAGGCCAGAAGAAGCAGCAGACAGGCGCCCTGCTTCTTCTTGGTCGAAAATATCCCGGGGAGTTTGAGGGGCTGGCCCCTCAAGGCCTGCGTGGCCCGAACGCGAACCAACCGGATGCGCCGCACGGCGCGCCGCGGGGCTCAGCCACCTTCGCCCAGTTCGATCTCGATATTGCGCACCTCCCCCTCGCGGCTGAGGCTCAGGCTGACCGTGTCGCCGGGCCGGTGCCCCTCGAGCGCGGCCAGCAGGTCGTCGACGCCGGCCACCTCTTCGCCGCCAAGCCCGGTCACGATGTCGCCGGGCAGCAGGCGCCCGTCACCCGACAGCCGCGCGGGCTCGAGCCCCGCGCGCGCCGCCGGAGAGCCCGGCTCGACGCCCAGCACCAGCACCCCTTCCAGACCTTCGCGCCGGGCCATCTCGTTCACCCGGGGGTCGTAGCGGATGCCGATCGCGGGCGGGGCGTAGCGGCCCGTCTCGATCAGTTCCGGCACCACCCGGTTGACCGTATCGACCGGCACGGAAAACCCGATCCCGGCGCTGGCGCCCGAGGGGCTGTAGATCGCCGTGTTCACGCCGATCAGCCGCCCCGCGCTATCCAGAAGCGGCCCACCCGAATTGCCGGGGTTGATCGCCGCGTCGCTCTGGATCAGGCCGGTGATCGGGCGGCCGGCGGGCGAGGGCAATTCCCGGTCCAGCGCCGAGACGATGCCGCGCGTCAGCGTCCAGTCCAGCCCGAACGGGTTGCCGATCGCCAGCACTGTCTGGCCCACCTGCAGATCGTCGCTGTTGCCCACCGTCACCGGCGCGGGCAGGTCGCGCGTCTCGATCCGGAGCACGGCGAGGTCGTGCGAGGGGTCGCGCCCCACCAGTTCCGCCGGAAAGCTGCGCCCGTCGGCCAGCCGTACCGTCGCGGTCGAGGCGCCTTCGATCACGTGGGTGTTGGTCACCACGTGGCCGCGATTGTCCCACAGAAAGCCCGAGCCGGTGCCGCGCGGCTGTTCGTAGACATTGCGGGACCACGGGTCGCGGACCCGCTCGGCGGTGGAGATGAAAACCACACTGTCGCGCGCCGACTGGAAGAGCTCGATCGTCGCCGTCTCCTCGGCCGCGAGATCGCCGCGGGCGGTGACCACGCGCGGCTCGGCCGGCGGTTCGAGATAGGCCATCCGCAGGGCCGGCATGAGCTGGTAGGTGGCCACCACCAGCATCGCGGCGAGCGTGATCAGCAGCAGCCTGACGGTAAATCTGTAGGTCATGGAAATCGCGCTCCCCCAGGCTTCTATACAGGCGAAGGTGATGCCGGGGCGGGCCGGTTTCAAGGCGGCGGGCCTGTGGGGGCGGGCCAGACAACCGGCAACGCGGACGCGGTGCAATGGTTTCACGGGACATGTACGCTAGGCGACAATATGCCGTCGCATCCGCCAGGTTCCGGCCGATTCATGCTGTTGCGTCACCCGCGACCGGGGCCAAGGTTGCAACCGCGCGTGCAAGACCATTTCTGTCTGCAGCCCGGGCGGTTCCGCCGCCCAGGCAGATGGAAATCGAACAAAGGTGAGCTCAATGAAACTCAGATCACTCGCACTCACGACCGCTCTGGCCGGCACGCTGGCCCTTCCCGTATACGCACAAGGCGTCGGTGGCGTGGGCGCCGATGCCGGTGTCGGCGCGGATGCAGGCGTCGGCGGTGTCGGCGGTGTCGGCGCGGATGCCGGGGTTGGCGCGGATGCAGGTGTCGGCGCCGGAGCCGACGGCGCCAGCGTGGGGGCCGATGCCACCGCCAACGCCGACGCCAGTGTCGGCAGCGCCACCGGTGAAGAGAGCGACACTGCCGAGAGCACCGCCGAGGAGGACAGCAGCACCTCCGCCGCGACGGCCTCTGTCGCCACCGACACGCAGGCCTCGGGCGAGCTGAACGGCGCCGTCGCCACCGGCGCCAGTGTGCTGTCCGCCGACGGCGAGGTGATCGGGCAGGTCAGCGGCCTGCGCACCGACGAGAAGGATGGCAGCACGCAAGCCGTCGTCGACCTCGCCGCCGACCTGCAGGGCCCGCTCAGCAAGGTCGCCATCGAGGCGGCGAACCTGTCGGCGCAGGCCGATGGCGAGGTCAGCTATGGCATGACCAAGGCCGAGTTGCAGAGCCACATCGCCGCGGCGGGCACCGCCCGCACCGGCATGTCGAACTAAGAGGCTCCTCCCTGTCCGGGCCGTTTGTCCCTCCGCGGCCCGGTTCCGCCGGCCCTGCCCCCTCTCGTGGGGCGGGGCCGGTGACGTTCGGAGGTCCGCACCGCGAAGGTTAACGAGAGGTTAGCGAAAGGTTGACGAAAGGTTGACAGCGGGGCGTATCACGGCGCCCGCAAGCGTGACCGGCGGAACCCGGAGCAAGGGCGGCACGTTCACTCACAAACGCCACCGGAGCGCCGATCCCGGCGTCGACCGGCGACGGCGTGAGGAGATCGTCACCATGGGGCATTCGGCCTTATCCTTTCTCTATCCCGAAAACCCTGACCCGATCCTTAACCCGTCGCGCATGCGGGCCGGCCATGGCGGCACGTGACGAGACGACGGCGACGGCGACGCGCCCATCGGAATTCCGGGGGCGCGTGTGGCTGCGGATTCTGTGGCGTATGCTGGGGGAGGCCGACAAGCTCAATATCGGGCTGATCTCGGCCGGGGTGGCGTTCTATGCCATGCTGTCGATCTTTCCCGCGCTGACCGCCGTGATCGCCATCTGGGGGCTGGTGGCGGACCCGACGACCATCGGCGAGCAGATCGGGCTGGCGCAGCAATTGCTGCCCGCCGAGGCGTTCCGCATTCTGGAGGTTCAGGTCGCCAAGGTGATTGCCCAGACCGCCTCGACCCTGCAACTCACCGGTCTTCTGTCGATCGTTCTGGCGCTGTGGACGGCGCGCAACGGCGTCGCCTCGCTGGTGCGGGGGCTGAACGCGGCCTATCGCGAGGAGCATCGGCCCAACATGGTCAAGCGCTATGCGCTGGCCATCGGGCTCACGCTGTTGCTGATCTTCGTGGCCCTTTTTGCCTTTGCAGCCGTGGTCATGGTGCCGATCGTGCTGGCCTTCACGGCGCTGCCTTTCGGGCTCGAACTGCTGGTCAGCGGGGTGAAATGGCTGATCGTGATCGGCGTGGTGCTGTTCTCGATCGGGCTGCTGTATCGCTGGGGGCCGAACCGGCGGCCGGCGCAGGTGCCGTGGCTGTCGCCAGGGGCGCTGTTCGCGGTGCTGACATGGGCCGCGGGCTCGATCGCCTTCTCGCTCTATATCCGCAATTTCGGCTCGCTCAACGAGGTCTACGGCTCGATCGGGGCGGCCATTGCGCTTCAGCTGTGGTATTATCTGAGCGCCTATCTCGTGCTGTTCGGGGCGCTGCTCAATGCCGAGCTGGAACTGCAGACGCGGCACGACACCACCGTGGGCGCCGCGCGGCGCGCGGGGCAGCGAAACGCCTATGTCGCCGATCACGTGGTCGATGCGGAGGGGCGCATCCTGTTGGCCGGGGACGGGGACGAGGCGGCGATCGAGCCCGACGTGGCCGACCCCGACCGGAACGTGCCCTGAGCCCACACGCCCGCCGGGAACGGGGCCGGGAAAGAGGCCGCGAGGGAAACTTTTCGCCGCAGATCGGGTTGAGAGAGGGAACGGGGCCGGCCGTCTTGGCCCGGCCCGTCACCCTGTGCGAAAGGAAAAGGTGATGGCGTCGCGTGCAATCTGGAAAGGGCAGCTGCGGCTGTCGCTGGTCTCGATCCCGGTGGAGATTCATTCCGCCCGCAACTCTGGCAGCCGGGTCTCCTTCCGCCAGATCCACAAGCCCAGCGGCAAGCCGGTGCGCTATCAGAAGGTGGTGCAGGGTGTCGGGCCGGTGGAATCCGATGACATCATGAAGGGCTACGAGACGGATGACGGCGATTACATCCTGCTGGAGCCGGACGAGATCGACGCCATCAAGCTGGAGACCAAGAAGACGCTGGAGCTGAGCCAGTTCGTCGAGGTGACGGAGATCGCGCCGATCTGGTTCGACCGGCCCTATTACGTGGTGCCGTCGGACGAGCTGGCCGAGGATGCCTATCGCGTGGTGCGCGACGCGCTGCGCCAGACCAAAAAGGCCGGGCTGGGGCAGTTGACGATGCGCGGCAAGGAATATCTCTGTGCCATCCGGCCCTGTGGCGACGGGCTGTTGATGGAGACGCTGCATTACCAGAACGAGATCCGCGAGGCCGAGCCGATGTTCTCGGGGATCGAGGACGAGGCCCCGGACAAGGAGTTGCTGGAGGTCGCCACGCAGCTGATCGAAAAGAAGACCGCGCCGTTCGATGCGGCCGCGTTCGAGGATCACTATGCCGGTGCGCTGCGCGACCTGATCGACCGCAAGATGAGGTCGAAGAAGACCCCGCGCGCCAAGAGCTCGCAGGATGACGAGCGGCCCGAGGGCGAGAACGTGGTCGACCTGATGGATGCTCTGAAGAAGAGCCTCAAGCAGAGCAACAGCCGTAAGTCCGGCGGCAAGAGCGGCAGCAAGAGCAGCGGGAAAAGCACCGCCAAGAGCAGCGGCGGGAGCAAGAAGAAGGCCTCATGAGGAGCCTCGACGACTATTCCCGGAAACGGGATTTCGAGGTCACGCCGGAACCGCGCGCCGAGCTGGTCGAGGCGGGGGGCGACCGGCTGTCTTTCGTGGTGCAGAAGCATGACGCGCGGCGGCTGCATTTCGATTTCCGGCTGGAATGGGAAGGCGTGCTGTTGTCATGGGCGGTGACGCGCGGCCCGTCGAGCGATCCGGGCGAGAAGCGGCTGGCCGTGCGGACCGAGGATCACCCGGTGTCCTACGGCGGGTTCGAGGGCACCATCCCGGAGAAGGAATATGGCGGCGGCACCGTGATGCTGTGGGATGCAGGCTGGTGGGAGCCGCTGCACGACCCGGCGGAGGGGCTGAAGAAGGGCAAGCTGCATTTCCGCGTGCATGGCAGCCGGATGAAAGGCGGCTGGGCGCTGGTGCGGATGCGCGGGAAGAAGGGCGAGAGGCGCGAGAACTGGTTGCTGATCAAGGAGCGGGATGCGTTTGCCGGGCGGAGTGCCGATGCGTTGGTGAACAAGTACAAGACCAGCGTCACCACCGGCCGGGCGATGCGCGATATCGCCCGCGAGCGCGAGGCCGTGCAGCCGGTGGACCATGCCAAGCCCCTGCCCCGCTTTCAGAAGGTTCAGCTTGCCACGCTGCGCGATGCCCCGCCCGAGGGCGAGGATTGGCAGCATGAGGCGAAATTCGACGGCTATCGCTGCCTGATCGCCGTGGGCAAGGGCGGGGTGCGGCTTTACACCCGAAACGGCAAGGACTGGTCGGACCGGTTCGGCGCGTTGAGCGGGCCCGTGGCGGGGCTGAAATGCCAGTCGGCGCTGATCGATGGGGAGGTGATCGCCGGGGGCGGCGGTGGCGATTTCTCGGCGCTTCAGCGGGCATTGAAGGAAGGCGGGGCGCTGATCTGCTACGTTTTCGACTGTCTGGCGCTGGATGGCGAGAGCCTGACGGGCAAGCCCCTGCGCGAGCGGCGCAAGGCGCTGGAGCGGCTGTTCAAGGGGCAGCCGCCACGGGGGCCCCTGCGGCTGAGCCCGGTGATCGAGGGTGAGGGCCATGCCGCGCTGGCGGCGATGTGCGATGCGGGGGGCGAGGGGATCATCTCCAAGCGGCTCGATGCGCCTTATCGGGCGGGGCGCGGGCGGGCGTGGATCAAGTCGAAATGCCTGCGCCGGGCCGAGTTCGTGGTCGGCGGCTGGTCGCCCTCGGACAAGCGCGGGCGGGCGTTTTCCTCCCTGCTGCTGGGCAGCTACGAGGGCGGGCGGCTGATCTATCGTGGCCGGGTGGGCACCGGGTTCGACGAGGAGGCGTTGGAGGAGATCGGTGCGCGGCTGGGCAAGCTCACGCGCAAGACGGCGCCGTTCTACGACGACCTTCCGGCCGAGACGAAGGGCGCGAAATGGTGCCGGCCCGTGCTGGTGGCCGAGGTGGAATATGCCGAGTTCACCGGCGAGGGGCGCATTCGGCACGGGGTTTTCAAGGGCCTGCGCGAGGACAAGGCGGCGGGCGAGGTGAGCGCCGCGGCGGAGGCGGAGGCGGATGTCGAGACCGGTGACGACATCCGGGTCGCCGGCGTGCGGGTGTCGAGCCCCGGGCGCGTGGTCTATCCCAAGGCCGGGCTGACCAAGGGCAAGGTGGCGCGGCATTACGAACGGGTGGCGTGGCGGATGCTGGCCCATGCGGGCGACCGGCCGCTGTCGCTGTTGCGCTGCCCCGGCGGGCTGGGGGGCGAGTTTTTCTTTCAGAAACATGCCGGCAAGGGGTTTCCGGCCGGCGTCAAGAGCCTGCCGATCGAGGAAAAGGACGGCGGGACGGAGGATTACATGTATGTCACCAGCCCCGAGGGGCTGCTGGGCGCGGCGCAGATGGGGACGCTGGAGTTTCACATATGGGGCGCCGCGCGGGACCGGCTCGAGCGGCCCGACCGGATGGTCTTTGACCTCGACCCCGACGAGGGGCTGGGCTTTGCCGAGGTGGTGAAGGCGGCGCGGGAGGTGCGCGAGGGGCTGGCGGACTGCGGGCTCGACAGCGTGCCGATGGTCACCGGCGGCAAGGGCGTGCACGTGATCGTGCCGCTGCGGCGGGTGGCGGGGTGGGAGACGGTCAAGGTCTTCTCGCAGGCCTTTGCCCGCATCCTCGCCGAGCGGGCGCCGGGGCGGTACACGGCGACCATGTCGAAGAAGAAGCGCAAGGGGCGGATCTTTGTCGACTGGCTGCGCAACGAGCGGGGGGCGACGGCGGTCGCGCCCTATTCGCTGCGCGCGCGGGAGGGGGCGGCGGTGGCGGTGCCGGTGACGTGGACCGAGCTGGACGGGCTGAAGGCGCCGGACGGGTTTCACGTGGGCGACATGGAGGCGCGGCTGGCCCGGCCCTGCCCGCTGGAGGCGGCGAAACCGGCGGGCATCACGGCCAAGGTGGTCGAGGCGCTGGAGGCGTGGTCGCAGGGCTGAGCGGCGATTCGAAGGTTAACGGCCTTGATTTGAAGGGAGTCCGACGTCGGTATCACGTCGGTATTTTGTCGGTATCGCGTCGGTGCGGGGGTCTGTGAGGCCTCTGGTTAATGTGGCGTCCCGGGCCGGCACCACGAAATGTGGGATACCGCGCAACACCCCCGGCGCCGGCGGACCGATGCCGTACGCTATGGCGCAGGCGCGCCTGAAGGCGGGAACCGCAGGGCCATGTAGCGGGTTTTCGGACATGCCGGCCCCGGCGTAAGGGCGGCATTTCAGGAGGAAAGGACAGGCCATGTCACTCACATCCCATGAAGAGCGGAGGGCCGCGGACGCGGCATTGTTGGCAAAACGCGGCTATGCCAAGATCAACGATCTGGAAGACGCGGCTCGGCGCCTTTACGTGTCGATGACCGCGCAGGAACTGGAGAAGCTGGCGGGCCGGCAATACCCCGGCGGGGTCGAGATCGACAGCGAGTGATCGCGCGCCGATGACCCCGACAGGACGAAACGGGCTGGTCTATTACCCCGACGACCGGCCGGGCATCACCCGGCGACGGAGGGGGCGCGGGTTCAGCTACCACGCCCCCGACGGCAGCCTGATCCGCGACGCGGTCGAGCGTGACCGGATCGCCGCCATCGCCGTGCCGCCCGCCTATAACTCGGTCTGGATCACGCCCGAGCCGCTGGGCCATCTGCAGGCCACGGGACGTGATGCCAAGGGGCGCAAGCAATACCGCTACCACGCCGACTGGCAGGCGATGCGGGCGCGGCGCAAGTATGACGGGCTGGCCGCGTTCGGGCGCACCCTGCCCGCCTTGCGGGCGCGGATCGCCGCCGGGCTGCGCACGCCCGCAGGCTCGCGCGAGCTGGCGCTGGCCTCGGTTCTGGCGCTGCTGGACCGGGCGTCGATCCGGGTGGGCTCGGCCGGCTATGCCAAGGAGAACGACAGTTACGGCGCGACCACGCTGCAGAACCGGCATGTGCGCTTCGACGCATCCGGCGTGACGCTCCGCTTTCCCGGCAAGGGGCAGTTGCCGGTGTCCTGCCACCTGCACGGGCCGCGCCTGCTGCGGGCGCTGCACAAGGTGCGCGACCTGCCCGGAGCCCAGCTGATCTCGTGGCGCGGGCCGGACGGGGAGTGTCACGCCATCGGCCCGGCGCAGGTGAACGCGCTGCTGGAGGAGGTCTGTGGCGAGGGGACGACGGCCAAGAGCTTTCGCACGTGGAACGGCACGGTGGCGGCCTTTCGGGCGGCCGTGGCGCCCGGCCCGCTGACCATCGCGATGATGGCCGAGGCCGCGGCCGAGCGGCTGGGCAACACGCCCGCCATCGCGCGGGGCAGCTATATCCACCCCGAGGTGATCGCGCTGGCCGAGATGGAGCCCGACGAGAGGGAAGCGAGGCTGGAGGCACTGGAGGAGGTGGCGTTGAGCGGCCTGCGGGCGCAGGAGGGGCCGTTGATCGAATTTCTGGAGGGGGCGGGCTGACGAAGGTGGAGAACAGTGTCCGGGCGCTGGCCGGCTGAAACCGGCGCGTTGGCGGGAAATTCGCCGACATGCGGAACAATCGGCAACGGGCGGTCGTTTGATTTGTGAATGCCGGTCTGCCTCGGGAGCGAAGATGCCAGAACAATCGTCGGCACAGCAGAAGATCGCCGGGGCCTTGCCGGCGACAGGGCACGGCGGCATCCACGGGGATATCGAGGCCGCGCCCCGGCCAGACCATTCCCTGACATCAGACCATTCCATGACAGACGACGCGGCGGGGGATTTCGCCCCGGCCACGTGCACCAGCCCGCCCGGCCCGGCGGGCTGAGCCTGCGCGGGCCTGCGCGGGCGCCGTGCCTCAGGACAGGAGACGACAGTTTGACACCCAGGTTCCTTTACACCTCCCGCCGCGCCTTTCTTGGCGCGGGGGCCGCTGCGACCGCCCTTGGGTCGCTGTCCGTCCCTGCCCGCACGCAGGAAAAAATCGTGCCGCTGGAAGAGTACGAGCCGGACTATCTGAACGGCGCGGAATGGGCCTTCGTCATGGCCGCCTGTGCGCGGATCATCCCGTCGGAGGGCGACGGGCCCGGCGCGATCGAGACCCGGGTGCCGGTGTTCATCGACCGTCAATTGGCGGGCGAGTTCGGCGCGGCGGCGGATCTTTACATGGAAGGCCCGTTCGTGCCCGACGCCGCGGCAGAGCTTGGCCCGCAGAGCCCGCTGAGCCCGGCGGAAATCTATCGCGAGGGGATTGCCGCCTTTGACCAATGGTGCGCCGACGAGATGGGCGGTGCCTTTGCCGATCTGGAGCCGGGGCAGCAAGACGAGGCGCTGACGGCGCTGTCCGAGGACGAGGCGGGGCTGTCGCCCGAGCTTAGGGAGTTCTGGTCGCTGCTGCTGCAGAACACCAAGGAGGGCTATTTCGCCGATCCGCGCCATGGCGGCAACCACGGGATGCAATCCTGGGTTCACATCGGGTTTCCCGGCGCGCGGGCGAATTTCCTCGAATGGGTGGGGCGGAACGAGCCTTATCCGCTGGGCCCGGTCAGCATCGCCGGCGAGAGGGCCTGAGCATGGCACGCACGGACCCGAAGAAGGATGTCGTCATCGTGGGGCTCGGCTGGACCGGGTCGATCATGGGGATCGAGCTGGCGCAGGAGGGGTTGGACATCCTTGCGCTGGAGCGCGGGCCGGATCGCAGCACGGTGCCCGATTTCGAATATCCCGAGGTGATCGACGAGCTGAAATACGGCATTCGCTTCGGCTTTATGCAGAAGCCGAGGAATTCCACCATCACCCTGCGGCGCACCGTGGACGAGGAGGCCCAGCCGATGCGCCGGTTGGGCTCGTTCCTGCCCGGTGACGGGGTCGGGGGGGCCGGGATTCACTGGAACGGCCAGACATGGCGGCCGTTGGAGAACGAGTACAACCTGCGCAGCTATATCGAGGAGAATTTCGGCGCCGACATCCTCCCCGAGGACGCCACCATTCAGGACTGGGGCGTGACGGCGCAGGAGCTGGAGCCCTATTACGACCGGTTCGAATATGTCGCGGGGATCGCCGGGAAGGCGGGCAACATCAACGGCGAGATTCAGCCCGGCGGCAACCCGTTCGAGGCGCCGCGCAGCCGGGAATACCCGATGCCCCCCCTGCCCCAGACGACCGACGCGCTGATGTTCCAGGAGGCCGCCAGCGCGATGGGCTATCACCCGTTTCCGCGCCCCGCCGCCAATGCCTCGGAGGCTTATACCAACGAGTATGGCATGCAGCTCGGCCCCTGCAATTTCTGCGGGTTCTGCGAGCGCTATGGCTGTATCAACTACTCGAAATCCTCGCCGCAGACCTGCATTCTGGACGCGCTGAAACGCTATCCGAACTTCTCTTACCGGGTACATGCCGAGGTGCTGCGCGTCGATCTCGCGCCCGACGGCCAGACCGCCACCGGCGTCACCTATTGGGACGAGGAGGCGCAGGAGGAGGTGAGCCAGCCCGCCGACCTGGTGATCCTGGCGGCCTACCAGCTTCACAACGTGCACCTGATGCTGCTGTCGGGGATCGGCGAGCCCTATGACCCGGCCAGCGGCGAGGGGGTGACGGGCAAGAACTATTCCTACCAGATGACCGGCGGCACGACGCTGTTTTACAAGGATGTCGAGTTCAACCCCTTCGCCGCCTCCGGCTCCTCTGGCATCTCGATCGACGATTTCGCCATCAACCAGATCGACTTTGCCGAAGAAGGGTTCATCGGCGGCAGCTATATCACAGCCGGCCTGTCCAACGGCCAGCCGATCCGGGGCATCGCCCTGCCCGAGGGCACGCCGGAATGGGGCGCGAAATGGAAGCAGGGGATCGGCGAGTGGTACGGTCACGCCATGTCGATCGGCTCGCACGGGACGAACCTTGTGTACCGCGACTGCTTTCTCGACCTCGACCCGACCTATACCGACCGGCACGGGCGGCCGCTGATGCGGATGACCTTCGACTGGAAGTCCAACGACATCCGCATGACCCAGTTCATGCGCCGCAAGATCGAGGAGATCGCCGAGGCGATGGCCCCCGACAGCTGGCAGTCGAGCTACAAGGAGGAAGGCGCGCGCTATGACATCCGCCCCTACCAGACCACCCATAACGTCGGCGGGGCGATCATGGGCACCGATCCCGGCACATCGGCGGTGAACCGGTATCTTCAGGCGTGGGATCAGCACAATGTCTTCGTGCTGGGCGCCGGGGCGTTTCCGCAGAACACCCAGTACAACCCGACCGGGGCGGTGGGCGCGCTGGCCTACTGGGCGGCCGAGGCGATCCGCAAGGATTACCTGCCCGACCCCCGGCCCCTGATGTGAGGGCGGCATGAGAACCCTGATCAACATCCTCCTCGGGCTGGCGGTGCTGGGCGCCGTGGCGCTTCTGGCCTTCATCGCCATCCCGGTTCAGCGCACCGGCGCGGTCAGCGCCATGCCCGACGACTGGAGCCCGGAGGAGGGCGCCGGCGAATACGCCATGCACATCGCCGACTGTGCCGCCTGTCACACCGCCCCCGACGGCGCGCGGTTCGCCGGCAACCGGGCAATCGAGAGCCCGCTGGGCACGATCTATTCCTCGAACATCACGCCGGACGAGGAGACAGGGATCGGCGCCTGGAGCCTCGCGGAGTTTCGCGCCGCTCTCTATGACGGGGTGCGCCCGGACGGCACCCATCTCTATCCGGCGATGCCCTACGAGAATTACCGCAACCTGACCGAAGAGGACGTGCGCGCGCTCTATCACTATTTCACCGAGGAGGTTGAGCCGGTCGAAAACGCGACGAAGGAGGCCGAGCTTCCCTTCCCGTTCGATCAGCGGTGGGGGCTGCGGGCGTGGAAATGGGTGGCGCTGGACAAGGCCGGGTTTCAGCCCGACGCCGACGATCCGGTGCTGGCGCGCGGCGAGTACCTTGTCGAGGGGCCGGGCCATTGCGGCGCCTGCCACAGCCCGCGCAACGCGCTGATGACACAGGCCGCGCTGGATGCGACCGACGCCGATTTCCTGAGCGGCGGCGTGATCGCCGGGTGGACGGCGCCGCCGCTGCGCGGCCCTGACAGCGGCATCCGGGGCTGGAGCGCCGAGGACATCGCCGCCATCCTCGCCACCGGGCGCAACGCCCATTCCGCCATCAACGGGGAAATGCAGCTCGTGGTGCGGGAATCGACGCAGTTCATGACCGGCGACGATCTCGAAGCCATGTCGCGCTTTCTGGCCGGGATGAACGAGGCCGCCGAGCCGCGCGACGACAGCCCCAGCGCGACCGAAGAGCTTCTGGTCTCGGCCGATCCGGAGATGGCGCTGGGGCCGCGGCTCTATCTCGACAATTGCAACGCCTGCCACTTTGTCGACGGGCGCGGCGCCGACGAGGTCTTTCCGGAACTGGACGGCAATTCGCTGGTCACGGCCAAGGAACCGACGGGCCTGATCTCGATGATCCTTGGCGGCTCGGAACTGCCCTCGACCGAGGCGCGGCCCTATGCGCTGCGGATGCCGGGCTTTGGCGACCGGCTGAGCGACGAGGAGATCGCGGAACTGGCCAGCTTCCTGCGCGGCGGCTGGCATAACGCGGCGGCGCCGGTGACGGCCGCGGAGGTGGCAGACCTGCGGGGCGAGGCGAAGGCGATGCGCAAGTGAGGCGGGGAAAACCGTTATGCGTCAAGGGCTTGTGCCCTCTCCTTCCCTGGTACCCGCGGCCGGATTCGAACCGGCACGGCCTCTCGGCCTAGGGATTTTAAGTCCCCTGTGTCTACCATTCCACCACGCGGGCCAGGTGGCGGGACAATATCGGCTCAGGCCGCGGTGTAAACGGGGGTTTTGGGGCGTCAGAGTTCCTGTTCCTCGGACTCCAGCACCGGCAGCAGCGACCGCTCGCCCAGCCACGGGTTCATCTCCAGCGCCTCGCGCAGCACCAGCGCCGCCTCGGCCTTGCGATCGAGCGCCGCCAGCGTCAGTGCCTGCCCGGTCATCGCCGCGATATGGCGGGGGGAAAGCTCCAGCGCGCGTTCGAGATCGGGCAGCGCGCCCTCGTAATCCTGCCGGATGAAATTGACAAAGGCGCGCTGGTTGTAGCCTTCGGCATAGTCCGGGCAGTAGGCGATCAGCGCGTCGAAGGCCACGACCGCGCCCTTGAAATCATAGGCCTCGCGGCGGCTCATCCCCTCGTCGAGCAATTCCTGCGCGCGGGTGTCCGGCGCGTCGGCCCAAAGCTCCCACATCCGGTTGGAGATCAGTTTCGCCGAGCGCTCGTCGGGCGCGGCCTGTGCCCGTTCGATCAGCCCGGTCAGAGCGTCGGTGTGATCGGGCGGCGGCGGGCAATCGGCCCGGGCCGGCAGGGCGGTGAGCACCCCGAGCAGGGTGGCGGTGGCAAGCTGTCTCATGGGGGATAGTATGGCCCGCCGGGCGCGCAAATCAAATCACGGTTGGCAGGGTGCTTTCCTTTACCGCCTCCATCGCCACGTAGGTCGAGGTATTCGCCACGTGCGGCAGGGTCGAGACATGCTCGGCGAGGATGCGGCGGTAATCGGCCATGCTCTGGGTGCGGATTTTCAGCAGGTAGTCGAAATTTCCCGCGATCATGTGCGCCTGTTCGATCTCGGGCACCTTGAGAACGGCGGCGTTGAATTCCGACAGCGCCTTTTCGCGGGTGTCGTGCAGCCGCACCTCGACAAAGCTGACGTGATCGTGGCCCAGCCGGATCGGATCGACCAAAGCGCGGTAGCCGGTGATCACCCCCGACGCCTCGAGCCGCCGGAGCCGCGCCTGGGTGGGCGATTTCGACAGGCCGATCTCGCGGGCCAGGTCGGTGATGGAAATCCGCCCGTCCGCGGCCAGCACGCGGAGAATCGACCGGTCGAACCGATCAAGCTGTGCATGTTCATCCTGCATGGTTTTCCCCCGTTTTTCTGCCCGGATCGACTGCGGCTTTGAGATTTTCGGGAAAAAGTTTAAATCAGGCAATGATAAAATGGGATAAATCACTTCTGCCTTCAGGAGACTGCCTTGCCCTATGACAGCGACACCCGCCGTGCCATCGACCTTGCCACCTATGCCGACGAGGCGGAAACGCTCGACCGGCTGACGGCGCTTGCCGCGCTGTCGGAGGAGGACCGCGCGCGGATCTGCGACCGGGGCGCCGCGCTGGTGCGCGACATCCGCAGCCAGTCGAACCCCGGCCTGATGGAAGTGTTCCTTGCCGAGTACGGCCTGTCAACGGAAGAAGGCATTGCGCTGATGTGCCTTGCCGAGGCGCTGTTGCGCGTGCCGGATGCCGAGACCATCGACGCGCTGATCGAGGACAAGATCGCGCCGTCGGACTGGGGCCGGCACATGGGCCATTCCACCTCGCCGCTGGTCAACGCCTCGACATGGGCGCTGATGCTGACCGGCAAGGTGCTCAAGGACGAAGACCCCGGCCCCGTCAAGGCGCTGCGCGGGGCGATCCGGCGGCTGGGCGAGCCGGTGATCCGCACCGCCGTCGGCCGCGCGATGAAGGAGATGGGGCGCCAGTTCGTGCTGGGCGAGACCATCGAAAGCGCCATGAACCGCGCCGCCAACATGGAGAAGAAGGGCTACACCTATTCCTATGACATGCTGGGCGAGGCCGCGCGCACCGATGACGACGCGATCCGCTATCACCTCGCCTATTCCCGTGCGATCACCGCGATCTCCAACGCCTGCACCAACCGCGACATCCGGGACAATCCCGGCATTTCGGTCAAGCTCTCGGCGCTGCATCCCCGCTACGAGGTGGCGCAGGAAGACCTCGTGATGAACGTGCTGATGCCGCGCCTGCGCTCGCTTGCGCTGTTGGCGAAATCCGCGCGGATGGGCCTCAATATCGATGCCGAGGAGGCCGACCGCCTCTCCCTCTCCCTCGAAGTCATCGAGGCCACCCTCGCCGAGCCGTCGCTGGCCGGCTGGGACGGGTTCGGCGTGGTGGTGCAAGCCTATGGCCAGCGCGCCGCCCCCGTGCTCGACCACCTCTACGACATGGCCCAGCGCCTTGATCGGCGGATCATGGTGCGGCTGGTGAAAGGCGCCTACTGGGACACCGAGATCAAGCGCGCGCAGGTCGAAGGGGTCGACGGCTTTCCGGTCTTCACCTCGAAGGCGGCGACCGACATTTCCTACATCGCCAACGCCCGCAAGCTCCTGTCGATGACCGATCGGATCTATCCCCAGTTCGCCACGCACAACGCCCACACGGCGGCGGCCATCCTCGACATGGGCAAGGATCAGAAGGACGAATTCGAATTCCAGCGCCTGCACGGCATGGGCGAATCACTCCACACCCTCATCATGAAGGCCGAGCACACCCGCTGCCGCATCTACGCCCCCGTCGGCGCCCATCGTGACCTGCTGGCCTATCTCGTCCGCCGCCTGCTGGAAAACGGCGCCAACTCCTCCTTCGTCAACCAGATCGTCGACGAGGACGTGCCGCCGGAGGAGGTCGCCCGCGATCCCTTCAACGCGGTCAGCGACATGGCCGCCCGCCTGCCCCGCGGGCCCGAGCTGTTCCTGCCGGAACGCCCTAACTCCAAGGGCTTCGACCTGACCCATCAGCCCACGCTCGACCTGATTGCGGCCGAGCGCGGCCCCTTCGCCACCGCCAAATGGGACGCGGCCCCGATCCTCGCCGCCAAAGCCGCGCCCAGCGAGGCGCAGCCGGTCATCAACCCCGCCGACCCCGCCGACAGCCCCGGCACCGTCGCCACCGCCAGCGCGGCGGATATCGAAACCGCCCTCGCCCATGCCAAACCGTGGGACGCCCCGGCCGAGGACCGCGCCCGCATCCTCAACCGCGCCGCCGACCTCTATGAAAAGAACTTCGGCGAGATTTTCGCCATCATCGCCCGCGAGGCCGGCAAATCCCTGCCCGACGCCGTGGCCGAACTGCGCGAGGCGGTCGATTTCCTGCGCTACTACGCCGCCAACGCCCCCGATGCGCAGCCCGTGGGCACCTTCACCTGCATCAGCCCGTGGAACTTTCCGCTGGCCATCTTCACCGGCCAGATGTCCGCCGCTCTGGCCGCCGGCAATGCGGTGCTGTCGAAACCGGCGGAGCAGACGCCGCTCATCTCCCACCTCGCCATCAAGCTGCTGCACGAGGCGGGCGTGCCGCAAACCGCCCTGCAACTGCTGCCCGGCGGGGGGGATATCGGCGCGGCGCTCACCTCCGATGCCCGCGTCGATGGTGTGGCCTTCACCGGCTCCACCGCGACGGCGATGAAAATCCGCGCGGCCATGGCCGAGAACCTCGCCCCCGGCGCGCCGCTCATCGCCGAAACCGGCGGGCTCAACGCGATGATCGTGGATTCCACCGCGCTGCCGGAACAGGCGGTGCAGGCCATCGTCGAGAGCGCCTTTCAATCGGCGGGCCAACGCTGCTCGGCGCTGCGCTGTCTCTACGTGCAGGAGGATATCGTCGAGAACTTCACCGAAATGCTCACCGGAGCGATGGATGCGCTGGTGATGGGTACGCCGTGGCACCTCTCCACCGATGTCGGCCCGGTGATCGACGAAGACGCGCGGTCGGGCATCGCTGCGCATATCCAGACCGCCCGCGCCGAGGGGCGCCTGATGCATGAACTCAATACACCCAATTCCGGCAGCTTCATCGCCCCCACCCTGATCCGGGTGAATGGCATTGCCGATCTCGAGCGGGAAATCTTCGGCCCGGTCCTGCATCTTGCCACCTTCAAGGCGAATGAACTCGACGCCGTGATCGACGCCATCAACGCCACCGGCTATGGCCTGACCTTTGGCCTGCAAACCCGGATCGATGACCGGGTGCAGCATGTCACCGACCGGATCGAGGCGGGCAACATGTATGTGAACCGCAACCAGATCGGTGCCATCGTGGGCAGCCAACCCTTTGGCGGCGAAGGGCTTTCCGGCACAGGGCCAAAGGCGGGCGGGCCGCATTACCTGCCGCGCTACACCCTGACCCCGGCGCCGCAACAGGGCAGCGAGTGGTCCGGCAGCATGAAACAGGCGGATATCGAGAAGGCCCTCAAGGACGCCAACACCGGGCGCGACAAGCGGCTCAACGATCTCGTCCTGCCGGGTCCTACCGGCGAATCCAACCGGCTGGGCAGCTACCGGCGTGCCGCGATCCTCTGCCTCGGGCCGGGCACCGACGCGGCCAAGGCACAGGCCGAGGCCGTCCGCGCCTTGGGCGGCGCGGCGGTCGAGGCCACCGGCGACCTCGCCCCCGACCTGCTGACCAAGCTCGACGGCCATTCCGGCGCGCTCTGGTGGGGGGATGCGGACAAGGGCCGCGCCTATGCTCAGGCGCTCGCCGCCCGATCAGGCCCGATCCTGCCGCTCATCACGGGCCAGCCCGACCACGGCCATGTCTGTCACGAGCGTCATGTCTGCGTCGATACCACGGCTGCGGGAGGAAACGCCGCACTGCTGGGCGGAGCCGCTTGACGCCGCCCGGCTTTCGCCGCAGCTTGAGCCCATGTTCCCTATCCGCGACCATAACCCGTCGGGGCGCACGCCCTATGTGACCTACGCCCTGATGGCGGCCAATATCGTGATTTTCCTCGCGTATTGGCCCCAGTTCACCGACCCGCGCGACCTCAACGCCTTTTTCTACGAATGGGCGATGGTGCCGGCGATGGTCACGCAGGACGGCACCTATCACACGATCCTGACCTCGATGTTCCTGCATGGCGGGGTGATGCACCTGCTGGGCAACATGCTGTTCCTGTGGATCTTCGGCGACAACATGGAAGACGAGATGGGGCATCTGGGCTATCTCGCCTTTTATGTCGCCTCGGGCGTCGGGGCGGGGCTGGCGCATATCCTTGCCGCGCCCTATTCGCCGGTGCCGACCGTCGGCGCCTCGGGCGCCATCGCGGGCATCATGGGCGGCTACCTGCTGCTGTTTCCGAAGGCGAAGGTCGATATCCTTGTCATCTTCATCGTCTTCTTCCGTATCTTCACCATCCCCGCATGGATCATGCTGGCGCTCTGGTTCGGCATCCAGCTTTTCGCCGGCATCGGCGCCGATCCGTTGCAGGGCGGCGTGGCCTACTGGGCCCATGCGGGCGGGTTTATCGTGGGCGCAGTGCTGACCCTGCCGGTCTTTCTTGCTCGCGGGGGCACGGCGTTCTGGCAGCGCACACATGGCCACCCGCCGCATCCGGATGCGGAATACAAATATGTCCGAAGCAACGTGCCAAGGGTCGGGCGACGCCGATGATCACCAAAGCCACCTGCCATTGCGGCGCGGTCGAATTGCGCGTGGATTTGCCGGAGGGGGCGCTGGATCGTCCGATGCGCTGCGATTGCAGTTTCTGCCGCCGCCGGGCCGCGCCGAACGTGAGCGTGCCGATGGCGGGCGTGGAAATCGTGAAAGGGGCCGAGGCGCTGACGCTCTACCAGTGGAAGACCGGCACGGCGCAGCACTGGTTCTGCTCGGTCTGCGGGATTTACACCCACCACCGGCGCCGCTCGGACCCGAACGAGTACGGCGTCAACCTTGGCTGTCTGGAGGGCATCAACCCGGCCGACTATGAACCGATCCCGTGGAATGACGGGGTGAACCACCCGTCGGATGCCTGACGCTCAGGCGTCGCGGATGATCCCGGCGAACTTGTCAAAGATCGCCTCGTTGGCACAGAGCACCTCGCCATGGCCAAGAATGTCGCGCCCCTCGCGCAGCGGCTCGATCAGCCCGCCGGCCTCGCGCACGATGATCACGCCGGCGGCCAGATCCCACGCGTTCAGCCGACGCTCCCAGAACCCTTCGTAGCGGCCCGCGGCCACGTAAGCCATATCGAGCGCCGCCGAACCCCAGCGCCGCACACCCGCGCATGACGGCATCAGCCGCGCCAGATCCTGCAGCGTCTGTGGCAGGTCCGCCCGCCCGCCGAAGGGGACGCCGGTGGCAAAGATCGATTCGATCATCTTGCTCCGGTTCGACACCCGCAGCCGGCTCTCGTTCAGCCACGCGCCCTCGCCCTTTTCGGCCCAGTAGAGCTCGTCCTTGGCGGCGTCGAAGATGACGCCGGCGACGACCTGCCCCTTATGCTCCAGCCCGATCGAGATCGCCCAGTGCGGCAGCCCGTGCAGGAAGTTGGTCGTGCCGTCCAGCGGGTCGACGATCCAGCGGCGGGTGGGGTCCTTGCCCTCCTCCTCGCCGCCTTCCTCGGCCAGCCAGCCATAGGTCGGGCGCGCGCCCATCAGCTCTTCCTTGAGGATCTTCTCGGCCGCGATATCGGCCCGGCTCACGAAATCGCCCGCGCTCTTCATCGAGGTCTGGAGGTTCTCCACCTCGCGGAAATCCTTGACCAGCGACCGCCCCGCCTTGCGCGCGGCCTTGATCATGATGTTGACGTTTGCGCTGCCATGCATGGGCCACGAACTCCTTTGGGTCAGGCCGGGCGTATACGCCCCGCGGGCATAGGTGGCAAGGGGGCGCGCCTGACCCTTTCGCCCCGCGGAGATGCGCTCTACCATGGTCCGCAAACACCCCACACGGCCAAGGGAGCCCGCCACCATGGACAAGGTCAGCTTCACCCGGATGAAGGACGGCACCAAGGAAGACTACGAATTCCTCACCGCCCACGAGATCGACCACACCAGGCACACCGCCCAACGGCTGCTCAAGGCCCTCGTCGAACTCGACGAAGGCCTCTCCGGCTACCAGATCACCCGCCTCGGCCACTCGCTCCAGTCCGCCACCCGCGCATGGCGCGACGGGGCCGATACCGACTGGGTCGTCGCCGCCCTCCTCCACGATATCGGCGACATCTACGCCCCCTACAACCACGACGAATACGCCGCCACCATCCTCAAGCCCTTCCTGCGCGAGCAATGCACATGGGTCGTCCAGACCCATGGCGACTTTCAGATGATCTATTACGGCCACCACCTCGAGGGCGCCGACCCCAACAAGCGCGACCGCCACAAGGGCCACCCCTATTTCGACGACAATGTCCAGTTCTGCGAACGCTGGGACCAGGCGAGCTTTGATCCCGACTACGACACCCTGCCGCTCGATTTCTTCGCGCCCATGGTCGAGGAGGTGTTTGCCCGGCAAGCCTATGACCCGGCCGTCATCCGCCCCGGGGCCCGCGAACCGCTGACCGACGCCGACCTCGCGGCCCGCCGCGCCGCCTGACGCCATTCCCGTCTTTCCCTCGGCCCTGTCATTGGGTATGCCGAACCCCGACTGAAGGTAAGCAGCGCGGGGACCGCGACAGATGGCGATGGACAAGACATTCGACGCGACAGAGGCCGAGGGCCGCATCTATGACGCATGGGAAGGCTCCGGCGCCTTCAAGGCCGGTGCCAATGCCGGCGACGGGGCCGAAACCTTCTCGATCATGATCCCGCCGCCCAACGTGACGGGCTCGCTCCACATGGGGCACGCGTTCAACAACACGCTGCAGGATATCCTGATCCGCTGGCACCGGATGAAGGGCCACGACACGCTCTGGCAGCCGGGGCAGGACCATGCCGGCATCGCCACCCAGATGGTCGTCGAGCGCCGCCTTGCCGAGGAAGGCAACGAGTCACGCCGCGACATGGGGCGCGAGAAATTCCTCGAAAAGGTCTGGGAGTGGAAAACCCAATCCGGCGGCACCATCATCAATCAGCTCAAGCGCCTCGGCGCCTCCTGTGACTGGTCGCGCAACGCCTTCACCATGTCCGGCGCCCCCGCCGCGCCCGAAGGCGAAGAGGGCAATTTCCACGACGCCGTCATCAAGGTCTTTGTCGACATGTACGACAAGGGGCTGATCTATCGCGGCAAGCGGCTGGTCAACTGGGACCCGCATTTCGAGACCGCCATCTCCGATCTCGAGGTCGAGAATGTCGAGACCAACGGCCATATGTGGCACTTCAAGTACCCGCTCGCCGGCGGCGAGACATATGAGTATTTGGAGAAAGATGAAAATGGCGAGGTGATTTTCCGCGAGACGCGCGACTATATCTCCATCGCCACCACGCGGCCCGAAACCATGCTGGGCGACGGTGCCGTGGCGGTCCATCCGTCGGATGAGCGTTACGCGGCAATCGTCGGAAAACTCTGCGAAATTCCCGTTGGGCCGAAAGAGCACCGGCGCATGATCCCGATCATCACCGACGACTATCCCGATCCGAATTTCGGCTCGGGCGCGGTCAAGATCACCGGCGCGCATGACTTCAACGACTATGGCGTCGCCAAGCGCGGCAACATCCCGATGTACCGCCTGATGAACACCAGCGCCCAGATGCGCTCGGACGGGGCCGATTACGCCACCTGCGCCACCCGCGCGCAGGAAATTGCGAGCGGCAGCGATTTCACCATCGAGGAGGCCGACACCCTCAATCTCGTCCCTGACGATCTGCGCGGTCTCGACCGGTTCGAAGCGCGCAAGCTGGTCGTCGAGCAGATCACCAACGAAGGTTTGGCCGTCGAAGTTGAAAATGATCAAGGCGAGACCGTCGCTTTTGTGGAAAACAAGCCGATCATGCAGCCTTTTGGTGATCGCTCGAAGGTCGTGATCGAGCCGATGCTGACCGATCAGTGGTTCGTCGACACGCAAAAGATCGTCGGCCCGGCCATCGACTCCGTCCGCAAGGGCGAGGTCAACATCATGCCCGAGCAGGACCGCAAGGTTTACTTCCACTGGCTTGAAAACATTGAGCCTTGGTGCATTTCGCGTCAGCTCTGGTGGGGCCATCAGATCCCCGTCTGGTACGGGTTCGACCTGTCCAGCCCCGGTTTCCACGATGACGAGGGCGATGGCACGCTCGACCTTGTCGAGATGCTGCGCCTGCTGAACGAGGGGCACAGCAGCTACCTAATGGAATGCGCGCCCGATTTTGACGGGATTACAAAAGCTTATCACGACAAGCTCGCGTCGCTTCCGGTGCCGCTCCACTCGATGCAGGTGGTCGAGGTCAGATCCCGTGACGAGGCGCTGCACCGCCTTGCCGAAAGCCTGGCGGACTATACCGCGAGCCAGGACCCCACGCACCTTGTCTACCCGGTCTGGCAGGATCCGGACGTGCTCGACACGTGGTTCTCCTCCGGCCTTTGGCCGATCGGCACGCTGGGCTGGCCCGAGGACACGCCCGAGCTGCAAAAATACTTTCCCACCAGTGTGTTGGTGACCGGCTTTGACATCATTTTCTTCTGGGTCGCCCGGATGATGATGATGCAATATGCCGTGGTCGGGCAGCGCCCCTTCGATCACGTCTATGTCCACGCGCTCGTCCGCGACGAGAAGGGCAAGAAGATGTCCAAGTCGCTGGGCAACGTGCTCGACCCGCTGGAACTGATCGAGGAATACGGCGCGGATGCCGTGCGCTTCACCCTGACGGCCATGGCCGCCATGGGCCGCGACCTGAAGTTGTCGACGCAACGTATTGCAGGATATCGGAATTTCGGCACCAAGCTCTGGAATGCCGCGCGCTTTGCCGAGATGAATGGCGCCACCGGCTCCGATGGTCAGATCCCGCAGCCCACCGCCACGGTGAACCGCTGGATCGTCGGCGAAACCGCCAAGGTGCGCGTCGAGGTCGATACCGCGCTCGAGCAGTTCCGCTTCAACGACGCGGCCAACGCGCTCTATGCCTTCGTCTGGGGCAAGGTCTGTGACTGGTACGTCGAGTTTTCCAAGCCGCTCCTGCTCGATGGCGACGAGGCCACCAAGGCCGAGACGCAGGCGACCATGGCGTGGGTCATTGACCAGTGCCTTGTCCTGCTGCACCCGATCATGCCCTTCATAACTGAAGAACTGTGGGGAACCCTCGGAAAACGCGGGAAAATGTTGGTTCACGCCGATTGGCCGACCTATGGCGAAGAGCTGATCGACCGCGAGGCCGACCGCGAGATGAACTGGGTCATCGACCTGATCGACTCCATCCGTTCCGCCCGTGCGCAGGTGCATGTGCCGGTCGGCCTGCACATCCCGATGCTGGTGACCGAGATCGACGCCGCGGCTCAGGCCGCGTGGGACCGCAACGAGGTGATGATCAAGCGCCTTGCCCGCGTCGACAGCCTGACGTCCACCGACGCCTTCCCCAAGGGCTGCATCACCGTTCCCGCCGATGGCGCCAGCTTCGGCCTGCCGCTGGCAGACGTGATCGACGTGGAAGAGGAGAAGGCGCGGCTGGAGAAGACGCTGGGCAAGCTCGAGAAGGAACTGGGCGGGTTGCGCGGGCGGCTCAACAACCCGAAATTCGTCGCAAGCGCGCCCGAAGACGTGGTCGAAGAGGCGCGCGAGAACCTGCGCGCCCGGGAAGAGGAAGAGGCCAAGATCCGTGCAGCCCTCGAAAGGCTGACCGAGCTGGGCTGATATCGCACCGACGCGATACCGACAAAATACCGACGTTATACCGACGTTGGATTTTGGCTATTTGAACTCCGGATCGCGGCCCGCCATGTTGGCCGCGATCACCTCCATCTGGTCTGGTTTGCCCATCAGGCTGGCCTGCTCGCGGCTTTCGGCCAGAAGCACCTCATCCTCACCCGCGCCGCTCTCGGCGACCGCCAGCAACCGTTTTGCTGCACGGATGGCCGAGGGGCTTTTCGCGGCAATCTGCGCAGCGATTTCCTTGGCCCTTTCAAGGGGTTGGTCGTTGATCTCGGTCACCAGCCCCCAGGCCTCGCCCTGCTCGGCTTCGATCGGTTCTGCCGTATAGGTCATCTTCCGGATCACGTCGGACCGCGCCAGTTTCGGCAACAGAACCATGCCCCCCATGTCGGGAATCAGCCCCCATTTCATCTCCATGATCGCCAGCTTCGTGCCCGGCGCCGCAATGCGCATGTCCGCCCCCAGCGCCAACTGGAACCCGGCCCCGAACGCCACCCCCTGCACCGCCGCGATCACCGGCACAGGCACCCTGCGCCAGACCATCGCAACCTCTTGAAACATATTGGTATTTCCGTGGGTTCGCGGCATGATTCTGGCCTCCGGATCGCCCGCCGCATGCTTGGCGAAGCTCATCACGTCGAGCCCCGCGCAGAAGGCCTTGCCCGCCCCGGAAAGGACCACCGCCCGGATATCCGCGTCGATCAGTTTCTGCCCCGCCTCGACGATTCCCTCGGCCATCTCGAGGTCGACCGCGTTCATCTTCTCGGGGCGGTTCAGGGTAACAAATGCAATCTTGTCAATGGTTTCGACGGTCACGCGCGGCATGGGGCACCTCCTTGTCCTGCGACCATCAAACCGCGATTCCCGCTCTGCCGCCATCAAAACGTCACATCGGCAGACCCTTGCAACCCCGCCGCGACTGGTCTTATGTCCCGCCATGACAGGACCACGCTAGACCGACCTCGTTAACTCCCTCCCCGCCAACGTGCCCTTCGTCGGGCCCGAGGAACAGGAACGCGCCCGCGGCGCCCCCTTCCGTGCCCGACTTGGCGCCAATGAAAGCCTGTTCGGGCCTTCGCCCAAGGCCGTGGCCGCGATGCGGGAAGAGGCGGCGCAGATCTGGAAATACGGCGATCCGACGAGCCATGACCTGCGCGTGGCGGTCGCCGCGCATCACGGGGTCGAGCTTGGCAATGTGCTGATCGGCGAGGGGATCGACGGGCTGCTGGGCTATCTCGTGCGGCTGCTGATCGCGCCGGGGGATGCGGTGGTCACGTCCGACGGGGCCTATCCGACGTTCAACTATCACGTGGCGGGCTTTGGCGGCGAGCTGCACAAGGTGCGGTACCGGGACGACCATGAAGACCCCAACCGCTTGTTTTCCAAGGCGAAAGAGACGGGGGCGAAGCTTGTCTACCTTGCCAATCCGGACAACCCGATGGGCAGCTGGCACAGCGGCGAGACCATCGCGAAGGCGCTGGACCAACTGCCCGAGGGATGTCTGTTGCTGCTGGACGAGGCCTATGTGGAATTCGCGCCCGAAGGCACCGCGGCGCCGATCGCGGCGGATGATCCGCGGGTCATCCGGATGCGAACGTTCTCAAAGGCTTACGGGATGGCCGGCGCCCGGATCGGGTATGCCATCGGGGCGCCGGAGCTGATCCGCAGCTTCGACAAGATCCGCAATCATTTCGGCATGAACCGGGTGGCGCAGGCCGGTGCTCTGGCGGCACTGAAGGACCGTGGCTGGCTTGATTACGTGTGCCGGAAGGTGGACGAATCGCGGCACGAGATCGCACGGATCGCCTCGGAGAGCGGCATGGCGGCGCTGCCGTCGGCCACGAATTTCGTGGCGGTCGATTGCGGCCGCGACGGGGCGTTCGCGACGCGGATCCTAGAGGCGCTGGTGGCGCGCGGCGTGTTCGTCCGCAAGCCCTCGGTCGCCCCGCAGGACCGGTGTATCCGCATCAGTTGCGGCCGGCCCGAGGACATGGTGGTGCTGGCCGAGGCCCTGCCCGAGGCACTGGCCGAGGTGCTCGAGTAAGCGCTCTCGCGCAATATTTACTCTGCCCGTTGCGAAGTTCGCGATAAGCTTCCTTCATGAAGAAGGGTACGCTGCCAGAAGCCCCGAATTACACCAATGCCGCGCTGGTCATGGGGTTGGTCAATTTGCTCTGGATTTTCATGGTCTTGTGGGCCGTCTTTGGCCTGCCCGTCGTGCTTGCGATCAGTTACGGGCTGAACCTGCTGATTTCGCGGATCGGGCAGCGGGCCTGAGGCTCAGCCCGCCGCCAGAGCGCCCGCCGCGGCCTCGACCGCGCCGGTGCCGTGGGGAATGTCGAGGGCGGTGAGACCCGCCTCGATCGTCGCCAGAACCCCGAGGATCATGTGGGCGTTGACGTGGCCCATATGGCCGATGCGGAAAAAGCCGTCGCCCTTGGGGTCCGCGTCGGTGCCCATGCCGAGGCCGATGCCCAGCGTGACCCCGGCATTCGCCTCGAGCCATTGCCGCAGCCGCGTGCCGTCGGGCGCATCGAGCGCCAGCGAGGTGACCGCGTGGCTGCGATGGGCGCGGTCGGCCACGTTGAGCCGCAGGGCGCCCGCCTGCCCCCATGTCTCGCAGGCGGTCCAGATGGCGCGGGCCAGCCGCTCGTGCCGGGCCCAGACGGCTTCGATCCCTTCGGCGTGGATGATGTCGAGGGCGGCGCGGAGGCCGTAGACATGGTGCGTGGGGGCTGTGCCGCCGAAATACTGGTAGAACATCTCCGGTTCGGCCCGCAGCCGCCAGTCCCAGTAGCGGGAGACCCGTGGCAGGGCCGCCCGCGCCTCTGCCGCGCGGGGGTTGAAGAAGACGAAGCCCAGCCCCGGCGGCACCATGAAGCCCTTCTGGCTGGCCGCGACGGCCACGTCGACGCCCCACGCGTCCATCTCGAACCGGTCGCAGCCCATCGAGGCGATGCAGTCGGCCATCAGGAGCGCCGGGTGGCCCGCCGCGTCTATCGCCTGCCGCACGGCGGCGATGTCGTTGCGGATCGAGGTAGAGGTGTCGACATGGGTGGCCAGCACCGCCTTGATCCGGCGGCCGGTGTCGGCCCTGAGGGCGTCCTCGACCCGGTTGGGGTCGATGGGCGTGCGGCGGCCGAAGTCGATCAGCTCGACCTCCACGCCAAGGGAGTCGGCGATCTCGGCCCAGCCGAGACCGAAGCGCCCGGTGGCGGGCACGAGCACCCGGTCGCCGGGGGCCACCACGTTGGCGAGCGAGGCCTCCCACGCGCCGTGGCCGTTGGCGATGTAGATGGTGGCGTGCCCTTCGGTCCGTGCCACGCGGCGCAGGTCGGGGATCAGGCTGTCGGTGACGTCCACCACCTCGCCCGCGTAGATGTTGGGCGCGGTGCGGTGCATGGCGCGCAGCACCTCCTCGGGCATCACCGAGGGGCCGGGTATCGCAAGGTATGGGCGGCCGCCTGCATCGCTCATGTAAGTCTCCTTTCAAGGGTTCGCGGGACTTTACGCCGCGCGCCGAGGGCGTCAATCAGCGATCTCACGGGTTGCCTTGCGGTCAGGTTGCCCCTAGATGAACGCGGCCCCCGACGGGACGGAGAACGGAGCGCACGGACCCTCATGAAGCTGATCAAACGGATTACCGACTGGGAGCGGGGTCTGCGCGCCTCTTACAACACGGACCTGTCGACGCCGGAGAACCGGCGGCGGGCAAATATATACAATCTGTGGTTCGATCATGCCGTCCTCCGCAAGGTATGGACGAATTTTTTCCCCGTCGCGCCCGGCGTCTACCGCTCGAACCAGCCGACGCATGAACGTTTCGTCAAGCTCAAGGCGATGGGGATCAAATCAATCCTGAACCTGCGGGGGGCGGGCGGTGCGGCGCATTACCTCGTGGAGGAGGAAAGCTGTCGGGAACTCGGGCTGAAGCTGGTGAATGTGACGTTTCATGCCCGCCACGCGGCCCCGCGGGAGGATATCCTGAAGGTGATCGACGCATTCCGGACGATCGAGAAGCCCTTCGTCATGCATTGCAAATCAGGGGCCGACCGGGCCGGGTTCGCCTCGGCGATCTACCTGATCGTGATCGAGGGGCGGCCGGTGTCGGAGGCCCGTAAGATGCTGACGGCGAAGTATATTCACTTCCGCTGGACCAAGACCGGGGTGCTCGACTACATCCTTGACCTTTACGAGGCCCGGCAGGCGGAGACCGGCATTTCCTTCGAGGACTGGGTGCGCTCGGAGTATGAATTCAAGGATGTGCAGAAGACGTTCAACGAGACGAAACGGACGTTCTTCTGAAGTCAGTAGCGGCGGGCGAGACGGGTTGGATCGGCGCCTGACAGGTATCGCAGGAGGAGCGACAGGTTCCGCGTGCCGCGCCGGAGCCAGCCGTCACGGCGGTACTTGTCGGCGCTGGTGGTGACGGTGGCGGGCAGGATGGTCAGGCGCCGGCCCAGTTTCCTTGCCATCGCCACGTCCTCCATCAGGGGCCGGTCGGGGTAGCCGCCCGTGGCGTCATAGTCGGATCGCGAGATCAGCAGCGCCTGATCGCCGTAAGGCAGGCGGAAGACGCGCGAGCGCAGGTTGGCCCAGCCCGCCACGATGGAGGCGGCGGGGCCTGAGGCGTCGAATTTCAGGCGGAAATGGGCGGGGCGGCCGGTTGGTAGGTGCGACAGGACGAGATCGGGCCAGCCCGGCGGCAGCACGGTGTCGGCATGGAGGAAGAGGAGCCATTCGCCCTGTGCCGCCCCTGCCCCGCGCCGCAGCTGGGCGCCGCGCGAGGCCGGGCCGGTGACGATCTGCGCGCCCGCCTCCTCGGCGATGGTCAGGGTTGCGTCCTTTGAGCCGCCGTCGGAGATCACCAGTTCGCGGATCAGCCCCGCCGACAGCCCCTCGGCCAGCGCCGGCAGGCTGCGCGTCAGAGCGGTTTCGGCGTTCAGGGTCGGGATGACGACCGACAGTTTCGCGCGCATGTTTCTCCCCTGTTGTCGTGGCCGGTCGCACCTATATTACGAAAGGGACGAAAACGGGAGATGCGATGACACGCGCAATCTATGAAATCACCGGCAGCGATGCCGAGCCATTCCTGCAAGGGCTTGTGACCAACAATGTCGCGAAGCTGGGCGAAGGGCCGGTCTATACCGCGCTGCTGACGCCGCAGGGCAAGTATATCGCCGACTTCATCCTTGTCCGGCGGGGCGAGTCGATCCTGCTGGATGTCGATGGGTCGCTGGCGGAGGACCTGGTGAAGCGGCTGAGGATGTACAAGCTGCGCAAGGACGTGACGATCGAGGAGAGCCCGCTGAAGCTGTTTCGGGGCACGGGGCCCGCGCCCGAGGGGGCGCTGGCCGATCCGCGCCATCCGGAGCTGGGCTGGCGACTCTATGGCGATGAAGAGGGCGATGACGGCACCGATTTCGATGCCATCCGGGTGGCGCATTGCATCCCCGAGACGGGGGTCGAGCTGACGCCTGATACGTTCATCCTCGAGGCCGGGTTCGGCCGGTTGAACGGGGTGGATTTCCGCAAGGGATGTTATGTCGGGCAGGAAGTGACGGCCCGGATGAAGCACAAGACCGAGCTGAACAAGGGGTTGGTGCCGGTGCTGGTCGAGGGCGAGGCGCCGGTGGGGGCCGAGATCACCGCCGATGGCAAGCCTGCGGGCACACTGTTCACCCAGGCCGGGGGGCGCGGCATCGCCTATCTGCGGTTCAACCGGGCGAAGGGCGAGATGCAAGCGGGCGAGGCGAAAGTTACCTACGTGGAATGAGCGTTCGGGCGCGGATCGAAGCGGCGCTTGGGCGGCGGGTTGCCGGGATCGTGGCCTTGCATGGCGGCGACCTGTCGGACGTGACCCGGGCAGACCTTGATGGCGGCGGGCATGTGGTTGCCAAGACCGGGCCGATGGTCGAGAGGGAAGCCCGGATGTTGCGGGCGATGCGCGAGACCGGCGCGCCGGTGCCCGAGGTTCTGTTCGCCGGGCCGGGGATGATCGTGCTGGAGTATCTGGACGAAACGCCGCCCCGCCCGGAGAGCTGGCGCGCCCTTGGGGCGGCGCTGGCCTTGCTGCACGGATCCGAGGGCGATGGTTATGGCTGGGCGGAGGATTATGCCTTCGGGCCAGTCGATATCCGCAATAGCGTGACGGTCAACTGGCCGGCTTTCTGGGCCGAGAACCGGCTACTGCCGTTTCTTGAGGCGGTGCCGGCAGAGACGGCGCGACGGCTGGAGGCCTTGTGCGAGCGTTTGCCGGAGCTTCTGCCGGAGCGGCCGCGCCCTGCCCTGCTGCATGGCGATATCTGGACGGGCAACGCGCTTTTCTCAGGCGGGGCCGCCTATCTCATCGACCCGGCCTGTTACCATGGCGACGGAGAGGTCGACCTGGCCATGCTGCATCTGTTCGGCCGGCCCCCGGCCGAGGCGATGGACGGCTATGGCGCCCTGCGCGACGGGCACGAGGGCCGTCGGCCGATTTACCAGCTGTTTCCGGCCTTGGTGCACCTGCGCCTTTTCGGCGCAGGCTATCAGGGGCTGGTTTCGCGGCTCTTGGATCGCGCCGGGGTCTGAGGGTCAGGCGCGCTCGGCGTAATCCATCGTCTCGGTGTTGACGACGATATCCTCGTCGGGGCCCACGAAGGGCGGCACCATGACCTTGACGCCGTTGTCGAGCACGGCGGGCTTGAAGCTGTTGGCCGCGGTCTGGCCCTTTACCACCGGTTCGGTCTCGACCACCTTGCAGACCACCTTTTGCGGCAGCGTGGCGTTCAGCGCCTCGCTTTCGTGGAATTCCACGGTGATGGTCATGCCGTCCTGCAGGAACGGGCGGCGCTCGCCGAGGATTTCGGCGGGCAGTTCGATCTGTTCGTAGCTTTCGGCATCCATGAAGATCAGCATCCCGTCGTTCTCATAGAGGAATTGCTGGTCCTTCTGCTCCAGCCGCACACGCTCGACCTTGTCGGCGCTGCGGAAGCGTTCGTTCAGTTTCGAGCCGTTGCGCAGGTTGCGCATCTCGACCTGTGCGAAGGCGCCGCCCTTGCCGGGTTTGACATGTTCGACCTTCACGGCGCTCCACAGACCGCCGTTATGCTCCAACACGTTGCCGGGGCGAATTTCATTTCCGTTGATCTTGGGCATCGTGACTTTCCCATGTCAAAAGGTTGATCATATTTGGCACATCCCTATATCTGGGGATGCAAAGGTGGGCAAGACGACGAAATCTCGTGCTGCAGGTGCAGAAAGGTATGCACAAATTGCAACCAAGCTATGCAACACAGGGCTATCCGAATCGAATAAACTTCGTCATAACCATCGCCACGCCGAAAAGACAAGAGCAATAAAAGCAAGGACGAATCATGAAAGATTTCGTTGACGGCACGGCCTTCAATGCCGAACAAGGCAACCGTGCTCGCAAACTTTTCGCGGCTGTTGTACTGGCCGCGCTGGACGATGCCATTTCTGACGACAAGAAATATGGCAATGGTCCTGAACAGATCGCCCGTTGGGCCCGCTCGCGCGATGGGCGTGAAGTGCTGAGCTGTGCCGGTATCGACCCCAACGAACGGGTTGTGTCCGGCCTTATGGAATTCGTGTCGAAGGGTGTTCGCACCTCTGTCGCGCTGTCGCGCGAGGAAAGCGAGCGGCGCAATGCTGCCGCGGCTCTGGCTTCGCAGGCCGAAGCTGCCTGACACTTCTTTTTCCTGACTTGACGAAAAGGCCCTGCCCCTGCGGCAGGGCTTTTTCATTTTCGGACGGTATTTCATTAGGTTGGGCGGCAACTCTCATGTGTGGGGCGCCACCGCTGGCAAGCGGCAACAGGGGTGCGGGGCGGCGCAATCATGGCTTCCCCTGTGACCTTGGGCCTAGTATCACGACACGGCGCAGGATGAGGGTGCTGCATGGCAAGATCGATCATGATCCAGGGCGCGGGCTCGAATGTCGGGAAGTCGATGATCGTGGCCGGGCTGGCGCGGGCCTGCGCCAATCGCGGGCTGAACGTGGCGCCGTTCAAGCCGCAGAACATGTCGAACAATGCCGCCGTGACCGTGGACGGGGGCGAGATCGGGCGGGCGCAGGCGTTGCAGGCGCTGGCCGCGCGAAAGCCTGCGCATACCGACATGAACCCGGTTCTGCTGAAACCCGAGACCGAAACCGGCGCGCAGGTGATCGTGCAGGGAAAGCGGTTCGCCACGCTGAGGGCGCGGGAGTATTCGGCGCGCAAGCCCGGCCTGCTGAACGCCACGCTGGACAGTTTTCGCCGGCTGAGCCGGGAGGCCGATATCGTGCTGGTCGAGGGGGCGGGAAGCCCGGCCGAGATCAACCTGCGGGCGGGTGATATCGCCAATATGGGATTCGCCGAGGCCGCGGGGGTGCCGGTGATCCTTGTGGGAGATATCGACCGGGGCGGTGTCATCGCCCAGATCGTCGGCACGCAGGCGGTTCTGGAGGCCGGTGATGCCGCGAGAATAAAGGGATTTGCGATCAACAAGTTCCGGGGCGATGTTAGCCTGTTCGACGAGGGGCTGGCGGAGATCGGGCGGCGCACCGGCTGGCCGTCGCTGGGCGTACTGCCGTGGTTCGCCGACGCCTGGCGCCTGCCGGCGGAGGACGTGATGGACCTGAAGAACCGGCCCGGCGGGCGGTTCAGGGTAGCCGTGCCGCGGCTTGGCCGGATCGCCAATTTCGACGATCTCGATCCGCTGTCGGGCGAGCCGCATGTCACCGTCGAAATCATAGAGCCGGGCCGCCCCCTGCCCGGCGATGCCGATCTGGTGCTGATTCCCGGCAGCAAGTCGACCATCGCCGATCTGGCCCATTTCCGCGCGCAGGGGTGGGATATCGACCTGACCGCCCATATCCGGCGCGGGGGCCATGTGCTGGGCGTTTGCGGCGGTTACCAGATGCTGGGGCGGACGGTGGCCGATCCCGAGGGGATCGAGGGCGCGCCGGGAGAGGTGGCGGGGCTCGGGCATCTGGATGTCACTACGGTGATGCGGCCCGAGAAGCACCTTTCGCTGACGCGGGCCACCTATCGGCCGACCGGGGGCGAGGTCGAGGGGTACGAGATCCACCTGGGCGAGACCACGGGGCCCGATTGCGAGCGGGCGTGGCTTGATATCCGGGGGCGGCCGGAGGGCGCGGCCAGTGCGGACGGGCGTGTGCGGGGCTGTTACCTGCACGGGCTGTTCGCGTCAGACGGGTTCCGGGCGCGCTTTCTGGAGGAGTTGGGGGAGCCTTCGGACCTGTCATTCACCGACAGTGTCGATCAGGCGCTCGACGCGCTGGCGCGGCATATCGAAGCGCATTTCGACGTGGATCTGTTGCTGACACTGGCCGAGCCGGTGGGGGCCGACGCCTAGTCGATCCCCTGGCTCATCAATGCGCGGTGAATCTCGCGGCGCACCAGCTTGCGGACGTTGCGGGTGATGCGTTCACCCAGCGCGCCCTGAAGCTCCTGCCGGACGATCTCGCTGACCATGTCGCGGAGCGCTTCCTCGTCGAGGACCGCGTCATCGGCGTACCAGCCGGCCTCGTCCGCCTTGGGTCGCGGCGTCGGGCGGTCGTCTTGCAGGCTGTCGGTGCCGACCGAGGCGGCCGGCGCGTCCTCGAACCGGTCCTGCGCCAGCGGGGCCTCGGGCTCGGGCTCTGGCTCCGGCACTGGCTCCGGCTCGATGGCATAGGCTGACAGGTCTTCGGCGGTGTCGTTTTCCTCGACATCCTGCCAGGGCAGAGGGGATTGCGGAGCGGCGGCATAATCGTCGTCCGACGCGCCGTCAGGCTCCCATTGGTCGTCTTTCTCGGCGACCGCCGTCTCGAACCCGGCGATACGCGCCTCAAGCTCCTTCAGGTCGATCTCGTCTGTGGCATCATCGGCGTCGTCGAGAAAATCGATGTCGTTCCCGGCGGCGAGGTGATCGTCCTCCGGCGGCAGATCCTCTGGTGTCAGGTCGTCCGACAAGGCCATGTCGTGGTCGGCATCGTCGCGGTCATCGGCCAAGACCGCGGCGTCCTCGGCCGCGTCGGCAGTCTCGTCCTGCGTCAGGTCGGGCTCGTCCGGGCCCTGCCCGGCCAGTGGCGCGTCGTCCTGGTCGCGTGGTGCGCTGCGGATGAACTGCGGCAGATCCTTGAGGATTTCGGAATCGGCTTCATGCCCCTGCGCGCGGGCCTCGACGATCTCGGCATCCTCGATGCCGTCGAATCGGCGCTCGTCCCATTGGGCCTCGGGTGCTTCGATGTCGATGTCGGCCGGGGCGGTGTCGTCTTCGGTCTCGTCCACCCGCTGGGCCGGGGTCAGTACGAGGCGGGCCTCCTGCTGGCGCGGTGCGGCACCGGGCGTGTGCCGATTCTCCGGGGCCTCGCGGTCATCGGCGGACACGAGTCGACGTATGGAAGACAGAACGTCTTCGATTTCGACATTCGTTACAGGGTCTGACATGCTCAATTACCATTCTTGCCTGCGGTCAGTTTACCGCCCGGCGCCATTTCGCACAACAAGTTAGGGAGGATTCTATTCTTTCCCTAGCGCGCGCAGCACACGATCGAGTTTCTGGCCTTGCGGGCTGATCGGCACCGGGGCGTCCTTGACGAGGTCGTAATAGGTCGCCGGGTCGTAGGTGCGGACGTTCAGGCGCAGGTCTTTCGCGGTGAGCTCGCCGATGGTTTCCAGCACGGTATAGGCCGCGATGTAGAGATCCGTCTCGGCCGAAATGAGGCCTGCCTGTGCGTCGAGCAGCTCCTGTTCGGCATCGAGCACGTCGAGCGTGGTGCGGGCGCCGAGCTTGGCCTCCTCGCGCACGCCGCGGAAGGCGACGCGGGCGGCGCGGACCTGTTCCTGGCCGGCAAGGCGGCTGGACTGGGCGGCGCGGAGGATGGCGTAGGCGTTGCCCACATCCTCGACCACCTGCTTGCGGGCCACGTGCAGGGCGCCGCGCAGCGAGTCGGCCTGGGCCATCGCCTGCCGCTTGGCCGAGCTGAGCAGCCCGCCCTGGTAGATGGGGCCGGAAATGGTCACGCCAACGCTACCGGAGCGGCTATAGTCGGTGCCGTCGATTTCCTCGCCGGCGCCGAGGCGGGTGGTGAGGTTGACGCTGGGCTTCATCGCAGCCGCGGCCGCGGCCACGGTCAGGTCGGCGGAGGCCACGTCGTACTGTGCCTTGCGCATGTCGGGGTGGTTGCGCACGGCGATGGCCTTGGCCGCGTCGGTATCGCCGGACAGGTTCGGCAGGCTTTGGGGTGCGCGCAACTGGCCGGGAGAACGGCCCACGGCGTTGCGGAATTCCTCGACCGCCTGCGTCAGGTCACCCTGCGCCGAGGCCAGACCGCTCTGGGCCGAGGCCAGCCGGGCTTCGGCCAGCGCGACGTCGGTGCGGGTCACCTCGCCCACCTCGAACCGGTCGTTGGCGGCACGCAGTTCCTGCCGAAGCAGGCGCAGGTTGTTCTGACGGACCGAGACCAGCTCGCCCGTGCGGCGGACGTTCATGTAGGCGGCCACGGCCCGCAGCAGCACCTGCTGTTCGATGTTGCGCAGCGATTCCCGCGTGGCGAGGACGGTTTCCTTGGCCGCCTGAAGGCGCAGGTTGGTGCGACCGAAATCGAACAGCAGGAGATCCAGCGATATGCCGAGGTTCAGGTCATTGCTGTCGGCCCCGCGGGCGATGCCGCCCGATCGGGTGGTGCCGAAGGTGCGGGTGATGTCGGCGGACCAGTTGATGATGGGGCGCAGTTCGGCGACGATCTGGGCGACGCTTTCGTCGGCGGCCCTCAGCAGCGCCCGGTTCTGTTCCAGCAGGCCGCTGTTCTCGTAGGCGCTGACCAGCGCGTCGGCGAGGGTTTCGGCGCTGGCAGCCAGCGGCTGGACCACCCCGATCATCAGGGCGGAAACGGCACCGAAAACGCGCGACCTGAACGGAATTTTCATATCAGCGCTCTCCTGCCGTCCTGGGTCTCGTCAAAGGGTGAACGCGGTGTGGCGCTCGAAGCCGGGCAGCACGGGCGCGCCGGCATTGAAAATGAACCGCCACGTCATCCTGCCGTCGATCTTGTAGCCGATGCGCACCGCGCCCAGAGTACCTTCCATGAAGAGACAGGCGATGCGGCCGCCATCCTTCAGCTGATCCGTCAGCGTCTCGGGCAGATGCGCGACGGCGCCTTCGACGATGATCACGTCGAACGGCCCGTGCTCGGCGGCGCCCTCGGTCAGCGGGCCCTGGTGGACGGCGACGTTGTCGGCGCCCAGTTCGGGCAGCAGCGATTGCGCCTCGACGGCCATTTCGGCGTCTTCCTCGACGGCCACGACGGCCTGCGCCATATGCGCGATCACGGCGGCCGAATAGCCCAGCGCACTGCCGATATCGAGGACCAGCTCATCCTGCTGAATATCGAGCGAATCTAGGATCTTGGCCAGCGTCCGCGGATCGAGCACCACCCGGTTGCCACCGAGATCGACGTTGTCGCCCATATAGGCGGCCTCGCGCAGGTGGTCGGGCACGAAGGCCTCCCTCGGGACAGAGAGCATGGCGTTGATGATGGGGAATTTCGTCACGTCGGACGGCCTGACCTGGGTGTCGACCATCATCGTCCGGCGGGCAGCGTAGTCGGTCATGTTGCTAAACTCTTGCGTTCAGTCCTGTCCTGAACGTTCTGACACATATCCCCCCGTCCGACAATGTCAATCAACCCCGAAAGCCACGCTGACGGCCCTTGCGAAAGACGGATCGATCATATAATTCGATGCAACCACTTGGGAGACGGCGAGTTGGCGGAGTGGTGACGCAGCGGATTGCAAATCCGTGTACACCGGTTCGATTCCGGTACTCGCCTCCAAACAGAATCAATCACTTAGCTGATTTTGGAAACGCGCAGCCACGCGTGTCCAAACATTCTGTTTTTGTTCTGTTCACATTTCCGCTTTTGCAAACGCGCGAACGACGCCCGAAAAGGCACCCATTCTTGGCAAGTTTTGGGAGTAAATCCTCGGGAGATAGCGAAACCGACACAGGCACAGATGTTGACCAGTGTCAGCCTTTCGATTCTGCAGCCCTGGCGGCGCTTCGACCGGTTCGCATTTGCTGCGCCCGGACGGCCCGCATGCGCTGACGGACCTTCTTCGTGTAGTGCTGAACCATCGCGGGGCTCTCGTAGCTCTTAAGATGTGCCGCCGGATGTTTGGCCTTCATTGACGACCTATACTTTAGTTTGTAATTCATCTTTGAAACCCTTAATCAGGTAAGTTCCCTTGACAATCTTTTCAGGCAAGAAGCTGGTTTTTTATGCGCATGTCCCAAAAACGGGCGGCACCTATATTGAAGATCTATTTGTAGCGAACGGTTACACAATGCGCTTCTGGACGTCGTCACCAAAGCGCGATGGATTGAAAGTCTCCTATTAGCATTTCGAACGCCAACGATACGAAACCTGCCTGCAGTTTAAATCCATTGACTATGCCTTTATCACCGTTCGGCATCCGATTGACCGCCTTCTCTCGGAATACCGAAACTCGGGCAAAGACCAGGATGTTGCACGTTGGGTGGCAAAGGTCAGGAATGCCCTGACACGAGACCCGTGTTTTTTGGACAATCACTTCCAGCCTCAGATAGCATTCTATCGTCCACCGATGCAGATATTCCGACAAGACGCTCGATTTAACGAACAATGGGCCCGAGACCTGAGCGCGGATCACGAGCTGGGGTTTGAGACTTTCACGACAAAGGCCAAGCGCGATACACGTGCCAAGGAACGGACATTGTCTTATGCCGAGGTTTGCGCGGTCGTGCAATTCTGTCTCGAGTATTACCGTCGTGATTTTGAGGTCTTTGGTTACCATGTCATGACAGCAAGAACCCTGCAGGAACTTGATGAAGACACCAAAATCCGCATTGAAAAAGATTATCTTCAGAGAGCTTGATTACTTGATGTATGGCCACCTCGGTTACGTCTCAGTCTCGGTTCTTGCGACTCGAAGGATTGAACACCAATGACCGCACGCACCTCTACGTCGAAACCGGTTATCGCCTTCGTCGGAGCCGTCTATCCCGGGCAGTTCGGCGGGTTGTGTGATTACCTGAGACAGGAGAATCTGGCCGAGACGTATTTCTTCACCACTCCCGGGAACTGCAAGAGAAACAACAGGCACCGTCCTCACTTGCGGGCCTTCTCCCAGACGAAGGGGCTGTCGAACTCCCGGAAGAGAGGCGCCGCCGCGTCCTTGTCCGAGAGCACCGCCGCGCCCGTGTCGATCCCCCAGTCGATGCCGAGGTCGGGGTCGTCGAAGCGCACCGCCCCGTCACACTCGGGGGCGTAATAGTCGGTGCATTTGTAGAGAATCTCGGTGTCCGGCTCCCGCGTGGCGAAGCCGTGCAGGAACCCCTCCGGGATGAATAATTGCCTGCCATTCTCGAAGCTCAGCTCCGCCCCGACCCACTGGCCGAATGTCGGGCTGCCCTTGCGAATATCGACGGCCACGTCGAACAACCGCCCCCGGCCGCAGCGCACCAGCTTGGCCTGAGCGTGCGGCGGCGCTTGGAAATGCAGGCCCCTGACAGTGCCCGCCTTGGCCGAAAGCGAATGGTTGTCCTGCACGAACTCCGCCGAAATCCCCGCCTCCTCGAGGCGGCGCCGGTTCCAACTCTCGGAAAAAAACCCGCGCGTATCCCCGTGCCGCTGGGGCGTCAGGATCAGAACACCCCCAAGCTTCGTCGTCTCAACCTGCATTTCGTTCTCCACCACCACACAGGGAGCATCGCCTGCAAGACGCCTATTTTGTGTTTCCCCGAAATGCAAGCGCGATGCCCGCCCGTGCGATTGCGCGCCACGGTGCAGGTCGTCGCGGTACGAACAAGCCCTAGCGGCCCGTCTGCTCCGCCTGATGGGCGCGGACCATGTCCATCATGCTGTTGAAGCGGAAATCGTAGCTGGGCATCTCGCCGGGGTTCATCGTCGCACCGAAGCCTTCCTTGTCGTGGCGCCGGTAGATCCAGCAATTGGCCAGCCCGTATTTGTTGGCCGACTGGTGATCGTGGAACATGCTTTCGGCGGTGTGCAGGATGTCGGCCTTGCCGATGCCCCGCCGCGCCAGCGTTTCCAGCATGTAATCGAAATTCCGGTCAGTGGGCTTGTAGCTGCCGACGTCCTCGGCCGTGTAGACGCCGTCGAAATGCACCCCCAGACGGGCATTCGAACCGGAGAAGCTGAGGTTGTCGGTGTTGGTCAGCACCACCAGCTTGTAGTGCTGCTTGAGATAGGCCAGCGCCTCGCGGCTGTCGTCGAAGGCGGGCCAGTGCCGGACGGAGGTGCCGTACGCCGCGCATTCCTCCCACGTGACGGCGACGCCCCATTCTTCGGCCAGCCGGCGATAGACCACGGCCAGCAGGTCGTAGTATTTCTTGGCGGGCGTCCAGCGCTGGGTGGTTGACTCGTAATAGGCATGCGCCTCGAGGATGTCGTCGCGCGTCAGGTTGCGGCTCACCTTGTCGGTCAGGGGCTTCAGCCCCTCGACCATCCCGCTTTCCCAGTCGATCAGCGTGCCGTAGACGTCAAAGGTCAAAACCTTGAAATCGCTCAGTTTCATGCGCCTTCCTTCCTGTTTTATCGCTGGGCAAGCAGCCCGACCGCTCGCATTACCTGCCGCGTGCGACCGAAGGTGCCCGCGATTTGCGGATCATGCAACGTGGCAAAGCCGGAACGCATCGTAGATCGCGGCGTGGACATTGCGGCTGGCCAGTGCGTCGCCGATGCGGTGCAGTTCGAACCCCTTGCGCTTTCGCGGCTGAGGGCGGCTGGCCAGCAGGGTGTCGATATCGGTGACCCCGTCGTTGCCCGCCTGCCCGCGAAGCTCTTCGAACATGGCGTTGTCCGGGATGGTGCCCATGTCGACGATCACCTGATCGACGACGTGATGCACCTCCTGCCGGGTCAGCTCGTTGACGAGGGTCACGGCAAGGCGGTTGTCCTTGCGGGCGACCGACATCAGGCGCTGGTCGATCTTGGGCTCGATCCCGAGCTTCGCGAACTCGGTCTTCCAGCGCGTCGTCTCGGCATAGGTCACGTCCTGCGCGAGACCGCCGTCGATCGTGGCGAAGGTCACTTCGGCACCGGCCTCCTTGGCGATGCGGGCGGCCAGCGGGGCCGGGTGGCGGCCCGTGCCGTCCCAGACCAGCACCTTGTCGGCGGGCCGGGTCTGGCGACCGATGATGTCCCATGCGCTGACGACAAGATCGGCGCCGGGGCCGAAATCGGTCTGGGGGAGCGCACCGGTGGCGAGGATGACCAGATCGGGGTCGAGCGCCGCGACGGCCGCCTCGTCCATGAAGTCGTTGTAGCGGATTTCGACGCCGTGCCGCTCCAACTCTGCGAGGCGCCAGTCGATGATGCCGGTCAGGTCGCGGCGCCAGCCTTCGGAGGCGAGGATCAACTGCCCCCCGGCGCGCGGCGCGGCCTCGTGCACGGTCACCTCGTGGCCGCGCAGCGCCAGAACCCGCGCGGCCTCCAGCCCGCCCGGCCCGGCGCCGACCACCACCGCCCGCCGCTTGTCCGACGCCAGTTCCACCTTGTGCGGAAGGACGGTCTCGCGGCCGGTCACGGCGTTGTGCAGGCATTTCGGGCGATACTGCGACTGGCAGTGCTGGGCACCGACGCAGGGGCGCACGCGCTCCTCCTCGCCGGCGCCGAGTTTGGCCACGAGATGCGGATCGGCGATCTGGGCACGGGTCATGCCCGCCATGTCGATATGACCCTCGGCGACCGCGTGCCGGGCCGAGGCGAGGTCGGAAATCCGGGCGGCGTGGAAGACCGGCAGTTTCACCTCGCGCTTGAACCGGCCGACGGTCTCGACCCACGGCGCGATGGGCGTGCCCATGCCCGGCATGTTCTCGATCGTCAGTGCGCGCAGCGTGTCCATCGAGCCGTAGATGGCGTTGAAGAAGTCGATCGTGCCGGTTTCCTGCAGCCGGTGCGCGGCCTCGAGGCTTTCCTCGGGGGTCAGTTCGCCATCGACCCCTTCGTCGATCACCCAGCGGATGCCGATGATGAAGTCGCTGCTGACGGCCTCGCGCATCGCCTCGTGGACCATGAGCGCAAAGCGCATGCGGTTTTCCAGCGAGCCGCCGAAGTCGTCGGTGCGCAGGTTGGTCTTGGGTGAGAGGAACTGGCCGATCATGTGCCCGCCCGAAAGCGTTTCGATGCCGTCGAGGCCGCCCTCTTCGCAGCGCTTCGCCGCCGCGGCATAGGCCTTTACCACGCGGTCGATATCGTGCCGGTCCATTTCCCGCGGGATCGCCCGGTGGAGGGTCTCGCGCAGGGGCGACGGGCCGATGGCGGGCAGCCAGTCCTGATCGTAGGGCTGGGCGCGGCGGCCGAGATGGGTGATCTGGCACATCAGGGCCGCGCCCTGCGCGTGCATCCGCTCGGAGAAGCGTTGCAGGTGCGGGATGATCCCGTCGACGCTGACGTTGAGCTGGTTGAAGATGTTCGGGCTGTCCGGCGCCACATTCGAGGAACCGCCGAACATCGAGAGGGCGATGCCGCCGCGCGCCTTTTCCTCGTGATAGGCCTGGTAGGCCTCCTGCGGGTAGCCGTCGACCTGCAGACCGCAGGCATGGCTGGTCGACATGATCCGGTTGCGCAGTTCCAGCCCCCTGATCTTCAGCGGGGTCAGCAGCGGATCGGTCCGCCGGGCCGTGGCGGGCATGTCACCCTGTATCATGTGGCTCTCCATGGAATTCGAACTGTTATGATTTCATTGCCTTACCCAAGCCGGGTGAACGGGTGGGAGGTGCGCGTCAGGCCGCCATCGACACAGATGTTCTGGCCGACGATGTAGGTGTTGGCGTCGCCGGCGAGGAAGGCGACCAGCCTGGCGATCTCGTCGGGGCGGCCGGGGCGGCCGGCGGGGATATGCTGGGAGGCGGCGTCGATCTGATCCTGGCTGTACTTGCCGCGCATCGTCTCGCTCAGCGTGTAGCCGGGGGAGACCGCGTTCACGAGCACGCCCTTCGCCGCCACCTCCGCGGCCAGCGCGGCATTCAGCCCGTCCAGCCCGAATTTCGACGCGCAATAGGCGGTGTTCATCGGGTTGCCCGCGACGCTCCAGATCGAGGTGATGTTGACGATCCGTCCCCATCCCTGTTCGATCATGTGCGGCAGGCAGGCGCGGGTCAGGGCATAGGGCCCCTCGAGGTTGGTGCCGAGGATCTGTGCGAGTCGGTCATCATCCGTCTCGGTCATCGCCCCCTTCAGGTTGATGCCCGCGTTGTTGATCAGGATGTCGGGGCGCAGAACCGTCTCCACATGCCCGGTCGCCGCCGCGCGGGAGGCCGGATCGAGATAGTCGAGCGGCAGGTAGCCTATGGCGCCGTCGAGGGATGCCGGGCGTTCGGCGGCGCGGCCGGTGATGGTACAGGCGCAGCCCGCCGCCCGAAGCTCGGCGGCGATGGCCGCCCCGATCCCCTTGCCGGCGCCGGTGATCAGCGCGGTGCGTTTTCCCTTGGTCATTGCGTGGCCTCTTCGTACAGGTAGCAGGCCGTGGCGTGGCCCGGCCCCGTGTTGCGGAAATCGGGGTGGCGGTCGGAACAGGCGGCCATGGCATGCGGACAGCGGTTGAGATAGCGGCAGGCGCGGCGGTCGTCGGTCAGCGGGTTGAACACATCCCGCGTGCTGGCCACGCTCTTGCGCTCGTGGTCGAGCGTGCCCAGAAGTTCCTGCGTGTAGGGGTGTTTGGGATCGGCATAGACCGCCCGAGTGGGGCCGAATTCCAGCAGCTTGCCGAAATACATGATGGCGATGCGGTCGCACAGGAACCGGGCGACATGCAGGTCGTGGGTGACGAAGATGATGGTCAGGTCGTGGCTGTCGCGAAGCCGCTTCAGCAGGTTGAGGATCTGCGCCCTGACCGAAACGTCGAGCTTCGAGACGGCCTCGTCCGCGAACAGCACCCTTGGGTTCGTGGCCAGGGCCCGCGCGATGGCGGCGCGCTGAAGCTGTCCGCCGGACAGTTCGTGCGGGAACCGGTTGCGGAACTGGGCGCCCAGCCCGACATCCTTCAACAGCGTGTCGATCGCCTCGGCCATGTTGCCCCGCCGGGCGCGCCCGTGCAGGCGCAGGGGGATGGCGATGGCCTCGGCAATCGTCTGGCGCGGGTTGAGCGACGAGAGCGGGTCCTGAAACACCATCTGCATGGTTCCGTCGCTGAGCCGCGCCGGCTTGCCGTCAAGCGACACGGCGCCCCCGGCTATGGAATGCAGACCGAGCGCGGCCTTGCAGATCGTGGTCTTGCCGCTGCCCGACTCGCCGACGATGCCGAGGATCTCGCCGCGGGCCACCGACAGGTTCACACGATCGACCGCGTTGAAGCTGGTCGTTCTGCCGCGCAGGCGTGACATCATGCCGGCGGAGGCCGCGAAGGTGACGACCACGTCGTCGAATTCCAGCAGTTCGCTCATGGCATTACCCCCCTGTCCCATTGGACTGGCCGGCCTTGATGCAGCGCACAAGCCCGTGCCCCTCGACAGGCCGAAGCGCGATGGCGTAGTCGCAGGCCTTTTCGTAGAGCGGGCAGCGCGGCGCAAAGCGGCAGCGGTTCTCCGGATGTATACCGGTGCCGATCTCGCCCGAGATTTCCGTCAGCGTCTCGACCTCGCCCTCAAGTTCACGCGCCGTTCGCACCAGCCCTTGGGTATAGGGATGCTGTGGGCGGCGCATCAGCGCCTCGGTCGGCCCCTGCTCGACGATCTGGCCGGCATACATGACGATCACGCTGTCACTGATCATCTCGGCGATGGTCATGTCATGGGTGATGAAGATGAAGGAGGCGTCGGTCTCGCGCCGGAGCTTGTCGAACAGGTCGAGGATCTGGCGCTCGACGAGGTTGTCGAGGTTCGTCGTCGGCTCGTCGGCCACGATCAGCGAGGGCTTGGAGAACATCACCAGCGCGATCAGGCAGCGTTGCAGCATGCCGCCGCTCATCTGGTGGGGGTATTTCCGCAGGGCGTTCTCGGGATCGGCGATGTCGGCCTTGGCGAGCACATCCTTCGCCTCGGCCATGATCTTGGCTCGCGGGGCGCCGGCGCCGCGGTGAAGCTTGCCCACCGTGCGGAAGTGCCAGCCGATGGTCTTGACCGGGTTGAAGGAGCCGGCTGGATCCTGGAAGATCATCGCCAGTTCGGTGCCGCGCAGGCGGTTGAACTCAGCCTCGGTAAGCGTGCTGATATCCTGCCCCTTGAAGCGGATCGCCTTGGCCTCAAGGCTCGCGTTCTTGGGCAGAAGGCGCAAGATGGCTTTTGACGTCACCGTCTTGCCGGAGCCGGATTCCCCGATCAGGCCCAGCACCTTGCCCCGGTCGACCGAAAAGGACACGTCCGACGACACGGTCAGGTTTGCACTGGCAAGGCGGAACGCCACGTTCAGGTCATTCACTTCGAGCAACGTCTCGGTCATCGTCATTCCCTCACTTTCAGCCGGGGGTCGGACAGGTCGCGGATGCCATCGCCCAGCAGGTTGAGCCCCAACAGCGCGATCGTCACCGACAGCCCGGTCAGCGTCAGAACCCAGGGTGAGCGGCGGAAGTATTCCTGTCCGTCGGCCATGATCACGCCGAGCGACGGAGTCGGGGGCTGTACGCCCAGACCGATGAAGGACAGGCCGCTTTCGATCACGATGCCGAAGGCGATGGCGATGGTGGCCTGCACCAGAATGGGCGCCGAGATGTTTGGCAGGATCTCGCGGAACAGGATGCGCGGAACGCCCTGACCCATAACCTGCGCGGCCTGAACATAGGCGTCGTTGCGCACCGTCTCGGTCATGTTACGCGTGATCCGCGCGAAGATCGGCAGGTAGACCAGCATGATCGCCAGCGCCACGTTGGTCACGCCATAGCCCAGCGCGACCATCAGGAAGAGCGCCAGCACGAAGGCCGGAAAGGCAAAGAGCAGATCGACGACGCGCATCACGACCACGTCCATCCAGCCGCCGTAGAAGCCCGAGTAGAGCCCCGCCGTGATGCCGAACACCATCGCCGCGAAGACACCGGAGACGCTGATGAGCAGGGAGATACGCGCGCCTTCCAGTACGCGGGTGATCACGTCGCGCCCGAGGCTGTCGGTGCCGAACGGATGCGCCCATGAGGGCGCCTGCAGGGCGTTCATGAAATCGTGCTGGTTGCTGCTCCATTTCGACAGCATCGGCCCGAAGAACACCGCCAGAAGGAAAAGCGTGGTGATCGTCAGCCCGGCCAGCGCGGTGCGGTTGTGAAGGAAATGCCTGAGTTTCATACCGGTTACCTCACGCGTCTGGGGTCGAGCATGGCGCAGATCAGGTCGACTACGTAATTGACCGCCAGCACGATGCCGAGAAAGACGACCGCGCAGGCCTGCACGACGAAGAAATCCCGAGCAAAGGCCGCTTCGACCATCAGGGAACCCACGCCGTTGATGCCGAAGATGCGCTCGATGATCACCACGCCGCCCAGAAGGTAGCGGATCTGCAACCCGACGACTGTGATGTAGGGGATCAGGGAATTGCGGAAGACATGGTGAAGGAAGCGGAACCGCCCGGAATGTCCCATTGCCTTGGCGACCATCACGTGCTCGCGGTCGAGGTTCTCGATCAGCGCGGTGCGCAGGGTCCGGGTGAACACGGCCGCCATCGGCGCGGCGATGGCCAGCGCTGGCAGGAAGCCCGAGTAGAAGGCGCCAGCCAGCGATTCCGACGCCGGAGTGAACCCGTAGGAGGGAAACCAGCCCAACCCGATCGACAGTCCGAGAATGAGCATGTAGCCGAACCAGAAATCTGGCATCGACACGCCGAGCACCGCCAGCGACGTGGCCGAAGTGTCGACCGACGTGCCCCGGTTCAGCGCGGCCAGCGTGCCCAGCACGAGCGACAGGGTGACGGCAATTAGAATGGCGTAGACGCCCACGAAGATGGTGTTCGGCAGGCGATAGAGCAGCAGGTCGCCGATATTCTCGCCCGACGAGACCGAAAGCGACTGGCCGAAATCGAACTGGATCAGCCCGCCGAGCCAGTCGAGATATTGCGACATCAGCGGCGCGTCGAGGCCGTGTTTGCGGTTGAACTCCGCCACGGTCTCGTCGGTCGCGTAGTCGCCCAGCACGATCAGCGCCGGGTCGCCGGGCGCGGCCTTCATCACGAGGAAGACGACGATCGTGCCGACCAGCATCGTGATAAGCGACCCCGACAGGCGGGTAAGGAAGTATTTCAGGCTAGAGGGCATCTGGCTTGGTCCATCGGTCAGCGGCACCCCGCGGCATGTGGGCGGGGTGCCATGTCAGGCGCGTGGTTCAGCAGTTTCCAACGGCCGAAAGCTGTGCACCGAAGGCCGAATACGGCAGTTGCACGAAACCCTCGACATCGGGCGCCAGCAGGTTGTGAACGTTGCTCTCGAAGCAGGGTAGCACCGGGCAATCCTCGATCGCCAGCGCCTCGGCTTCGCGGTAGAGCGCGCCGCGGGCTTCGAGATCGGTTTCGCGCCGGGCCGCTTCGAGCAGCTTGTCCACCTCGGGGTTGGAATAGTTCTCGAAATTGCGGGCCCCGTCCGTGTGATAGACCTCGTAGGCATATTCGTCAGGGTCGACCAGCCCCAGCCAGCCCCAGATCGACGCCTGCACGTCGCCGGTCTGCATCCGCTGGTAGACCGTGCCGGAATCCGACACCTCTACCTTGAAGTTCACGCCCAGGACCTGGTTCACCTGCAGAACGAACACTTCCGCGAAGCGCTTCCACCAGCTTGATCCCCATGTCAGCACGGTGGCCTCTGTGCCGGCGCCGTACTTGGATTTCTCCAGTTCGGCCAGGGCCTTTTCCTGGTTGAGCGTGACCAGTTCCGGCGGCTCCTGCGTCGCGGCCCACGAGATCGAGCTGGGGATGATCCCGTTCGCGGCCCGGCCCTCGCCGAAGAGGACCACGTTGACCATCGCCTGCCGGTCGAACGCGTAGGACAGGGCGCGGCGGAAATGCACGTCGTCGAACGGCGCGACCGAGTTGTTGAGGCTTACGAAACGGGTGCTTGTGCCGGCCTGCTTGAGAACCTGTACGCGGTCATCCTCCTCAAGCTGGGGCACGTCGGCGAAGGGCGCGGTGCTGGTCACGTCGATGCTGCCGCCCAGAAGCGCGGTCACGCCCGCGGATTCCTCGGCGATCAGCGGCACTTCGACGGTCTGCACCTTGGGCAGGCCCTCCTCGAAATACGCGTCATGCGCGGCCAGTTCGAGCGCAGCGCCCGGCTCGTGGCTGACCAGTTTGAACGGCCCGGTGCCGATCGGGTTGGAGGCGAAATCCTCGTTCGAGCCGTTTTCGAGGATGTGTTTCGGAACGATCTGGCTGCCCGTGCGGGTGTTGGTCAGGTAGCTCAGCATCGGCGCGAAGGGCTCTTCCGTCTCGATCTCGACAGTGTAGTCGTCGGGTGTCCGGATCTCGGTGATGGCGCTGAACTTCGAGCGGTGGGGCGAGCCGAACGCTTCGTCCTGAAGCCGCTCGATGGTGAACTTGACGTCCTCGGAGGTCATTTCCTCGCCATCGTGGAACTTCACACCCTCGCGCAGCTTGAAGCGAAGCACGGTCGGGCTGACTGACTCGTAGCTTTCGGCAAGGTCGGGGACGATGTTCATGTCCTCGTCGAACTTCAGCAGGCAGTTGAAGATGCCCCAGACCATGTAGGCCTCGGGGATGAGGGTCATCTGGCCGGGGTCAAGCGTGTTGATCACGTTGTAGCCGGTGATCCCCGCACGCAGCGTGGAGCACGAGGCCTGCGCGGCGCCGGCCCAGAACGGTACCATTGCCACGGTGGTCGCGGCCGCCCCGGACTTGAGCAGCGAACGGCGGGAAATTGTATTGGAGCGTGTCATGCTCTTTCTCCTTGTTGGATAGTTGCATCTTCGTTGATTTCCGCCTTGTCCCGGCGGTTGGGGACGCCGTACAGGCGGGTGATCTCCCGCTTGTACCGGTCGATTTCTGTCTGGCGCTCGGCATCGGACCAGCCGAGCTCTGTGCCCATTTCCTCGGCGACGCGGGCAATCTCGGCATCGCTGAACCAGTGCCGCAGGCCGACGCCACTGCGCCGGAAGAGCACGCCCAGCAGCGTGCGCGCGTGTTCGTGCCGAACGGCGTGCCGGACATCGGCCAGCGTGTATCCGGCCCCCTCGGCGATGGGCTGTGTGTTGGAATTCTCGATCGGCAGGCGCGGGCGATAGGAAAGCGCGCTCGCCGTGGACGATGGGGCAAGGCCCTTGCGCAACACATCCGTGATCTTTCGGCCCGAGTCGCGGTGGCTCATCACCGGGGCGGCCGTCATGGCGTAAACCCCCTCGAGCCCCTCGCGGCCGAGATCGTGCAACTCCCTCGCCCGGCTGCCCTTCGGGTGGGCCGGGTCATAGGTCAGCGGCCGGACCCCGGCCCAGGTGCGGATGACCTTGTCGCGCGTCACGCCGAGGCCGGGGAACAGCGCGGCGGTCTCGGATAGCAGGAACTCGAGGTCATGCTCGTCGACATGAATATCGTCGAGATCGCCCTCATAAGGCGTTTCGGTCGGGCCGATGTAATGGAGATCGTGCCAGGGGATGCAGTAGAAGGGCTCGCCCCAGCTGTTGATCGTGGACACCCCCTGCCCCCGATACTCATCCGGGAGACGGATGACGATATGTCCGCCCTTGGTGCCGAATATTTTGCGCGACGCGGGCTTTCCGGAACCTGACAGCACCTTGTCGATCCAGATCCCGGACATGGCCATCACCCGACGCCCGCGTACGGTGGCCCGTGTCCCGCCCGGGCCGTGCAGCGTGACCTTCCGGGCCTCTTTCTGCATGTCGCCCATCCGGGCCTCGGTGTAGTTGAGCGCCACCGCGCCGGCCTCCTCGGCATCCAGAACGGCGTCGATGCAGAGGCGTTCGGGCCAGTTGAACTGGTACTCGGAGAACTGCGCGGCCCCTTCCAGCCTGTCCCGGTTGCCCAGCGCCGCGACCATCGGCTTTTGCAGCGCTTCGGGCTTTTTCAGGCGGTTGTACCCAAGTGGCACGTCGCCCGGTGCCAGCCTCTTGAGCAGTCCGAAGGCCATGTCGACCTGCCACGGGCGGTAGGGGCCGTCCGAATAGATCGGGAAGAAGAAATCGATCGGCGTGACCCGCTCGCGCGATGTCAGCACCAGTTCGCGACGCTCGCGCATGGCCTGCCGCGCCATGCTGAGCGAGGTCAGGAAGCGCCCCGGGTGACGGGTGAAGTAACGCACCGGATTAGGGGCCTCGAAATACCGCAGGCCGCAATGCAGCAGCCGGCTGGAGCGGCTGGAAGAGCCGGAGGCAAAATCGCCCTTTTCGACCAGCAGGACCGAATAACCTGCCGCCGCGGCCTCGCGGGCGGCGCTGCATCCGACGGCGCCCCCGCCGATCACGACAACGTCGAAAACCTGCCCGTCGAGGGCGGTGATCTTTTCGGGGAGGGAGCCATCTTTCAGCATGGCGAGCAGCGTCGCAGAGCCATGCGGTTCAATCAAATTACCTTCGGTTCACGGCGTATAATGTAATGTTATATGGCCAGCAAATGCTGGACCCCAGAGATCAGTTCGTTCCGTTTTGCGCGCAATGTCGTCATGAATTCCCCCGCCGCGCGGGACCGGGGGAGGTGCCGTGGATAGAGCACGCCGACCCGGAACAGCATCTCGGGTTCGAAGCGCCGGTAAACGATTCCCGTCCCGGCGAAGTCGGTTGCGGTGAACAGGTCCGTAAGCCCAATCCCCTGCCCGCGCATGACGAGGGCGCAGACCCCGGCGGCATAGGTGGTTTCGCAGACGAATTGCGGGGTAACGCCGGCTTCGGCGAGGCAACTGTCGAGCAATCTTCGGGCCACCGTCTCGGGGCTCAGGCTGACCATCCGTTCGCCTTCGAGATCGCCCGGTGTCACCACCGACCGGCCACTCAGCCGGTGATCGGCGGGCATGGCCATCACATAGGGAACTTCGCAGAAATTCTCCCGCTCGATCCCCGGCCGCTCGAACGGAAACTCCGCCAGCCCGAGATCGACCTGTTGGGAGGCGACCCATTCCTCGACCCGCATCGACAGTTGCAGGTCGTAGCGGATCTTCACGTTCGGCTGAACCTCGCGAAAGCGGGCGATCGCGTCGGGCAGGAAGTTCAGCCCCAGCGCCGGCATCGACGCGATATGGAGCGAGCCGCGGCGCCCAAGCCGGATATCCTCGGCCGCGGCCACCAGCCTGTCGTAGCCGGCAAAGGCGTTTTGCAACTCGGCATAGAACAGCTCTGCCTCAAGCGTGGGCACCATGCGGCCGGTGCGGCGGTCGAACAGCGTGATGCTCAGCGATTCTTCGAGCGCGTCGATCAGCCGGCTGACGGCAGGTTGCGAAATCCCCATGATCTCGGCCGCGCCGCTGGCCGTGCCGGTCACCATCGTTTCACGAAAGGCCGTAAGTTGACGCCACCGCATGGTTCGGACCTCTGGGTTTTGCTCGCCGCCGGTTCGGTTTTACGGGAGGGAGGGGGTGAGGGCAACTGACAGGCAAAAGCGCCAGTCGGGATTTGGTCGGAAGACGGTCGCCGTACTCGCGCCGCCTCAAATGTTCTCCGCCAGCGTGATAGCCTCGCGCCCCACCTGCCCCATCTGCTGGTCGATCTGCGACGCGAGTTCGCGGGCCGCGAGGGTGGCGATACGTTCAGGCAAAGTGTCGAGATCGCCGGAGCGCGCCACGACCTTGATTGATCGGGAGAACCCCGGCCCCGGCAGCGGCCGTACCACCAGCGGCATGCGCTCGACAAAGCCGTCGATCAGCAGGCTGGGCGTCAGGATGGTGAAGCCCAGCCCCTCGGCCACGCAGGCCGTGACCATGCTGGAGCGGTCGGCCTGGATCACCCGCGGCGCGGTCAGCTTGAGGCGGCGGAGATGCTGCTCGGTGCGCCGGCCGACGCTGGTGGTCGCCGCGAAACGGACCAGCGGCAGGTGGGTGAGGATGTCCTGCAGCCGGCGCGATGGCCCGTCATAGCTTTGCGGCAGGACGAGCAGGAAATTCTCGGTCAGCACGTCATGCCGCTCGAGCCCGTCCATGTCGTAGAACGGGTTCGAGGTGACCACCAGGTCGGCCCGCTTGGTGCGCAACAGCGTCTCGTGATCGCCGCTCTGGCCGGCGTGGAGGGTCAGATCCTCGACCGCGATTTCGGATTTCAGCAAACGCACGAGCGGCGGGGTCAGCGTGGTCGCGATCGAGGCCAGCATGCCCATGCGCAGCACGTTGATCGGTTGCGGCCCTTCGTGGCGCATCGAGGTGGCAAGATCCTCGACCGAGTTCAGGATACGCTGCGCGTGGCGCAGGCAAAGCTCGCCCGCCTGCGTCAGGCGCACCGGCCGCACGGTGCGGTCGATCAGCCGCGCGTCGCAGGCCGCCTCGAGCGAGGCGAGCTGTTGGGAGGCGGCCGACTGCGTCATCCCCATCAGCCGGGCGGCCTGGGTGAACTGCCGGGTTTCTGCAATCGCGACAAAGACTTCCAGCGCGGTGAGCAGGTTCTTGTCCGAGGCAAGACGGGTGGTGATTTTCGGCAGCTTCATTAGAGTTCCTAATACTGTCGTGTTTTCATTGCCCGAGGACGCCGGTTTTGTCCATCCTTGCGTCATCATCAGGGAGGTTGTCGTGACACGCAGAGGCAAGCGGCGCAGCGAGGAGGCCAGGGCGGGGGCGCCGCGCGCGCCCTATCTCGACCGCCAGGTGGGCCCGCTTCCGATCCTGTCGGAGGAAGGATTGCAACTCATCGAGGCCAATGCCGACCGGATCCTTGCCGAGACCGGCATGGAGTTTCGCGAGGACCCCGAGACCCTCCGGACCTTCGCCGAGGCCGGGTGCGAGGTGGACGGCGAGCGAGTTCGTTTCACGCCGGGCTTTTGCCGCGACACCATACGGGCGACCGCCCCGGCACAGTTTGCCCAGCACGCCCGGAACCCCGGCAACAGCGTGCAGATCGGCGGCAGCGCCTCGGTCCTCTGCCCGTCCTGGGGGCCGCCCTTTGTGCATGACCTCGACCACGGGCGGCGCTATGCGACCTATGACGATTTCACCAAGCTCGTGAAGCTGCACCAGACGATCCCGTGGCTGCACCATTCCGGCGGCGTGGTGTGCGAGCCGGTCGACCTGCCCGCCAACAAGCGTCATCTGGACATGCTCTACGCCCATATCCGCTGGTCCGACCGGCCGTTCATGGGGGCGTTTCTGGGGGCCGAGCGGGCCGGTCACGCGATCGACATGGCGCGCATCCTTTTCGGCGAGGCCTATGTGGCCGAGAACGCGGTGCTCTACTGCGTCTCCAACACCAATGCGCCGCTGGTGATGGATTCGCATATGTCCGGCGCGCTCAGGGCCTATGCCCGCGCGGGGCAGCCTGTCGCCTGCACGCCGTGGACCCTGGCCGGTGCGATGAGCCCCTCGACCGTGGCCGGAACGCTGGCGCAGGTTCTGGCCGAGGCGCTGGCAAGCCTGACGCTGGTGCAACTGATCAACCCCGGCGCGCCCTGCCTGATGGGGTCGTTTGCCTCGACCATGTCGATGCAGTCGGGCGCGCCCACCTTCGGCACGCCGGAAGCGGGCCAGATGATCCTTGCCGCCGGCCAGCTTGCCCGCCGCCTTGGTGTGCCTCTGCATTCGGTCGGCACGCTGTCGGCCTCGAAACTGCCCGACGCGCAAAGCCAGCAGGAGGCGACATGGGGCCTGATGATGGCCTTGTTCGCGGGGGTCAACGTGGTCAACCACGCGACCGGCTGGCTGGAAGGCGGGCTTGTCACCGGGTACGAGAAGACGATGATCGACGCCGACCTGTGTGGCAAGATGATGCGGTTCTTCGAGGGCATCGACCTGTCCGAGAACGCGCAGGCCATGGCCGCCATCGCCGCCACCGGGCCGGGGCAGCATTTCCTCGGCTCCGAGCATACGCAGGCCAATTTCCTGTCCGCGCTCTTTCGGCCGGACCTGCCCGACAACAACTCTTTCGAGCAATGGCAGGCCGTCGGCGGCCTTGACATGGCCCAGCGCGCCAACGCGCTGTGGAAGGCGCGGCTGGAGAACTACGAAGATCCCGGCCTTGACCCGGCGATCGACGATGCGCTGAAGGATTACATCGCGCGGCGCAAGCTGGAGGTGGCCGATGCGGACTACTTCTGAGGCGCGCGGTACCGTCATCATCGGTGGCGGGGCGGTGGGGCTTTCGCTGGCCTATCACCTTGCCCGGCGCGGGGCAGACGATGTGCTGCTTCTTGAGCGCAACCATCTCACCTCTGGCACCAGCTGGCACGCGGCCGGCATCGTCGGGCCGCTCAGGGCCACGCCCAACATGACCCGGCTGGCGATGTATGCCGGCGAACTGTTCCCGAGGCTGGAGCAAGAGACGGGCCTGTCCACGGGGTACCGTGTGACGGGAGGTTACTGGCTGGCCCGGGTGCCCGAGCGGATGGACGAATTGCACCGCATCGCGGCGCTGGGGCGGCATTTCGGGCTGTCGCCCGAGATGATCACGCCGGGCGATCTCGGGGCCGCGATGCCTTGCGTGTCCACGGACCATCTGCACGGTGTCATGGCGGTGGCGGAGGATGCCAGCGTCAACCCGGTGGATTTGTGTATGGCCTACGCCCGTGCGGCAAGGTCGAACGGTGTCGAAATCCGCGAGAACACCGGCGTGAGCCGGCTCTTGACGGAAGGGGACCGGGTGTGCGGGGTGGTGCTGGACGATGGCACCGAGGTCCGGGCAGGTCAGGTCGCGCTATGCTGTGGGGCATGGTCGAAACGGCTGGCGGAAACGGCCGGGCTTGCCCTGCCCCTGCAACCGGTCGAGCATATGTATGTTGTCACCGAGCCACGGCCTGAATTCGAGGGCTTTCCGGTTCTGCGTGACCTCGATTCCGGCGTCTATATCAAGGGCGATACCGGCAAGCTGGTGATCGGCGGGTTCGAGCCGGACGCCAAATGCTGGAACCCCGATGGCCCGGAGGGCAACCGCCCTTTCCTCGAACTGCCCGAGGACTGGGATCAGTTTTCCCCTTTCATGGAAGCGGCGCTCGGGCTGATCCCGGCGCTCGAAGACACCGGCATCCAGCATTTCATGAACGGCCCGGAGAGTTTCACCGCCGATACGCGCCCCCTGATCGGGCCCGCGCCGGGGGTGGACGGGCTGTACGTCGCGGCGGGCATGAACTCGGTCGGGGTCATGTCCTCGGCCGGCGTGGGCCGGCTGCTGGCGGACTGGATGGAGGACGGGCATCCGCCGATGGACGCATGGGAGGTGGACGTGGCGCGCGCCGATCCGTGCGCGGCAAGCCCGGCGCATATGGCCGACCGGATGAAAGAAGCCGTGGCCGACCTGTTCACCCTGCACTGGCCCTACAAACAGCCCAAAGCGGGCCGTGATCTGCGCCGTTCGGCCCTGCATGATCGCTGGCAGGCGCAGGGGGCGGTCTTCGGGTTGACCGCCGGATGGGAGCGCGGGCTGTGGTACGCCGAAAGCGAGGCCGAACGCGCCCTGCCCTACGCCACGGGCGATCAGCCGTGGTGGCCCATCGCGGCGCGCGAGGCGGCGCGGATGGACCATGGCACGGTGCTGCTGGACCTTTCGCCGTTCACCAAGCTGAAGGTAGAGGGGACCGGTGCGCTGGATCAATTGAACCGCCTGTCCCCGGCGCAACTTGACCTGCGCGAAGGGCGTGCCGTTTATACCCAGTTTCTCAACGCTCGCGGCGGTATCGAGGTGGAGGCGACCGTGATCCGTCGAGGACCGGAGCGGTTCGACATCACCACCGGGGCCGCCACCCGGTGGCGCGATCTTGGCTTTTTCCGGCGAGCCCTGATGGGCGTCGCACTGACGGACGAGACCGAGGGTTTCTGTGTGATCGGCGTGATGGGTGCCGGAAGCCGCCAGACCCTGCAGGCCTTGGCGCCGGAATGGCCCGACATGCCTTTCGGTCATGCGGGCACCGTGGCGGTGGCGGGCGTCGACACGTTCGCCACGCGGCTCAGCTTTGTCGGCGAGTTGGGGTGGGAATTGCGGGTGCGCAACGAGGACGCCCCGGCGCTGTTCGATGCCCTCGTTGGTACCGGTGCCAAGCCGATGGGCCACTATGCGCTCGATGGCTGCCGGATCGAGAAAGGCTTTGTCCATTGGGGCCATGATGTGGGCCCGGAGATCACCCCGCTCGAGGCGGGGCTGGGGTTCAACATCGACTGGTCGAAAGCGTTCACCGGCAAGGCCGCGCTCGAGGCGCAGCGTGGTGCCCTCGCCCGCCGGCTCGTGCTCTGCGAGGTCGATGGCGGTCCGCTGGTTCTGCATGATGAACCCGTTTGGGAAGGTGGCCGGGTTGTCGGGCTCACCACGTCCGGCGCGCGGGGGCCGCGCACCGGGCTGACGCTGGCCTTCGCCGTCGTCGAGGTGACCGGCATCCCGATGACCGACAGGCTTTTCGAGATCGAAATCGCGGACAGGCGGTATCCGGCGCGCCCCCTGGCCCGGCCGCCCCATGACCCGGAAGGCAAAAGGATGCGCGCATGACCGATGTTCAGGTTCTCATCATCGGCGGCGGCGCGTTGGGGGTGTCGCTGGCCTATCACCTCGGCAAGGCCGGATGGTCGGACATGGTCCTGACCGAGAAGAACGACCTGACCCATGGCTCCACCTGGCATGCGGCGGGGCTTTGCACCCATTTTGCCCACAACCCGACCATTCAGGAATTGCGGGCCACCTCGGTTCGCCTGTACCGCGACATCCTGCCGGAAGAGACCGGTCAGTCCTGTGGCTTCCACCGCTCGGGCGCGATGCGGGTCACGCGCAACCCCGACCGGATGGACGAGTTCCGCCATGTCGCGGGGCTGTCGGATTTCACCGGCTACCCGCTGGAGGTTCTCACGCCCGAGCGCATCGCCGAGTTGCACCCGCTGGCGCGGCTCGACGGGCTGTTGGGCGGGATATACGAACCCGATGACGGTCATGTCGACCCGACGCTGGCGACGCAGGCCATGGCCGAGGGCGCCAAGGCGCGGGGCGTCAGGATCATCCGGCAGAACCCGGTCCTGTCGATCACGCGGGAGGACGGGCTCTGGCGCGTGGAGACGCCGAAGGAGACCTTCCGCGCCCGCCATCTGGTCAACGCCGCGGGCACGTGGGGCTGGGAGATCGGGGATATGATGGGGCTCAACATCCCCTCCGTTCCTGTGCTGCACCAGTATCTTGTGACCGATACCGTGCAGGCCGTCGCCGAACGCATCGCGCAAGGTCTGCCCGAACTGCCGATCATCCGCGACCCCGAGGAAAGCTGGTACGTGCGGCAGGAGCGCGACGGGCTGATCCTTGGGCCGTACGAGAAGGAGGCGCAGGTCTGGTCGGTCGATGGTGTGCCGCCCGAGTTCGGCGCCGATCTGATGCCGCCCGACCTCGACCGGTTGGAACATATCATAGAGGCTGCCATGGCCCGTGTTCCGGCGCTGGAAACCGGCGGGGTCAAATCGGTCATCAACGGGCCGATCACCTTCACACCGGATGCCAACCCGCTGATCGGGCCGGCGCATGGGGTGGAAAACGGCTGGCTGCTGACGGGCTCGTCGATGGGGGTGATGGAAGGCGGCGGCGCGGGGTGTTTCCTGGCGCATTGGATGACCCACGGCGCGCCGCCAATGGCTGCGCTGGCGGTGGATGCGCGCCGCTGCGGGGCGTGGGCCGGTCGAGAGTACCGCGTCGCCAAGGCGATCGAGTGTTTCGGCCTGCAATTCGGCGTGCATTACCCGTTCGAGGAACGGCCCGCCGGCCGGGGCCTGCGCCTCTCGCCGCTGCATGACCGGATGCTGGCTCGTGGCGCGGTGATGGGCGCCGCGTATGGGTGGGAACGGCCCAACTGGTTTTCCGCCACGCCGGGCGACGTGGCCCACGAAAGCTTTCAGCGCACCAACTGGTTCGAGCCGGTGGCGCGTGAGGTCGATTGCGTCACCAGCCGGGTGGCGCTGGCCGACCTGTCGGTCTTTTCCAAGTTCGAGGTGACCGGGCCGGGCACGGCGGAGTTCCTCGACACGCTCGGCGCCAACCGCCCGCCTGCCCCGGGCCGCGTCGGGCTGATCCATGCGCTGACCCCGGCGGGCGGTGTGGCGTCGGAATTCACGGTCGCGCGGCTGGCGGAGGATGCGGCCTACCTGACCAGCGCGGCGGCGGCGGAAGAGATGGATTTCGATCTGCTCAAGGCCCATGCTGCCCGGCATGATGTCCGGCTGCGCAATGTCACCGAAGAGATCGGCGTGATCGGCCTGATGGGCCCGCAATCCCGCGCCGTGCTGGGCTCGGTCTGCGAAGCCGATCTCGGGGGCGGTTTCCCGTGGCTTGCCGTCCGCGAGATCACCGTCGCGGACGTCACGGTGCGCGCGCTGCGGGTGTCTTATGTTGGTGAACTGGGCTGGGAGCTTCATGCCCGTGCCGCCGATCTGCCCCGGCTGTTCGATGCGCTGGAAGACGCGGGCAAACCTTACGGCATTGGCTGCTACGGCGCCTATGCGGCAGGTTCCATGCGGCTGGAGAAGGGCTATCGGGCCTGGGGCGGCGACCTGACGACCGAACGCACGCCGCATGAGGCCGGGCTTGGCTTTCTGATCCGCACGGAGGCCCGGGACTTCACCGGCCGCGATGCCCTGCTGGAGCGGATGCAAAGCCCCGACCGCTGGGAGATGGTGCTGCTCCGCCTCGACAGCGGCACGCTCGATCCGTTCTACGCCCATACCGTGCGGCACGAGGGAGAGCCCGTCGGCATCGTCACCTCCGGCGCCCACGGCCACCGGACCGGCCTGACGCTGGCATTGGCCTACCTGCGCACACGCGGCCTGCGCGACGGGCTTTCCGTCGATATCCTTGGCCAGCGCTTCGATGCCACGGTCCTTGACCGCCCGCCTTTCGACCCTGACAACACCCGATTGCGATCCTGAAGGAGAGACGACATGACCGAGCTTGCCACTGACTGGAGCACGGAGGGCACCGCCCGCAGGCGCGATACCTACTATGCCGCGACGCTGAAGAAATTCGTGCCGTTTCGCGACCCGATCGTCTTTCGCAAAGGGTCCATGCAATATCTCTGGGATGCCGAGGACAACAAGTATATCGACCTGCTGGGCATGAATGTCTGCATCTCGGTCGGCCATTCCCACCCCACCGTCGTCAAGGCCGCACAGGCGCAGGCGGCGGACCTGACCCATTGCACCACGATGTTCTACCACCCCGTGCCCGCGCATCTGGCCGAGGAACTGGTGGAAACGCTGCCCAAAGGGCCCGACTGGGTCGTGCATTTCTGCAATTCCGGCGCCGAGGCGATCGACCTCGCCATGACCATCGCGCGCACCCATACCGGCCATCTCGACCTGCTGGCGCTGCGCACCGCCTATCACGGGCCTACCGCGGCGGCGCAATCGGTCACCGGCATTTCCGGCTGGCGGCACCCCGGCATGCCGGGCAACGTAGCCTTCGTGGCTGACCCCAACCAGTATCGCGGCATCTTTGGCGAGAACGCGGGTGCCGCGCCCTATCTCGACGAGATCGAGCGCACCATCGCCACCGCCACCAACGGGCGTCTGGCCGGCATGCTGGTGGAATCGGTGCAGGGTTATGGCGGGATCATACCGATGCCCGAGGGCTACATGTCGGGCGCGGCCGAGCGGGTGCGGGCGGCAGGCGGGCTCTACATCGCCGACGAGGTGCAATCGGGCTTCGGCCGAACGGGCGACCACATGTGGGGGTTCGAGGCCGACGGCGTGATCCCCGACATCATCGTCATGGCCAAGGGCATCGGCAACGGCTTCCCTCTCGCCGCCGTGGTGACGAGGCGCGAGATCGCCGAGCCGATGGCCGAGAAGTTCCTTTTTCACACCTATGGCGCCAACCCCACGAGCTGTGCAGCCGGGCGGGCGGTGCTTCAGGTGATGCGCGAGGACAAGGTCCAGCTCAATGCCCGCACCGTCGGCGCGGCCCTTCTCGAACGCCTGCATGATCTCAAGCAGAAGCACGAGGCGATCGGCGACGTGCGCGGCAAGGGGCTGATGCTGGCGATCGAGATGGTCAAGGACCGCAAGACCAAGGAACCGGACCGCGAAACGACATCCGCCGTGTTCGAGGCCTGCCGCGAAAGCCGCCTGATCCTGTCGAAATCCGGGCCGAACCAGTCCGTTCTGCGGATGGTGCCGCCGATGTGCCTGTCGCTCGACGATGTCGACGAGGTGGCCGAAGGGCTCGACCGGGCGTTTTCGGCGCTGGGATAGCCGGCGTGAGGGATTACTTCGACAAGGGCGCCGGCCAGTTGGCATCGGCCTTGGCGATGTTGCCCGGAATATCCTCTGACCAGATGTCGCGGACATTCCGGCTGTAATTGAGGTAAAGCTTGCCGTCATGCACCGTCCAGGCATCGGGCGACGTCGGCGCGACGGCGCCTTTCGAGGCGGCGTAGGCGCAGTAGCCGCCGTATTGGGGGGCGTAGGCCTCGGGGTTCGCTTCGAACGCCTCGCGGTTGGCGGCGGTGGCGAAACGCCATTCGGCGCCGCGCCACGCAACGGTATGGGCGGGCTTGCCCTTGACCGGCGCGCCTTGGGTGAAATACGCGACCGGATCGTAGCCGCCGATGGCCGCGCCGTCACGGGACAGGATCTCGGGCTCGGCCGCGCGGACGAGGCGCGGCAGGACAAGCAGGGCGGCGGCGGCGGATATCATGAAGAAGCGTCGGGTCGGCATGGCGGGCTCCGGGGCTGAGACAGGTCGCCGTGCTAGATTAGGCGCGGCGCAACCTATCGCGATAGCCCCGGCTACGCGAACGTGACCCCGCGTGAGCGGCCTACGCCGCCTGCCCGTCGGTGAATTGTAGCCGGGCCAGCCGGGCGTAGAGCCCGTCCTCGGCCACGAGGCTGTCATGCGTTCCCTCGGCGGCGATACGGCCCTGATCCATGACGATGATCCGGTCGGCCTTCTTCACCGTTGCCAGCCTGTGGGCAACGATGATGGTGGTGCAACGGCGCGCCATCCGGTCGACCGCCTCCTGCACCGCGCGTTCGCTTTCGGCGTCGAGCGCGCTGGTCGCCTCGTCCAGCAGCAGAACGGGCGCGTCGCGCAGGATGGCGCGGGCGATGGCGATGCGCTGTTTCTGCCCGCCCGACAGCATCACGCCGCGTTCGCCGACATAGGTGTCGTAACCCTCCGGCAGCGCCGCGATGAAGTCATGCGCGGCGGCGGCCTTTGCGGCGGCTTCGACCTGTTCGTCCGTGGCATCCAGTCGGCCGAACCGGATATTCTCGCGCGCTGAGGCGGCGAAGATCACCGGGTCCTGCGGCACCAGCGCCAGCGCCTTGCGGAAGTCCGGCCGCGCCATCTCGTTCAGCGGCACACCGTCGAGGGTGACCGTGCCCGTCTCCGGGTCGTAGAAACGCAGGATCATCTGGATGATCGTGGTTTTCCCGGCCCCTGAGGGCCCCACGATGGCCACCGTCTCGCCCGGCCGGATCGACAGGTTGAGACGGTCGAGCGCCGCCGCCTGCGGACGCGAGGGGTAGGTGAAGCTTACGTCGTGAAAGTCGATGGCGCCCTGTACTGGCGCCGGCAGTGCACGGGGTTTTGCCGGGTCCTGCACCGCATCCTCGACCCGCAGCAGTTCGATCAGCCGCTCGGTCGCCCCGGCGGCGCGCTGCAGCTCTCCCCAGATTTCCGACAACGCGGCCACCGCCCCGGCCACCATGATCGAGTAGATCACGAACTGCACCAGCGTGCCCACGCTCATGCCCCCTGCCCGCACGTCGCGCGCCCCGATCCAAAGCACGCAGACCACGCCGGTGAAGACGAGGAAGATGACGATGATCGTCATCAGGGCCCGGGTCGAGATGCGGCGGCGGGCCGAGGCGTAACTTTCCTCGGTCACATCGCCGAAACGGTCGCGGCTCGCGCCTTCGTGGGTGAAGGCCTGCACGGTCTGAACGCTGGTCAGCGCCTCGGACGCGTTGCCGGAACTCCGCGCGATCCAGTCCTGATTTTCGCGGCTCAGGTGCCGCAGGCGGCGCCCCAGCGTCAGGATCGGCACGATGATCACCGGGACGATGAGCAGTACCATCAGCGTGAGTTTGGTCGAGGTGACCAGCATCAGCGCCAGCCCTCCCGCGAAGATCAGCAGGTTGCGCAGCGCGATCGACACTGACGACCCGATGACCGACAGGATCAGCGTGGTATCGGTGGTGATCCGGCTCAGCACCTCGCCGGTCATGATGCTCTCGAAATAGGCCGGGCTCATACCGATCACACGGCCGAAAACGGCCTTTCGGACATCCGCCACCACACGCTCGCCCAGCCGGGACACAAGCGCGTAGCGCAGCCCCGTGCCGACCGCCAGAAGGCCGGCGATGACGATGGCCGCCATGAAATACCTGTCGAGCAGGGCACCATCCTCGGTTCGGAAATTGTCCACCACCCGGCGCACCGCCATCGGCAGGACGAGCGAAACCGTGGCGGTCAGGATCAGTGCCAGAACGGCGGCCCCGGCGAGCATCCGGTAGGGCTTGATGAAGGGCCACAACTCGGCAAGGGGACCCACGCTTTTGGATTTGTCCCGTTCGATCCGATCCGCGCCGTTTTCGGCCCTGCGCACCATATTCCGCCCTCGTCTCTTGCTGTCCCGGCTTCTTGACCGCACCACGCACACGGGTCAAGGGGCCATCCCGCTACCGGCCAATGGGCCGCACCCGATGCCAGGTCACAGGATGAGAGGGCTTGGTTTGACCGCGAGTGAACGGACCAAGAGGCCCGTTCCGTCAGAGCGAAAGGCGGAAAGGTCGCTGAAGGTTGGAGAGCATGGAGCGGGCGACGGGAATCGAACCCGTATCATCAGCTTGGAAGACAGATGCGAAGTCTGAGATTTATTTCTTGATTTCAAATACTAAACCAAAAAATGCAGAGGCATTTGTCGGCAGATTGTCGGAAAAGAATTTTTGGAGCGGGCGACGGGAATCGAACCCGTATCATCAGCTTGGAAGGCTGAGGTCTTACCATTACACAACGCCCGCTCAGCACCCCAGACGCTTATTTCATGCTGACAGAAGGGTCAAGTGCAACGTCGAGAACGGCCCACAGCCGACATTCGACTCTCTTGAATCGAACGACCACTTGGCAATCGAAATGATCAACTGCAAAGATACCACCGTTCGTTGCCCAAGTTTGTCAGCTGGCTTTACTCGCATCAGTTAAGATTTCCGACAACATCTAAGGAAACATCACTTACACTCGAAGTCGACTTAGGAGCTCTAATAGTACCGGCTCTGAATACGGCTTAGGGCATGGGAGAGTTGCTCACTTTCCCGGCTGGAATGGTATTCCTCGGGGTAGGGTTCCGCGCCCTCTGCTATCTCGCGGGCGATCCCGGTCAGGCGTTCAAGCGGGCGCACGAAATGCCGCGTAAACAGGACCGAAAAGGCGCCCAGGAGGCCCAGCAGGCTCAGGAGGCTGATCCACATCGCCACGGACAATTCTGATACGTTCTGGCCGTAGGAAGCTGGAGGCACGCGCACGACCACGGAAAGCCGGGTCGGTGGGGCATTGCCGACAGCCAGTTCCGGCGCGACGGCATAGATGTTTTGTACGCCATCCTCGTCCTCGACGATCTGCGCTGAGCCGATATTGAGCGAGAGGGAGCCCAGGCTGGCCGGGGTGAGGTCCACCCGGGCTTCCTGATCCGGTCCGAAGAGCGCTCGGCCCTGCTGGTCGACAACGTAGGCGAAAAGGCCCAGCTCATCCGCAGCGGCACGGACGTAGTCCTGAAGCCAGCTCACCTTCAGGCTATAGGCGTAGACGCCGCGGATCTCGCCATCAGGGGATCTGACCGGTACAGAAATGTTGAGCACATCCTTCCGGTCGTGCGGCTGATTGGTGGTGGAAGAGGTTAACTCGCCGAAGAAAGGCCCCCGCAGTCCCCGTCGGTACCAGCTCGCGCCGGATACGGATGTCCCTTCCCGAAGGCCATTCGAGCCGACTCGGATCGTTCCGGAAAGATCGGCCAGCCCCGCCCATGCGACCTGACCGCCGGCCTGTACGACGGCGTCGGCGAATGCGCGAACCTCGTTGTCTTCCTTGACGGCAATCTGATCGGCGACGGCCTGCAAACTTTCCCATTCCCGTTCGAGCGCGCGAGACACGGCCAAGCGCAGCGCCTTGCCCCCCCGGATGGCGTTGTTGGTCTCGACACGGGCCTCGAATTCACGTGCATGCTGGTGGATGGGCCACCAGATCGCCAAGATTCCCAAAAGGCCAGAGATCAAGACGAAGCCGACGATCGACGTGGCAAGACGCGGCGCTTGCAATTGCGAACTACGGGGGGAGGGCTTTTCCACCTGAGACATTTGTCAAGGGCCAGTCATTCTAACGATTGTGGGCCATACTCTCCCCGCCTTGCAACAGCCAACGCCGGTGCGAGCGCCCGATACCAGTAACAAACGGATAGGGACCAATCTTGGCGACATTAAGGTTGATCGCGCCGAATTCGCTCCATGGCGGCAACAAAATGACTCTTGCCTACGATCGTTCCGGATCAGCGGATATTTTCCCTCATGCCATACTATCGTCAATTTAGTTGTGAGAATTACCTGCAAACTTTACCATCGATTGTGAGGGAGCTCGAGTTTGCGATATCTGCGCCTGTGTGTTGGCTTTTTTCTCCTGTTTGGGGCGCTGTACGTCATTGTCGTAGAACAGATGACCGGTGCCAGCTCGAATGCGTTCATTAACGCCCCCCTTTTAACGGCTCGTGCACCCGTTGCGGGGGATGTCGCCCTCCCGGATCGTGTCCCCGGCGCCGTTGTCAAAAAGGCCACGACGCTCTTCTCCGTCGAAGATGCCAGGGTCGACCGGGTGCGCCTGAACGATCTTCGGCTTGAAAGGGATTTGTTGGCGGCGGATCTTGAACGCCACCAAGCCGAACGCGATGCACGGCAAGAAGCGCTGCACTGGATGGAGAAAACGGCCAGTAGATACGCCGCCGGCCGGACGCGCGAACTTGAGTTAACCGCAGGCGTGGCAACCCTTGATCCGAACACACCGACGGTTACGGGTCAGTCTCCATCGAGAACAGGCACCGGTCTCGTCGAAGAGGACAAACTGGCGTCAGACGAAAATGACCCCGGAGGCATTCTCGAACTCTCCGGCGCTTTTCTGGACGGCGCAGTCGAGGATTTCGGTGGTGTTGAAGCAATGCAACTGCAAGCTGCACGAAGTGCGATATTCCTCGACAATTCCGCAGGCGCGGCCTGGAACATGGCCCTGCGGCAACGCGAAGCGGAGACATCGCTTGCGATCGTCGAGGCAGATATCGCCCGAGCCCAGGAACAGCTGGCAGCTTACGAAACCCGGATCGAGCGGGAGCTTTCGAGCCTCGTCGGGCTGCGCGGTGATACGCTCGCTTCGCCGGTCGACGGCGTTCTCTGGCAGGAACTTACCGCCAACGGCGTAAACGTCCAACGCGGCGACCCCGTCATGAACATCGCCGACTGCGCCTCGGTGCTGGTCACGCTTTCAGTGTCGGAAACCATATACAATTCGCTGTCCACCGGCGACGCGGCGACTTTCCGCCCGCTTGGCGGCGATAAGGTGATGCAGGGCACGGTCGCCCGCCTGGCCGGGTCAGGCGCGGCCTCGGTCTACGAAGGTATGGCGGTGGCCCCGAGCGAAGAACATCTGCAACGCTACGACGTCGCGCTTGTCGTTCCAGAACTAAGGGCGGACCCAGCGGAGGGTTGCAGCATAGGTAGAACGGGCCGCGTGTTCTTCGATGACCGTCCACTCGATATATTGTGGAAGTTCTGGGAGTAATGCTGCCGAACCTTTACCTCGGCGACCTTGGCGCGAGCCTGATGCACGTGGTTTCGATCATCGGGGCGGCGCTGATCCTGCCCTACATCGTCGACCGGAACAACACGCATCACCGTATCTTCCTGTTCGTGATCGCGATCATTTTCGCGCTCAGGTACGCGTGGTGGCGCACGACCGAAACCATCGCCCCTGTGGGATGGACGCTTGATTTCCTGGCCAGCGGTCTGCTGCTGGGACTTGAGCTTATGGCAATCGTGAGCTCGATCAGCGCTTTCGTCATCCTCATGCGCCACCGCGACCGCAGCACCGACGCCGACCGCAACGCCAGCTGGTGGGGAGACACGCCGCCGAAGGTCGCGATCCTGATCGCGACGTATAACGAAGAGCTGGACGTGCTCGAACGGACAATCATCGGCTCCAAGGCCCTCCGCCACCCCGACAAGGAAGTCATGGTTCTCGATGACGGGCGCCGCGACTGGTTGCGGGATTTCTGCGAGGAACACGATGTCACCTACATGCGGCGACCCGACAACAAGCACGCCAAGGCCGGGAACATCAACCATACGCTTCAGGCTCTCTGGGCGCGGGAGACGCCTCCGGATTACGTTGCCGTGCTGGACGCTGATTTCGTGCCGCATCGGGGGTTTCTTTCACGCACGCTGGCGCTTTTTCACGACCCGACCGTGGGTCTTGTTCAGACGCCTCAGCACTTCTTCAATGCCGACCCGATCCAGCACAACCTCGGGATAAGCCGTTCCTACCCCGACGAGCAGCGCTTCTTTTTCGACGACATGCAGCCCTCGCGCGATGGCTGGGGTGTCGCCTTCTGCTGCGGAACCTCCTCGATCATGCGGCTGGACGCGCTGAAGGATATCGGCGGCTTTCCCACCGACAGCATCACGGAAGACTATATGATAACGCTGTGCCTGCAGAATGCCGGCTGGCAGACCGCTTACCTCAACGAGCCGCTGACCGAGGGCCTGGCGCCGGAGGGATTGAAGGAATACGTCACGCAACGCTCGCGTTGGTGCCTCGGCATGATGCAAATCGCGCGCAGCCGAGTGGGGCCTTTCCGCAATAACGGGCTTCGATTGCGCGACCGCTGGAGCGTCGTCGACGCCAGCCTCTACTGGATCACGACGTTTCCATTCCGCGTGGCGGCAATGGTTTTTCCATTGCTCTACTGGTACGGTAACATCACAGTCGTGGATGCCAGTCCGGCCGATGTCATAACCTATTTCGGCTGTTTCTTCGTCTGGAACTTGATGGCGATCAACCTAATGTCGCGCGGCAACGTGGTGCCAATCCTGACCGATATCAGCCAGTTGCTGGGCGCCCTGCCGATCACCCGCGCAGCTTTTACCGGTTTGGTGCAACCAAACGGCCACCCGTTCAGCGTGACCGCCAAGGGCGGGGACCGCAGCCGCATTGTGGTGCAATGGAATATGCTGGCACCGTTCGCCATCCTACTCGGCCTTACGATCACCGGGCTTTTACTGGGCATCGTGATCGACCGATTTGCGTTCAACGACGCAGGTGAAGGCAAGTGGGTCATCCTGTTCTGGACAATCTACAACATGATTGTACTGACATTGACGATCATCGCCTGTGTGGAACTACCCCGGCGGGAACGCCACGTGGCAGACACTCCCGAACGCGTGACCTTCACCTCGGGCGGCGTCGCAAAGCGCATGTGGGTGACCAGCCTGACACAGGATACCGCTCGGCTTCGGGGCGTCCATTTTGACGTCGGGACCTATGGAAAGATCGACTTGCCGGGGGTCGGCGATCTGCCCGTCTTCGTGCTCGCGCAGACAGCCGACGGAATGCGTGTGGAACTGATGCCCGACGAAGAACAGCGCGACGCCCTGTTCATGAAGTTCTATACCGAAGACAATACTCCCGGTATCAGCGTTGTGAACACCTGGAACATGCTGGGTGACATGGCACGGCGCCTATCGCGCATCAGCCGGGACAGGACAGGCAGGAAAGGAGCAAAACTTGGCCGCAGGGACTAAGACAATTCGCTATGCCGCCGCGATGCTCGCGCTCGTGGCAACGGCTGCACAGGCCGATGGAGAATTCTATCAACTGGACCTCGGCGAAGACACTACGACGGCCGTTATCTCGGTCGAGCGGGATCGCCTAGCATACGGCATGGTGTTCAGCGATTATACCGGGCCGGAGGATCTGAACCTGACGGCCAGTTACAAGTTCACGCTGGGGACGCCAGTCACCTTCCGCGCTGGACCAGCTATTCAACTCGAGGGGCTCGAAACGGTCAAGGGCGGGATCCGGCTTGTGGCCGAGCATTATCAGCCTACCAGTTTCGGCAGTATCTTCCTGCTTGGTGAGATCACGACAATCGATCGCGGTTACTTCGCCCTTGCTGCGATTGGCTTCAATAAGCCGGATGTAACCTTCGAATTCAGCTATCTCGGCGACGACGATGGATTCCGCGACAAGGTGGCGGCCGTGGCTTTCGGCATCCCGAACACCAAGGCCAGGTTTCGGGCTGGATACAAATTTGATTCCGAGGAAAGCTTCGTGGGCATCTCGATCAACACATTCTAAGTTGAAAAACCGAAATTACCATGCTGCCTTTCCGCCAGAGCCGACGTTGGTGATCAGCGCAGCGAATGACTGCTCACCGCCGGAACTCCCCATGAACACTTCCGGCCCTGACCTGCCGTTCGCTTTCTGGCCGAGCGCTGCGGTGCAGCTTCACCAGACCGGCCATTAGCTGCGTCCCCAAATACTTGTGGGCAGAAGTTGGTCGAAGCGCTTACAAACTGAACACTCGTTTCTAAGGATTGAAAGGCAGGTCCTCGACTACAGCTCATCGGCAAATCGACGTTTCAGCCAGTCTTCGAAGAGGCGGACTTCCGGTTTGTGTTTCCTGCGGTTTTTTGGCCGGGTGAGGTAGTGCGACTGCGAAAATGCGACCGGCGGGCCGATCATGCCAATCTGATGATGCGCCAGGATCGCCTGGCGAGCAAACCGTGTCAGGATCGCCGCGCAACCGGCATTCGCAGAGACAAGCGCCAGCGCGGCCATGCTGGTATCTACCGAATAGGCGGGCGCGGCGTCCGGCGGCTCAAGGCCGGCGGCAGCAAAGTAGCGCGCCCAAGTGTCGTCATATCCAAGGATGTAAATCAGGGGCTGATCCCTGAGGTCACCTACATCGGCGATCTTTTCAAGCCGTTGAAGGCCCGAAACCGGCGTGACCGTCTCGGTTGAAATCACCTCGCTCGGGCCGTCATGTTCTTCGCTCCGCCCCAGTCGCAGATCGACATCGATATCCTCATCGGCCGCTGCATTGACCCAGATCGTGGACACAAGTCTTACACTGATACTGGGATATTGGACTTTGAAATCCGGCAGGTGCTTGGCCAGCCATAGCGCCGCAGTCGATATTGGCGCGCGCACGGTGATAAGCTGCTGCTCCTCCACGCCGAAAAGATTTGTTGTCGCAGCACGGATATCCTCTAAGGCCTGACTGACCGAAAGCAAATAGGCCTCCCCCTCGGAGGTCAGTTGCAGATGCCGGGCCTGACGCACGAACAATTGCCGCTTCAACGCCGTTTCCAGAGATCTGATATGCAAGCTGACAGCTGTTTGCGTCAGCCCTAACTCTTTGCCCGCCAGCGTAAAATTCTGCAGGCGCGCGGCTGTTTCAAAGGTCTTGAGCCAAACGAGATTGGGCAGGCGTGGGGACATACAGCACCAAATTATTTTGGTTATAAATGCTGCTTTTAATCATTTTACGCAAAACTGCAATTGATGCATATCTTGCGCCAATAAAGTTCTTTGCCGTCTTTCTGCGTGGTAAAGACCCTTGAAATGTCAATGGCTTAGGCCCGGCGCAGCGGAGGGACCGCGATGAGTTTGGATGCCGCAAAGAATATAGGTCACTGGCAAGAACGCGTTGATCTGGCCGCCGCCTTTCGCTGGACCGCAAGGCTGAACATGCACGAAGCCGTGGCCAATCATTTCAGCGTTGCGACCAATGCAGATGGCTCGCAGTTCCTGATCAATCCAAACCAAGCACAATTTTCGCGCATTCGGGCGTCCGAACTTTTGGCTTTGGATGCCAACGATCCGGATGCGCTGAACCGGCACGACGCCCCCGATCCCACCGCTTGGGGGCTGCATGGCTCCATTCATCGGCGCTGTCGGCATGCGCGCTGTGTGATGCACGCGCATTCGATTTTTTCGACTGTGCTGGCCTCCTTGGCAGACAGCACCTTGCCCCCGATTGATCAGAACGCGGCCACTTTCTACAACCGCGTGGTGATCAACGACCAGTTTGGCGGTTTGGCCTTTGAGGATGAAGGAGAGCGCTGCGCCGCGATGCTGACGAACCCGTCCAAGAAGGTGATGGTGATGGGCAATCATGGCGTGCTGGTTCTGGGCGACAGCGTCGCAGATACCTTCAACCGCCTCTACTATTTCGAACGCGCCGCCGAGACATATGTCCGCGCGTTGCAAACCGGGCAGCCGCTACGCCTGATCCCGCCCGAGATCGCCGAAAAAACCGCGCAAGAGCTCGAGGATTACCCCGGACAGGCAGAGGCGCACCTCGCCGCGATCCGCACGATCCTTGATCACGAAAACGCCGATTACGCCACCTGACCTCCAAATATCGGAGCAAAACCTTGACCCAAATTACCCTGAGCCCTACCGGCCTGACCGTTCCCCTGTCGTCGGGAGAGGTCTATTTCAACTACTGCTGGCTGCGCGATGCATGCCCCAGCTGCATTGACAGCCAGACCCGCGAGCGCATCTTCGACGTGGCCTCTCTTCCAGGCTTGCCACGCGCAAGCGCCGCGCGGCTGGAGGACGACGCGCTGGTGATCGAATGGCAGGCAGAAAGCCAGATCAGCCACATCCCGTTGGCGCTCCTGGAAGCCTTCGTCTCCCGCGGACGCACCGAAGACCCCGCTGATATCTCGCCCAAGCTTTGGTACGCGGATCACGAGCCACACATTGCCCGCGTGCCACAAAATGCCGTGCTAAGTGATCCTGAGGCGCGCGCGCGGCTGACCCGCGCCCTGATCGAAGACGGAATCGCCATCGTCACCGACATGGCTGCCGACGATGACAGCCTGCCGGGCCTTGTGGATGCAATCGGGCCGATCACGCCGTCCGCCGAAGGGCTGTTTTTTGACGTGCGCGTCGAGATTGAGCCGACCAATCTGGCCTTTACCGCCGGGCCGCTTGAGATGCACACCGACCTGCCCGGAGAAGAAGCCGCCCCCGGCGTTCAATTCCTGCATTGCATGGAAAACACCGTGGACGGGGGGCTTTCGCTGTTTCTTGACGGGGCCGCCGTGGCCGAAGCCCTGCGCAAGGAAGACCCGCAAGCGTTTCGCCTACTGGCCGACAACAAGATTCCGTTTTTCTATCGCCACGACAACTGGGATTACCGCGCCCATCAGCGCGTGATCGAAACCGATCCGGATGGGCGGGTGACCGGCGTCACTATTTCCCAGCACCTTCAGGATGCAATGGATCTGCCGCAGGATCTGCTGGACAGCTACTACCCGGCATTCATCAGGTTTCTGAAAATGATGCAGGAGGAGCGTTTTCTGGTACGCTTTCGCTCCGAGGCGGGCAATTGCGTGATATTCGACAATCACCGCATCGTACATGGCCGCGAGGGCTATGTTGCAGATAGCGGCAAACGTCATCTGCGCGGCTGCTATACTGACCGTGGTGCGCTGCGCAGCACCTACCGGGTGCTCGCCAAGCAGGGGTATGATGGGCAGATCGGCTCAGAGCCGGACCGGCGGCGGGCGTGAAAGCGATCCGAGCCAACGTTTGGCTCGGGCCGCGAAACGACAAGGCGTGGACGCACATGACGGGCGGGAAATCCGGCCTGTCCCAACGAAAACGGAGGCGTACAGATGCTACCTCGTGACTTGATCGACCTCGATCGATACCCGATCTCGATGCCGGGGCCAGCCCGAGATGCGGTTTTGGCCGATGTGCGGGCGGGCCTGAATGCGCGAGGCTGCGCAGTCCTGAAAGGTTTCCTGACACCGGCCGGCGTTTCCGCCGCCGCGGCCGAGGCTGACAGTGTCGCCGACAAGGGCCATCGCAGCTATTCGCGGACCAACGCCTATTTCACGGCCGAAGATCCCGGTTTGCCGGACGACGATCCGCGGCGGCGTTTCTTCGACCGCTCCAACTCCTTCATCCCGGCCGACAATTTTATGCCCGGGGGTGCCTTGCGAACGATCCACGATTGCGAAGGCTTCGACGACTTCATCTGTGATTGCCTTGAAGAGCCCAGAGATCGCTTTTTCCGCTATGACGACCCGCTTGCGGATGTGATCGTGAATGCCGCCGGCACCGGAAACGGGTTTCCCTGGCATTTCGACACCAATAACTTCACCGTCACACTGGCGTTGCAAAACGCGGAACACGGCGGAGCGTTCGAATATGCGCCGATGATCCGCGATACCGTGGACGAGAATTTCGACGAAGTGACCAGAGTGCTTGACGGCACTTCGGACAAGGTCGTTTCGCTGGAATTGGAACCGGGGGATCTGCAACTCTTTAAGGGCCGATACTCCCTTCACCGCGTTGCACCCTTGGAGGGTCCGACACCCCGTTTCGTCGCGATCTTTTCCTATGTAGGCGCACCGGGCATGGTCGGGAGTATTGAACGCACTCAGCAGCTATACGGGCGGACTTTGCCCATTCACCACGAACGGCAAAGGCCACGCGGCGACACCCTGATCGACTGATGGATTCCCGGGGCACTTTTGCAGGTCCCGGGGGCCATCGCGGACAACAAAGCGTCTTCGAACCTGCTCTACGGGTCCGATAAAACCGTAAGCGCACAGAGAGACACCGAAAATCGATCGAGCCTAAAAGGCAGGCGACAAGCGCCGGAAATGCGATACATCGCTCGGTTATAATTTCAGGAGACGACCATGAAAGTGGGATTTATCGGCCTTGGCAATGTCGGCGGCAAGCTGGCGGGCAGCCTGATACGAAACGGGTTCGACACGGTCGTGAATGACCTCGACCGCAACGCAGCGCAAGACTGTATCGAAAACGGCGCCACTTGGGCGGACACGCCGAAACGGATGGCCGAGATTTGCGACGTGGTAATAACCTGCCTGCCATCGCCCAAGGCCTGTTCGGACGTCATGGAAGGGCCTGATGGTATCCTGCATGGCCTCTCCGACGGGAAGGTCTGGATGGAAATGTCCACGACCGATGAGGCCGAGGTCAAACGCATTGGCGAACTGGTGCGCGCCAAAGGGGCCTTCCCGGCAGAATGCCCCGTGTCGGGCGGCTGCCACCGCGCGGCAACCGGCAATATCTCGATCTTCGTCGGCGGGGACCGGGAAACGTTTGACAAAGTTCTGCCGCTGACCACTACATTGGGCCGCCGTGTGCTGCACACCGGTCCTTTGGGGACGGCATCGACCTTGAAGGTGATGACCAATTACCTGGCCACTGCCAACCTGCTGACCTGCTGCGAAGCCTTGGTCACCATGAAAGCGGCGGGCATGGACCTTGCCACCACCTATGAGGCCATGAAGATTTCCTCGGGCACCAGCTTTGTGCACGAGACGGAAAGCCAGCTTATCCTCAATGGCGCACGCGATGTGAACTTCACTCTGGACCTGATCCTCAAGGACATCGGCCTGTTTCAGACCATCGCCGAGCGTAACAAGGTTCCGCTGGAACTGTCGCCAATGATCATCGACATCATGAAGGACGGCCAGACGCGTTATGGCGAGCGCGCCAACACCGACGATATTATCAAGCGCCTTGAAGAGGCGACAGGTCTGTCGATCCTGGCCGATGGCTTTCCGGCGGAACTGATCGACGACGAGCCGGAAGAGCGAGGTTACGAAGTGGTGCCCCCACAACGAATTTGATCACAGCACTGGACCATGCTCGGGTTATGCGCCCAGGACTTGGCTTTTGCGAACAAGAGGCCTGCCATGTCAGCCAATACAGGCAAGACCGGAGCAATTTCGCATATGACCCAGGCACCGTTTTCCAACGGCAACTTGTCGCGCTTCTAAATCGACGGCGCGTGGGTGACACCGTCCTCGGATCGCGGTTTACTTGTGCTGAACCCTGCTACGGAATGGAAAAATGCCGCGCTCCGCATAGGCTTGACGCCAACGGTAGAAGCTGGATCGACCTCTCCCGAAATAGCGGCAAGTTCTCGCGACGTGACCGATCGTCTCCGCATGCCGCAATATCCGCAACTTGGGCTCAATCTCGCGGCGACCCTTGGTCATGAGCATCTTCTTCTTCCCGAACCTGGGAGGTTTACGAAAATGTCCCGCGAGTAACGGCATATCTAAAACTGGGAATAGCAGGAGATATCCTGGACGCATCTCCGTTCTTTTTAGTGACGCAATACGTTTTCTTTCACCCAACGCCGTCGGGTGTTCAGCGGCTCCCATCGAACAAGTAAGCCCAGCACCTACGGGTGCTGGGCAGAGATAATTTGGTCACAAAATGCTCTCAGGGTACCTGATACCTTCAAGCCGCGTCTTTGCGTTTCCTTTCCCAAGCGAAGGCTTTCATCGGTTCGTCAACGGGCGTTTCCGCAAGATGGTTCGTGTAATTCGACATAACCTTCTGTGAGATGCCAAGAATTACTTCAAGCACCTGACGCTTCGTGAAGCCCGCATCAAGGAATGATTTCACGGCTGTATCGTCCACATTGCCTCGCCCACGAACGACGGCGAGCGTAAAGGTGCGCAGCGCTTCGAGACGATCAGAGGGCAACGGCGTTTCGTCGCGCAGCGCATCGGTAATCGCATCGTCGACCTTCATCATCTTCGCAATGCCAGTGTGGGAAGGCACGCAGTAGTGGCATTCATGTTCAACATTGATGGATTGCCAGACCACAGTGAGCTCGTCCTTGTCAAAGCTGGTTTGCTCCGCGAACAGCTTGTGCAACTGCTGATAGCCGTCCAACAGTGCCGGGGCTTCGGCCATCACGGCATGAAGGCCGGGGATGCGGCCAAACGCTTTCTGCGAATTCTCGAGAAGCACTTGGCTATCCTCAGGCGCAGTGTCCATCGTGTGTCTTTTGAACTCGGTCACAACGTTTCCTCTTCTTTCTTGAGTGATTGCTCAACAACCACGTAACTTTACTTGAGCGATCGTTCAAGATAATTCTTGGAAGATCACACAAATGAGATCGGAGGCAAGAGATGGGACGTGCAGCAACCTATGATCGCAACTCAGTGCTGGAAACGGCGATGGCACTGTTCTGGGCGCGCGGTTATCACGCTACATCCCTGAAAGATCTCGAGAGCGCGCTCGATATGCGGCCTGGGTCCATTTATGCGGCCTTCGGCTCGAAAGCGGACCTCTTTCGCGCCGCTCTCGAACTTTACGCTGCCACGGGACGCAATGCATTCAAGGACACGATGGCCCAGGCGAACTCTCCTATCGCAGGGCTCGCTGCACATGTCCGGATGCTTGCAGGGATGTCTCAAAAGGCTGTTCCGTCCCGCGCCTGCATGCTGGTCAAAACGCTGCTGGAAACACCAGATGATGAGCCCGAACTGCGGCAGTCGGTCGAGGCAATGATGCGGCAGACCGAAATTGCCTTCGCAGACGCCTTTCGGTCTGCAATCGAGACCGGAGAGATCGCACCCGACGCAAACCCGGATCGTATGGCGGCGCGCCTGCAGGCCGGAATCTTTGGTCTGCGGGCCTATGCGCAGAGAACAGACTCCGCAAACCGGATCGAAGCGATTGCGGAAGATATGGCTCGCGAAATTGAAGGCCTCCGCGTTTGAGAGCTTATATGCACCTCTGACGCCATGGCTCCGTACTGCGGACCTTGATGCCCGACGCAGTGAAGGTCCGGAATCCGCCCGAACTCCCCATGAACGCTTCCGGCCCATTGCGGACCTTGGTGTGGGTCCCGCCTATTGACCGCTCTCAGGCCAATCACGACATTCGCGCAACGTGCAGCGGCTACTTCGCTGGGAGCTCGAAGGCACACGACCCACTTTCCGAGACGGGACGTTCAAGACAACTCTACTGACCAAGTTAATGCCACGCACCGCACAAAGGTCAGCGAAGCAAAGTAAGCACTGCTTTCGAAGTCGCGGCTTCTCGCGCAATCAGCCCAGGTTTCGGGCTGCGGCACAGCCCGCCGTTTCTGCCACTTTCCGCGAATGCGAGGTTCTGGGGCGTTGACACATTAACTCGACCGTTGGCGCGTTGGCCGTTTTGTCCTTGAATGAGCAAGATTTTCTACGCCCGCCACCGATTTCCATCGTCAATAATCCAAGGGGCGGTCTGGCTCTATTTTCGCTTTCCGCTGAGCTTTCGGGATGTCGAGGAAATGCTGGCAGAGCGTGGGATCGATGTCAGCTATGAAACCATCCGCCGCTGGATACTGAAATTCGGGCCGGCGATCGCGGCAAAGGTCAGGTCTCGCAGAGTTCAGCCTTCTGGAACCTGGCATCTTGATGAGGTTTTTGTCCGTATCCGTGGTAAGCGGATTTACCTTTGGCGCGCCGTTGACGATGAAGGCGAGGTTCTTGAAGTCCTCGCCCAATCCCGCCGAAACAAGCACGCAGCCCTGAAACTTATGCGCAAACTGCTGAAACAGCAGGGCTACGTCCCTGACAGGATCGTTACCGACAAGCTGGGGTCTTATTCCGCGGCGCTTCGAGAGCTTGGCCTGACCCACCTTCATGTCATAGGCGGTCGATCGAACAACCGGGCTGAAGTCTCACATCAACCAACACGCCGACGAGAACGGCGAATGGTCCGTTTCAAATCGCCCAACTCGATTCAGCGGTTTCTGTCCGTCCACGATGCCATTTACAATCAAATCAACCTGCAACGCCACCTGATCTCCCGCCGAACCCTTCGTCAGGTGCGCGCCAATGCGATGGCCGACTGGCTGTAACCCGTCAGCGCCAATGGAACAGATTAGCGTGATTGCTTAGGGGAGGATTTCAGGCTCATCGTAACCGTCAAGGAGTGAAGATGAGACAGAAATCCGGGAAGCAGAAGCTTTCGGCCGAGAAGGCCGTCAAAGACATACGTCGGAAGACAAGGCGCCAATTCAGCGCGGAGGAAAAAATCCGCGTCGTACTCGAAGGTCTGCGCGGTGAGGAGAGCATCGCCGAGTTGTGCCGTCACGAGGGGATCGCACAGAGCCTCTATTACAGCTGGTCGAAGGAATTTCTGGAAGCCGGGAAGCGACGCCTTTCCGGTGATACTGCTCGCCAGGCGACGGCGCCGGAGGTGAAGGACCTGCGGGCCGAGACATCTGCGCTGAAGGAGGCGGTGGCCGATCTGACCCTGGAAAATCGTCTGCTCAAAAAAAGCACCTTCGGGGATGGGGGCGACGACGAATGAGGTATCCCGCATCCGAGAAGCTCGAGATCATCCGCATCGTCGAGCAGTCGCACCTTCCGGCGAAGAGGACGCTGGACATGCTGGGCATCCCGCGGACGACCTTCTACCGCTGGTATGACCGGTATCTATCTCTTGGCGAGGCCGGACTTTCCGATCGGCCGTCAAGTCCGGGCCGGGTCTGGAACCGCATCCCCGAGTCCGTGCGTCGGCAGATCGTCGACCTGGCCTTGGACGAGCCCGAGCTGTCGCCCAGGGAACTGGCCGTCCGGTTCACCGACACCGAACGATACTTCGTCTCCGAGGCCAGTGTTTACAGGCTTCTAAAGGCCCGGAACCTGATCACCAGCCCCGCCTACATCACGATAAAGGCAGCTGATGAGTTCCACGAGAAGACCGTGCGGCCGAACCAACTCTGGCAGACCGACTTCACCTATCTCAAGGTCATCGGCTGGGGATGGTTCTATCTCAGCACCGTCCTCGATGATTACAGCCGATACGTCGTCGCATGGCGACTGTGCACCACCATGAGAGCAGACGATGTGACCGCCACTCTCGAGGAGGCCTTGGCGGCCTCGGGATGTGCCCGGGCAACGGTGGCGCACCGGCCGAGGCTGCTCAGCGATAACGGCAGCAGTTACATCTCCGGCGATCTCGCGAAATGGCTCGAGGAACAGCGCATGGATCACGTCCGCGGTGCGCCGAACCACCCGCAAACCCAGGGCAAGATCGAGCGCTGGCACCAGACCCTGAAGAACCGCATCCTGCTGGAAAACCATTATCTGCCCGGGGCGCTCGAGCAGGCGATCGGTGACTTCATCGAGCACTACAACAACCAGCGCTACCACGAGAGCCTGGGCAACCTAACCCCGGCCGACGTCTACGGCGGCCGGGCAGAAACCATCCTCGCACGACGAAAGGAGATCAAGGCAAAGACAATCCGGAAACGCCGCTTGCTGCACCGACAGACAGCGGCATAGACTGAAACCACAACGAGCCAGATCCTCCGCTACCGATCAGCACGCCCTGTTCCAAATCATCTGACGACGGACACACGGTTCCGGGTGAGAGTTCTGGTGCCAGCACCTTTTCAACGTAAGCGGCGAAGGCCGCGCCATCCATGGCCCCTTTGATCACCCAGAGGGCGATCATCGCCTCGGCACTCAGTCCGGCTATAAAGGTCTGGGTGCCCCATGAGCCAAACGGGGCGTCCATGATCAGGCGGTTTCCGCAAGGGGCCCATCCTCGCTGCCGCGTCAGGTTCGTCTTCACCGATGTTTCATCAATAAAGACAACGCGCTCCGGGTGCTTCGACACGGCTGGAATGCGGTGCTTGGACCAGTCTTGGCGCTGTCGCTTTACCTTGGCACGGCGGCGTTCGGTGGCAACCAGTGACTTTTTTTATACGTGTAGCCCAACTTGCGAAGGAACTTGCCGATGGCGTTGGGGTGCGCCCGAACGCGCGTCGCGTCAAACAGGGCTGCACTCAGCTCAGGCATCGTGATGTCACCATCCTGCTCGATAATCTCGGCAAAGAAGCCCCGATGTGGATCCAGCTTGCCCTTGCCTTTCGGCCGGCCCTGCACAGCAGCCTCCGCCCGGCCTGTCCGCCTGATCGCAAGCGCCCATCGCGCTCCCGTGGCGGGCGAGAGTTTCAAGCGCAATGCTGCAGCGCGACCGCTTAACCCTTCCTCAATGTATTGCTGAAACCGCGCTCGAAGCGCGTCTGGCAAAGGTGCTGACATGATCCATCCTCCCAAACAGGATGAACGTATGGCCCGCCCGGTCTGCAAGTTGTTTTTGGATCAAGCTCTGCGCAGTCTGCATCAACGTGTCCGGTCTCAGAGTCTCGCCCTGGCCAAGATGGGGTTCGCGCGTCGGCATCCTCATAATAATCACCGCGGTCTGTCACGACCATTCAGTTTCGTTTTGCCGCCGCCGATCAACTGTCAGGCCATCTCCTCTCAACCACTCGCAGGCAGGGCCGCCGGCTCCGTTCGCCGGTTACCGTCTAGTCAAGCTGCCAACACGCGCTGGTAGCCTTGTTCCTTCCTGAGCAAAGCCCAGATCGTTCGTGCAAGCTTCGCAGCCAGCGCAGAACTGATTGTAAATGGCAGCGTGGACGGACAGAAAGAGCTGCATCGAGCAGGCGAGTTCATTGCAGCTCAAACAGCCACCGCCTGAGTGTCGGTGAAACGGGGGCAAGACCAGGTACACCACCAAATGGGGTTAATACCGTCCACACAGGAAAATTCTTCCTTACGTGCGGCCCTTCCATGGTACCAGCCAATCCTCTGCCTTGCGCATAAGTATGTCGATGCTGAAGCCGATGACGCCGATCAGGATGATCCCCATGAGGACTATATCGGTCAACTGGAAGCGGCTGGCGACCATGATCATCATGCCCGCCCCCTTCTCGGCGGCGACCAGCTCGGCAGCGACCACCGTACCCCAGCAGACCCCCATCGCAACCCGCGCGCCGGTGAATATCTCCGGCAAGGAGTTCGGCACGATCACATGACGAAGGATCTGCCAGCGACTCGCGCCCAGCGAATAGGCGGCGTGCACCTTAGCGATCGCGACGCCCGACACGCCCGCACGGGCCGAGATCGCCATAATCCAAAGGGCAGCCAGAAACAGCAGTATGATCTTGCCACTCTCGCCGATGCCCGCCCAGATGATGACCAACGGGATCAGCGCCAGCGGAGGCACCGGGCGCATGAATTCAACGATCGGATCGAACCAGCCGCGGAACCAATCGCTAAGACCCATGGCATAGCCAAGCGGGATGCCAATGAGCGCGCCGAAAAGAAAGCCAATGATCACACGAAAAAGCGACCAGAAGAGATGCTCCCAAAGCGTGAAGTTCTGGTAGCCCCGGGTTGAGATTTCCTTGATCCGAGCCACCACGGCCTCCGGCGCAGGAAGCCAAATTGGCTCCATCTGCATGCCTGCGTAGGGCACGAAGTTCAGGGAACCCTTGGACGTGACCGCAACGGTCCCGTTAGCAACTTCTACGCGGCTTCCCGGCGACACGGGCTGGCCGTCGATTTCGACAACCCGAGCACCGTCGCTGCGGGTAATCTCGTCGTTCTTGTCCATCAGCACGAGATCCGAGCGCCAGGCCGCGAGAGCGATGGAGTCGTTTTTGGCGAATCCGGGGCCCGGCTCCACCTCCTGCGGGTCGTCCCTCTCTTCGGCGGGAAAAACGCGGGCATGAACGGTCGCGTTGTCGCGTGCGCCATCAGGCGCTTGCATGGTATAGGTAAATTGTGTGTCGCCTACGAAGGGCCCTGGCGCGTGAACTGGGACCCAGTTCGAGCCAGTAAATGCCCCCCAGAGCAAGAACAGGGTGACCACCGATATAATACTAGCCAATCTGTCAGGCCGCACCGCGCTTTCGTCGCCGAAAGTCACGGTCTTGAGCGATGTGAAATCGTGGCGCGCCATCATCTTCCGCAGGCCGAGACGCACAATCATGAAGGCTACACCGAAGATCGCGATATAGATCAACAGGAGGATCATGCTGGTGCCTCCTCTGCACGGCCCATAATTTCTTCTTCCATGTCCCAGATCATCGATAGAATTTCCTCGCGCTTCTCGTTGAATTCGGGATCGCGCTTTACGGTCCGGAGGTCCTTTCCGACGCCGGACGCGGCGAAAGGCAGGCGATATTCCTCGTGGATGCGCCCAGGTCGCGGGGCCATTACTAGAAGCCGCTCACCTAAGAGCAGGGCTTCCTCGACCGAATGGGTGATCAGGATGATCGTCTTGCCGGTTTCTTTCCACAGGCGCAGGACAAGCCCCTGCATTTTCTCGCGGGTGAGCGCATCCAGTGCGCCCAACGGCTCATCCATCAGGATAATATCCGGCTCGTTCGCAAGGCACCGTGCCAGGGCGACGCGCTGCTGCATGCCGCCCGAAAGTTCGTATACCGACTTGTCCTTGAATTCCTGCAGCCCCACCACGTCCAGCAGGTGGTTTACGTGGCCCATGTATTCTTTTTTCTTTCGCCCAGCCATCCGTGGGCCGAAGCTCACGTTGTCCCGGACGCTCATCCACTCGAATAGCGCGCCTTGCTGGAAAACCATGCCGCGCTCGGCTCCTGGGCCAGTCACGGCGTGATCATTCAGTGTTACCCTGCCCTCTGTTGGGGCGAGGAAACCAGCAAGGATATTGAGCAATGTCGTCTTGCCACAGCCCGACGGACCAAGAACACTCATCAACTCCCCGCTTCTTATTTCCAGCGAGACATCTTTGAGCGCCTGCACATGGCTTCCATTAGGAAGATCAAACCGCATGGAGAGATTACTGATCGAAAGTGTCGACATACGGCACCACGCACCCTTGAATTGATTTATGGTCGAAAACGTGGGCCCGCCATCTCGCGCGCCCACGCAAATCACTGGATTACATATTCCCGACCTGCTCCAGCGGGACGGAATTGACGTTCTCCGAGTAGTCATCCTTGGCGGCGTCGATGCTGCCGGCCTCCACGAAGACGTCGGCCACGCCCTTCATGAACTCTTGCACGCCGCCCCCGAGCCATTTCTGGCCAAGCTGCTCTTCGACTCCAGGGAAGGTGAACGTATCCATGGTGGCCGCGGCCGCGTCGTCATCCATACCGGCATCCTTCGCGATGACCGGGAGCATCTTGTCGGTGTTCTCACCGCTATTCCACATCTTGTTCGCCTCAGATGTCACGCTTAGAAACGCCGCCACGACGTCGGGGTTCTCAGCCACAAAATCAGTTGGGCCCGTGGTCGCGTCGAAGATAAGGATACCCAGTTCTTCCTTTTCCGCGCCAGTAAGCAGGCTGTTTCCGTGTTCGAGCATTCGCCGCAGGCTTCCGCCCCAGCCACAGGCCATGTCAACCGACCCTTGGGCAAGGGCCGCAGCGCCTTCCGGCGGGGCCATGTTGACGACCTGCATCGACCCTATGTCAACGCCGAAATGGTTCATCTGCTTTATGAAACTGTAATGGGCGGCGGTGCCCAGTGGCACGGCGACCTTTTTACCGGCAAGTTCGTCCGCGCTGTTCTTGTCGATCTCGAGCTCTTCGCGCACCACGCAGTTCTCGTTGTCGGCATAGCTTACGGCCACATCGAGGACTTGCAAATCCTGGCCTGCGCTTGTCGCTACGACGAAGGGCGGCACACCTTGGCTGACCGAAAGCTGCACGTCCCCCGACGCCATTGCCGCGCTCATGGCCGTGCCGGTGTCGAATGCGCGCCACTGAACTTCCATACCTAGCGCCTCGTCATACATCCCTTCGACCTTGGCGTATTGGAACGGCATTGGCCATTCCTGGAAATAGCCGACCGTGATCTGCTCCTGTGCGGCAGCGCCCTGTGCCGCAATCGCGGCGACGATGCTGGCCAGGGCCGACATCCGTTTGGTTGCGTGTTTCATGTTTGAGTTCCTCCATGTTTGATCTTGATATCGTTCTGCCGGCCCCGGTCACCTTCGGGTATCAATTAGTCGTCGCAAGGATCAGCTAACTCCCCTCGACCTGTGCGATGCCAGGCTACCAAACGCCGCTTGGCGCGTGTAACGCTCAGTTCCTGTCGCAGTCGAACACTCTAAGGCTCGATGGGCAGGTCAATACGAAGCTCAATCTCCTGATGCGTTGTTCATTTTCCGGGCACCATTCGGTCGGCAACCGGGCACCTCTTCGGAGGCTTCCATGGATCGAGGAGGAAACCCATGGCAATTTGATAGATGAAATAAATTGAAACTTATATTTCGCTTAATTAGAAGAAACCTGTTTCCACTGAAGCTGATCAGAGGGGTATTCCGATGGCTCGTCGTTCCACGTCGAAGGACCTCAACCTCAAATGGCTGGAATTATTTCAGATCTGCGCACAGAAGAGATCACTGCAGGCGGCAGCTGAAGAAACGGGGCTAACGATCAGCACCGTGTCGTATCACCTTCGCAGTTTGGAGGATCATCTGGGCGTTGAGCTTTTCAATCACGCGCGAAGGCCGATGGTGCTGACGTCCAAGGGCATTGCGTTTCTGAGAAACATTGACGAGGCGCTCCATTCCATCCGAAAGGCCAAGGCCGAGGCTTCAGCCGGGTCCATTTCGGAGGCCAGCTTTTTCAGGATCGGCACCATCGAGGATTTCGACAGTGACATCATACCAGAACTGGCTGTCTTACTGTCTGCAAAGATGCCGGTTTGCGACTTCATGTACCACACTGATTCCAGTCATTCAGTTATCACCATGTTGCGCGACCGCCAGTTGGACTTGGGTGTCACGACCACACCAAGCGAAAGTGTTCGCGACCTTGTAGATCGTCCCTTACTACGTGATCCCTTTGTCTTGGCCCTTCCCTTGGTCAATGATCAATCCTTGGCCGAGATCGTTGAAGGACGGACAAAATTGCCGTTCTTGCGCTTTTCCAGCAATTTGATGATTGCGCAACAGATTGAGTCACAATTGCGCCGCATTGGCGTCTCTGCACCCCACAGGTTCGAATGCAGCAGTCATCAGACGCTGATGGCCATGGTGGCGGCCGGCGCTGGATGGACGATCACCACTCCGCTGCACTTCTCGCGTGCAAAGCGTTTCCATTCAAAGCTGCGGATGCACCGCTTTCCCGGCAAGACTTTTTCGCGTACACTGGCGATCGTCACGACGCCCGATTGCTCGCGCTCTCTGGTTGATCTCGTCGACAGCAAGCTGCGCAGCCTGATCCGCGCGCACGCCATAGAGCCCCTTTCTCAAAGCGACCCGTGGCTGGCGGAAAGCTTTACTCTCATTTCCTGACGAATCCCTATCGGTCAGAGGATCTTGAACTGCGCTCGGATGGCGCGGTCCTGCTCCGGCATCAAGTAGACGGGCTGGTGATCGCGTAGGATGTCCTGCGCCCGGCGGCGCGCTCGGGTCCACGCATCCTCGGCACCCTTCGCGACCCACGTGTGGGGCTCGTCCCGATCCGCGAGCGAGGGGTAAAAGTAATCGCGCTCCATCGCGGAATACGTGTGCGTGTTGCCCAGGAAATGCCCCGCGCCCAGCACGGCTTCGCAAATCGCGTCAAAACCCAGGTTTTCGGTCGTCACCTCAATGCCTCGCAGCGCGCGATAGGTGTTGGAATGCATTTCGTCATCCAGCACAAACGCCTCAAAGCTGGCGCCCAGCAAAGACGCGGTCATACCTGAGCTTTCATAGATCAGGTTGCCCCCAGCAAGGGCCGCAGCCAGTGACGTAAGGCCCTTTTCCATTCCGTGTTGCGCGTCAATCGCCTTGGCATCGGTCATAGAACTGGCCACGCCCGAGGGCAAACCAAGCCAGTTCGACAACTGCGCGGAGGCCGCATTCAACACAGCTGTCTCACCACTGCCGCCCGAGAATGATCCCGTGCGCAGGTCCACGACCAGTGGCCAGTTGGAAAAGACCATTGGAAACCCGGGCTGGATTGCATGCACCATGACAAGGCTGGCCAGCGTTTCGGCCAGCGACTGCGCCAAAAATCCGGCCAGTGTAGCGGGCGCCGTGGCCCCGGCTTGCGCGGCGGTGATACAAGACATGGGAATATTGTGCCGGACGCACTCATAGACTACGTCCACCGCATCCTCACCATAACGCATGGGCGAGATGACCGGGCTAACATGTACCTTCATGAAGGGGCGCTTGGAAAATTCGCCCGGACCGCCTGCGGCGATGTCGAACATCTCTACAATTGGCTCTACATGATCGGCTAGGGTAAAGGCGGTCGCCACAGGTTTGGACGTATTCTTGAGCAGCGCGTAAGCGGTATTCACGTCGAGATCGTAATTGTCCGGAATGTCGGTCGCGATGCAGCAGCGAGTGAACCAGCTAACGTTGGGCAACGAATCTTGCAGTCGAGTAAAATCGTGCAAATCCGTCAGCGTTGCGGACCGGTAAAGGCCGCTATCTATGTCGAGCGTCTGAACCGCCGCGCCGCCGGTGCCGAAATATACCCGGTTGCCTCCGACTTCGATTGAGCGAGTCGGATCGCGACCATGCAGCACAAAGGACTTGGCAGCCTGGTCTATCGCCGTTTCGACCAACGCGGACGGAAAGTGTATGCGCCCAGCACCATTATCTTTTGCTCCGACGGCAAGGAGGTCATCACGCAGGCGCAGCGGCACCTCACCCATGCCCAGCTTTTCCAAGAGATCAAGCGCCGTTTCGTGAATGCGGCGCAACTCTGTTTCGGACAGTGGTTTGTATCTGCCACCAATTTGGCCGGGCGCACAAGGGTTCAGCACAGGCCCGGCCGCACGTAGTGCCAAGCGTTCCTGACGTCCGGTTCGTCTTCCGCGGCTCGCCATCAGTGTGATCTCCGGCATTCCTAAAGGCGAGTTATGTGTCGTCTCGTAAACCCGCACAAATCTTTCCAAGTTACTTCCATATTATCATAGATAAAGTTCGATTTTCTAGAATGTATTGAGCCGGTCATTGCAGCGCGGCGGCTCTCCGCACCTTACTTCGCTAACTTGTATTGGAGACGCCTAATGAAAACGCGGACAAAGGTCGCTGTTATTGGCGGCGGGATCGCCGGATGCTCGACACTCTACCATCTGACCCAAGAAGGCTGCACCGACGTGGTCCTGATCGAGCGGGACGAGTTGACCTCCGGCACGACTTGGCATTCGGCGGCGCAGGTTACGAATTTTGGCGCCAATCAGACCATGGTCGGGCTCAAAAGCCATTCCATCGCCCTCTACAAAAAACTGCGCGACGATTTGGAATACCCGGTGGGTTATCACCATGGAGACGGAGGTATACGCTTGGCCAATACCGAGGCGCAGATGCAGGGCTATCGTCATTTCGCCTCAGTGGCGCGGGGCATGGGCGTCACCTACGAGGTGATCGACGCCGCGGAATGCGCACGCCGTCACCCGCTGATTTCAACCGACAACCTGCTAGGTGGTCTCTGGGATGGCGAGGATGGCGATATCGACCCCGCGCAGCTTTGTCAGGCGCTGGCTTTTCATGCACGTAAGGCGGGGGCCGAAGTCTATCGCCAGACCAGTGTCACCGGGCTGTCCCAGAAAGCCGACGACACTTGGACGATCGAGACCGACAAGGGAACGATCGATGCCGATATCGTCGTGAACGCCTGTGGCTACCGCGTGAACGAGGTGGGTGCGATGATGGGGGTGCATCATCCCGTTGCCTCGATGGAGCACCAATATTTCGTAACCGAGGACATTCCGGCCATCACGGAGGCAGGTCATCGGATGCCACTGCTGCGATGCCCAATCTCCGACTATTACTCTCGGCAAGAAAAGGATGGCTTGCTGGTCGGCTTTTATGAGCAGGATTGCCGCACATGGGGAATGGACGGGATTAGCCCAAGCTTTTCAAATGACCTGTGCCCAGACGACTTGGACCGCGTGATGGACGTGCTGGAAGGCGCGTTCGAGCGGATGCCGGTACTGGCCGATGTCGGCATCAAGCGGGTCGTCAATGGCCCGATCACCTACACGATCGACGGCGCGCCCTTGGTGGGCCCGATCCCCGGCAAGCGCAACGCCTATTGTATTATCGGTCTGCGTGCGGGCCTCGGCGAAGGCGGCGGGCATGGCTGGTTGCTGGCCCAGCAGATCGTGCATGGCGAGGCCTGCTACGACACGTGGTGCATTGATCCACGTCGATTTACCGGCCACGCCAACGTGGAGATGACCGCACTAAAGGCGATCGAGGACTACCAGAACGAATTCCGTTTCCATTTTCCGCATGAACACCGCCCGGCGGGGCGGCCGGCCAAGACGACGCCACTGACCCCGGTGCTGGCCGCCGAGGGGGCCGCGTTCACCGTGGTGAATGGCTGGGAGCGGGTGGAATATATCAAGCCCTCGCCGAATTTTCACCCCACCCTCAGCTTCAACTTCGACGAGGCCTTCGATGTAGTCGCCGCCGAGGTGAAGAACGTGCAGGAGAACGTCGGCCTCTGTGAAGTCAACGGCTTCAACCGGTTCGAGATCACCGGCTCGGATCGTCACGCCTTTCTCGACCGGATGTTCTGCGGCACTGTCACCAAGCGCGACGGCCGCGTCGGGCTGGGTTACCTGCTGAACCATCACGGAATGGTCAAGGGCGAAGCGACCGTGGCCAATCTGCCCGCCTCCAGCCGCGGGCCCAAGCGGGTCTGGTACGGCTCAGCTGCAGCAAGTGAATATCACGACATGGACTGGTTGAGCTCGCATGTCGGCGCCGGTGAGGACGTGCAGATCAGGTCCATGACCAACGATCAGACTATCCTCGTGCTGGCTGGTCCCAAGGCACGTGCCGTGCTCTCGGCCTGCGCCCGCGGTGACTGGTCGAAAGACGCATTTCCATGGTTGAGCGTGCGGGAGTGTTTCATCGGCTTCGCGCCGGCGACCGTTTTGGGCGTCAGCTTTTCGGGGGAGCTAGCCTACGAAATTCATGTTCCGAACTCTTCGCTCTATGCCGCCTATTTGGCACTGCGCAAGGCAGGGGAGGCGCACGGGATGAAACTCTTCGGCGCCCGCGCCGTCGAGTCGATGCGCATGGAGAAAGGCTTCATGCACTGGAAGGCTGACTTGATCACCGAGTTCGATCCGTTCGAAACCGGACTCGACCGGTTTGTGAAGATGGATAAAGGGGATTTTATCGGCAAGGCAGCTTTGGCCAAGCGATACTCCGAAGGACGCCGCCAAAAACTCGTGACGCTCAAGCTGGACGCTAACCACGCACCGGCCCATGGTGGAGCGTCTCTCATGCACGGCGCCACGGTGGTCGGCACGGTCACCTCGGGTGACTGGGGCCATCGTGTGGGCATGAACCTCGCCTTTGCCTTTGTCGACCCGCAGATGTCGGGCGAGGGCAGCATCATGCAACTGGACCTGTGCGGCGATCTGGTGGACGCCGAGGTGATCGCACCCTCGCCCTACGATCCTTCATATGCGCTGATGCGGGGTTAAGCTGCGGATGCAACGGGTTTCTGTCACGATATTGGTCGAGCCGGGTTTTATCGCCACCGAGTTAGCGCTTGTTCAGGACGTCCTGCGCATTGCCAATCGGTTGAGCCCTACTCTTCTGTTCGACGTGGGGATTTGCACTGCGGGCGAGACCGGTCTGATCGAGGGCACCGGTGGCATATTAGTCCGGGCCGAGTCACTGCAACGCGACCGAATGCCTCTAAGCGATCACCTGGTGGTGTTAGGGGGCAAAGGGAACCGGGCAAGGTTCGAGAAACTGCGCCCTTGGCTGCGTTGGTGCGAGCGCATGGGGCAAAAAATCATCCTTTTGTCCGACGCCGCCTTCGAATGGCAACGGCCCAAACACGATCCCGATGGGGTCACCATGCATTGGGAAGATCACCAGGTAAATGTAGCAGCAATTTGCGAAACGCGGGGCAACCTACCGCTCTTCTGCGTCCAAGGTCGAGTCACCACGGCGGCCGGGATGGTGTCCTGTGCTGATGTTGTCTTGAGTCTTGTGATTACACCGCTGTCAACCAGCCTGGCCCAGGCCGTAGCCAACATCCTTCTAATGGAAAGGGTCCGGAGCGGCACCAGTGAACAGCCGCGCAGCGAGAACGATGTCAACGCCCTGCGTGTGGTCAATCTTGAGACGGCCATAGCGAAGATGGAGGCCAACATCGAAGAGCCGTTGCCCATGTCCGAGCTTTCAGTAATCGCGGGCGTGTCGGTTCGTCAGTTCGAACGCAAATTCAAGCGTTTCCTGGGACAGACACCGGCTGCCTTCTACCGGTCGCTACGCCTGCGCCACGCCCGAGCGCTGATCGAACAGACAGCAATGTCCGTTTCCGAAATCGCCTTGTCTTCCGGTTTCGCAAGCACATCGACACTGGCGAAGCACTTCATGCGGGAATTCGGCACGACTCCGGCTCGCTACAGGGCACGACTGCTGGCCACCGACAAGCTCGCCAGACTTGAAACACAAACCCAAGGACCAAATGATGCACCTTTCTCGTTTCCCGCGCGTTCGCCTCGCCCATCTGCCCACTCCTCTGGAACCGATGAAGCGCTTATCCAAAGAGCTGGGCGTTGAGCTTTGGATAAAGCGTGATGACTGTACCGGCATGTCCACCGGAGGCAACAAGACGCGCAAGCTAGAATTCCTGATGGCCGAGGCTCTCCAACAGGGCGCCGACATGGTAATGACGCAGGGTGCGACGCAGACCAACCACGGACGTCAAACTGCCGCCTGTGCGGCCAAGCTCGGGCTCGACTGTCATATCCTTCTGGAGGATCGAACCGGCTACGACGATGCAAACTACAACACCAATGGCAACGTCCTGCTGGATCACCTGCATGGGGCGACAACGCAGAAATTTCCTGGCGGCCATGACATGCCCGCCGAGATGGAGCGCGCCGCTGAGAAGAAACGCGCCGAGGGGCATAACGTCTATGTCATTCCCGGTGGTGGATCAAATCCCACGGGCGCGCTTGGCTATGTAAACTGCGCGTTCGAGCTTCTGGGCCAGGTGAATGACGCGGCCCTCAAGATCGACCGCATCGTCCATGCCACCGGATCGTCCGGCACGCAAGCGGGTCTTGTGGCGGGCATGTGCGCGATGAACGCGCAGATCTCGATCCTCGGCATAGGCACCCGCGCACCGCAACCCAAGCAGGAGCAGATGGTTTATAATCTGGCCTGCAAGACGTCTGAGAAGCTGGGCTGCCCAGACGTGGTCCAGCGCGAGCATGTGATAGCCAATACCGACTACGTCGGCGAAGGCTACGGCCTGCCCACCGAGAGCGGCATCGAGGCGATTCGCATGTTCGCCGAACTGGAGGGCATCCTGCTGGACCCCTGCTACTCGGCCAAGGGAGCAGCCGGCCTCATCGATCTGGCGCGCAGGGGTGAGTTCAAGGGTGAGCGGGTGGTGTTCCTGCACACCGGTGGCGCTGCGGCTTTGGGCGGATACGATTTCACCTTCGACAGCAGTGACCGCTGGGTCACGTTCTGATCATGGAGGCCGCCGTGGCGCGCAGGTTTACAGGGTCTTTCACCCAGCAGGAGGCAATCCCCGCGGACGCCATCGCCGCTGCGGTGGCCGTCCTGCGATCTGGGCGCCTGCACCGCTACAACCTTGTCGGTGACGAGGCAGGCGAGGTCGCTTCCCTCGAGGCCGAATATCGCGATTGGCAAGATAGCGAGTATTGCCTTGCCGTCACGTCGGGCGGCCAGGCGCTGCAGATCGCGCTGCGCGCCTGTGACCTGCGCCCGGGCGAGGCGGTACTAACCAACGGCTTCACGCTAGCCCCGGTGCCCGGCGCCATCAGCGCCGCAGGCGGCACCGTAGTTCTGGTCGAGATCGATGAGGCACTGCGTCTGGATCTGGACGATCTCGAGGCCAAGATCGCAAGCTCCGGCGCGCGCATCCTGCTACTGTCGCATATGCGCGGCCATCTATGTGACATGGACCGGCTGATGCGCATCTGCAACGCGGCAGGTGTAACCGTGATCGAGGATTGCGCCCACACGATGGGTGCCCGCTGGAACCGCACGCGCTCCGGCAATTTTGGCAAAGTGGCCTGCTTCTCGACGCAGACCTACAAGCACATGAATTCCGGAGAAGGCGGGTTACTGACCACCGACGACGCCGTGATCGCCGCGCGCGCAACGATCCTGTCCGGCAGTTACATGATGTATGCGCGGCATGGCGCGGGCCCGGTGGCCGAGGCCTTTGCGGAGGCGCGCTACCAGATGCCGAATTGCTCGGCCCGGATGGATGCACTGCGCGCCGCGATCCTGCGCCCTCAACTGGCGCAGGTGGACAGCAACGTGGAGCGTTGGAACGCGCGATATCGCGTCGTCGAGGTTGGCCTCGAAGGGCATCCGCGCATCACAACCATCCCCCTGCCAGAAGAGGTGCTTCATGTCGGCTCATCCATCCAGTTCAGAATACCGGATTTCTCGGCCGCCCAGTGCCGCGCCCTATTGGGCGCAGCCAAGGCGCGCGGGATCGAGTTGAAGTGGTTCGGCGCGGCTCAGCCTGACGGCTTCACCTCGGCGCATCCCAGTTGGCGCTACGTGACGGCGCAGGATCTGCCCCGAACCGACCGCATCCTTGCAACGCTTTTCGACATGCGCCTGCCGCTCAGCTTTTCCGAAGCGGATTGCACCCTCATCGCCGAGCTGATCTGCGACGCAGCGCGAGAGGTAGCACCATGAAACGCAACCTCGTCGGAGTGCTGGGAGGCATGGGCCCTGAGGCAACTATCCTGCTGCAGCAGCGCCTCCTGGACACGGTAACCGCGCGCGACGATGCGGACCACATTCCGCTGCTCATCGACATGAACCCGCAAGTGCCCTCGCGTATCGCTCATCTGATCGAAGGCACTGGCGCCGACCCTGCCCCGACCATCGTGCAAATGGCGCAGCGGCTGGAGGCGACCGGCGCCACGGCGCTGGCCATGCCCTGCAACACCGCCCATCATTATGCGCCGCGGGTCGAGGCGGCAGTGTCCATCCCGCTGCTGAACATGGTGGATTTGTCCGTCGCCCAGGCCGCCCAAAGCGCCGCCATAGGCGCCAGCATCGGCATGCTCGCCTCACCCGCCGTAAAACAGGCCGGGGTGTTCGATCCGGCCCTCCGCCGCGCGGGCCTGACCGCCCTTTGGCCCGAGGATACCGGCCGCCTGCTAGACGCGATCCGCAATATCAAGGCGCACGGCCCTACGCCTAAAGCCCGCGTCATCCTGCAGCATGCCGTCGACGAACTGGCGACCAAAGGCGCCTCGCTTCTTTTCGTCGCCTGCTCCGAATTCTCGCTGCTCGCCTCCGAATTGCGCGCCGCCATTCCCCTCATAGACACGGTCGATGCGCTGGCGCGCGCGATACGTGACCACACCCAGATGAAATCGAGTTGAAGCCATGCCCATCACCTACCTCAAGAAAGCCGACCCCCGCCCTGCGGTCGAGAGCACGGACATCCGCGACATCGTGGCCATCATGCTCGCCAATATCGAGCGCGAGGGAGAAGCGGCTGTGAGAGACTACGCGAAAAAGCTGGACGGCTGGACCGGCGATATCGTGCTGACTGAGGCTGCCCGCCACGCCGCCTGCGCCCGCGTGCCCGAGGATATTAAGACCGATATCCGTTTTGCGCAGGCCAACATCCAACGCTTTGCCGAGGCACAGAAGGCGACGATGGGCGAATGTGAGGTCGAAGTTATGCCCGGCCTGATCGCCGGTCAGAAACAGATCCCGGTGTCTAGCGCAGGCTGCTACGTGCCAGGCGGCCGTTACAGCCATATCGCCAGCGCGCTGATGACGATCACCACGGCCAAGGTCGCAGGCGTGCCGCATATCACCGCCGTCTCACCCACGCGCCCCGACATCGGCATCCCCGATGCCATCGTCTTTGCGATGGATCTGTGCGGAGCGGACCTGATCCTGAACCTCGGCGGCGTTCAGGGGATCGCCGCCATGGCCAAGGGGCTCTTTGGCAGTAAGCCTGCCGATATCCTCGTCGGCCCTGGCAATAGCTTTGTGGCCGAGGCCAAGCGGATGCTCTTCGGCGAGGTCGGGATCGACATGTTCGCTGGGCCGACAGATAGCCTCGTCATCGCCGATCGTACCGCCTCTGCCGAAACAGTTGCCTGGGATCTGATCAGCCAGGCAGAACATGGCACTGACAGCCCCGTCTGGCTGGTGACCACCGACCAAGACCTGGCAAGGGATGTGCTTGCCCTTGCTCCGTTGATGGTCGACAGCCTGCCGGAGCCGAATGCGACAGCGGCCCGCGCCGCCTGGGCCGATCGTGCCGAAGTGATCCTCTGTGACACTCGCGAAGAGGCCGCCCAAGTATCGGACCGCTACGCGCCCGAACACCTGCAGGTGCAGGCAGAGGATCCGGATTGGTGGCTGAACCGGTTGTCGGCCTATGGCTCGCTCTTTTTGGGCAAGGAAACTACCGTCGCCTTCGGGGACAAGACCTCCGGCCCCAATCACGTGCTGCCGACCAGCGGCGCGGCGCGCTATACCGGCGGGCTGTCGGTGCATAAATTCACGAAGACGGTGACGTGGCAGCGCTGTAACGCCGCCGCCTCGCACGAGTTGGCCTTGAGAACCGCGCGGATCAGCCGGATCGAAGGGATGGAGGGTCACGCGCGGGCTGCTGAATTGCGGCTGCTCCGCCAGCCTGCCTAAGGCGTTATTACGTACATCCTGCAGCAAGGCTCGCCCAGGCGGTCCGAGACTTGCCGATCCCTCAGCCAAACTCGGGAGCCTGGTCATGGTCACAATCATAAAATCCCGGATCGAGCCCTATTTCGGCGGGCTGCTTCTGGCCACAGTGATCGCGGCCTCAGCCACCTTTATTTCCGAGCACTACGGCGCGCCCGTAATGCTTTTCGCCCTGCTGATCGGGTTAGCCTTTCATTTCCTGTCGGAACAGGAAAGCTGCGCTGCAGGCATCGATTTTGCGGCAAAGACACTGCTGCGTTTTGGGGTCGGCCTTCTGGGGCTGCGCCTTGGCCTGGCCGAGGTGACGAGTCTTGGCTTGGGGCCCATCGGCGCGGTCATCGGATTCGTCTTGGCGACGCTCGCTTGCGGGGCTGCGATGTCATACCTCTTTGGTCGGCGCCTGGCATTTGGCATGCTCGCTGGCGGCTCCGTCGCAATTTGCGGCGCGTCTGCCGCACTGGCAATCGCCTCGGTTTTACCACCGCACAAGGACCGCGAGCAGGACACGCTCTTTGTGGTTATCGGTGTGACGGCCCTGTCGACCATCGCGATGGTCACATACCCGGTCCTGTTTCAATCGCTCGGCCTCAGCGATGTGCAGAGCGGTTTTTTGGTGGGGGCAACCATACACGATGTGGCGCAGGTCGTCGGTGCGGGATATTCGATTAGCGACGAGGCCGGCGTCATCGCCACCTATGTCAAGATTCTGCGCGTCGCGCTGCTGCCCGTCGTGATGTTGGTCGTGATGCTCAGCTTTCGGGGCGCGCAACAGCAACGCCTCAGCGTGCCGTGGTTCCTGGTAATGTTCGCCCTCTGCACCGTTATGGCAAATTCAGGGGTTGCGCCCGCCGCGGTGCTCACGGTGCTCAACGAGGTGTCGCGCTGGTGCCTTGTCATCGCGATCTCGGCGCTTGGGGTGAAGACCAGCCTTGGACAGATCATCAAGGTGAAGGTGAGCTATAGTCTCATCTTGCTGGTCGAAACGCTGTTATTGTTGATCATTGCACTATTCTATATCGTACATGTCGCCACTTAAGTTGCCGGCTCAATGGCGTTGTCACATTAACTTGGCGTGACCAGCCGAACCTCGGAGATCGGCATCAGCTCTCCACGATCTCGCGCCAATCGGCCACGGCTACGGCTACGGCTACGGCTACGGCTACGGCTACGGCTACGGCTACGGCTACGGCTACGGATCGGAATACCTTCAGTATGCGGCGGGCAATGCGTGGTCTTGTCAAAGGAATTCGGCTTAAGACGGATGACGAAACGCGATCCATTCCAGTGGAAGTGTCAGTGTGATGAGCTTGCCCCTGCCTATCCTGCCTGAATGAGCAAGCCTAACCCTATTCGCTACTTCTGAACGAGCCGTAAAATCATACGACTAGCGGCGATGTTGTATGTGCACTTCCAACTTTCATTGCGGAATGTGGAAGACCTCTTGCACGAGTGCGGGATCGAGGTCAGCCACGAGTCAGTCCGTTTTTGGTGGATGCGGTTTGGCTCAGCTTGCACCCTCAATCCGGGCCGGAAGCTAACCATCAGTGACAGGTTTTAGCGGCAATAGGTGTCGACAAATCCTTCGAGAAATTCGATCTCCACCTGGTGCGCGGTGACCTCATCGATCGCATGCTCCTCAACCGACATGACGCCATCCCAGTCGCGGTAGAGATCACCACGCATGCGGCGGCCCGTCGCCTGGTGATATTCCTCATGCACCCGAGTTGCCTCCATCGCGAGATCGGGAAAGCAGGAGAAGGCATGCGCGAATGTGAATTCAGTCGAGCAAGAGCCCATGTCTTTCCGTGCTGAGCTTTGTGTGTTCGACTCCTCACCCGCGGGCTCGGTGCTGGGGATCGCTTCCTCGTCGGAAGGCCACCGCGTCTCGGCCACCGCTCGGACGGCAGTCTCGTAGGACACGCGTTGTCCAACCATTGTGTAAATCAAATCGTCGTAGACTTGGGTCGTCCAGTTTGTCTGTATGTCCGGCTGGACGGGCGGGATCAGCGAGGGATGCACGCGGTAGGCGGGCTCAGCAAAGGCTGCCTGGAATGCTTTCGCGTCGGACACGCGCGCTGCGATCCATTCCTCTAGGAGCGGCAGGCAGCGACATTCGTAGCGCCGCTGCGGACCTCCAAGGTATGACATCCGCGCGAGGAGAGTTCCCTGAGCACGCGTATTCGGCGCCCGCATCGATAAGCTCATCTCGGAGATGCCAGACTGGGCGGTTTCAAGATTAACATCCATTTGGATGGACATTCCCCCGCCCACGTTTGCGGTGCCGACATAGCGCCGGAAATAACCGGCGAGCACCTCCGAGGAGGTGCCGTCGTTTCCGGTCTGTGTGCGGACGGCCTCACGCATCCAGTCATTGAGTTGCATATCGAAGTTAAAGGTCTTGCCGTCGGGGGTCACCGCCGCCATCCGAAACCCAAAATCGCAGCCGTTCACCGTCACGGTCCCGGTGTCGCTGTGCGCGGCGCTGGGGAAAGGGAGTTGCAAGAATCCGTATTCTCTGTAGATGTCCACCATCGTCAGGCCGGGGACCTGGTTGAGTTCCCATCGCCCTTCGGCGATGGACGCAGGGCATTGCGCGGGATCGAAGGACAACGCCTCACGAGGGTAGAGTGAGCAAGCGAGAAGAACTGCGGCGCATCGCGCCGACCTAACCAGTCTCGAACGAGGTTTACTTCGTGCCATGCCTCAATTCACCATGAACACGTCAAGGCCGCAAAAGAAGGGGCGCTGCCAAAGAAAACCGAGTTGAGGCGGGTCGCGCGCCGCCTTACCCTACCCGCATGACGAAAAGCGACCCGTTCAAGTACCTCAAGTCCAGTCCCGAGATTATCCGCCTAGCGGTGATGTTCTCGTCCGGTTCCTTAGGTCCCACCTCCCGTACGAGTGACTTTTTCAAACTTCAATCGGAATAAAAAGCCAATTCCAATAGGGTGTGCGATATGATTTCCGAAACAGATTTTCTAGGAGCAAAGATACCCGCGAGATTGAAGGATTTTCTCGGTGTTCCTCCCGTCTGTCTCCAAACATCTCTTCCAGTTTTTTCTGCCAAGAAAACAACAATACCAACCCTAATCTCACCCCGCGCTGAAGACCACTTGCTCCCCTTTCCCGGGGTGCGAATTACCCGCATGCCGAGGGGGCCCGGGAAGGACCCAACCGGCAAGCGGCATCAGATCATCGCTCTTCATTGAGCGCCTCGTATGTCTCAACAAGGCGCCCTACCGCCTTCGAAAATGATAATTCGCCAGCCACCATTTGGCTATGTGCCAGTTCCAGTTCTTGTGCTGGAAGTATCATTAGCCCAATGTAGCCGTAACCCTTGCGTTCAAAGACCTTCACGACCCGCTTTTCGAACTCCCCTAGCGCCATTGCCTCCGAAGGCTGCCGTTGCTCTTGTGCACGTGACATCGCAGCCGCCGCTCTCATTCTCTCAGCATTTTCTTTTTTCTTTTTAGTTTCCTTTATTGTTTCGGGTGCAGGCCGCTTCACGTTTGAGCGGCAGCGTATTGCAGGAGTTGCGGCAACCGAGTGCATGCCAACTCGCTGTCCTGCGCGCGTCTTCAGCTCTGCCAAACGTGCATTCTGCCCCAGCTCGTCCACGGAAAATATCAGGAACTGATTACGCGATCGCCGCGCTGCCCGATATCGTTTCAAAGCGCCTCTTTCTTCCAATTCCGCAAAGGCGCCTCGGATACTTCTTTCTGAAAAACCAGTTTCCTCCGCAAGCCCAACGGCCGACGGGTCACAGCGACCCGTCTTTGGGTTCTGGCGGTCCAACAATCTCATCAAGACGGCAAAGCTAGCGCGTGTGAGTGGCGGATCCTGGCGGATCCAATACTGCGAAACCAACCATTTCTGCATCAGGTCCAGGGGCCTTCGCTGGGACATCGCGTGGGCTGCGCTCATTGTGCTGCCATGTCCGAACCGGTGCTTACGCGGCAGGACTCGATCCAGGCTCGGAGATCGCCAACGCGATAGCGAACACTACGGCCAATCTTGACCATCGGGGGGCCGTCCCCACGCACTGCGGAAACTTCCAGAAAGCGTTGTGTGAGACCGAAGTAGCTGTGAACTTCATTCCGGCTCAAAAGCCGGTCATCATTGAGGATTGTTTGCATTGGGACTGCTCCATGTTGCTCGATGCAACCCAATGTTCACCGTTCAGGCAAAGAAGTCATTGGCCGGGATTCGCCTCGATTGGATTGAAGCGAAGTCTCAGTTTTGTCTTCGCCTTTTCCATTCTTTCGAGATTGCTTTTTGAAGCCGTCTTTCAGCGCCGCCCAGCGTAAAGGATCGAATTTCTGTCCGACCGGGCTGCCATTGGCTCTCAGAAATCTCACCATACTTCTCCACCAAGAGCTTGGCAGCGTTAAGAGCGCTCTTTGCCTCACCGGTTTCTAGCATTTTCAGGCCTTCCTCGATGTACGGCGCATCCAACAGCGTGAAGCCCTGATTGAACGTACGATCTTGTTGTTGCACTGGAGGATCATCGGCCTTTGAGAGTTCTGGCAGCTCAGTTACAGCCGCCACATCTTTGGCCAAGACAAACCACAACCTTTCGGCACCGAGGGCGAGTTTCGCCCGTTCATCCAGATCGAAACATCCGGTTACGCCCAGGTCTTCTGGAAGTGCGAGGTCGCCATTCTCCGTAACGCTCGGAAATCGATCTGGCGGAACCCAGGTGAAGTATCCGCCTTCCAGCCCATCCTCGGCAATGCAAAGCGCCCATCCTTCCTTCACTGCGTGCCAAGCCATTTGTGTGGAAAAGAAGATGAGCACATTGAGTGGATCAGCATCCGCCCGACAGTTCTGGTGATCGGACATCGCGCCATAACTCGGGAAAAGCTCGTTAATCGTCTTGTCCGGCACGAGCGGCTCACTATAGAAAACGGACCCCAAGTCACTCAGACTGCCTTGAACAGGAAAGTCTTCATCCTTTATGGCATGACCAAGTTGTTCGAGATGGAGACCAAGTTTGCTCACATCGAGTTCGGATTGCGGATCAGCATATGACCGAGTTGCGGGGTTTAGCACGTGTCGCCGTGCCTTTTCTCGCATTTCCTCTAACCACCCGCTTTCCCGTCGGGCTTGGCGAGCCCTTTCGCTGTTCCATGAATGCCATTTTGGTGGTGCTCTCAAAGATCTCTTCATCACCAAGCCATCCAAGCCGACGAAAGCAGCTGCTTCCCTGGTCATACCCAGCTCGAATGCCGCAAGATCTTTCATGTAGTCGACCACAAGCGCTCGCGCGGCGTCCATCAATTCGGAAGGTCCAGAAAGTGCAATCGGCGCCTGCAATTCCTCCGGTTTGGCAGCAGCTAGTGCGTCGGCAATGCGATACCTTTCTGCGACAGCGGTAGGGAAATCGAAATCTCCCAACCGGACGTTTGCGATATCGACGTCACTTTCTGCGATTTCTTTTAGACGTCGAAACCGATTGGCATGTCCCTCGCCCAACTTATCCTTTGAAACATCCATTGCCGCAGAAAGCCGGTCGTCGAGCATTCCGGCCGCATAAAGCGCATCCCTCAGCTCGCTCCATCTTCCACGGGGTTGGGCGATTGTTCGAGCTCTGACTCTATCCGAGTGCTGCGTATGCTTGTCAGCGTTCATCAACTGGCCACCGAGAAGGACAGCGTTGCCCAGCAGCGCGACACCCAGGTCATTCAAAGTAATTTGTTCGGTATCCATCGCCGCTCGAACCTACTGTCTCTGTATCGGCAACCCAGTGCCTTGCTGTGATTTCGCGAGGTGGTAAGTGCCGTGTCCCCTGCTCGGACGTCAATCAGGGATTTTCAGAACGCAAAGCCAGTTCTTTGCACACAACATCCATCGGTGGCCGCAGGGCCTCCAGTGATGGTTTGGCATATCTTTGACCTGTGATCGACAGCGGCGTGTGATTGAGTAACCGCCCCACGATCTCTTCCAGCACCCCGGCCTCCATAGCCACAGTCGCAAACGTACGCCGGTGCGCGTGCGGAGACCATTTGAACTTCTCGGGTGCCCCTACATGGCCGGACGGGGCCTTTGGTGATGGAAACACCCATTTCCGGCTCAATCCCTGCATCGGTGCCAATATCTCATGATGTTTTTGAAGGATTGGCAGATCGAAGCTACGGCCGTTTTTAGTCATCGGAAGATGAATGTGATCTTCGCGCACGTTCTTCCATTCAAGGGTCAGCGCTTCGGTCTTGCGTAACCCGGTGAACAGTATCAGCTCATAGAAAACCTTGTGTATCGGATTGTAGAGGTCATCCACCGCACGGCGCCAGCTTTTAAGGTCTTCAATAATCGCGCCCTTTGGCTGCTCGTCGTACCATTCGATTGCCATTGTGGGAGCTTCGGGCAGGTCATGGATACGTCGAGCATGGTTCCAAACGGTCCGAAACATCTTCAGGGTGTGGTTGGCGCCAGATGGCGTGGCGCCCATGGACCTATGCCGCTCCACCACCATTGACTTGGAGATCTCGTCGAGCGGCAGGCGCATCCAATCTTTCAGATGCAGGTCGAACTGTTGTCGGACGTTATGTTTGTGCGTCTCCGAACGAAGTCTGGGCCGGGCAAGATACGCTTCCATCGCCGCAGCCAATGTCGGTGCACCAATCTGGGTCGTCTTGCCAGCCCCCCTGCCCCAGTCAAGTGCGAACCCCAACGCCGTTTGCCGAGCCGCGTCGGCCGAGATCACCGGAAACCGCCCGATCAGGACGCGTCGCGTCTGACCACCAACGTCCTTCTGATAATACCAGGTCTTGGACTTCTTCCCCACGAACAAAACGAGGCCTCTGACCTCGCTATCCCAGTGCTTGTCTGTGCCTGATTTTGTCTGTGGAACCTTGCGCGCAAAGGTCTCTGTAAGCTTGGGCATTTTGTCTGCTTTTTGTCGGAACTGAAATGAAGCATGGTGGTACTGAGTGATGGTCAGAGCAAGTCATTATTAAATGAAATGAGTGAATTAGCAACTCAGTGCAGCTCGGTGAAAGTCAGGTCTCTTCCTTGGAAGGCTGAGGTCTTACCATTACACAACGCCCGCTCAGCGGTTTTGACGGATATTTCATGCGGAACGGAGGGTCAAGTGCTACGTCGACAACAGCCCATTTCGGCCATTCAGCCTCGTCATAAAATGTTGCGTGCGAGTGGCCCGGTCTCGGCACGGAACAAGTGGCTGCGCCTCTGTCCAAGCTGAGACGTTTTTAACGTCGTCCGACTGCTCCCTAAGCATTAATGATCGCCTTCAGGAACCGCTGAGTACGAGGGGACGTCGGTGAAGTGAAGAAGTCGGATGCGGCTCCATGTTCCACGATGCTGCCATCCTCCAGCAACATTGCCCAGTCCGCCACATTCTTACCAAAACCGATCTCGTGGGTGACGACGATCATGGTGACTTCCTCTGTCCGCTTCAACTCGCGGATGAGTCCGAGTACTTCTTCCTTCTTCTCCGGGTCGAGTGCAGAGGTCGGCTCGTCGAACATGAGCAGTTGAGGCTTCATCGCCAAGGCACGTGCGATGGCCACACGCTGGCGCTGCCCGCCGGAAAGTTCGAACGGATAGGCTGCGGACCGATCGGACAGGCCGATCAATTCCAGAAGTCGTTCCGCCTCCTTGCGTGCCTCGGCTGCGCGAAGCTTCAGCACACGCCTTGGCGCAAGCGTCAGGTTCTCCATGACGGACATATGCGGGAACAGGTTGAAGTTCTGGAACACAAGCCCCGTTCCGGTTCGGGCGTTTTCGCGGGTCTTCGGGGATGAAAGGTCGATCTGTTCCTCCCCCAGCCGTAGCGCCCCCGAAGAGACCGGCTCCAGTCCATTGAGACACCGCAGAAGCGTACTCTTGCCGCAACCGCTCGGGCCGCAGATCACCATTGTCTCGCCCTTGTCGATGGTGAAGGAGACATCCTTCAGAATCTGCGTGTCGCCAAAGGCCTTGCTCAACCCTTGAAGTGAAAGAAACGGCTCGGCCATCAGACACTCTCCCATTTGCGCAGGCGCTCGAGTTGTCGCATGGCCACGGTAAAGCTCAGGATCAGCGCAACGTAGACGATCGCCGCGCCCGTATACAGCTCCAGTGGCCGGAAAAATTGAACCGTTAGCTCCTGTGCCCGGAACATGACCTCCGGTACCGCGATCAGAACGGTCACGGTAACATTCTTGATGATCGTGATATGCACGTTGGTTAGCGCCGGAAGCGTCGAGAAGAAGCCCTGCGGAATGATCACGTAGCGCAGGATATCCAGCTTCGACAACCCCAGGGACCACGCGGCTTGTCGCTGCGTATCGGGGATGGCCTGCAACCCGCCCCTGTAGGCTTCGCAGGCCAGCGCGCTCCCGTTCATCGACAGCGCGAGAATGCTGCTTTCCGTCGGGCTGAGCGACAGGCCTGTGAGGATCGGCAGCACATAGTGAATCCAGATCAGCAACACGACAACGGGCAAGGTCCGGAATATATCGACATAGCTGGAACCCAGGATGCGCAGCACCCGTAGCGGAGAAAGGTGCATCGCGGCGAGTATCATGCCGAGTACGGTTGCCACGATGATGCTCGGAAATGCGATGATCACCGAATACCATAGCCCCCCGGCGAGGTAATCTCCGTAGTCGAACAGGATGCCAAAATTGAAACTGTAGTCCATGGGCTGTGCCTAATGCTGCGCTTGGTGCAATCGACCGGGCGGCGCCCGAAGGCCCCCCGCCCGGGTCATGGTCTTGTCGCCGCCTCAGCGGGGGCCGGTTGCGAGCGTGGCCGGCATGTCCCACTTCTCGGCAAGCTCGGTATACCAGCCGCGCAGCTGCATCGCGCGGATGTAGGTGTTGAGGAAGAGCAGCAGGTCCTGATCCTCGTAGCGCACCGCATGGTTCATGCTGTTCCACTCGGTCTTGTCTGCGGCGAATTCGATCAACCGCAACTCCTCGCGCTCTTCCGCGCGCCGCGTGTTAGAGATCGAATCCCCCAGGTAGGCCGCGGCTGAGCCCTGCATGACCTCGAGCACCGCCGCCCCCGTGTCCGAGAACGAGGCGACCTCGGCCTTGTCGAAGACGTTAATGGCAAACTGGTGCGCACTAGTGCCCGACACGACGGCAATTCGGTTGCCCTCGGCATTCAGGTCGTCCCGGCTCTGGGCCTCGCTGTCATTGCGCACCAGCGCCACATGCGACAGGTACCCCCAGCCATCGGTGAAGGCGACGGCCTTTGCGCGTTCGGGTGTCGCGCCCATGCCCGTCATGATGACGTCCCACTTGCCCGCCTGAAGCCCGGCGATCAGCCCGCTCCACGTGGTGTTGACCAGCTCGGCTTCGATCCCGGTCAGCTCCGTCATCTTCTTGATGTCGTCGACGATCAGACCTTCGAATTCCCCTGAGCTCGGGTTCTTCGCGACAAAGCCGTTCCACGGAGCGACACCCACGACGATCTTGTTCTCCGACATGATCCTGTCGAAGGTTTTGCCGGCGGTGACGGGTGCGGCGCTCAACCCGAACAAGAGCGTGGCGGCAAGTAACTTCATTTTTGTAAGCATTATTATCTCCCTGCGTTTTGGATTTCGGTTGCGTTCAGTGTGTTTCGGCAGCGGCCTCGGCGGCGTCCAAGCCGATGATCGGCGCCATCGCTTCGGGGTCGATCACGGCGTCGATGACGTAGGTCCGTTTGGAGGCCAGGCCGCGATCCATCGCGGCTGCCAGCGCGTCGGGGTCGGTCACCCGCTCGCCGTCGCACTTCAGAACCTTGGCCAGCGCCGCGTGATCGATATTCGAAAGGTCGCACGCTCCGTAGCGGCCGAAGAGCTTGTTCTCAAAGTGACGCTGGAAGCCCAGCGTCGCGTTGTTGAACACGATCAGCAGCACCGGGATGTCACAGCGAGCCGCCGTTTCCAGCTCCGCCATGACATAGCCGAAAGCGCCATCGCCGGTGATGCAGATGACGGGCGCGTCGGGCGCGGCAAGCTTCGCGCCAAGTGCCGCGGGCAGCGACCAGCCGATTCCGCCCGTCCCGCGGGGGGACAAGATGCGGGCGCCGACCGCGACGTTGTCGACATGGCTGAAACTCCAGCCGGTGGTATAGCTTGCGTCATTCACGAGGATCGTATCGCCGGACATCCGAGCCGAGATTTCGGCGAGAACCCGTTCGGGCCGCATCGGCTGGGTATTGGCGTAAGCGGCGGTATTGAAATCCGTCCGCCACCCCTCCTTCGCCTTGGCGAAGCGCAGGGCCGTCTCCAGCGCGGCACCCGGCTTGTCGGTATCCGGATGCGCAATCAGGTCTCGCAATGTCTCGCGCACGTCACCGATCAGGGTCACGTCGGTATCGAAGTTGCGGCCCGGCTCTTCCGGATCGATATCAAGATGGATGATCTTGGTGTTCGGGCCCGGCTGCTCCCAGTTCATGTAGCAGATCTGCCCGGTGCGTGAGCCGCAGATCAGCACCACGTCGGCCTTTGCTACTGCCGCGTTCGCGATCTTGCCGCGCCCCAACGTGCCGCCGGTCGACGAGCCCACGGCCCCCACCGCCAGCCCGTGACTATCGGGAATCGTGCCTCGGCCCGTCATGGTGGTGGCCACGGCCGCGCCCAGCCGCTCGGCAAGGGTGATGATCTCGTCGGACGCGCCCGACAGGATACTCCCGCCCCCTGCCAGGATGACAGGGCGCTCGGCAGCCTTCAGAAGGGCTGCCGCGGCGTCGATCTCCGACCGTGCCGGACGAGGCCGGTTCGCCGGGAAGCTGGCGAAGTCGGGTTCGGCATGGATGTCCGCCTCACATTCCATCGTCATCACGTCCGCTGGACAAAGCACCGACACCGGACCCGGTCGGCCGCTTGTCGCCATGCGGAACGCCCGGCGGATCGTGTCACAGCACCGTTCAGGCGTATCGATGCGATAGACCTTCTTGCAGACCGGCGACAGCGCCGCGAAATGGTCAATCTCGCTGCTGGCGTGCCGATCACGCTGACTGGCCGGAATTTCCTGGATGAAAGCGATCACGGGAACAGACGACTTCTGGGCCTCGAGCAGCCCCGTCACAAGGTTCGTGGCTCCCGGGCCGAAGGTCGAGGCACAGATCCCCGGCCGACCCGAAGTCTTCGCATAGCCGTGGGCCATGATAGCGCCATGCTTTTCATCGCGAATGGTAATCGCCCGGATGCGATCCGGATTCAGGTGATGATAAAGCTGTACCGGATCCTCCATGCCAAAGATCGCCTCGACACCATAAGCCTCCAGGGTTTCGGCCATGAGCGATGCAACCTTGCCGGTTCTGCACGTTGATCCTGCGGGTCTGTTGGTCACCTATATGCTCCACATTATGAAACTTTCTTTCACAAACGCTGCGAAGCAATTGCCTTTAAGTCAATATATTTTTACGAATAAGGCGGAAATTCCGGTATTCATCATATCAACTGTTCCACAATGTGAGACGACATGAAAACACTCGATAACGCAACGGTCGCTCTGACCATCATCGCCGAATCACCCGAGCCGGTATCTGTCGCTGAAATCGGCAAACGCCTCGGCCTGCCGCGGAGCAGCGCTTCGCGCCTCATGGCATCGCTGCGCGACGGTCGGTTCGTGGAACAGGATCCGAATACCCGGCGCTATGGTCCCGGTCTCCTCGCGTGGCAACTTGGCGCGAGGTACCGACCCGTAGGGTACGATGCCGACCTGCTCGCACAGTGCCTGACCTCGCTCAGCCAGGTGACGGGCTTCACCAGCTGGATGGCGGTGCTTGACCGAACGAATGTCGTGCTTCTGCGACAACATCTTGGCAGAACACCGGCACAATTCTCGGTTCGGCTGGGACAGACATTGCCCTCCCACGCCACAGCGGTCGGCAAGGCGCTCCTTTCCCGTCTGCCCGACAACGTGATTGAAATGATGTTTGAAGAAACGCTTTCCCAGGGAACGCCGCAAACGTTCGGAAACCGTGCCGAGCTCCTCGAGGACATCCGAACCGCGCGCGAGCGCGGGTTCGCCCTGTCGCGCCAAGAAGCATTTCCCGGTGTCGTGGCCGTTGGCGGGGCTGTCTTCGGTACGACAGCCAATTTTCCGATTGGTTTGAGCCTTTCATTCCCCGCGCAGCTCGGAGAGATAGGGAACATATCTGGGCTTTTGACAAGCGAACTACGGCGCGTTGGATGCGAAATTGGCGATCCATTCTGGACAGGGTCACATTAAAGCAAACCAGCCTGAAAGGCGACCTGACAGCCATCCCGCCAAAGCCCCCAACAGCAGCATTATAAAATGCTGTCAGACCTCGGCCCGACCGTCAGCGATCGCACCGATGTCGATCCAATCCATGCCGTCGGTGGAAATGGCGAGCGACATAGCCTCGAGTTCTGGCCCAACCTGAGCGGATGACGTCTCTGAGAGTTACTTCTTCTTCATTGCCTCGCGAAGCGCGGCGCCGAACGATCCAGTCGAGTCCGGTTCCGCCCGCCTTCCTGTGTCCTTTTTCGACGGTTTTTGCTTACCAGCGGCCCGTGGCTTTCCACTATTCTCTGCGGGCGGATTTCCGGACTGACCCCCGCGCCCCTTGGGCTGGTCGGCCTGTTTGCGCATGCTGAGGCCGATACGGTTTCGGGGCACATCGACCTCCGTCACGCGCACCTGTACGACGTCCCCGGCCTTCACCACCTCGTGCGGATCCTTTACGAACTTGTCCGCCAACTGGCTGACGTGAACGAGACCGTCCTGGTGGACCCCGATATCCACGAACGCGCCAAAGGCGGCTACGTTGGTGACCGTTCCTTCCAGCCGCATCCCCGGCTTCAGGTCGGCGATTTCGTTCACATCGGCCGCGAAAGTCGCTGTCTTGAAGGAGGGTCGCGGATCTCGTCCGGGCTTTTCCAACTCGCCAAGGATGTCGCGGACGGTGGGCAGACCGAAACGGTCGTCGACGAAAGTCTCGGCATTCAGGCGCTTGAGGGTTTCAGGATTGGACTGAATGGCGCGCAGGTCGCGCCCGCAGGCGATGACGATCTGTCGAGCGAGGTCATAGGCCTCCGGGTGAACGGACGAGGCATCCAACGGCTCCTTGCCATCCCGGATACGCAGAAAGCCCGCGCATTGTTCAAAGACCTTGGGTCCCAGCCGGGGAACCTTGAGAAGTGCATCGCGCGTGCGGAACGGGCCATTCTCGTCCCGGTAGGTCACGACAGCTTCCGCAAGACCCGTGGTGAGGCCCGAGACATGGGCCAGGAGGGGTGCGGAGGCCGTGTTCAGGTCGACACCAACGGCATTGACCGCGTCCTCCACAACCGCTTCGAGGGCCCGGGCGAGACGCTTCTGATCGACATCGTGCTGATATTGTCCGACCCCGATGGCATTCGGTTCGATCTTCACCAGTTCGGAAAGCGGATCCTGTAGCCTGCGCGCGATAGAAACGGCGCCCCGGAGCGAGACATCGAGGTCGGGGAATTCCTTGGCGGCAATCTCGGAGGCGGAGTAGACCGAGGCCCCGGCTTCGCTGACGATGACCTTCGCGGGCTTTGTGGTGTCTTCGGGCATGGATACGAGCGCATCGGCAACCATCTTGTCGGTCTCGCGCGAGGCGGTGCCGTTGCCGATCGCGATGAAGGCGATGCCGTGGCGCTTGACCAGTTCGACGATTGTCGCCTGTGCCCCGCGGAGATCCTTGCGGGGCTGGAACGGGTAGAGCGTGTCGGTGTCCAGAACTTTTCCGGTCGCATCGATCACGGCAGCCTTCACGCCGGTTCGGATGCCCGGGTCGAGCCCGAGGGTCGGCTTTGCGCCAGCAGGAGCAGCCAGCAGGAGATCCTTGAGGTTCCTGGCAAAGACCGCGATCGCCTCCTCGTGCGCCCGGGCCCGAAGATCAGCGAGAAGGTCGGTCGTGAGCGTCAAGGAGATCTTCGACTTCCAGGCATGACCGGCGGCATCCCTGAGCCATTGATCGCCGGCCCCCGTGCCGACAGGCTTGAGCTCCCTGGCAACCATGGCCTCACAGCGAGGCTTGCCGATCTCCTTGTCCGGACCGATATCGAAGCGGATCACGCCCTCGTTCACGGCGCGCATCAGGGCCAGGGCACGGTGCGAAGGCATGTCGGCCCATTTTTCCGTGCGGTCGAAGTAGTCGGCGAACTTGGCGCCGGCCTCTTCCTTCCCCTTGATGACCTTCGTCGTGACCAAGGCCTCCTTTTTGAGGTAATCGCGAAGGTTCTTGCGAAGCTCGGCCGTCTCCGCGAGCTCTTCGACAATGATATCCCGCGCACCGCTCAGGGCTTCCTCTACGCTGGGAACGGTCTCGGTCACGAAGCGGGCGGCGATCTTGGCGGGGTCGGTGGCGCGGTCCGCCAGGATGGCGTCGCGCAGAGGGCCCAGCCCGTTCTCGCGGGCAATCGTCGCCTTGGTGCGGCGCTTGGGTTTGTAGGGCAGGTAGATATCTTCCAGCTCGGACTTGGTCTTGGCATTGGCGATCATCCGCGCCAGCGCATCGGTGAGCTTGTCCTGCTCGCGGATCGACTTGAGGATCGCGTCTCGCCGATCGTCCATGGCCCGCAGATAGACGAGGCGTTCTGACAGGGTGCGCAGCTGGGTGTCGTCGAGGCCACCAGTGGCCTCTTTGCGGTAACGGGCGACGAATGGAACGGTTGCGCCGTCGTCAAGAAGGCTGACTGCGGCCGCGACCTGCGCCGGGCTGGCAGCAATTTCCTGGGCGATAGTCTGGGCGATACGAGCGGTTTGATCCATGGCGAGAATTTCGATCCTGATTTGAAGTGTCGCGAGGTGCCTCGGAGGAGGGAATTTTATGGGTCCGCTCCGGCCTTGTCCCGCCCGGGCGGGTCTTGCTGGAAACCACACGGGACGAGCTGGAAGCGGCCGAGCGGGACTTGCACGAATATTGGCTGGCCGGGGCCGACACCCGCCAGATGCTGACGGTTATCGGCCACGGTAAGCCGCCAGTGCTGGTCAACACCGTCTTTGCCGAGGTGGTGGGCATGGTCCCTGATCTGCCGGAACTCTCCGACCATCGGGAAACTCTGCAAAAGCGTCGCAGGGGTAAGACGGCGATGGCGGCAAACCTACTGTCCCGACATTTGCGGCTGGCCGCCGGACGGACGTTGCTGAAAGTGAAAGCCATTTCCGTTCTCCCGACCCGGATCTGCCCGATTACCTCACCCGCCGCTGAACGGCAACAGCCAGGTCGAGGCGATGACGGCAAGGCCAAGGATGACACTCGTGGCAAACACTGCCATCGCGACCGGACCGGCGCCGGATCTTGTGATGTCGAAAAGCGGCGTGAGCGCACAGACCGCATAGACAGAAGCCGTCAGCATCAGCTGCGAGGCAAAGGCAGCAGTCCCGACCAAAGCCGCCGGAACCATCCCCGCCGAGTTCGCGATCACGGCCAGCAGAAAGGCCAGGATGAACATCGGAAAGCGCGGCCCGCCCCCCGCACCGCCCCCACGCCGGGCCAGCCGGGCCAGACAGAAGATCAGCGGCACCAGCAGCATCACGCGGAAAAGTTTGACGACGATTGCTGTTTCGCCTGCCACGTCGGAAATCGCGTAGCCGGCGCCAACGACCTGCGCCACGTCGTGGATGGACGCGCCCAGCACGAAGCCCGCCCGAGCATCGCCGACGCCAAAGGCCAGAAGTCCGGCGGGATAAGCGACCATGGCAATGGTCGAGAGCAGTGTCACCGCCATGATCGTGAAGGACAGGTGCCGGTTGAGCCGCTCTGACGGCGGCAAAACCGCCGCTATCGCCAGCGCGGCGGAGGCCCCGCAGATCGCCGTTGCGCCACCGATCAGCAGGCCGACATCGCGGCGCTGACCCGCGATAGGCGCGATCAGAACCGTCGCGCCGATCGTGGCCGCCGTCGCCAGCCCGAGGAAGATCAAGGTGTCGGAGCCCAGTTGCAAAACCGTGCCGAGGCTAATCTGAAAACCCAGCAACGCCACGCCGATCCGGGTCAGCGAGCGCACCGTGACGGTCAAACCCGACCCCAGAAGCGCATTGCCACGAAGCACGCCGGAGCCCGCGCCGAGCAGCAGCGCGATCAGCATCGCCGGAAGCTGGCTGTGTCCCGCGCCCCAGATCGCCAGACCGCCGGCCAGAAGTGAAACACCCATGCCGGGCAGACGTGAAAGTGCCGTCAGCCATCGCGATTCGGCCCGCGGCCGCCACATCCCCCGCCATCCTGTGGAATAATTCCGAGGATCTGGCTCATGGGCATCCCGCTCCGAAGTCTCAGATTTCTGCTGCATTTCCTGCCTTTCGTTGCCGAACACCGGCGTGGGGTTTGACAGGGGTCATATAACGTGTTTATTTAAGTTCCCATATAGGAAATTAAGTTTCTAAATAGGAAACCACAGGGAGACGAACAATGAAACTGAAGTCTTTTGCCCTTGCGACGACGCTCACCGGGCTTGGGTTCGGCCTCGGGGCCGCCCACGCAGATGACCTTCGTATCGGTCTCAGCACCCCGCTGTCTGGTGGTGTGGCGGCGCTCGGCCAACACGAGAAGTGGGGCGCGGAACTCGCCATCGAGGAACTGAACGCAGCCGGCGGAGCCGATGGCCATACGTTTGCGCTCGATGCTCAGGACAACCAGTGCAACCCCTCGCAGGGCGTGACCAGCGTGGAGAACCTGCTGCGGAATGATCCCGTCGCCATCATCGGCGCCCTATGCAGCTCGGTCACGCTCGCGATCATGCCGATGGTCGAGCGCGAAGAGGTTCCTCTGGTGGTCGCCGTCTCGACCTCGAAGGTCATCACCGAGAAATCCGGTGTCGGCGGCAATGACTGGACCTTCCGCATCAACCCGTCCGACGTCGGCCTCGCCGTGGCAATGGCCAACCACATCGCATCGACCGGAGACATAGAGACTGTCGCCTTCGTCGGTGAGGATACCGATTACGGCCGCGGCGGGCACGAGGCGATTGCCGCTGCTCTCGAGGCCAAGGGCGTCGAAGTCGTCTCGGCCGATTTCTTTCAGCAGAACACGCCGGATTTCACCACGCTCCTGACCCGGCTGGCCAATACTGCGCCGGATGCCATCGCGCTCTATGCTGTCGGCGCGGACGAACTCAATTTCCTCCGTCAGTTTCGCGGCATGGGACTGCCATCGCACCTCACCGGGCGCATCGCCTTCGACGAGATCCGCGACACGGTAATAGCCTCCGGCGCCATAGACGGGGCAACCAGCGTCTTTCCCTATGCCACTGATCTGGACACGCCCGAGAACCTCGCGTTCGTGGAGGCCTTTCAGGCCAAATACGGGGAACTGCCCAACTACCAAAGCTTCGAGGCCTACGAGGCGGTGAAGATCATCGCCGATGCCATCGGGCGGGCCGGTTCGACGGACCGCGCAGCGATACGCGACGCGTTGAAGGAGGCCGAGTATACTTCACTGACCGGGCGCAAGATCGCGTTCGACGACAACAACCAGGCCCACAACGCGGCCATCATCATGCGCGTCGACGGCACCGATGTCCTCATCGAGGCTCAATCGGACACCTGATCCGAACGCTCCACGGAGGGGAGGTTTCGACCTCCCCTTTTCAAACCGCACTTCAGGGAGGCAAACACTTTGACCGGGCTTTTCATTAGTCAGCTAGTGCTGAACGGGGTTGTGATAGGACTGACCTACGCACTGATCGCCGTCGGCCTGTCACTGATTTTCGGCGTGATGGAAATCGTGAACTTCGCGCACGGACAGGTTTACATGCTGGGGGCAACGGCGATGCTGACCTGCGTCACCGTGTTGGGACTGGATTACTTTCCCGCCGTATTGCTGGCCACGTTGGTGGTGGCGCTGTTCGGACTGCTGCTATACGCGACGGTCCTGCGACACCTGAAGCAAGGCGAATTCGAGCGCGGGATCATCCTGACCATCGGCATCGGCATGGTGCTGCAAAACGGCGTCACCTATCTCTATGGCGCACAGCCGCGCGTCGTCGATACCGAGTTCAGTTTCATCTATCTCAGCATGGGCGGCCTGCGGATCGATCTGATGCGATTGCTCACCATCGGCCTCAGCGCGGTGGCCATGGGAGGTCTTTACCTACTTCTGCAGCACAGCCGGATCGGCAAGGCCATGCGCGCCTTTGCGCAGAACCGGGAAGCGGCCTTCATGGTCGGCATCCGCCCGGCCGTGATCGCCGGCACGGCGGTCAGTCTCGGGCTTGGGCTCGCCGGGCTCGCTGGCGCATCACTGGCGCCGGTCTTTACCGTGCACCCGTCCATGGGCATCCCCATTCTCTTCAAGGCCTTCGCCATCGTTATCATCGGCGGGCTCGGCCATATTCCGGGCGCCGTGCTGGCCGCCGTGCTGATCGGCGTCACTGAAAGTCTGGTCGGCGGCTTCGGCCCGGTCGCGCTGCAGGATGCCGTCGCTTTTCTCGCCATGATCGCCATCCTTATGGCGCGCCCTGAAGGGTTGTTCGGCAAAGGGGTCCGGGTATGATGACGCGCACATTGAATGGCGGCCGCGCCGCCGGCTTTCACTCACCGGATCTTCGCTGGCTTCTCTGCGTGACGATCCTTGCCGCCGTCCCGGCGCTCAGCGGCTCGAGCTACGTGCTCAATGTCGGGTCGCTGGCCTTGGCCTTTGCCGTCCTGGCAACCTCGCTCAACCTGGTCTTCGGCTTCACCGGGCTTTTGTCTTTTGCCCAGATCGGGTTCTGGGGCGTCGGTGCCTATGTCGCGGCGATCGCAACCTCGGATTACGGGGTCTCTCCCTGGCTAGCCTTCATGGTGGGCGGGGCTTTCACCGGCATTCTCGCGATCCTCGTGGGCATCCCGGCCCTGCGCGTGTCGCGCGCATCCTTCGTGATCGTCACGCTCAGCTTTACTCTGTTGGCGACGCTGCTTTCACGAAGCTGGATCGATGTCACGCGCGGGCCGCTCGGCATTCCCGGCCTGCCTGCACCGTCGATCAAGTTCGGCGACCACGTTCTGCTCGACGGGCACGATCCGCTGGCCTTCTACTGCATCATGCTGGGTTTCGCGGCTCTGGCTCTGGGGGTCATGTTCGCGCTGGTGCGTTCGCCTATCGGGCGCATCCTGCTGGCGACCAACCAGAACGAGGCGCTGGCCCGCTCGCAGGGGATCAACGTGACGCATTACCAGCTGCTGGCCTTCTCTGTCGCCGCGGCCTTCAGCGGCATGACCGGTGGGCTCTATATCTTCCATCTCGGCATCGTCGACCCGTCGATCTTCGACACGTACTACAGTGAGATGCTGCTGATCATCGTCATCCTTGGCGGCGCCGGGAATTTCTGGACGGTCGTCGTGGCGGCCTTCGTCCTGACAGCGGTGCCAGAGTTGCTGCGCTTCGACCCGGAGCTCCGGTTGGTGATGTTCGGGGCGGTGCTTGTCGGCGCGGCGCTGGTCTTGCCGGGGGGCTTCGGCGGTTACCTGCGCGACGCCAACCTGAAACGCTGGAGAAAGGAGGTCCGCCCGTGACCAACGAATCCCCGCACCCGATCCTGAAAATTTCCGGCCTGACCAAGACCTTCGCAGGCGTCACTGCCGTCGACGATGTCAGCTTCGACGTCCGGCCCGGCAGCATTGTCGGCCTGATCGGACCCAACGGCTCTGGCAAATCCACCACCATCGACTGTCTGACCGGGTTCGCCCGACCGGACAGCGGTCGCGTCCGGTTCGACGGGCGAGATGTGACTGGCTGGCGCCCCGAGCAATTGGCCGCGTCAGGAATGGTGCGCACCTTCCAGAACGTACGCATCTACGAGGGGATGTCGGTGACCGACAATCTCGTCGTCGCCGCCCGCAGCCTGCGGCGGTTCACCTGGGCCGAGCAGGTTCTCAAACTGCCCCGCGTCATGCAGCACGAGGCGGAGTTGCGTGACGAGGCCCTGTCGCACCTGCGGCTGGTGGGGATCGAAAAATACGCCGACGCGCCCGCCGGAATCCTGTCCTACGGACAGCGCAAGCTGGTGGCCTTCGCCATGTGTCTGATGGGCCGGCCGCGCCTGATCATCCTCGACGAGCCGCTGGCCGGCGTGAACCCGACGGTGATCCGACGCATTTCCGAGCTGATCGACACGCTCAACGCCGAGGGCCAGACCTTCCTGCTGATCGAGCACAACGTCGATTTCATCATGCGTCATTGCGGAAAGGTGATCGTGCTCGAGCAGGGTCGACTTCTGACCGAGGGGCCGCCCGCCGTGATCCGCAGCGATCCGCGGGTTCTCGAGGCCTACCTGGGCAACTACGCCGAATATGCCGAAGAGGAGACCCTTCATGTCTGAACCAATCTTGTCCCTGCGCGGGCTGGCCGTCGGCTATCTCGACGACCCGATCGTGCGGGATTTCTCGCTCGACGTGGAACGACAGACTATATGGAGCCTTCTCGGCGGCAATGGCGCGGGCAAGTCCACCCTGCTGAAATCGCTCTTCGGCCTGTCGAAATGGTTCGCCGGCGAGATGATCTTTCAGGGCCGGCCGCTACATGGCAAGAGCCCCGGCGAGTGTATGCGTGCAGGCATCGGTATCGTTCCGCAGGGCCGCTGCAACTTTCCTCAGATGACGGTTCGCGAGAACCTCGAGATGGGCGCCTACACGCTCGCCAAAGGCGACAAGACGGCGGCACAGGACCGGGTGATCGACCTGTTCCCCATGCTGGGCCGGAAGCTCAGGACCATGGCCGGCAATCTCAGCGGCGGCGAGCAGCAAGTTCTGGAAACAGCCATGGTTCTGGAAACCGACCCGGTGCTGCTTCTGCTCGACGAGCCATCGCTCGGCCTGTCGCCGAAGATGCAGCAGGACGTGTTCGACAATGTGGCACAGCTGCGCGATGCGGGCGTGACCGTGATCATGGCCGAGCAGAATGTCGTGGGCTCGCTTTTGGTCTCCGATTGCGCGGTGGTGCTGGACCTCGGCACCAAGCTGATCGAGGGGCCTGCCCGCGAGGTGATGAGCGACCCGAATATCCGGGCGGCATTTCTCGGCGGCGAGCCGGTTGCCCCCGAACCAACCCCTTCCCAGAACGAAAGTGCATTGTAATGAACCTGTCTTTGAAACCCGAAACGCAGAGTTCTGCCGGTGCCACCGAACAAATTGAGCACGCGGCGCCGGGCGAGTTCACCCATTCGACACTGCAGGTCGGGACCATGGCAAGTGGCCAGCCCATCATACTGCCCCTGCTTGTTGCGAAAGGCCGCGCAGAGGGGCCGGTGCTTTGGCTGAACGGGGCCGTACACGGCGACGAGATCAACGGCATTCTGGCGATCTCCGACTTCATGGCCGGGCTCGACTGCAGCGAACTTGCAGGAACGGTGGTGGCAACGCCTGTCTCCAACCCCACGGCACTCGACGCGCGACGCAAGCGCGTGCCGCAGGACGATCAGGATCTCGACCAGAGCTTTCCGGGCAGCGACACCGGTATGCTGGCCCAGTTGCTGGCCCATGCGGTGTTTGACGGTATTCGCCAAAGCGCCGACGTGGTGGTCAATTTTCACACAATGAACCCGCTCTTCTCCAGCATGCCATACGCCGTCTACAAGGATGCCGGCGATGGCGCCCCGGGCGAGAATGACATCCTCCGCGCCGTAGCGCAGTTTTCACCCTTCGTGGCCTGCCGCATGTCCGTGGCCTCTGCGGCGGAACTGCCGGGCAACAATGCCGGGGCGCTCGATTACCAATGCCTGAAGCTCGGCAAACTGGCCTTCATGATCGAGCTTGGCGCCGGAAGCCGACAGCAACCCGACTGTATTCGGTCCGGCGTCGATGGGCTCAAACGTCTCGCGGCGCATCTGCGGATGATACCCGCCAACGTCAAGGAACCCGGCCCCGTCCGGCGCGTCACCCGCCGCACGCATGTCTTCAGCCGTCAGGGCGGATTTTTCCGCCAGCACGCGGCAGCGGGCACCACCCTGCCCGCCGGCCAGCCACTCGGCCTCATACAGGACGTGGCCGGCAAGACCATCGAAACCATCACGTTCGCACAGGACGTGCAAGTCATCGGCATCCGCAACGACCCCGTGGTGCATTCCGGCGATCGCGTCGGATTCGTTGGACTGGAATGGGATGAGTGGCATGGCCGGTAAGGCAATCAGGGTCGCAGCTGCGCAATACTCTCCGGTTCTTGGCGATAATCAAGCCAATCTCGACACCAGCCTCGGATGGATCGACCGGGCCGCCGCAGAAGGGACGAGCCTTCTGGTTTTACCAGAATGCTGCCTCAGCGGCTATGTCTTCGCAGACACCGAGGCCGCCGCACCGCACGCGACATCTATCGACGGACCGGCCATTTCCGCATGGCGCGAGCGCGCGGCGCGACACGGCCTGACCCTCGCCGCCGGAATCATCGAGGTGGCTGACGGCAACCTATACGACAGCGCGGTCGTGATCACCCCTGATGGGAATGTCACGACTTACCGCAAACTTCACCTCTGGAGCATCGAGCGCGACCTCTATCGGCCAGGCAACCGTGCCGTCATCGCCGACACTCCCGTCGGCCGTGTTGGCATAATGATCTGTTACGACCTGTGGTTTCCGGAATTGAGCCGGACACTGGTTCTGGATGGCGCGCAAATGATCGTCTGTCCTGCCAACTGGGCCGGGAACCCGCAGATGAAGGCGCCGCTGGACGCGCACGGTCAGGCGATGGGGTTCCATATTGCCCGCTCTACCGCCTGCGTGAACGAGGTTCCGATGATCGTCGCCGACCGCGTCGGGCAAGAAGCAGAACTGACCTTTCTCGGCAACAGTTGCATCATCGCGGGCACCGGCGATATCGTCGCCGGCCCGGCCCCTGCCGACAAGACCGAACTGCTGATCGCCGACATCCCCCTCTGCCCCGCCGGTGGCGCGGTGCAAAGCCATCTCGAATCCCGGCGCCCCGACGTTTACGCCGCCCGAACACCGGAGGATGCAGCTTGAAATCACTTGAAACCGCACTGAACGTCTTGAAGGTCTTCATCGAGGCCGACAGCGACCTGTCCGTGAACGAGGTTGTCGACCTCGTTGAATTGAAAAAAAGCCACGTCTCGAAAATTCTCAGTACGCTACGCAACGCGGGCATGGTGGAACAGGACCCCGTGACCCGGCGCTATTCGGTCGGGGTGGAGGCTTTCGAACTTGGCACCCGCTACATCGTCCGCTCGCAGGAAGCGCGCGACGCCCTCCCGGTGATGCGGCAACTGGTGAATGACTGCGGCCACTCCGCCACGCTCAGCATATTGCGCGGGACCCATGTGCTGCACATCATGGCCGTCGAAGGGCCGCATTACATCGACGGACGCTGGCGTGTGGGAAGCCGTCTGCCGGTGCATGGAACCTCGGCCGGTCAAATCCTTCTGGCATGGCAATCCGATGCGTCACGCGACGGCTTGCTCGACGAGCTCGACCTCCGCCCCTTGACCGAAAAGACCATCACACGCCGTGAGCAGCTCGAAACCGTCCTGGCCGACGTTCGGAGAACCGGCCATTCCGTCACGCGGGGCGAAAGCGCCCCCGGCCTCGCAGCACTGGCAGTGCCGGTTTTCGATGCGAGAAACGAGGTCCCGCTTGCCCTTGGCGTTGTCCTGCCGGACCAACTTTTCGAATCCGTTGATCTCGACCAGTTGCGCGAGCACCTGTTCGATGCCTCTCGCACCCTGTCGCTCAAGCTCGGCGCGCCGGATTTTCCCTTTGGCGCCGGCGGGACGACAGCGAAATGATAATTACCCGACACAGAGGAACACCCAGATCATGACCAGACGCGACCACACTGTCCCGGCACGGCGCGGCAAGGCGATAGAAATCGCTGCCGGTCAGGAATTCCGGGTCATCAACACCCATGGCAGCCAGGTGATCGACACATGGGCCTTTACCGCCGGAGACAGTTCGACCTTCCTTTCGATGGCACACACACGGTCCCATATCAGCCGCATCCACATTCGCCCCCGCGACACGCTGGTCGATAACCGCTACCAGCCGATACTGACTGTACTGGAAGACACCTCGCCCGGCGTCCACGACATGCTGATGTGCTGCTGCTCGATGCCGATCTACAGGCACATGGGATGCACCGAGTATCATGACAATTGCGAGGATAACCTGCACGCGGCCCTCGCCGAAGCGGGGCTTTCCTCACCGCATACGCCCGCCCCGCTCAACCTGTTCATGAACTACCCCGTGGACACGGATGGCCAGTTTTCACGCGAGCCCCCGGTCACCCGCCCCGGCGACTATGTGGCCTTCAGGGCCGAGCGCGGGATCGTCCTGGTGCTTTCCGCCTGCCCGCAGGATCTCACCCCGATCAATGGCGAAACCAAAATGCCGACTGAGGCGCATGTCGCGTTGTTCTGAGACCGACACCGACGCCGTTTTCCAAGGAGCCCATCCGATGACCAACCACACCGCGCAGCGCACCCGCCTCGTAGACACCCTGCGACGATCCGCGCGAGACCGCATCGCCACGCAGGGCATCACCCGCCAGACCATCGGCGCGATAGCCGATGATCTACGCGATATCGCAGGTCAGACCGCGCTCTGGTCAGAGGACCAGTTTCCGCCTCCGGACGAAGACAGCAAGCAGGCGCGATACCTGATCGCAGAGGACGACGGGCAGACCTTTGCCCTCTATCTCAACGTCATGCGCCCCGGAAAGCGCATCCCGCCGCATAATCACACTACATGGGCCTGCGTTGCCGCTGTCGAAGGCACTGAACTCAACACGCTCTGGTCACGTACGGATGACGGAACGAAGCCCGGCCAGGCAACGGTGGAGAAAGACCGCGACATTTCCATTGAGCCGGGTAGCGCGGTCGGCATGCTGCCGGACGACATCCATTCCGTCTTCATCCCCGGCGACAGCATCATCCGGCACCTGCATTTCTACGGCCGTGCACTGGAAACCCTGTCCGAGCGCGTGATGTTCGACCCGGAGGCCGGCACATGCTGGACAATGGATGTCGGCGTGCAGACACGAAAGGCAACCCCATGACCGGCTCCGTTTCCGCAGCCGACCTTAAAGGCAGGCTCGACGCGCAGGCGCGGATCGGGCTTCTCGACGTCCGCGAGCACGGTCAGTATGGCGAAGGCCACCTGCTCTTCGCCTCCAACTGCCCTTACAGCCGCCTCGAACTGCGCGCGCCGCATCTCCTTCCGGACAAGCAGACCGAGATTTACCTGTACGACAATGACGATGGTGTCGCCCAACGCGCGGCCCTCCGGCTGAAAGAGATTGGTTATTCAGACATTTCGGTCCTCTCCGGTGGCCTGCCGGCCTGGCGAGCGGCGGGATATGGCATTTTCAAGGGGGTCAACGTACCCAGCAAGGTGCTGGGCGAGCTGGTCGAGCTGTCCGAGCACACGCCACAGGTCACGGCCGACGAGCTTCTCGACATGCAGAAAGAGCCACGTGCCCCAAGCCTTGTCGACGGTCGCCCCGCGAATGATTATCGCAAGATGACCGTTCCCGGCGCCCGGAACATTCCCAATGGCGAATTGCTCTACCGCTTCGCCGCACTCGGCCTGCCCGAGGACCAGCCCATCGTCATCCATTGCGCCGGGCGCACCCGCGGCCTGATCGGTGCACAGAGCCTGATCAACGCCAGCATTCCGAACCCGGTCTACGCGCTGGAAAACGGAACGCAAGGGTGGGTCTTGTCAGGCAAGGAATTGTCTCGCGACAATGCCCCGAACGTGCTGCCGGATCTCACTGCCGAGCAATTGAAACAAGGCGCGGCACTCGCCGAGCGCATGATCTCGCAACACGCCCTGCCGGTCATCGACGCGGCCGACCTGTCGGCGTGGCGCAGGGAAAACGCCTACCTGCTCGATGTGCGCACGGACGAGGAATTTGCGGCTGGCCATGTTCCGGGGTCGAGGCACGCGCCGGTGGTCCAGCTTGTGCAGGCCACGGATGAATGGGTCGCCATGCGCCGCGCCCGGATCGCCCTGATTGACGACAACGGCATCCGCGCGGCCTCGGCCGCATTCTGGCTTCGCCAGATGGGCCACGACGCCGTTATTGTTCGCAATGGTCTGACACTCGCCAGAAAGGACACGACGCCCAGCGATGCCGGACACCTTCCGGCCATCTCTCCGGCCGAGCTCGCCCGATCGCCCGGCTCCGTTACCATCCTTGATCTGCGGTCCAGCATGGCCTTCCGCAAAGGTCATATCCCCGGGGCCCTGTGGGCAATTCGTCCACGGGCCGCGACAGTGGCGCAGGATTTGAAGGGGCCGGTCGTCCTCGTTGCCGACGATCCCGGCGTCGGCGCCCTCTTTGCATCGGAACTGGCCGCATTCACCAAAGTGGAGTGCCGCCACCTCTCGGGCGGAATGGACGCATGGATCGCCGCCGGCGAACCGGTCGAGGCCAGCCCCGAAACGCCCCCTGACGAGACCGCCATCGACTTCCTGTTCTTCGTCCATGACCGGCATAACGGAAACCTCGAGGCCTCACGCCGCTATCTCGAGTGGGAAACCGGCCTCGTGGATCAGCTCGACCCGATGGAACGGGCCGTATTTCAACTCATCCGGACTGAGGAAAATGCATATGGATGATGCCACCCGCATGGTTCGCACAGCCAAGGTCGAGGGGAGCGCGCCGCATGGGGTAAACCCACCGGTGGTGCGGGCTTCGACGGTACTCTTTCCCGATATCGCCTCGATGCGTGATTATCGCCAGCGACGTGCGACCGGCGAACGCCTGTTCAGCTACGGCGCAAGGGGCACCCCCTCCTCGATGGCGCTCGAGGATGCGCTGTGCGAACTGGAGCAAGGCGACCGCGCCTTTCTCTATCCCTCCGGCCTTGCGGCCTTGGGGGCGGTGTTTCTGGCATACACCCGGCCCGGCGATCATGTCGCGATCATCGACACGGCCTATCCCCCTGTGCGGAGGCTTGCGGAAAACCATTTCAAACCTCGCGGCGTCGAGGTCAGCTTCTTCCGGCCAGAGACAGAAGCATTGCGAAATGTCATGCAGTCCAACACGCGACTGGTGCTGGCCGAATGCCCCGGCTCGAACAGCTTCGACATGATCGACCTGCCCGCCATGTCGGCGATCACGCGGGAGCACGGTGCCCTGCTGGCGGTCGATAACACGTGGTCGGCCGGCGTGTTCTTCAAACCGCTTCAGCACGGCGCCGATCTTTCGATTCAGGCCGCGACCAAATATATCTGCGGCCATTCCGACATCATGATGGGCACCGTCGTCACGCGCGAGGCAGCCTATCGGCCACTATTCGATCTCAACAGTGACTTTGGGTTCTGCGTCAGTCCCGATGATTGCTACTCTGCCCTTCGAGGTCTCCGCAGCCTGACAAGCCGGCTTGAGTCACATGAACGCAGTGCGTTGAAAATCGCTCGATGGCTGGAGGAACGCAGCGACGTGGCCGCCGTGCTTCATCCCGCGCTGGAAGCATTCCCCGGCCACGCGCTCTGGCGGCGCGATTTCACAGGGTCCACGGGCCTCTTTGCGTTCCGTTTGGCCGGCTCCTTGGCCGAGCGATCCGATGCATTCGTCGACGCGCTTTCGCTTTTTGGCATTGGGGCCTCCTGGGGTGGTTACGAAAGCCTAGCATTACCGATGCATCTTCCCGCAAGACCTCCGTCTGACCGAGGCGAGACTGCAATCAGGCTGCATATCGGGCTGGAAAACCCTGACGACCTGATCAACGATCTCGCGGCCGCTTTTGGATTTATCGACGGTAATTAAGCATGAGGGTGGGCCACTCAAGTGGCGTTGATCAGTCACGCGTCAGGGGCCAAAGTTCTGGGCCGCGGAAGACCGAACGAGTCCGGGTAGGCTGACAACACCTCATCAGAGCATTTTGACCGTCCCAGACAGTTCTTTGTTTGCGCAATACTCAGGGCCTCCAGCGTTTCCTTCCATTCGATGTCGCCGGGCCTTTGGGAGCCGAAAATCCAACGTCGGTATAACGTCGGTATTTGGTCGGTATTACGTCGGTGCAGTTGCGGTGCGGACGGGGCCATGCAACTCGCTGGGCGTTCAGGCCTTGTGTCCCGCCGCCGGCAGTTTCGGCCGCCTGCGGTCGCCCGCGACGACGATGAGGGTGGCCATGACGATGCAGGCGGCGGCGATGTAGAAAGCCACACCGGGGATCACGTCGAAGAAGAGCGCATCGGCGACGACCGCGAAGATCAGGGCGAGGTATTCGAAGGGCGCGAGCTTGGACACTTCGCTGTGCTTCAGTGCCAGCGTCATCATGATGTGGGCGATGCCGCCCGCCGCGCCCGCGCCGATCAGGTAGATGAGTTGCTCGGGCGTGGGGCTGATCCAGCCGAGCGGGGCGGTGGCCAGCCCCGCAACAGCACAGGTGAGCGCGAAATAGAGCGCGATGGCGCCGGCGTTCTCTGTCAGGGCGAGGCTGCGGATCTGGATCTTGGCTCCGGCAGTGAAGATCGCCATCGTCAGGGCCAGCCCGACGCCCAGCAGGTAGCCGGGGTCGACCTGCACACCGGTTGCCTCGGGGATGACCAGCACCAGCACGCCGAGGAAACCGAACATCACCGACAGCCAGCGGGTGCGGTTGACGATCTCGCCCAGAAGGGCGCGGGCCAGCAGCACGGCGAGGATCGGGGCGAGGTAACCGATCACCGAGGCATGGGCCAGCGGCAGGTAGCGCAGCGCCGCGAAGGAGGCGAACATCGCCGTGCAGCCGAGAATGCAGCGCAGGACATGGGCCATCGGCCGCCGCGTGGCGAGGCCGCGGGGGAATTCGCCAGTGGCGACGAGGTAGATCAGCAGCGGTATCAGCGCGATGGCGCTGCGGTAGAAGACCACCTGCCCCAGCGGCACGGTATCGGCGAGCCATTTCACGCAGACCGTCATCAGGGTAAAGAACATGGTCGCGCCGATGCGCAGCGCGATGCCGTGGATGTCGGAAGTCATGACAAAGCGCCCGTCCGGTCGGAGGCGCGCAGGGGCATGACCTGAAGCCGGGCACCTCCGAGGCGGAGGACGTCGGCCTCGATCCCGTACATGACGGCGAGGTTTTCGCAGGTCAGCACGTCTTCGGCGGCCCCGGCGGCGCGCAGGTTCCCGTCATGCAGGGCGATGAGCCGGTCGGCGAACTGGGCGGCGAGGTTGAGGTCGTGCAGGGCCATGGCGACGATCGTTCCCGTGCTGGCGGCGAGTTGCCGCAAGCGGTCCAGTACCAGCAACTGGTGTCGAAGGTCGAGGGCTGCCGTGGGTTCGTCGAGCAGAAGGACGCGAGGCGCGCGGAAGAGCGCCCGTGTCAGGAAGACAAGCTGGCGCTGGCCGCCGCTGATCTCGTCGAGACGGCGGGTTTGCAGCGGGGCGAGGCCGAACGTGTCGAGGGCCGTGACGGCCTCGGCGATGAGTCCCGCCGGAAGGCGCATGCCAAGCGAGCGGAGGCGGCCGAGCAGGACGACTTCGAGCACGGTGAGTGAAGAGGCGGCGCCGGTGTCCTGTGGCATATACGCGATCTGACGGCTGCATTCGGCGGAGGTGAGGGGCGTGTCGTCGAGGTGGATGCTTCCCTTGGCGGGCAGAAGCCCGGCCACCGCCTTGAGCAGGGTGGATTTGCCCGCCCCGTTGCAGCCGATCAGCGCGGTGACCGCGCCGGTCGGCCATGTGTCGGTGACGTGGCGGATGACCGGCTCGGTGCCATAGCGGGCGGAGAGGGTGTCGATCGAGAGGCTCACCAGTTTCTCCTTTGGCCGCGCAGGATGAGGAAGAAGAGGAAGGGCACGCCAATCACCGCCGTGACGATGCCGATGGGGATGACCGCGCCGGGGGCGAGGGTTTTCGACAGGACCGAGGCCGCGAGCATGATGTTCGCGCCGGTCAGCCCCGCCATCGGCAGGAGCAGGCGCTGATCCTCGCCCACCGCCATGCGGGCGATATGCGGTGCGACGAGACCGACGAAGCCGATGGTGCCGACGAAGGCCACCGCGCCGGTCGTGAGCAGTGCCACCACGGCGAAGATCTTGATGCGGAGCGCCTGCACGTTGACGCCGATCGCCGCCGCGCGGCTGCCGCCGAGGCGCAGCGCGGTGAGCTGCCAGAGGTTGGGAAGCACGGCGAGGCTCGCCAGCGCGATGACCGCGGCGACGATGGGCACGTTGGCCCAGCTTGCCCGCAGGAGCGATCCGAAGAGCCAGAAGACGATGGATTGCAGCACCTCGGGCGAGGCGATGTACTGTACGAAGGATTGCGCCGACTGGAACATGAAGAGCGTGGCGATGCCGGCAAGCACCATGACCTCGGGGCTCATGCCCTGCATACGGGCGAAGAAGAAGACGATGCCGCCCGCAATGAGGCACATCAGGAACGCCGCGAGCGGGATGGTCAGCCACGGCACGAATGGCAGGGTGATGCCCGTGAGGATGACGAGGGCCGCGCCGAAGCCCGCCGCGGCGGAAAAGCCCAGCGTGTAGGGGCTGGCGAGCGGGTTGCCGAGGATGGTCTGCATGTGCACCCCCGCCGTGCCCAGCGCGAGGCCCACGAGGATCGCCATGCAGGTGACCGGCAGGCGGATGTCGAAGACGATGACGCGGGTCATGGAACTGGCGCCGGAGGGGGCGAAGAGGGTCGTCACGATCTCGCCCGGCCCGAGCATCGAGGGGCCGGTGACGATGTCGGCGATGGCGAGCGCGCCGAAGACCGCGATGCCGCAGACGAGCCACAGCAGGCGGCGCTGCACGAGGCTGCGATAGGCGGCGGCGGTGTCCGCGCCGGGTGGTGTTGCGGGCGATGTGGCGGGGGCGGCATGGGCCGCCCCTGCTGTGGTGTCGCGTGTCATCCGTCGTGACCGGCGGGGAGATGGGTCATGTAGGTGCCGTCGAACTGCACCGGCATGTAGGTGGCGAAGAACCGGTCGAGCGCCGCCTGCGGGTCGAGATCGGCGAAGGTCTCGGGGTAGAGCGCCTTGGCGAGGAACTGCAGGAAGGCGTAGTCGTAAAGCGTGCGGTTGCCGCCATGATAGACGCCGAAGATGCGGCCGTTTGCGACCGCGTCAAGCTCGTTCCAGCCCGGACGTTCGAGATAGGGGCGCATACGGGCATGGGTGGTGTCGGCGTCGATGGTCGGGCCCATCAGGATCGCCTCGTCCTGCCCCAACCAGCCGGACCCGGCGAGGAGGATGACCTCCGGGTTCTGCGAGAGCACGTATTCGGCGCTGAGCGGGCCCCAGCTTTCGATCTGGCCGTTGGCGATGTTCTGCGCGCCAAGCTGGTCGAGGACAGCGCCCCATTGCGTGCCGGAATAGGAGTTGTCGACCACGTCGCGGCCCTTGCGGCCGAGCTCGACATAGACACGCGGGCGGGCGTCTTTGGCGATGCTGTCGAGGCGGGCAAGCACGTCTGCGGCGGCGGTCTCGTACTCGGTCGCGAGCGTTTCGGCGCGGTCTTGCTGGCCGAGGATCTGGCCGAGAAGGCGGGTGGATTCGACGTGTTTCTCGACCGTCTGGGCGTTGTAGTCGAGCACCACGATGGGGATGCCGGCGGCCTCGATGCGCTGGTTGATGTCGCCCAGCGCCTCGTATTGCCAACCCGCCAGCAGCACGAGGTCGGGCCGGGCCGCGACCACGGCCTCGAGGGAGAAGGTGCCGTCGCTGGTGTGGCCGACATCGGGCAGGTCGGCGATGCGGGGCATGGCCTCGACATAGGTTTGCCATTGCAGGTTGCGCCAGCTTTCCCACGGCGCGCGGGAGATGGCGGCAACGCGGTCGAACCCGTCGGGGCCGGCGACGGCCATGAAATCCTCGTAATAGAAGCCCAGCAGGATGCGGTCTGCGTTTTCGGGGATCTCGACCGTGCGGTCCTTGGTGTCGGTCACGGTGATGGTCTGGGCCCATGCGGGCAGCGAGAGAGAGGCCACGAGCGTGGCGGCGGCAAGGCCGCGGGTGATGAAATGGAACATGGGATGTCCTTTGGTTCACGTCGGTTTCGCCTCCGCCCGGACGAGCGGAGAGGCTTGAAATATCGGGTCTGGGTGAACTTAAAGGACGGGGGGCGCGCGGGTGCGGGCATGGCCCACGAGCCGCAGGACAAGGTGCGGCGGCGGGGTGAGCGTCAGGCGGTGGGAGAAGTCGAGCGCCATTTCGTGCCAGCCGAGCGCGGTGCGCGGGGGCACGTCGACGGCCTTGCCGAAGCTGTGGCACCAGTCGCAGCCGCCGGAATGCTCGGTCTGTTCGACCGGCTCGCCGGTTTCGAGGTCGATGACCACGGTTTCGTCGCCATAGGCGGAGCAGAGCTCGACCAACAGGCCGGAGGCGGGCGAAGCCTGAAGCCCGCCGGCCATGGCGAACTGGACGGCAAGCCATGTCAGGGCCGGAAAGACCAGCCCGAACCGCCGCCAGAAAGATGTTCGCCGTTTGCGCATGGGTTTGTTGTACCGCGTTGGGAAGCGCCGCTGCCTTGGTTGCAGGTTGGTGCCGTCAAGTCAATCTCGGGCTCCTGTGCTATTGCGCCGCTCCGTCGTCGGTCATGCGGGCGAGGATCGCCTCGAAGCGGTCGCGGGCGCGGGCGGGCAGGTCGTCGGGCAGCGCGGTGGCCGATACCGTCGCGTCGCCCACCCGGATCAGCATCACCATGCCCATCGCGAAATGCGGTGAGCATTTCACGCCGTAGAGCCCCGCGGCATCGAGGGTGATCTCGATCTCCTCGTCGATCTGGCCGATGAAGCGCGCGGCCCCCTTGGGAAGCATGCCCGCGACGGAGGCCGCGTTGTGACCGGGATCGGTGGCGAGGAAGCGGATGGTGTCGCCCGGCTGGGCGGTGACGAAATCGGGCTCGTAGACCATGGCGCCGGTGGCGTTGCGGTTGAGCATCTTCACCTCGTGCACCTCGGCAAGGGCGAGGCCCGGCAAGGCGATCAGGGCGGCAAGCAACGGGTTCATCGCGATCCTTTCAGGCATCAGGCGGGTTTGTGGAAGCGCAGCACCCGCGCGCCGTCGGCGGGGTCGGTCAGGATGCTGGCGCGGACGGCGAAGCTGTCGGCGAGGCGGTCGCAGGTCAGCACCTCCTCGGGCGTGCCGAGGGTGACGAGGCGGCCTTGTTGCAGCAGCGCCAGACGGTCGCATTCCATCGCCTGATTGAGGTCGTGCAGGGCGACGATGCTGGTCACCGGCAGGCGCGCGACCAGCGACAGGATCGAGAGTTGGTGGTGGATGTCGAGATGGTTGGTGGGTTCGTCGAGCAGTAGGATCTGCGGCTCCTGTGCCAGCGCGCGGGCGATGTGGACGCGCTGGCGTTCGCCGCCGGAGAGGGTGTGCCACTGGCGGGTCTCGAAGCCCTGCATCTCGACCGCCGCAATGGCGCGGGCGACGGTGGCCTCGTCCTCGTCGGACCATGGCCGGAGCGCCGAGAGCCACGGGGTGCGGCCCAGCTCGACCGCGTCGCGCACGGTGATGCGGTCGCCGGTCTCGGCCTGTTGCTCCACGAGCGCGATGCTTTGCGCGATCTGGCGGCGCGGGTAGCCGGCAAGGTCGCGCCCCTCGAGCGTGACGCGGCCCGCGCCGGGCGCGCGGATGCCCGCCAGCATCTTGAGCAGGGTGGATTTGCCCGAGCCGTTGGCGCCGATCAGGCCCAGCGTCTCGCCCGGCTGCACGTCGAGGGTGATGTCCTCAACGATGGGCTGGCGGCGGACGGACCAGCCGAGGGCGTGGCAGGCAAGGCTCATCGCGCCGTGCGCCCGCGGATCAGGATGAGCGCGAAGGCAGGCGCGCCGACCAGCGCGGTGATAACGCCGATGGGCAGCACCTGCCCCGGCACGAGGATGCGCGAGATCACGTCGGAGACGATGAGGAACACCGCCCCCGCCAGCGCCGAGGCGGGCACCAGTCGCCCGTGGCGGACGCCCACAACGAAGCGCATGGCGTGGGGAATGACGAGGCCGACGAAACCGATGGAGCCCACCATCGAGACCATCGCCGCCGTCACCAGCGCGGCGATGCCGATCAGGGTGACCTGCACCCGGCGCACCGCGACGCCGAGCGAGGCCGCGCTGTCGGTGCCGAAGGTGAAGGCGTCGAGCGCGCGGATGTGCCAGAGGCAGGTCAGCACCGCGAGCGAGACCGCCGGGATGGCGATCCAGACATCCTCCCACCTGACGCCGGAGAGGTTGCCCATCAGCCAGAACATGATGCCGCGGGCCTGTTCGGCATTGGCGGATTTGGCGATGATGAAGGCGGTGAGCGCATTGAAGAGCTGCGAACCGGCGATGCCGGCCAGCACGATGACCCCGGCCGCGCGCATACCGGTGCCGCCACCGGCGGCGTGGGCCAGCGCGGCGACCATCACGAAGGCCAGCGCCGCGCCGGCGAACGCCCCGGCCGAAAGTGTCACCGCCCCGGCGCCCACGCCCGCGATGGTGACCGCGACCGCCCCGGTCGAGGCGCCGGCGGAGATGCCCAGAAGATAGGGATCGGCCAGCGCGTTGCGCAGGAGCGCCTGAAGCACGACGCCCGACAGCGCCAGCCCTGCCCCGCAACACGCCGCGACCACGGCCCGGCTGAGCCGGTATTCCCAGATAATGCCGGCGTCGATCCGGTCGACCGGGTAGCCGAGGCCGAGCAGCTTGTTGCCCAGCACCTGCAGCACGGTCGAGACCGGGATGTTCGTCTCTCCGATGGCCGCCCCGCCGATCAGCGCGATGAAGAGCACCGGGGGCGCGATCCACCCCCAGTGCCAGCGTGCGCGCAGGGCAAGGCGGCCGGCGACGGTGACCGCGTCGCTCATTGGCCGAAATCGAACCCGGCCAGCGCCTCGGCCACGGTTTCGAGCCCGAAGACGGTGCGCATGGTGGCGCTCATGGCGTGGGCGTCCATCACCACGATCCGGTTTTCGCGCACCGCCGTCATCTGGCTGGCGACCGGGTCGGTGCGCAGGAACTCCATCTTCTTGTCGATGTCGTCGGCGGGAAAGCGGCGGCGGTCCATCTCGGCTATGACCAGAACGGTGGGGTCGGCGCGGGCGATGGTTTCCCAGCCGACGGTGGGCCATTCCTCGTCGGACTGGATCACGTTTTCGATGCCGAGCTTGGCCATCATGTAGCCCGGCGCGCCCTTGCGGCCGGCGACATAGGGGTCGATCTCGAGATCGGCGGAGGAGAACCAGAAGGCGGCGGAGACGCCCTCGGGCAGGTCGAGCGACCCGGCCAGTTCGATGGCGGCGGTCTCGCGGTTCTGAAGCTCGGTCACGAGCTCTTTGCCGGCGGGCTGCACGTCGTAGATCGCGGCCAGTTCGCGGATGCCCTTGTAGACCGATGCGGTGGAGAAGGCCGAGGTGCGGGTGCCGTCACCGCCGGTGGTGTTGTCCTTGGTGTCGCAATCGGCGGGCATGATGTAGGTCGGAATGCCGAGGTCGTGGAACTGTTCGGGCGTGGCGACGATGCCGGAGGGGCCCACGTGCCATTCATACTGCACGGCGACGAGGTCGGGCTTCTTGTTGACGACGCTTTCGAAGCTGGGGTCGTTGTCGGCGAGGCGCTCGATGCCCTCGTTGACCTCGGCAAATTCGGGCAATACCGGGTTGAACCAGACCGAGGTGCCGGTGACACGGTCGGCGAGGCCCAGCGAATAGAGTGTTTCGGTGGCCGATTGGCCGACTGTCACCGTACTCTGGGGGGCCGCATCAAAGGTAATGGGCTGGCTGCAATTCTCGACAGTGAGCGGGTAACTGGTGGATTGCGCATGGGCAGCCGGCGCGGCAAGGCCCAAGCTTGCGGCGATGACGGCCGCAGGACGGAAAAGTTTCATCATGATCTCCGGATTGTTGAAATCCGGGCAATCGGGCTGACAGGTGAGGTGCGTTTGCAGAACGAATGAATGCGCGTGGCGAGGCGTTTTACGCGCGGCTGGCGGTTCGGGCGATCCATCGACAGTCCTTCCCCCGGGCAACCCCGCCCGGTGTTACGGTTGACATGTCGGCAGGTCTCCTGACTTGCGGGTCATCGCTTGGCCGGGTCTTCCCGTCACGCTTTTGCGCAACAGTGACTTTGTCCGACGTCGCTCACCGCTCACAGTTGCGGGGGCAGTCACGGTTTCGGTGCCTGATGGCTACGCCTCACCGTGTTCCCTTTTCATTTCCTCTCGGAAAACCGACGGCGCCAATGAACATGGAAAGCGCGCGCCCGTCAATACGGTTCGGAGGCTTGGTTGGTCACCGGCGACGGGATGCGAATTACCCCCCGTGTGAAAGGCCGCCGCCACCGCACCCCATCGCTAGGCCGGGATGGCCCCCCTGCCCTTCACCAGTTCCGGCAGAAGCGCGTCGACCCGGTCCTTTGCCGCGGCGATGGACCGCTCGTGCCGGTCGTCGCGGAACTCCTGATACTCGATCGAGACCGTATGGATCCGCTCGGCGCCGAGGTATTTCGACACGGTCTTCAGATGCGGGACGAGGTGGCCCATCTCCTCGCGGACCTCGCCCGGCGCGAAGCCGAACTCGCCCGAACTGGTGAGCAGCACCAGTGTCTTGCCGGACAGGATAGGCTTGAGCGGGTGATCGCCGCGAGACAGGTCGAAGGAGAAGGTTTCGTTGATGCGCACGATCTGATCGACCCAGGCCTTGAGCGCGGCGGGCATGCCGTAATTGTACATCGGCGTGGCGATGACGATGATGTCCGCCCGGTTGAGTTCGGAGATCATTTCGTCGGAGAGGGCGAGCATCTCTTGCTGGGCGGCGGTCCGTTCGGCCGCGGGGGTGAAGGCCGCGGCGACCCAGCTTTCCGAGATGATGGGAGGGGGATTGGCGCCGACATCGCGGTGGGTGATCTCGGCCTGATGGGTCCAGCCGGTGAGGAACCGGTCGCCCAGCATGCGCGAGAGCGAGCCTGCGCTGCGGGCGCTGGCGGTGATGTAGAGAATGTGGGTCATGTGTCTTGCTCCAGAGTTGGTCCGGGGCCGCAGAGCATGTCGCCCGGGCCGTGGTTCATGCAGAAGACATGCGATCTCCGGACCTTGATCACAAATGTCGAATCCATGATGCCGATGAAGTAAAATTCATCTATGGAGGGGCCTATGTTCAACAAACTCCCCTCCGTGTCGGCGTTGCGGGCGCTGGAAGCCGCGGTTCGCCTTGGCAGCTTCAAGGCTGCGGCCGGGGAGTTGGCCGTATCGCCCACCGCCGTCTCGCATCACATAAAGGGGTTGGAGCAACAGCTTGGCATCGCGCTCTTCGTGCGTGACACCCGGAAGGTCACGGCGACCGAGGCCGGAATACGGCTGTCGGAGGCGGTGAACCGGGGCCTGTCGGCCATTATGGCGGCTGTCGAGGACGAGATGGAAGATGAGCTGACATTGACCGTCGCCACCACGCCGGCCTTTGCCGCGCTGTGGCTCGTGCCCCGCCTTGGCCGGTTTCAGGAGCGGTTTCCCCGCTACCGGGTCCGGTTGGAGACCGACACGGCGCCGTTGGACCTGATCCGCGACCGCCGGGTCGATGCGGCGATACGGTACGGGGCGGCCCCGACGGCCGGCCTGATCGGCACGTCGCTGGGCGAGGAAGCCTTTGGCGCCTTCGCCGCCCCGGCCTACCTTTGCGAGGGGGTCGACCTTGCCGCATGCGAATTCATCGAGACCTCGTGGCAGCAAGCCGGCCTGCGCAGCGTGGGCTGGCCTGTTTGGTTCGAGGCGGCCGGGCGGTCCGAACTGGCGTCAGCCGCCCATATCCGCAGTTTCGAGCAGGAGCACCACGTGGTGCAATGCGGCATTGCCGGTCAGGGTGTGATTCTGGCCAGCACGCTTCTGGTATCGGAGCTTGTCGCGCAGGGGCTGTTGATCCCTTTCCGGCCGGACGTTCGCCTGCCGGGCATGGATTACACGCTGCTGACCACGCCCGAGGCCGCGACCTCCCGCAAGTGCCGCGATTTTCGCAAATGGATCACCGCAGAAATCGCCGGACCCGCGAAAGGGGATTGAGGTCGCACCCGGCCGTTGCGGCGCTCAGAGGCATTCCGCCAGCGCGTGGGCGAGGTTCCGGAGCATCTGCGGATAAAGCTCTGGCCCCGGTTTCAGGTCGGAGCCGATCGGATCGAGAACGCCGGTCCGCGCCTCCGATCCTTCCATGACCGCCGCGACGACGCCGGGGTTGAACTGTGGCTCCGACAGGACGCAGCCGACCCCCAGTTCCGCCACGCGGTTCTGGACCTCGGCGATGCGCGCGGGGCTGGGGTCTGTGGCATCGGAGAGCGAGATCGCGCCGGAGGCGAGCATGTCGAAGCTCTGCTCGAAATACTGGTAGGCGTCGTGGAAGACGATGAAGTTTTCGCCCCGCACCGGCGAGAGAATGTCGGCGATCTCCCGCGACAGGTCGGCCAGTTCCTCGCGCCCGGCCGCCGCGTTGGCGGCATAGGCCTCGGCATTTTCGGGATCGGCGGCAGAGAGCGCGTCGGCGATGGCGGTCAGCCAGACCGAGGCGTTCTGAGGCGAGAGCCACATATGGGGGTCCTGGCCGCCGTGATCGTGGGCGTCCGCGTGGTCATGATCGTGGTCGTCATGATCGTGGTCGTGATCGCCGTGGTCCTCGTGGTCGTGGTCGCCATGGTCGCCGTGGTCATGGTCGCCGTGATCGTGGTCATGCGCCTCGAACAGGGCGCTCTCCCGGGTCGGAAGCGTCGTTGTCGCGTCGAGACCGGACAGCGTGATCACCTCCGCCCCGTCCGCCAGCGTCTCGATCGAACCGTCGAGCCACGGCGTCAGGTCCGGGCCGATCCAGAACACCAGTTCCGCGTCCTGCAGCGCCTGCGCCTCCGACGGGCGCAGGTTGTATTCATGCGGGCTGGCGCCGGGCGGGAGGATCAGGTCCGGCTGTCCCACATCCGCCATCACCCGTGCCACCAGCGAGTGTACCGGCGCGATATCGGCCGCGACATCGGGCACCTCGGCCAAGGCCGCACCGGCCAGAAGCGAGGCGCTCAGGGTGAACGGGAGAAGGTTTCTGGACATCCGGGGCTCCATGTGATTTTATAACATCGATGACCGGATACGTGATATAAGATAACATGACAACCCCTGAAGATCCCAAAGCCGACACAAGGACGGACCCGCTTGGTTTCGCGGCGCATGACCATGGTCATTGCGTCGAGACAGGCATCCTCGCGGCCGAAGAGCGCTGTTCCGAGAAGGGGCTGCACTTTACCCCCGTGCGCCGCAAGGCGCTGGAAATCCTCCTGCAGGAGCACCGCGGGCTTGGTGCCTACGAGGTGCTCGACCGGTTGCGCGATGCCGGGTTCGGCTCTCAGCCGCCGGTGGCGTACCGGGCGCTCGACTTTCTTGTCGCCAACGGGTTCGCGCACAAGATCGAAAGGCTTAACGCTTTTATCGCCTGCGCGCATCCCGGCACCCGCCATTCGCCGGCCTTCATGATCTGCCGGCTGTGCGATTCGGTGGCCGAGGCGCACGCGACGCCGACGCGCGGTGCGCTCGGACAGGCCGCGCGCGATGCGGGTTTCCGGATCGAGCGGACGGTGGTCGAAGCCGAAGGCGTTTGCCCGGCCTGCGCGGAAAAGGCCGACGCATGAGCCTGATTGCGCTTCACGAGTTAAGTGTCCGTTACGGCGCAGTCACGGTGTTGCGCGATGTCTCGCTCGAGGTCGAGCCCGGCGAGATTCTCACCGTGGTGGGGCCCAACGGGTCGGGCAAGACCAGCCTGTTGCGGGCGATCATCGGCGCGGTGACCCCGGCGCGGGGGCGGGTGGTTCACAAGCCCGGCCTGCGCATCGGTTACGTGCCGCAGAAGCTGCATATCGACCCGACCCTGCCGATGACGGTGGAGCGGTTCCTGCGCCTGCCCGGCGGCATCCCGAAGGAGGCCTGTGCCGGCGCGCTGGAGGCCGCCGGGGTGCCCGATCTGGGCCGGCGCCAGATGTCGGGCCTGTCGGGCGGGCAGTTCCAGCGGGTGTTGCTGGCCCGGGCGCTGATCAACCGGCCCGACGTGATCCTGCTGGACGAGGCCACGCAGGGGCTCGACCAGCCGGGCTCGGCCGCGTTTTATCGGCGGATCGAGGAGGTGCGGCGGGAGACCGGCTGTGCCGTGCTGATGATCAGCCACGAATTGCACGTGGTGATGAGCGCGTCGGACCGGGTGATCTGTCTCAACGGGCATGTCTGTTGCGAGGGGACGCCGGAAAAGGTGTCCTCTGCCCCGGAATACCGCGCGCTGTTCGGCAGTGGCACGGGCGGGGCGCTGGCGCTGTACCGGCACGATCACGACCATGCCCATGACGGCGCCTGCGACCATGAACATGGCCACGATCACCACCATGATCACACGGAGGCGGCCCAGTGATGCTTGACGATTTCATGATGCGCGCGAGCCTTGCGGGGCTGGGTGTTGCCTGTGCCGCCGCGCCCTTGGGCAGCTTCGTGGTCTGGCGGCGCATGGCGTATTTCGGCGACGCGACGGCCCATGCCGCGGTGCTGGGCGTGGCGCTGTCGCTGGCGTTGCAGATCTCGATCTTTGCCGGGGCGGTGGCGGTGGCGCTGGCGATGGCGCTGACGGTGACGGTGCTGTCGGGGCGGGGCTATGCGATGGACACGCTGCTGGGTGTGCTGGCCCATTCGGCGCTGGCCTTCGGGCTTGTGGCGGTGTCCTTTCTGTCGGGGATCCGGATCGACCTGATGGCCTATCTTTTCGGCGACATCCTAGCGGTGTCGCGCGGGGATCTGGCGGTGATCTGGGGCGGGGCAGCGGTGGTCGTGGGGCTGATCGGCTGGCGCTGGTCGGGGCTGCTGACCTCGACGCTGAACGAGGACCTTGCCCATGCCAGCGGCATCGACCCGAAGCGCGAGAAGCTGATCCTGACGCTGGCGCTGGCGATTACCGTGGCGGTGGCGATCAAGGTGGTGGGCGTGCTGCTGATCGCGGCGATGCTGATCATTCCGGCGGCGGCGGCGCGGCCGTTGTCGCGCACGCCCGAGGGCATGGCGGTCATGGCCGCGGTGATCGGCGCGGCCTCGGCCGTCGTGGGGTTGCGCGCGGCCTATGTGCTGGACACGCCGGCGGGCCCGTCCATCGTCTGTGTCGCGGCGCTGTGCTTTGCGCTGACCAGCCTGACAGGCAGCGTCTGGCGGGCCGAGTAGACCTGTAGGACCGGCCCGATGAACAAAAGGTTAACGACGCGGTCAATCGCGTGCCGGGGGACCGAACGGCGCGTTACCCTTATGTATGCCATCAAATGGTTAAGAGTGTTCGACAGCGCCGGGCGGATGGCCGGGGCCGGGGCCAGAGCCTTGAGGGCCTTGTTTGCCTGGGTTTTCGGAGGTGCCGCCCGTTGGCCGAGAGCGGCGCGGCGGGCGGGGTCAGGGGCGGATTGGGGGCCTTCGGAGGGCGGATTTCCAACGTCGGTATAACGTCGGTATTTTGTCGGTATTACGTCGGTGCAGTTGCGGTTCCGGGGGCTCGGCGCCCAGGGCGCCCGGCGGGATTCGCGGTATACTTGCCCGCCCGCTTCCTGCACATTCGCGTGGCCACCCCCCTGCACGGAGACGCCGATGACCTGGACACAAGAAAAGCTCGATGCCCTGCGCACGCAGTTCGACGCCAAGACCGGGGGCGACATGATCGACCCGCGCTATCAGGAGATTGCCGATCACATCTTCTCGCAGGGCGGCAACCGGCCGCCACCCTATGCCGGGTTCCCGACCCTGCTTGACGCGCCTGCGCGCGACGGGGCGGAGGCGCTCGACGGCCTTCAGGTGGCGCTATATGGCATGCCGATGGACCTTGCGGTGACCAACCGCAACGGCGCGCGCTTTGGGCCGCGGGCCCTGCGGGCGATCGAGCGGGTGGGGCCCTATAACGACGCGCATGGCACCGCCCCGCTGCACCAGATGCGGGTGGCCGATATCGGCGATGTGCCGTTCCGCAGCCGCTTCGACCTGTCCAAGTGCCATGCCGATATCGAAAGCTTTGTCGAGCGTATCGCCGCGGCCGGTGTTGTGCCCGTGGGCGTGGGCGGCGACCATTCGGTTTCGCACCCGGTGCTGCGTGTGCTGGGACGTGACCGGCCGGTGGGCATGATCCATATCGACGCACATTGCGACACCGGCGGCGCCTATGAAGGCGAGAAGTTCCATCATGGCGGCCCGTTCCGCAACGCCGTGCTGGATGGCGTTCTGGACCCCGAGCGGACCATCCAGATCGGCATTCGCGGCTCCGCCGGCTATATCTGGGAGTTCTCCGAGATTTCCGGCATGACCGTCATCGAGGCGCGTGAGATCAGCGATCTGGGCCTTGAGGCGATCATAGCCAAGGCCCGAAGCGTTGTCGGCGACGGCCCGACCTATTTCTCGTTCGATATCGACAGCCTCGACCCGGCCTTCGCGCCCGGCACCGGCACGCCCGAGATTGGCGGGCTGACCACGCGCGAGGCGATGGCGCTGATCCGCGGGCTGGGGGGCGTCAATTTCGTGGGCGGCGATGTGGTCGAGGTCGCGCCGGCCTATGACGCGACGACGAACACCGCCCATGCCGGCGCCCAGATGCTGTTCGAGTTTCTGAGTGTCCTGCAATTTGCGCCGGTGATCGCCGGGGGCGAGGCGTAAGCGGGCGCGGGCGGGGCCTGCGCCGCGGCGTCAGCGGGCGCTCGGCGGGTCGAGCCTGTCGAGGAAGGCGGTCAGCGCCTGACCGAAGGCCTGCGGCCGTTCCAGCAGGCCGAGATGCTTTACCTCCGGCACGATCTCGAGCGTCGCGCCCTCGATTTCCGACTGCATGGCCCGGGCCATCGCCGGGGTGCTGCCGGTGTCGTTCTCGGAGGTCATGATCAGCGTCGGGCAGGTGATCGGCGGCTCGGGCGCGATCAGTTCCTTCACTCCGCGCGCCAGCACCGACCTTGCCGCCGCATAGCTGGCCGGATCGCAGGACAGCACCTGGGCGCGGACGGTCTCGACCGCCTCCGGCTGGGTGGCCCGGAAGTCGTCGGTGAACCATCGCGCCAGCGCGGCGTCGATCGTCGCGGCCGGCCCGCCCTGCGCGCTCTGGCCGGCATAGGCTTCCATCTGGGCCTGAGCCTCGGGCGTGCGCTCGTGCGGGGAATTGAGGATGGCCAGCGCGCGCACCCGCTCGGGCGCGGTCATCGCCAGCGCCCGGTTGATCATGCCGCCGAGGGAAAAGCCGATCACCGTGGCGCGGGCCATGCCGACGTGATCCATCAGGGCGCGCAATTGCCGGGCGTAGAGGGTCAGCGACATCGCCTCCTGCGCGGGGGCGCTTTGGCCGTGGCCGGGAAGGTCGTAGAGCAGCACGCGGTGATGTGCGGCCAGCGACGGCAGCAGGTCGGCCCAGATCGCCCGGCTGAGCCCGAGCCCGTGGATCAGCACCACCGGCGCACCGGTGTCGGGGCCGGCGAGGTCGTAGGAGGTCGAGGTCAGGGTCATGTTCGTTTCGCGTTTCCGGGTGTTACGGGGGCGGGTGTCGGGAGGGCCGTGGTTGGAGGTAGCATGGCGTCGGCCTGTGGGACAATATCCGGCGATGACGGCGCGCGCCCGCCTGACGGCAAGGCGCGGTTGTGGTCACGCGCCGGGTGCCGGACGGCTGAGCCTGAGGATGACCGGCAGGGCCGCGACCGCGATGCCGGCGGCGATGGCGAAGAAGATGCCATAGCCCATGCGTTCCGCCACGATACCCGCGAGCGTGCCGGCGATCATGCTGACGGCGGCGTCCATGCACTGGAAGAGGGTGAAGTCGACGCCCGCCTGCCGGGGGTCGGACCATTTCATGAAAAGCGCGTAGAGCGCCACGAAGCCCAGCGCCATCATCGCCGCGCTGCCGGCGATGGCGAGCGGGGCGGTGAGCGATGTGTCGATGAGGCCGGTGGAGGCCGACAGCGCCACGAGCGCCAGCAGCGCCGCCTGTATCGCCACGGCGCAAGCCAGCACCGGGCGGCTGCCCAGTTTGCGCACCAAGGCCCCGCCGCAGAGCGCGCCGATCAGGCCGAGCCCGAGGCCGCCCACGCCGTTGATGAGGCCCAGGTCGGTGAGCGTGTAGCCCGCATCGACGAAGAACGGCCCGATCATGCCCATGGCGGTTTTCTGCGCCACCACGTAGATCGCCGCGATGGCGAGGCCGCGGCGGACTTCGGGGCGATTGAGGGCATCGGCAAGGCGGGGGGTGTGGGTGCGGGTCTCAATCGTGCCGGCGCGGGCGACGAAGAGGAAGGGCAGGATGAGGAAAGCCACGAGGGCGGCCATGGTCCCTGCCCCCATGGTCCAGCCCGCGCGGTCGACGAGGATCAGGAAGAGGCCGCCGCCGATGGCCGAGCCAACATAGGCGCCACCCACCTGCGCCGCGTTGCCCCAGCCGTATTGCCCGCCGCGCAGCGCGCCCACGGCATAGCCGTCGCAGGAGATATCGACGGTGGCGGTGGCGAAGGCCACGGCCAAGAGCACCGCCATGACCGGCAGCACCGGCGCGGGTCCGATCAGCCCGGCCACGGCCAGCCCGGTGATCGATACGAGCCCCCCCGCCAGCACGATCCGGGCCGAGCGGTGGCGGCCGCGCATGGGCAGGCGGTAGCGTTCGACGGCGGGCGCCCAGAGAAACTTGAGCGCCCATGGCAGGACGAGCAGCGACAGAAGGCCGATCCGGTCGAGCGGCAGGCCCTGTTCGCGCAGCACGCCCGGCAGGCCCGACCATGTCAGCCCGCCAATCACGCTCTGGGCGACATAGACACCGCCGATCGCCCCCACGACCGCCGGTGTCGAGGGCTGGTGCGCGCTCAAAACCGGTGCCGGAGGCCGAGGGTCGCGGTGCGCCCTTCGTAGCGGTAGCAGGTGCCGGCGCTGCAGGTCTGGCCATCTTCGTCGAAGAGGTTCTTGATGTTGGCCTGCACCACCATGCCCTTCACCCCGTGGCGGGCGAGGTCATAGGTGAAGGAGAGGTCGGCGAAGAGCTTTTCGGAATTGCGGAAGGTGTTCTGATCGTCGCCCCAGCTTGGGCCCACGTAGCGCAGCCCGCCGCCGATGCCGATACCCTTCATCGGGCCGGCCACGGGCTCGTAGAAGGCCCAGAGTGAGGCGCTGGTTTCCGGGATGGCCGAGAGGTCGCGGCCATTGGTGCCGGCGGCGCCCTTTTCGATTTCCACGGCGAGTTGCGTGAAGCTGCCGGTGACGCGGAGCACCTCGGTCAGGTTGGCCTGTGCCTCGATCTCGAAGCCCTGCGAATGCAGGTCGAGCTGGCGCTGCTTGTTGACGCCGGTGGAGGTGTCGAAGACCACGCCGTCTTCCTGCTGGATGTCGAAGAGCGAGGCGGTGATCAGGCTGTCGGTGCCGGGGATGACGTATTTCACGCCGATCTCGGCCTGTTCGGCGCGGGTGGGTTCGGCGGCGCGGCTGACGGTGGAGGTCACGTCGTCGTAGACGCGGCCCACATTGGGCGCGAAGGAGGTGGAGTAATTGGCGAAGGGGGTGAAGCCGTTGGCGAATTCATAGGCCACGCCCAGCCGGCCCGAGAACGCCTCGTCGGAGGTGGAGGTGGTGGTGCCGGTGGCGTCGCGGGCGGTGGTGTCGACCCAGTCGTAGCGGCCACTGGCAAAGATCGTCCACGGGCCGGCGGTCATCTGGTCGTGGAAATAGACGCCGATCTGGTCATTCTCCTGCCCGCCGGAATAGGGCAGCGGCATCGCCGCGGTGTCGGCGGCCGAGACGTAGCCCACGGCGGAGAAGGCATCGTAGGAGGCTTGCGTATAGTCGATGCCGGCGACGAATTCGTGGTCGACCGCGCCGGTGTTGAAGGCGACCTCGGCGAGGGTGTCGACGGTGAATTGCTGCATGTCCTCGACATAGTGGCCCCAGTAGCGGGCGAGCCCGCCGCCGGTGGCGTAGAAGCCGCTGTATTCGAGATCGGCGTCCACCTCGGCATAGCGCAGGTTCTGGCGCAGGGTGACGGCGTCTGTCAGCTCGTGTTCGATCTGGTAGCCCGCGCGCCACTGGGTCTGGTCGAAATCGTTATAGGCCGGGTCGCCGTTATAGAGGTTCGAGGCGGTGCCGTAGCTGGGGTTGTAGTAGGCCGCCGTGCCGCCGACCGTGGCCTCGGAATACTCGCCGAGGAAGGTGATCCGGGTGCGGTCGTTGAGATGGTAGGTGAGGCTGGGGGCGAGCAGCATCTTGTCGTCGTCGTAACCCGGCAAAGGCGTGCCCGCGTCGCGCCAGAGACCGGTGAGGCGGTAGAGGAGCTTGCCGTCCTCGTCGACGGGGCCGGAGAAATCGAAGGCCAGCTCGGCCCGGTCATCGGTGCCGGTGGTGACTTTCAACTCGCGGAAGCGGTAGTCGAGCGGTCGTTTGGAAACCACGTTGGCGAGGCCGCCGGGGCCGCTGACGCCATAGAGCGACGATGCCGGGCCCTTGAGGAGCGCGACGCCTTCGTAGGTGTAGGGATCGTTGCGGAACCATGCGGAGGGCCCGTTATACTGGCGCAGCCCGTCGCGGAAGAGGCCGGTGTAATAGGCCGGAAAACCGCGCAGGTAGAGCGCGTCGTAGCGGGTGTCGAAGCCGAAATTGTTGACCGAGGTGCCGCTGGAATAGCCCACCGTATCAAGCAGGGTGCGGGGCTGCTGATCCTCGATCTGGTCCTCGGTGACCACGCTGATGTTCTGGGGGATGCGGCGGATCTCGGTGTCGACCTTGGTGGCCTGCTGGCCGCGCTGGGCGACGTAGCCGTCCTGTTGCAGGGTGTCGTCGCTTTCGGCTTCGAGCTGGAGGGTGCCGAGGTCGACATTCTGCGCTTGCTGGGCCGAGGCGGGAAGGCCGATCGCAGTGGCCGCAAGGATTGCGTTGAGTGAGGTGCGCACGAGGTCTTCCTTTGTCCTGTCCCGGTTTTGAGCGGGGTTGTTGCACAGGCTGGCGGGAATAACAAACAGAAATAGTCAGGAATCTTGAATCTCAGAATACGTATGTTTTGCAGCATGTTGTGGCCCGGCCTGTCGCGGGGCCGGTCGGGACTGGCGAGGTTTTTCCCGCCTGATCCTTGGGCGAGTCGCCCGTCCCCGCAACGCCTGTTGCCCACCCCTGACAAAGCCGCTAACGTTCGCCCGAATCCGTTGGGGTGCCCCCGTGCAGGGGCTGAGAGGCCAAGCGTCAACCCATCGAACCTGATCCGGGCAATGCCGGCGTAGGGAACGGAGATCGAGCGTGCGAACCGCCCGTTTTTCCCCATCCTGAGCACCGGTGCCCGAAACCGGAGTTGGACGTGGGACAGATTGCCAAACTTCTTGTGATTGCAGGGTCTGACAGCGGCGGGGGTGCCGGGATTCAGGCCGATATCAAGACCGCCTCGGCGCTGGGGGTCTATAGCGCCACGGCGCTGACCGCGATTACCGCGCAGAACACGGTGGGCGTGCAGGCGGTGGAGGTGCTGTCGCCGGAGATCGTCGGGGCGCAGATCACGGCGGTTCTGGGGGATATCGACATCGGTGCGGTCAAGATCGGGATGCTGGGCGATGCCGGGATCGTGGCGGCGGTGGCCGATGCGCTGGAGGGGTTCGGCGGGCCGGTGGTGCTGGACCCGGTGATGGTGGCGAAGTCGGGCGATGCGCTGTTGGCGGATGAGGCGGTGGCGGCGATCCTTGGGCGGTTGCTACCGAGGGCGAGCCTGTTGACGCCCAACCTGCCGGAGGCGGCGAGGCTGCTGGGCCGGGCCGTGGCGGTGACGCCGGAAGAGGTTTCGGCGCAGGGCGCGGCGCTGCGGGCGATGGGGGCTGGTGCGGTGCTGATGAAGGGTGGACATGCCGCGGGGCCGGTGTGCCGCGACATGCTGGTGACGGGGGCGGGCGAGACGGTGTTCGAGGCGCCCCGGCTGGAGACGGCCAACACCCATGGGACGGGGTGTTCACTGTCCTCGGCCATCGCGGCGGAACTGGCGAAGGATATGACGCTGGAGGATGCGGTGGGCCGGGCGCATGGCTGGCTGCATGGGGCGATTGCGGCGGCGGATGCGCTTGGCGTGGGCCGGGGGCACGGGCCGGTGCATCATTTCCACGAGGTCTGGTGATGGCGTTTGACGCGACCATTCTGGGCGCCGGGGTGGCCGGGCTTTGCGTGGCGACGGAGCTTGTCGCGCGGGGGGCGAGCGTGCGGGTGATCGACCCCGGCGGGGCGCCGGGCCAGCATGGCTGTTCGTGGTGGGCCGGGGGGATGCTGGCGCCGTTCTGCGAGGGCGAGACGGCGGAGGCCGAGGTGGTGCGCCTCGGGCAGGAAGCGGCCGGTTGGTGGCAGGCGGCGGGTGTGCCGGTGGAGCGGAACGGCACGCTGGTGGTGGCGCTGGGGCGCGACCGGGCGGAGTTGGACCGGTTCGCGCGGCGGACGGCGGGGCATGAGGGGCTTGGGGCCGAGGGCATTGCCGCGCTGGAGCCGGAATTGGCGGGGCGGTTCGCCCGCGCGCTGCATTTCGGGCAGGAGGCGCATCTGGACCCGCGCGGGGCGTTGGAGGCGCTGTGCCGGGGGCTGGCCGACAAGGGCGTGACGGTGGAACGGGAGGCGGCGCCGGAGGGCCGGATCGTCGATTGCCGGGGGCTGGCGGCGCGGGACATGCTGCCCGGTTTGCGGGGTGTGCGGGGCGAGATGGTGGTGCTGCGGGCGCCGGGGATGAGCCTTGGGCGCACCGTAAGGCTGCTGCATCCGCGCCATCCGCTTTACGTGGTGCCGCGCGGCGACGGGATTTACATGCTGGGCGCGACCCAGATCGAGAGCGACGGGCGGGGGCCGGCGAGCCTGCGCTCGACCGTGGAGTTGCTGAACGCGGCCTATGCGCTGCATCCCGCCTTTGCCGAGGCCGAGGTGCTGGAGATCGGCGCCGATGCACGGCCCGCCTTTGCCGACAACCTGCCCCGCCTCGTGCGGCGGGAGGGGCGGCTGCATGTCAACGGCTTGTTCCGCCACGGCTTTTTGCTGGCGCCCGCACTGGCGCGGATGGCGGCGGATCACCTGCTGGAGAGCAAAATACCGGAGTTGATGGAATGAAGATCACCGTGAATGGCGCCCCTGCCGAGATCACCGGGGCGACGCTGGCCGAGGCGCTGGCGGAGTTGGGTTACGCCCAAGCGCGGGTGGCGACCGCCGTGAACGAGCAGTTCGTGCCGGGTGCGGCGCGTGGCGGGCTGGCCTTGTCCGAAGGCGACCGGCTGGAAATCCTCGCGCCACGGCAGGGAGGCTGAGATGCCGATATTCTATGGCACTGAAATCGCCTCTCCGCTGATGCTGGGGACGGCGCAATACCCCTCCCCCGCCGTGCTGGCCGAGGCGTTTCGCCGGTCGGGCGCGGGGGTGGCCACGGTGTCGATCCGGCGCGAGGCGGCGGGGGGCGACGGGGGCGCGTTCTGGGAGATGATCGAAGGCTTGGGCCTGCCGGTGCTGCCCAATACCGCCGGCTGTCACAGCGTGCGCGAGGCGGTGACCACGGCGCATATGGCGCGGGAGTTGTTCGGCACCGACTGGATCAAGCTGGAGGTGATCGGGCACGAGGACACGTTGCAGCCCGACCCGTTCGGGCTGGTGGAGGCGGCGCGTATCCTGAGTGACGAGGGGTTCAAGGTGTTTCCCTACACGACCGAGGACGGGGTGCTGGCGGGCCGTCTGCTGGAGGCGGGCTGCGAGGTGCTGATGCCGTGGGGGGCGCCGATTGGCACGGGGCTGGGGCTGAACAATGTCTACGGGTTGCGGACGCTGAGGGCGCAGTTTCCGGGCGTGCCGATGGTGATCGATGCGGGCTTGGGTTTGCCGAGCCATGCGGCGCAGGCGATGGAGTTGGGGTTCGATGCGGTGCTGCTGAATACCGCCGTGGCCAAGGCGGGCGACCCGGCGGCGATGGCGGAAGGGTTCGCGCGTGCGTTGGAGGCCGGGCGGCTGGCGCATGGGGCCGACCCGATGGAGGCGCGCGACATGGCCGCGCCTTCGACGCCCCTGCTGGGACTGGCGGTGCTGGAATGACGCTGGACAGGTTTTACCCGATTTTCGATGATCCCGTCTGGCTGGAACGCGCCCTGCCGCTGGGGGTGCGGCTGGTGCAGATGCGGTTCAAGGATCAGCCCGAGGAGGTGTTGGTGGAACAGCTGGCGCGGAGCCGTGACCTGTGCCGGAGCGCGGGGGCGGTGATGGTGGTCAACGATCACTGGCGCGCGGCGATCGATCTGGGCTGTGAGTGGGTGCATCTGGGTCAGGAGGATCTTGATACCGCCGATGTGCCGGCGATCCGGCGGGCGGGGATCCGGCTGGGGCTGTCGACCCATGACGAGGCGGAGTTGGAACGGGCGTTGGCGTGCGAGCCCGATTATGTCGCGCTGGGGCCGGTCTGGCCCACGGTGCTGAAGAAGATGAAATGGCATCAGCAGGGGCTGGACCGCGTCGCCGAATGGAAGGCGCGGATCGGGGCGTTGCCCTTGGTGGCGATTGGCGGGCTGCGGCCCGAGCGGGCGGCGGAGGCCTTTGGCGCGGGGGCGGATATCGTGTCGATGGTGACGGATATCACGCTGAATGAGGATCCCGAGGCGCGGATCGGCGACTGGCTGAAGGTGACGCGATGAGCCGGTATGCGCGACAGGTCGCGGTGCCGGAGCTGGGCGCCGGGGGGCAGGCAAGGCTGCGGGAGGCGCGGGCGCTGGTGGTCGGCGCGGGCGGACTGGCGGCGCCGGTGTTGCAGTATCTGGTAGGTGCCGGTTTCGGGGCGATCCGGCTGGTCGATGGCGACGTGGTGGAGGAGAGCAACCTGCACCGGCAGACGCTGTTCCGGATGGCCGATGCCGGGCGGCCCAAGGCGGAGGCGGCGAAGGAGGCCATGGCCGGGCTGAACCCCGAGTGCCGGATCAAGCCTGTGCGGGCCGTACTGGGCCCGGGCAACGCGGCGGCGCTGGCGGAGGGGGTTGGGCTGGTGCTCGACTGTGCCGACAGTTTCGCGGCGAGCTACGTGCTGTCGGACCTGTGTCAGGCGAAGGGGCTGCCGCTGATCTCGGCCTCGGTGATCGGGACGGAGGGCTATGCCGGCGCGTTCTGTGGCGGCGCGCCGTCGTTGAGGGCGGTGTTTCCGGACTTGCCGCAGCGGCTGGGGTCCTGCGCCGAGGATGGCGTGCTGGGCCCGGTGGTGGGCGTGATCGGGGCGGTGCAGGCGCAGATGGCGCTGGCGGTGGCGGCGGGCATGGCGCCGTCGCCGCTGGGCCGGGTGGTGAGCTTTGACGGTGCGGCGCACAGGTTCGGCGGGTTCCGCTTTGACGGCGCGCCGGAGCCTGATTGGCGGCCCGGCTTCATCGACCCCGCGGCGATGGCCGCCGAGGATTACATCATCGACCTGCGCGCGCCCGCCGAGGGGCCGCTGGCGCATCCCATGGCCCGCCGCATCGCGCCCGAGGCAATGGGCGATGGCGGCCCCTGCCCCGCTCCCGGCCAGCGGGCCGTGCTGTGCTGTCGCTCGGGCCTGCGGGCGTGGGGCGCGGCCGAGCGGCTGGCGGCGCGCTGGGACGGAGAGATCACACTTGTCGCGCTTGGCGACCAAACCGGAGAGACCTGATGAAACGACTGATCCTTCCCCTTCTTCTGCTGGCGCAGCCCGCGCTGGCGCAGGACAAGCTGACCGTGGCGCTGGACTGGTTCGTCAATCCCGATCACGGGCCGATCATCATCGCGCAGGAGACCGGGATTTTCGCGGATCATGGCCTTGAGGTGGAGATCGTGGCGCCCGCAGACCCGGCAGACCCGCCGAAGATGGCGGCCTCGGGTCAGGCGGATATCGCGATTTCCTACCAGCCGCAGTTGCATTTGCAGGTGGCCGAGGGGCTGCCGCTGAAGGCGATCGGAACGCTGGTGGCGACGCCGCTCAATTGTCTGCTGGTGCGCGAGGACGGGCCGGTGAAGACGCTGGCCGACCTTGAGGGCCGCAAGGTGGGGTTCTCGGTCGCGGGCGTCGAGGAGGCGCTTTTGTCGGCGATGCTGAAACCTGCCGGGCTGGGGATGGGAGATATCGAGCTGGTCAACGTGAACTGGTCGCTGTCGCCCTCGCTGATGTCGGGGCAGGTCGATGCGGTGATCGGGGCGTTTCGGAATTTCGAGCTGAACCAGATGGAGATCGAGGGGGTCGAGGGGCGCTGTTTCTACCCCGAGGAGGAGGGTGTGCCGCCCTACGACGAGCTGATCTACGTGGCCAATCCCGAGCATCTGGACGCGGCCGCCGCCGCCCGGTTCCTCGCCGCGACGGAGGAGGCGGTGCAGTATATCGTGAACCATCCGCAGGAAAGCTGGGAGGTGTTCGCCGGCACCGCGCGGGAGCTGGATGACGAGCTGAACGCGAAGGCGTGGGTGGATACCCTGCCCCGGTTTGCGCTGCGGCCTGCGGCGGTGGATGCGGGGCGCTATGCGCGGTTCGAGCAGTTCCTGTTCGAGGCGGGGTTGATCGAGGAGGTGAAGCCGGTTTCCGCCCTGAGTTTCGTGCCGGAGGCGGACGGATGAGCTATGGCGGCATCTTTCCCCTGTGGCGTGACGCGGCCGGGGCGGAATGGGCGCGCTATGTGCGCCACCCGTTCGTGGAAGGGCTGGGTGATGGCACCCTGCCCCGCGCGGCGTTCCTGCATTACCTCGTGCAGGATTACATCTTTCTCGTGCATTTCTCCCGCGCTTGGGCGCTGGCGGTGACCAAGGCGGGCACGATCGAGGAGATGCGCATCTCGGCCGGGGTGGCGAAGGCGCTGATCGACGAGGAGATGCGGCTGCATGTGGGGATCTGCGCCGAGGCGGGGATCGACGAGGCCGCGCTTTTTGCCGCCGAGGAGCGGCAGGAGAACCTCGCCTATACGCGCTTTGTGCTGGATGCGGGGCATTCGGGCGATTTCCTTGACCTGCTGGCGGCGCTGGCGCCTTGCGTGCTGGGCTATGGCGAGATCGGGGCGCGGCTGGCAAGGGAAGCGAGTGAGACGCCCTATGCCGAGTGGATCGCAACCTATGGCGGGGCCGACAACCAGACGCTTTGTGCCGAGGTGGGCGCCCTGATCGACGGGGCGGCGGCGCGGCGGCTTGGCCCCGATCCGGAGGCGAGCCCGCGCTGGCCGGAGCTGTGCCGGACGTTCGGGATGGCGACGCGGCTGGAGGCGGGGTTCTGGGATATGGGGCTGACGCCGTGACAGCGCCGCCGGGGCTGTGTTTCTCGGGCCGGGTGCTTGCGGGCGCGGTGGAGATCCTCGCGCCGGTGGAGCTGCGCGTGCCGGCGGGGCAATGGACCTGTCTGCTGGGGGCGTCGGGCGTGGGGAAATCGACCTTGTTGCAGTGTTTTGCCGGGTTGGGCGACGGGCTGGTTCTGGACGGGACGGCAGGCGCCACGGATGGGCGCGCGCTGGCGGGCCGGGTGGCGATGATGGCGCAGGCGGATTTGCTGATGCCGTGGCTGAGCGTGCGGGAGAACGTGATGCTGGGAGCGCGGCTTAGGGGCGTGCGCGGGGATAAGGGCCGGGCGGTGGAGCTGTTGCGGCGGGTCGGGCTGGAGGCGCTGGCCGAGCGTCGGCCAAGCGCCCTGTCGGGCGGGCAGCGGCAGCGGGCGGCGCTGGCACGGACGCTCTACGAGGACCGGCCCGTCGTGCTGTTGGACGAGCCGTTTTCAGCGCTGGACGTGGCGACGCGGGCAAGGATGCAGGAGCTGGCGGCGGAGGTGCTGCGGGGGCGGACGGTGCTGCATGTGACGCATGATCCGGCAGAGGCGGCGCGGCTGGGCGAGCGGGTGTTCGTGCTGACGGATCAGGGGCTGTCGGAGGTGGCGACCGACGAGGGCCAGCCGATGCCGCGCCCGCCCGATGACGGGGAGACGCTGGCGGTGACCGGGCGGCTGACCCGGCTGCTGCTGGATGCGGCATGAGGTGGGTTTGGGCGCTTTTGCCGCTGGGTTTCGGTCTGGCGCTTTGGCAGGCGGCGGTGATGGTTTTGCAGGTGCCGCATTTCATCCTGCCCGGTCCCGCGCGGGTGGCGGGGGCGTTGTGGGAGAACCGGGCGCTGCTGGCGGAAAACGCGGTGGTGACGGTGACGGAGGTCCTGGTGGGGCTGGCGCTGGGGGCGGTGCTGGGCTGGGCCACGGCCATTGGGCTGGCGCTGTCGCCGCCCGCGCGGCGGCTGGTGCGGCCGCTCTTGGTGTTCAGCCAGGCGGTGCCGGTCTTTGCGCTGGCGCCGATTTTCACGCTGTGGTTCGGCTATGGCATGGGATCGAAAGTGGCGATGGCGCTGCTGATCATCTATTTCCCCGTGACCTCGGCCTTTTTCGACGCGCTGGTTTCGACCCCGCCCGCGTGGCTGCAACAGGCGCGGGTGATGGGGGCCGGGCCGGTGCGGGTCATGTGGCATGTGCGCATTCCCGCGGCGTTGCCGGGGCTCCTGTCGGGGTTGCGGCTGGCGGCGGTTTACGCGCCGATCGGGGCGATCATCGGGGAATGGGTGGGCGCCTCGCGGGGGCTGGGCTACCTGATGCTGTTGGCGAACGGGCGGGCGAAGATCGACCTGATGTTCGCGACGGTGATCGTGGTGGCGGTGCTGACGCTGGCGCTGCACCGGGTGGTGGACGCGCTGGCGAACCGGCTGGAGGCCGGGCGGCGGGGGTGATCAGCGCGCGCGGCGCAGGCGTTTGAGCGTGCTGGGGTCGAAGGTCACGCGCAGCGTGAGGGCAATGGCCAGCGTGCAGAGGGTGATTTTCGAGAGCGTTTCCATCGTGCCGGTGATGAGGACGGCGTGCACCACGCTGCCGGTGACGATGACGAGGGCGAGCGCGGTATGGGCGATGCGCCATGTGCGCCAGCGCAGACGGAGGCGGCGGCGGGCAAAGGCCAGGATCGCGGTGGCGAAGAGCGCCCACATGGCGATGACGCCCCACGGGGTGAAGGGCGTGGGTGAAGTGAAGAGCAGCGCGTCGATCACGTCGGGCGGGCTGGTGAGCCAGAGGCCCGCGACGTGGAGGATGACCGACAGGACCAGCGCCGCGCCGGTCCAGCGGTGGATGCGGCGTTCCTGCAGCGGGTTCAGGCCCGGCAGGAGGCCAAGGATCAGGAGGGGCTGGATCAGCAGGAGGGCCATGCCCACGACGCCCGCGAAGCCCGCGACGATATAGACGGGCTGGCGCCATTCCAGCAGCGGGCTGAGCGCCGCAGCGATCAGGGGGGTGGCCAGCACGAGGGCGGTGGCGGCCCAGATCAGCATGACGCGCAGGTGGGGCATTCGCGGCGCTCCGGGCCGGGATCAGGCGGGTTTCAGGACGAAATGCGCCTCGAGGCTCGTGTTGCTCGCGCTCGACATCACGGGGCGGAGGAAGACGGTCTCGTAGTCTTCGCTGTCATAGGCGAGATGGCCGTGGGGCTGGCCGAAGGCGGGAACGATCTGGGGCATTTCGAGGCGGAATTCGCCGTTGGCATCGGTCAGCGTGGCGCCGTGGCTGTGCCAGTCGCGCTCGTGCCCTTCGGTGGTGTGGGCCCAGATCTGGATGCGCTGACCCTTCAGGGGGGTGCCGTCGCCGGCGCGGCGCACGGTGCCGGACATCCAGAAGCCGCCGCCGCCGATCCGCTCGACGATGGGGGCGCCGGGGCGGTAGTTGTTGGCGCCGCCGCGCATCGTGGCGGTGGGGGCAAGTTCCTGCGCCATGGCGGGGGTGATGAGGCCGGTGGCGCCGGTGGCGAGCGCCGCGCTGCCCGTGACCAGCAGGGTGCGGCGGTTGAGGAAGGGGGATGGCATTGGGGCGTCTCCTTTCGTGCGTGGGGTTGCGCAACCAAGGTCGTGTCTTGTCCCGACCGTACCAGTTCTATCTGGAGCGATGCCAGCCTCGTGCCAACCGAATCCGGCATTGGCGCCCATGAAATCCGCCCACGATCGCGTGATCGTGCGGTTTTCGGGCGGATGGCGGGGTGTCAGTGGCCGGTGAACTTGGGCGCCCGCTTGTCGAGGAAGGCCTGCATCCCCTCGGCCTTGTCCTCGGTGGCGAAGAGAAGCTGCACCGCCTTGCGTTCCAGCGCCAGCGCCGCGCCAAGGGGGACATCCATGCCGTGCAGGATCACCTCCTTGATCTGGGCCACGGCGATGGGGGGCATGCCGGCGATGGTGCGGGCCATGGTCATGGCCTCGGCCAGCACGGCGTCGTCGTCGACGACCTTGGAGGCGAGGCCCATGTCCCACGCCTCCTCGGCGGAGATGACCTCGCCCGTCAGGCACAGGCGCATGGCGCGGAACTTGCCGATTTCACGCACCAGCCGCTGGGTGCCGCCGGCGCCGGGCATGATGCCGACGCGCACCTCAGGCTGGCCCAGCTTGGTGCTGCGGCCGATGATCGAGATGTCACAGAGCAGCGCCAGTTCCAGCCCGCCGCCCAGCGCATAGCCGTTGACGGCGGCGATCACCGGCACCGGGCAGTCGGCCACGGCGGCCCAGAGGCGTTCGGTGTGGCGGTGGTACATCTCGACCGCCGAGATGCGGGACATGTCGGAAATGTCCGCCCCGGCGGCAAAGCTGGTCTCGCCGCCGGTGAGGACGACGCAGCGCAGGTCATCCTCTTCGGCCAGATCGCGGAACACCCCGGCCAGCCGCTTGCGGATTTCGAGGTCGAGCGCGTTTTTCACGGCGGGCCGGTTGAGGCGCACCACGGCGACCCCCGGTTCGGGATGTTCGAGAAGCACCATGTCTTCGGGCGGGCCGGATTGGTCTGTCATCGTCATTCCTGTTTTTACGGGGGGCCTCCGGGGCGTCCTAGAGCGGCGATTCCGGGTCGAAATCGGGTTTCCGTTTTTCCTTGAGCGAGGCCAGCCCTTCCTGAACGTCGGGGCCGTTGAAGCCCATGAATTCAAGCGCGAGGGAGGTGTCGAAGGTGGGGCCGGCCATGCGCAGCCAGTTGTTGAGCGCATATTTGGTGAAACGCACGGCACCGGGGGCGCCCTTTGCCAGCTTGGTGGCCACTTCGAGCGCCTTGTCGTGCAGGTCCTCGGGTTCGGTGACGAGGGAGACGAGGCCGATGCGCTCGGCCTCTTCGCCGCTGACGGGATCGCAGGTCATCAGGTAGTATTTCGACTTGGCCAGCCCG
>JAVJTX010000003.1:0-13104 GCA_040220035.1 Roseovarius sp. | reverse complement strand
CGACCGGCCTTGGCGAAACGCGGGAGGCCAAGCTGAACGCCTATCGCCAGACACGCGACCAGATCATCAAGCACCTCAAGGACAGATGGGGCGACCCGGGGATTGGATTATGAACGAGACCGTCAAAGCCTATTTCGATGCGTTCAACAACGGCGACACCGCCGCGATGCTGGCCTGTTTGAGCGATGACATCGCGCATCATGTCAACGAGGGGCAGGTGCGCACGGGCAAGGACAGGTTCCGCGCCTTTTGTGACCACATGAGCCGGTGCTATCGCGAGGAACTCACCGACATGGTGATCTTCGAGGCCGAGAAGGGCACGCGGGCGGCGGCCGAATACGTGGTCAACGGCACCTACCTGCAGACCGACGAGGGGCTGCCGGAGGCCGAGGGGCAGAGCTATCGCCTGCCTGCGGGGTCGTTCTTTTCGCTGAAAGACGGGCTGATCACGCGCGTCGTCACCTATTACAACCTCGCCGACTGGACGCGCCAGGTGTCACGGTGATTCATGTCGAGCGGCTGACCGGCGCGGCGCTGGCCGAGGCGCTGGAGGATGTCGCGCGGTTGAGGATCGAGGTGTTCCGGGCGTGGCCGTATCTCTATGACGGGGATGCGGCCTATGAGGCGGAGTATCTGCAGACCTACCGCGAGAGCGCGGATGCGATCCTTGTCGGCGCGTTCGATGGCGAACGGCTGGTGGGGGCCTCGACCGGCACGCCGATGGAGGATCACGCCGATGATTTCGGCGCGGCCTTCGCGGGGCAGGGGGTCGAGTTGACCGATATCTTCTACTGTGCCGAGAGCGTGCTGTTGCCGGAGTATCGCGGGCATGGGCTGGGGCACCGGTTCTTTGATGCGCGCGAGGCCCATGCGCGGGCGCTGGGGCGGGCGTATTGCGCGTTCTGCGGGGTGGTGCGGCCACAGGATCATCCGCTGAGGCCCGAGGGCTACCGCCCGCTCGACGGGTTCTGGCGCAAGCGGGGGTATGAGAAAGTCGAGGGGGCGGTGGCCGAGTTCCGCTGGAAAGATCTCGACCGGGAGGAGGAAACCGCGCATCCGCTGCAATTCTGGATGCGGCGGCTGTGAGGGTTGCCCCCCTGACATGCAGAAAGGCCCGCCGGTGTGGCGGGCCTTTTTCTTTGGGGGGTGGGGATCAGTAGCACTGCCAGACGGTGACCCAGTTGCCCCAGTAGTCGTAGACGGTGATCCATTCGCAGTAATAGGCGGTTTCGACGGCGGCCTCTTCGGCGATGGTCTGGCCTGCGGCGGGGGGCGTGAGCGAGGATGTGTCGATGTCGAAGCTGTCGGAGATGGAGGCGTTTGCGGTGGCGGCGATGAGGGTGAAGGCGGCGGCGGTGAGAAGTTGCTTGAACATTGTGTAGGTCCTTTCGGTGTGGTGTTGTGTTTGTGGCGGTGTTGCCGTGTCTCGATGGTGTAGTTATGACACCAACAATAAGTGTTGTAAAGACACTTAATGGCGGAATACCTTGTGTTTCACACAAGTCACTGAAATTTAACGATTTAAATTTCGATATTTGTCGTTCGGAGCTGGGGCGAAGGGCTGCATTCCTCGGCCAGTCACGCGCCATTAGTGAGCCGAGTCGGAGGTTCTGAGCCAGGGCCGCGCCTGTGACGAGTATGAGCAGACCTTCGTTGCGAGCCGCCCGGCACCTGACCCGCCCAGACGAAAAAAGGCCCGCCGGTTGGCGGGCCAGTTGCTCAGGGAGGGGAGGGAGGTTCAGGGTCGGATCAGTAGCACTGCCACAGGGTGACCCAGTTGCCGTAGTAGTCGTAGACGGTGACCCATTCGCAGTAATAAGCGGTGTCGAAACTTTCGGTTTCGGTGACGGTTTGCGACGCGGCGGGGGGCGTGAGCGAGGATGTGTCGATGTCGAAGCTGTCGGAGATGGAGGCGTTCGCGGTAGCGGCGATGAGGGTGAAGGCGGCGGCGGTGAGGAGTTTCTTGAACATTGTGTAGGTCCTTTCGGTGTGGTGTTGTGTTTGTGGCGGTGTTGCCGTGTTTCGATGGTGTAGTTATGAAACTAACAATAAGTGTTGTAAAGACACTTAAATAGATATCGCGCCGAAATTGTTTCAAGATATTGATAATCAAGGATACTTTTCTTGATTGATCCGTCCGGTCGCGAGGCTTTGGCACCTATGCCCGCCCCGGCACGCATGGGAAAAGCGCCTCTCCGGGCCCGATTCCGCCTTGGAAACCTTTTCGCAGGGTTTTAGTGCGAAATACGTGTTTACACCGCCGCCACCCCTATATAGTGTAGGCGGTACACATAGAAGGTGAGCATGACCTATCAATACGAGTATCCGCATCCCGCCGTCACAACCGACACGGCGGTGTTTTCCATCATCGAGGGGCGGCTCAACGTCGCGCTGATCGAACGGGGCGGCGAGCCCTACAAGGGGCGCTGGGCGCTGCCGGGCGGGTTCGTCCAGATGGACGAGGATCTCGAAACCGGCGCCCGGCGCGAGCTGGCCGAGGAGGCCGGGGTGACGCCCGCGCAGTTGGAAGGGCTGCCGTTCATCCAGCTTGGCGCCTATGGCCGGCCCGACCGCGACCCGCGCGAGCGGGTGATCACGGTGGTTTTCCTGACACTGGTGCCGATGGACCGGCTGAAGCTGGTGGCCTCGACCGACGCGGCGCGGGCGGAATGGTTTTCCTTCGATGCCCTGCCAGAGCTGGCCTTTGACCATGCGACGATCCTCGAGGATGCGCGCATTGCGCTGGCCAAGCTGGTCTCGACCGATCTGGGCGAGGATGCGTCGGTGGTGTTTTCCTTTTTGCCCGAGGAATTCACCCTGTCACAGGCGCAGGTGGCCTTCGAGACGATCAAGGGCGATCCGCTGGAGAAGCGGAATTTCCGCAAGTGGATCAACTCGCACTGGGATCTGGAAGATTTGCAGAAGAAGACGAGTGGCGGGCGGCACCGGCCGGCGAGCCTTTACAAGCTGAAGGGGCCGCGGAAGGCGGCTTGAGGGGAGGTCGCCGCGCCGGGCGGGTCCGGTCTGGCGTTGGCGCCTCAGACCCCCAGCCAGCGGGTATGCGCCTCTTCATCCGCCGCCAGCGCGTCCGCATCGCCGCGCCAGACGATCTGGCCCCGGCCCATCAGGCTGATATCGTCAGCAAGTCCGAGGGCGAAATTCAGGTTCTGCTCTACCAGCAGGATGGTCAGCCCCGAGGCTTTCAATTCCTTCAGCTTGCCGAAAATCTGCTGGATGATGATCGGGGCCAGCCCCTCTGTCGGCTCGTCGAGCATCAGGATGCGGGGGCTGGCCATCAGCGCGCGGCCCACCGCCAGCATCTGCTGCTCGCCGCCGGACAGCTCGTGCCCGCCATTGTTCAGCCGGTCGGCGAGGTTGGGGAAGAAATCCACCACCTTCTCGACGCTCCAGTCGGCGCCGGGCCCGGCCAACCGCCCGGCCAGTTCGAGGTTCTCGCGCACCGTCAGGGCGCCGAAGATGTCGCGCGTCTCGGGCACATAGGCCACGCCCATGCGGGCGATGTCATGGGGCAGCTTGCCGGAAATCTGCCGGCCGCCCAGCGTGACCCGCCCTGCCGTGGGCGGCAATTGCCCGATCACCGATTTCAACGTGGTCGATTTGCCCACCCCGTTGCGGCCCAGCAGCGCGTGCACCGTGCCCTCGCGCACCGTAAGGTCGAGCCCGTGGACAACGCGGGTCTCGCCATAGCCGGTTTCGATCCCTTCCAGTTCAAGCATTCTGCTGCCAGTCCCCCAGGTAGATGTCGCGCACGATCGGGTTGCCGCGCGTCTCGTCCGGCGTGCCCTCGAACACCACCTCGCCGAAATTCAGCACGGTGATCCGGTCGGCCACGTCGAAGGCAAGGTCCATGTCATGCTCGATGATCAGAACGGTCAGATCCTCGGGCAGGGATTTGAGCAGCCGGTGAAAGCCCTCGATCATCGACGGGCCGACGCCCGATGTGGGCTCGTCCATCAGCAGGAGCTTGGGCCTTGTCGCCAGCGCGATGCCCACCTCAAGCTGCCGGCGGTTGCCGTAGGAGGCGGCCTTGACCGGCGTGTCGAGCAGATCGGTGAGCGAGACCAGTTCGGCGGCCTCCTCGACCGCTTCCTTCACGCCCCCGTCGCGGAAGCTGTCCCTGACCAGCCACGCGATCTTGCCCTGCGCGGCGGCGGCGGCGAGCGTCAGGTTCTCGCGCACGGTGAGGTCTTCGAACAGGTTGTTCTTCTGGTAGCTGCGCGACAGGCCCATGCGCGCGCGCTGGCTGACGCTCATGCCGGAAATCGAGGTGCCGCCCACGAGGATGTCGCCGGCGGTGGGCTTCAACTCGCCCACCAGCAGGTTGAAGAGCGTCGTCTTGCCCGCCCCGTTGGGGCCGAGGATCACCCGCCGCTCGCCCTGTTCGAGCCGGAACGAGACGTTGCGCGTGACCTGAAGCCCGCCAAAGGCTTTCGATAGGTTATGAACCTCAAGCATTCCGCGCCGCCCCCCGGGCCTTGCGTCGGGTCATCCAGTGCTCGATCTGGCCGTATAGCCCCCGGCCGCCCGCCAGCACCGTGGCGATCAGGACAAGGCCCACGACGATATGCCAGTGGTCGGTATGCCCGCTGAGTTCATGCTTGAGCAGGACAAAGGCAATCGCCCCGATCATCGGCCCGATCAGCGTGCCCAAGCCCCCGAGGATCACCACGATCAGCGCCTCGCCCGAGACGGTCCAGAACAGCAGTTCGGGAGAGATATACTGGATATGCTGGCCCGCGATGATGCCCGCCACCCCCGCCAGCAGGCCGGAAAAGCCCATGGCGCGGGCGCGGTGGATGACGGTGCTGACGCCGATGGCGCGCATCCGCGGCTCGTTGGAGTGGATGCCGCAAAGCGTGCGCCCGAAGGCCGAGCGCATGACCCAAGCGGCGGCGACGTAGCACAGCAGCACCAGAAGCAGGGCGTAAAGCGCGAAGGGCAGGGATTTGTTCATCGAGATGCCGGCCCAGTCGAGGTCGAAGCGCGGCAGGCCGCCCATGCCATCGTCGCCGCCCAGCCAGCGGGATTTGAAGATCACGGTATAGGCCATCTGGCCAAAGGCGAGGGTGGCCATGATGAAATAGATGCCAGTGGTGCGCGCGGTGATCCAGCCCACGATGGTGCCGAACACCGCCGCAGCCCCGATCGCGGCCACGGCCGAGGGCAGGGTGGGATAGCCCAGCTTGGCCGTCAGGATGCCGTAAGTATAGGCCGAGACGCCAAGGATCGCCCCGTGGCAGAGCGAGACCATGCCGCCGAAGCCCGCGACCACATCGATGCTGATGGCGAGGATGGCGAGGATGGCGATTTCCACCACGATCTCGCGGGCGAAATAGCCGCCGTAGATGGCATAGAGGGCAAGCGCCACGAGCGCGAGGACGAGGACGATGGAGCGGGCCGGGGTCTGGTGGAACATCGCGTCATGCACCTCGCGCGGGGATCAGCCCTTGCGGGCGCAGGACAAGGATGGCGGCGAGCAGCAGGTAGCTTGCCACAGCTGCAAAGCTGGGCAGGAAGGCCGCGCCGACGGTTTCGATGAAGCCCACGATGAGCGAGCCCACGATGGCGCCTTGCAGGCTACCAAGCCCGCCGATGACGACGACGATCAGCGTGGGGATCAGGATCGAGATGCCCATGCCTGTGGTGGCCGAGAAGACCGGTGCGGCGACCACGCCCGCCAGCCCCGCCAGCGCGCAGCCGACGCAGAAGACCGCGAAGAAGAGGCGGCCCACATTGATGCCCATGGCGGCGGCCATGTCGCCGTTTTCCACGCTGGCGCGGATCATCGCGCCGATCTGGGTGCGGGACAGGATGATCCACAGCACCGCCATGACGAGGGCGCCGAGCGCGATGATGAACAGCCGGTAGGTCGGATAGGCCACGCCAAGAAGGTGCGAGGTGCCCGACATCGCCGCCGGCGCGTCGAGCCCCAGCGCGATATCGCCCCAGCCCAGCCGGGCGATGTCGAGAAAGACGAAGATCAGGCCGAAGGTCACCAGCACCTGGTTCATCGGCCCGGCGCCGCGCAGCCGGTCGATAAGGGTGAAATACAGCACCGCCCCGATCAGGGTGACGCCCAGCGGGGCCAGCACGAATGCGCCCCAGTAGCTGCCGGTCAGTGCCGCCGCCGAGATGCCCAGATAGGCGCCCATCATGTAGAGCGCGCCATGGGCGAGATTGACGAAATGCAGCAGCCCGAAGATCACCGTCAGCCCGATCGACAGCAGGAACAGCAGCATCGAGTATTGCAGCGCATTCAGGAACTGAAGAACCCAGAAACCCGCATCCATGACCGGCCCCTTTTCCCCCGGGTTGGCATTGCAGAAACCTCGCCCCCGAACCCGCAAGGGCCGGGGGCGAAATCATACGTGTCGTCAGTCGAGCTGGCAGCCGTGCGGCTCGTCACGGACGGCTTTGATCGTGCCCAGGATCTTCTGGGTCAGGCCGTCGCCTTCCTTCACCGTCTCGTAGATATAGACGTCGTGGACGATGTTGTTGGTGGCGGCGTCGATTTCGACCGCGCCGCGCGGGCTGTCGAATTTCAGGCCGCGCAGGGCCTTGGCGATCGAGGCCCGGTCGCTGGCGCCCGAGTCGACGGCGGCCATCAGCGCCTTGGCGGCGTCATAGCCCTGGATGGTGAACTCCGACGGGGCCTTGTTCTGGGCGGCCTTGTAGGTTTCGACGAACGCGTTGTTGATCTCGTTGTCGACGGTCGGGACATAGTGCAGTGCCGCGATCACGCCCACGGCGGCGTCGCCCTCGGCGGCCACGTAGAGCGGCGAGGTCACGAAGCCCGAGCCGTAGAGCGGCAGGTCTTCCTTGAGGTCGAACGAGCCGTATTGCTTGACGAAGCTGATCGCCTCGCCGCCCGCGTAGAAGACGAAGAGCGCCTCTGCGCCGGACGACTTGGCATTGGTCAGGTAGGGGCCAAAATCGCTGGTCTGGCCGAAGGGCGTGAACTCGCCGCCCACGACCTCGCCACCGCCCTCGGTGAATTTCTGGGTGAAGGCCTCGACCATCTGGTGACCGGCGGCATAATCGGGGGCCAGCGTATAGGCCGTCTTGACGCCCTGCTCGGCCAGCCATTCGCCCATCGGGCCCGACACCTGCCGGTTCGAAAAGGAGACGCGCGAGATATAGGGCGAACAGTTCTCGCCGGTCGCCTCGTCATTGCCGGCATTGGCCACGATGAGCGGCACCTCGGCGCCATCGACGAAATCGCGCACCGCGCCCAGCACGCCGGAGGATACGAGGCCCATGATCACGTCGACCTCGTCTTCGAGCACCAGCTTGCGGGCCTTGGCCAGTCCCACCGGCGGCTTGGCCTCGGTGTCTTCCCTGACCAGTTCGAATTCGCCGCTGCGTCCGGCCTCCTCCAGCGCCATGTTGAACCCGAGGGTGATCTCGTTGCCAAGTGCCGCGTAGGTGCCGGAATATGGCAGCAGCACGCCGACCTTGGTCTGTGCACTCGCGCCTGTCACGGCGAGCAGTGACGCCGCCGCAGCGGCCAGAAACAGTTTCTTCATTGGTATCCTCCCTAACGATATCCTCCCCGAGATTACGGGCAGGTATCGATTCCTGTCTATGCAAAAAAGTGCAGTTTGTAAAGGTGAATGTTGCAATATTGCGCAACAAGTGCATTATACGACCGAACCGCTCTGTTCGATTCTGTCGCGGCCAATTCGGGAGGAGGCACACTTGTCGCAGGAACGTTTCGAGGCCTTGATTGGCGAGGTGGCGCAGGCCATCAGGGGCAAGCCGCTCGATGCCGGTCTGGACGGGTATCTCAACAGGACATGGCCCAAAGACGGCGCCGAGTTCACCGAGCTGCGCGAGCTGTGCGCGGAAGGCGAGCGTGACGGCTGGCTTATGTCGCGCGAGGCTGGCGGCATTCGCTTTGGCCGGGCGGTCAAGCCGGGGGGTGCCGCGGGCGATTTCAGCGTCGACGTGGTGCGCATGAAGGATGTGCGCGGGCCGCATCACATCCATCCAACGGGCGAGATCGGCGCGGTGATGGGCCTTGACGGCCAGCCGCATTTCGATGGCTTCGCCGAGGGCTGGTATGTCTACGAGCCCGGCACCGACCATCACCCCACGGTCACCGGGGGCGATGCCTATGTGCTCTACCTGCTGCCGCAGGGCGCGATCGAGTTTACCGGCAAGTAAGCCGGGCACGCCGGGCCCCGCGCCCGGCGGACGGGAGGAGGACCCAAGAATGAACGACAATGCCGCAGTCTATTTCGTCGACCGCCACATCGAGGAGGGCCGCGCCGACAAGGTGGCCTTTCGCGAGGCCGATGGCGCGAGGCGCAGCCTGACCTATGGACAGCTTGCCAGGGAAGCCGCCCGTTTCGGCGGCGCGCTGGAGCGCCACGGTGTCCGGCGCGAGGAGCGGGTCGCGATGATCGTGCAGGACCAGATCGAGTTTCCGGTGATCTTCTGGGGCGCGCTCAAGGCCGGGGCCATTCCGGTGCCGCTCAACACGCTGCTGTCGACGCAGGTCTACGAGAGCATCCTCACCGACAGCCGCGCCTCGATCCTCGTGGTGTCGGAGGCGTTGTGGGAAACGGTCGCGCCCATCGTGCAGGACAACCGCTATCTGCGCGCCGTTCTGGTCATCGGCGATGCGCCCGAGGGCACCGAAAGCTACCAGGCTTTCTGCAAGGACGCCCCCGAGATCGAAACGGTCGAGGCCAGCGCCGATGAGCTGGCTTTCTGGCTCTATTCCTCCGGCTCGACCGGCGCGCCCAAGGGCGTGCGTCACGTCCATTCCAGCCTTCAGGCCACCGCCGAATGCTTCTCGCGCGATGTGCTGGGCATGACCGAGGATGACATCGTCTATTCCGTGGCCAAGATGTTCTTTGCCTACGGGCTGGGCAATGCCGTGTCCTTTCCGATGTCGGTGGGCGCGACCACCGTGCTGGCCGCCGGGCGGCCCACGCCCGAGCTTGTCTTTCGCATCATGAAGGAGGAGCGGCCCACAATCTTCTGCGGGGTTCCGACGCTTTATGCCGCGCTGGTCTTCGAGCAGGAGAGGGCGGGCACCGCGCCCGAGCATTGCATTCGCCTTTGCACGTCGGCTGGCGAGGCCCTTCCGCGCGAGGTGGGCGAGCGGTGGCACCGGCTTTGGGGGGCGCATATCGTCGATGGCGTGGGCTCGACCGAGATGCTGCATATCTTCCTGTCGAACCGCCCGGACGACATCGTCTATGGCACCTCCGGAATTGCGGTGCCGGGCTACGAGGTGCGGCTGGTCGACGAGCATGACGAGGAGGTGGCCGAGGGCGAGGTGGGCGAATTGCTGGTCCGTGGCCCGTCAAGCGCCGAGGGCTACTGGAACCGGCGCAACAAATCCATGTCGACCTTCGCCGGGCACTGGACCCGCACGGGCGACAAGTACGAGCGCACCGCCGAGGGGCGGTATGTCTATTGCGGGCGTACCGACGACATGTTCAAGGTCTCGGGCATCTGGGTCAGCCCGTTCGAGGTCGAGCAGACGCTGGTCGAGCATCCCTCGATCCTCGAGGCCGCGGTGATCGGCCGGGCGGACGATCAGGACCTGATCAAGCCCGCCGCCTATGTGGTGCTGAAGGAGGGGGCCGAGAAGGTCGATGCCGACACGCTCAAGGGCTTTGTGAAGGACAAGATCGGCATGTGGAAATACCCCCGCTGGATCGAGGTGGTCGAGGAATTGCCGAAGACCGCCACCGGCAAGATCCAGCGGTTCAAATTGAGGGAGAGCGCGTGATGAGCATTGATTGGAACGCCGGCAAGGGCACGTTGACGGCAGGCGGCAAATCGCTGGAATGGGCGACGTTCGGCCCGGCGCCGGGCGACAACCCCGTGATTGTCATGCTGCACGAGGGACTGGGCTGCCTTGCGCTGTGGCGCGATTTTCCCGAGCGGGTGGCGCAGGCCACGGGCTGTCCTGTCATGGCCTTTTCTCGCGCGGGTTATGGCCAGTCGGACGCCGCCGACCTGCCGCGACCGCTGGATTACATGACGCGCGAGGCGGTGGATGTGCTGCCCGATGTGCTGGATGCGCTGGGCGATGGCCCGGTGATCCTGTTCGGGCACTCCGACGGCGCAACCATTTCGGCGGAATATGCCGGCCGGGTCGAGGATTACCGCGTGCGCGGCTTGATCCTGATGGCGCCGCATTTCTTTACCGAGTCGATGGGGCTGGCCGAGATCGCCAAGGCGCGCGAGGCGTTCGAGGCGGGCGATATGAAGGAGCGCATGGCCAAGTATCACCGCGATGCCGAGGCGACCTTTCGCGGCTGGAACGATGCGTGGCTCGATCCGGGCTTCAAGGCGTGGAACGTGGGCGAGGTGATCGACTATTTCCGCATTCCGTCTTTGGTGATTCAAGGCCGCGAGGATCAGTACGGCACGCTGGCGCAGGTCGAGGAGGTCGAGACCCGCAGCTATGCGCCGGCCGAGACGGCCGTGCTGGATGATTGCCGTCATTCGCCTCACATGGATCAGCCGGAAAAGGTGCTGGAGGCCGTGGCCGAGTTCACCGCCCGCCTGACCCGGATCGAGGCGGCGGAGGTCGAGATCGCGTGAGCCTCCGCCTGTGACCCGCCTGCTGACCCTGCCGCCCCGGCCCTATCTTCCGGGGCGGACCGAGCGGCCCGACGAGGCGATATTCGAGCCGTTGAAGGAGGGGCTGGCGCCGGGCATGGCGCCGGAGGAGCTGGCGCAGAGCGCGGCTTTCGTCGGCGGGCAACAGGCCTTTGTGCAGGGCTATTTCTGGGAGGCCCATGAATTGTGGGAGGCCGTCTGGATGGTGCTGCCGCCTGCCAGTGCCGAACGCCACCTGCTGCGGGGCCTGATCCAGCTGGCCAATGGCGGGCTCAAGGCGCGGATGGGCCGCGAGAACGCCGCCCGCCGCATCGCCGCGCTGGCCGAGACGGCGCTGCGCGAGGCGTTCCTGCAGGGGCAGGAGCGGCTGATGGGGCTGGACCGCGCGGAGGTTGAGGAGATGAGGAATCAGGCGCGGAAATACGCGGACTGAGCGAGAATGCAAAATAATGCCAGCCATGGGCCGATTGGCGAATTCGCGCCCAAAAACTTGGAAAACAAGGGGCGATATGGTGCACTAAACACGGGCTTTGCGGTTTACATACATCCCCGCAAGCACTATGATGCACTTTAACGCATAGAACGATTGGCTCGAACCGGGAGGACGCCGCGGTGACCAAGACCATAGATTTCCAGACCGACCCGTCGAAGTATCGCCACTGGCGTGTCGAGTATGACGGTGATGTCGCAAACCTCTACATGGATGTCGACGAGGATGGCGGCCTGTTCGACGGCTATCAGCTCAAGCTGAATTCCTATGACCTCGGCGTCGATATCGAGCTGTCCGACATCGTCCAGCGGATGCGGTTCGAGCATCCGGAGGTGAAAGTCGTCGTCATGCAATCCGGCAAGGACAAGGTGTTCTGCGCCGGTGCCAATATCCGGATGCTGGGCGGCGCGGCGCATAGCCACAAAGTCAATTTCTGCAAGTTCACCAACGAGACCCGCAACACCTATGAGGCGGCCGAGGCCGACTCGGGCCAGAAATACATCGCCGCCATCAAGGGCTCCTGCGCGGGGGGCGGGTACGAGCTGGCCATCGCATGCAACCACATCATGCTGACCGATGACAGCACGTCCTCGGTCGCGCTGCCCGAGGTGCCGCTGCTGGCCGTGCTGCCGGGCACTGGCGGACTGACCCGCGTCACCGACAAGCGGAAGGTGCGCCGCGATCTGGCCGACGTGTTCTGCTCGATCGAGGAAGGCGTGCGGGGCAAGCGGGCCAAGGATTGGGACCTTGTCGATGAGGTGATCCCCAACTCGAAATTCGACGCCACGGTGCAGGAACGCGCCAAGGAATTCGCCGCCGCCTCGAAGAAGGCCACCGGCAAGGGCATCACCCTTGGCCCCATCGACCGGACCATCGGTGAGGATGGCGCGCTGACCTATTCGCTGGTCGAGGTGGAGCTTGACCGCGACCGCCGCCGCGCGACCATTACACTCAAGGGCCCCGAGGGTGACGCCCCCGCCGACGCCGCCGCGCTGGAAGGGGAGGGGGATCAATCCTACCTCCTGAAACTCGCCCGCGAGCTCGATGACGCCATCCTGCACCTGCGCCTCAACGAGGCCGAGCTTGGCCTGCTGACCTTCCGCACACAGGGCGATCCCGAGGCGGTGCTGGCGCATGAAAAGCTGCTGCTCGAGAACAAGGACAACTGGCTCGCCAACGAGATCCTGCTCTATTGGAAGCGCGTCCTGAAACGGATCGACGTGACCTCGCGCAGCCTTGTGGCGCTGGTCGAGCATGGCTCGTGCTTTGCCGGGGTTCTGGCCGAGCTGCTATGGGCCGTCGATCGCTCCTACATGATGGAGGACGAGTTTGAGGGCGACAATCGCCCCACGGCCACCATCACGCTCAGCGACGGCAATTTCGGGCCATTCCCGATGGGCAACGACCTGACCCGGCTCGAAACCCGCTTTCTCGGGCAACCCGGTCAGGTGGCGGAGCTGAAGGCCAGAACCGGCGCGCCGCTGGAGGCCGAGGAGGCCAAGGAGGCCGGCCTCGTCACCTTTGCCTATGACGATATCGACTGGGAGGACGAGATCCGCATTTTCATGGAAGAGCGCGCCTCGTTCAGCCCGGATGCGATGACGGGAATGGAAGCCAACCTGCGCTTTGCCGGCCCCGAAACCATGGAAACCCGCATCTTCGGGCGGCTCACCGCCTGGCAGAACTGGATTTTCACCCGGCCGAACGCCGTGGGCGAGGAGGGCGCTTTGCAGCGCTACGGAAGCGGCGTTCGCGGCAAGTACAACATGGAACGCGTCTGACCGGCGCAACTGGGAGAATACATCATGCTCGATCTCATCAATGTCAGCTACGACACGCAGATTCCCAACAACGTGAACCTGTCCTCGGACAAGCGCGTGCTGAAGGCGCTGGAAAAGTGGCACCCCGGTTACATCAACTGGTGGAACGACCTGATCCCCGACAATTTCCAGCAATCGCTGGTCTACCTGCGCACCGCCGTCAGCGTCGACCCCAAGGGCTGGGCC
>JAVJTX010000002.1:0-60792 GCA_040220035.1 Roseovarius sp. | reverse complement strand
AGCCGTGCCGGCGCTTGCGAACCAGGTTCGAGGGTTGAAAGGTGCGTTTCATCGCTCCGGTCTCCGGTCTTGCGGGGCCGTCTGCCGGAATCGGCGCAGCCCGGGGAATGCTTCGAAGCCCGGTCTATAGTCGCGCGGCGGACCCAAGTCAAACCCGGCTGGGCGGTTTTGCAACAAAAACCGCGCAATCCCCCGGCGCTCTGTTACAAAAGCCGGGGATTTCCTTGATTTACGCCGTCCGGGGCCGCTTTTCCCTCACCCCGGATCACCGCCGCGTGAGCGCTCTTTCCCCGGCGCGCGGCATGGCGCATCTAGGTCTGGGACGAAGGGAAACCGTCATGGAACCGGACGAGCACATGGACGAGGCGCAACATGGGGGCAGATACGCCCTGACACGGTATATCCCGCTGGGCGTGATCGTCGCGGCGGCGATCGTGGGCTATTTCACCCTCGGCGATCTGCTGAGCTTCGAGACGCTGCGCACCCATCGCGAAACGCTGATGGCCTTTCGCGACGCCAATTTTGCCGGGCTCGCGCTGGCCTTCATGGGGGTCTACGTGGTGATCGTCGCCTTTTCGCTGCCCGGTGCGGCGGTGGCCTCGGTCACCGGCGGGTTCCTGTTCGGGCTGGTGCTGGGAACGGTGTTCAACGTCGTCGCCGCCTCGCTCGGGGCCGTCGCCATCTTCCTTGCCGCCCGCTGGGGGCTGGGCCGGGTGCTGGCGCAGAGGATCGAAACCTCGGACGGCACGCTCAAGAAGATCAAGGCGGGCCTGCACGAGAACGAGGTCAGCGTGCTGTTCCTCATGCGCCTCGTGCCGGTCGTGCCGTTCTTCGTGGCGAACCTCCTGCCCGCGCTGGTCGGCGTGCGTTTCGTGAATTTCGCCGTGACCACCGTGCTGGGGATCATCCCCGGCGCGCTGGTCTTTACATGGATCGGCGTGGGGCTGGGCGAGGTGTTCGACCGCGGCGAGCGCCCCGACCTGTCGCTTCTGTGGGAGCCGCAGGTGATCGGGCCGATCCTCGGGCTGTGCGTGCTGGCGGCGCTGCCTATTGTCATCAAGCGATTCAAGGGCAGGAAAAATGTCTGAACCCAAGCACCTGACCCCCGATATCCTTGTCATCGGCGCAGGCTCTGGCGGCCTTTCGGTTGCCTCTGGCGCGGTGCAGATGGGCGCCTCCGTCGTCTTGCTGGAAGGGCACCGGATGGGGGGCGACTGTCTGAATTTCGGCTGCGTGCCGTCGAAGGCGTTGATCGCCAGCGCCAAGGTGGCGCATACGCAGGCCCATGCCGCCCCCTATGGCGTGGCCGATGTCACGCCCGAGGTCGATTACGGCGCCGCGATGGAGCATGTGGCACAGGCCATTGCCACGATCGCGCCCCATGACAGCGTAGAGCGGTTCGAGAGGCTGGGCGTTACGGTGATCCGCGAGTACGGCACGTTCGTCTCGCCGCGCGAGGTGAAGGCCGGCGACACCATCATCAAACCCCGCCGGATCGTCATCGCAACCGGCTCCTCGCCGCTGGTGCCGCCCATTCCGGGGCTCGACACGGTGCCCTATGAGACCAACGAAACCCTGTTCGACCGGCGCGAGCGGCCCGATCATCTGCTGATCATCGGCGGCGGGCCGATCGGGATGGAGATGGCGCAGGCGCATGTGCGGCTGGGCGCGCAGGTCACGGTGATCGAAGGGGCCAAGGCGCTGGGACAGGATGACCCCGAGCTTTCGGCCATCGTCCTCGACCGGCTGCGTGAGGAAGGCGTCGAGATCGCCGAAGGCGCGCAGGCGTCCGGGATCAGCGGCAAGGCCGGCGCCATCGAGGTCGAGACCGAGGACGGGCGCCGCTTCAAGGGCTCTCACCTGCTGATCGCCGTGGGCCGCAAACCCAATATCGAACGGCTCGATCTTGGCAAGGCCGGGATCGAGACCACCAAGCGCGGCGTCAAGACCGACAGCCGCCTGCGCACCACCAACCGGCGCGTTTATGCCATTGGTGACGTGGCCGGCGGTCTGCAATTCACCCATGTGGCCAGCTATCACGCGGGCATCGTCATCCGCTCGGCCGTGCTTGGCCTGCCCGCAAAGACCAAGGCGGCGCATATCCCGCATGTCACCTATACCGATCCGGAACTGGCGCAGGTCGGCCTGACCGAGGCGCAGGCGCGCGAGACCCATGGCGGCAATCTCGAGGTGATCCGCATCGACTATGCCGGCAACGACCGCGCCATCGCCGAGCGCAAGACCACCGGCTTTCTCAAGGTGATGGTGGTGCGCGGGCGGCCCGTGGGGGCCTCGATGGTGGGCGCGCAGGCGGGCGAACAGATCGGCCTCTGGGCGCTGGCCATTGCCAATAACATGAAAATGAGCCAGATCGCCGGGATGGTCGCGCCATACCCGACGCTGGGCGAGATCAACAAAGCGGCCGCCGGGGCCTATTTCTCTCCGCGACTGTTTGATAATCCTTTTGTAAAGAAAGTCGTGGGGCTGGTGCAACGCTGGCTCCCCTGATCCGGGCGGCATATGCGGTTTCTGAGAACTCTGTCGGGGCGTTTCCTTGTACTGACCGCCATCTTCGTGATGCTGGCGGAGGTGCTGATCTTCGTGCCCTCCGTCGCGCGGTTCCGCGAGGATTTCCTGATGTCCCGGCTGGAACGGGCGCAGATCGCCTCGCTGGCGCTATTGGCCAACGAGGAGATCACCGACGAGCTGCAGGAGGAACTGCTGCTCAACGCGGGTGTCTTCAACGTGGTCCTGCGGCGTGATGCGGCGCGGCAACTGGTGCTGAGCTCGCCCATCCCGTCGCCCATCCACGCCACCTATGATTTGCGCAACCCTGCCCCGTTCGAGCTGATCGGCGACGCGCTGGCGGCGCTGATCGACCCGACGCCACGGGTGATCCGGGTGATCGGCGAGCCGGCGCAGATGGCCGGGCTGCTGATCGAGGTGACGCTGGAATCGGCGCCCCTGCGCAGTGCCATGATCGATTATGGGTTGCGCATCCTGCTGCTGTCGGCGGTGATCTCGGTCTTTACGGCGGTGCTGCTCTTTCTTGCGGTGCGCGGGCTGCTGGTCAAGCCGATCCGCCGGGTGGTCGGCCATATGCAATCCTATGCCGCCGCCCCCGAGGATGCGCGGCAGGTGATCACCCCGTCGGCCGGTGTCACCGAACTGCGCGAGGCCGAGGAGGCGCTGAAAAAGCTTCAGACCCAGCTCACCCATGCGCTCAAACAGCGCGAAAGGTTGGCGCAACTGGGCGGCGCGGTCGCCAAGGTCAGCCATGATCTGCGCAACATCCTGACATCGGCCCAGCTTTTCACCGACCGAATCGAGATGAGCGAGGACCCGCAGGTCAAGCGCATGGCGCCCAAGCTGGTGAATTCCATCACCCGCGCGGTGCATCTGTGCGAATCCACCCTCGCCTATGGCCGGGCCGAGGAACCGGCGCCGAAGCTGGAGGACGTCAACCTCGACAACCTCGTCGACGACGTGATCGAAAGCGAGCGGCTCGCCGTGGGCGAGGCCGGCATCAGCTTTTCCACCGATGTGCCCTCTCGCCTGACGGCGCGGGCCGATGGCGAACAGCTGCACCGGGTGCTGTCGAACCTCGTGCGCAACGCGCGGCAGGCGATCATCAATACCGGGCGCGAGGGCGAGATCGGCATCGCCGCCTATGACGAGAAGGACGACTGTATCATCACCGTCACCGATACCGGCCCCGGCCTGCCGCCCAAGGCGCGCGAGCACCTGTTCCAGCCCTTCCATGGCGGCGCCACCAAGGGCGGCACGGGGCTGGGCCTGTCGATCGCGCAGGAACTGGTGCGCGGGCATGGCGGCGACCTGACGCTCGCGCGCACCGACGAGACCGGCACGACCTTCGAAATCCGCCTGCCCCACGCCCTGAAACCGGGCTGACAATTTTGTCCTGCCCCCCCTTGCATTGAGGTCGCGCACCGTCTAGATGCTCGTCTCCACGGACCGATAGCTCAGCTGGATAGAGTACCTGACTACGAATCAGGGGGTCGGGGGTTCGAATCCTCCTCGGTCCGCCACTTCCCCCCCTCTCAGATGCCAAGCAAAACCGACTTTTGTGTCGCGTCGTTGGCGTGGAATGGGAAACCGGACCTTCGCGCAGATCGCGGCGAAAGCCGGTAAGAGCCCATACCGCCTCTATTGGCGTGCTGCGGCGAATGTCCGCAATCAATGATCAAGGGTCTATTTCGGAGGCTCAAAATCCTTGGTTGCCAGCAGAGCGGCAGCGGCAATCATCAGGGCTCCACAAATCTTGTTGATCAGCCCAAATGAATAGCGCCTGACAGCCTGTGCTGCACGAATTCCCAACCATCCCCAGATGCCCAATATCACTCCGTCTATGACGAGATACGTTGTGCCTAATATCAATAACTGAGGGACGATTGCTTCGGTCGGGTCAATAAACTGCGGAAAGAGGGCCGCAAAGAAAACCACGGCGAAAGGGTTTGCCATTGAGGTGAAAAAGCCTTGCCGAAACAGCCTTATTGGTGCGCCCTGACTGATCGAGGCCGATGGTTCCCTACCGTCTTTGGAAAACATGAACTGTAATCCGGTCCAGGCAAGATAGGCCACACCCAACCACTTGATCCAAGTGAATGCGCTGGCCGATGTCGCTAATACCGTTGCCAACCCAAATGCGGCCGCCGTCATCTGAACACTGTTTGCTGTCAGATCCCCAGCGGCCGTGAACGCAGATCGACGCAATCCGTGCCGGATGCTATTTGAGACGATCAAGAGTTGGCTTGTATCTGGCGGTGTCACGAAGAACACCGCCAGAAGGAACAGATAGCCCGCGTAGGTTTCAAACGTCATGGTTCCGAGCTTTCGATTTCAGCTTGCAGCCTGAATGGCGCGCTTGAGAATTTTCTGACAACTGGACATCGCGTCTCGGTCCAAATAGCACTGTCGAAGATGGCGGTTTCCGGTTGCGAGATTAACCTCGGTTCGCCCGTGAAAAAGACGGTAGTTGTCAACGATCAGAACATCACCGGGTTGAAGGCGGAATCGCATAGTGTTCGCTTCTGACCAGATTTCCTCGGCCATGATCTTGCGCGCTTGGTAGTAGGTATTCAAAGCCTCGATTCCCAGGGCAGGCACCTGGTCCGCTCGGTTGTGGAACCTGACTCTATGCAGATCGCCATTTGGTCCAAGTTCAATGAGCGGTCCATGATGTTCGAGAATGGCGTCTTCGTCAGCATATCGAAATGTCACGGATGTTTCGCTGAGGATCGCAAAAGCACCAGGATTGTTCGCCCTGATCTTCTCAGCGATTTTGAATCCGTCGATTAGAAAACTATCGCCACCTTGAGCAGAGTTCTCCAAACAATGCAGAAAAATGTAGCCTGGCCCCGGCAGTCGATAGGGGTTGTCCACGTGAGGCTCCAATGCGCGTCCCGTCATCGAGAGGTCATAAGCATTGGCGATGCTTTTGATATCTGCAATCGTTCCCCAATTTGTTGGACGGATCGGTCCAACCCTGTCACAAATAGCTGCGAGATCGTTTTCGCCGTCGCCGATATCGGTGACGATTGCGAAACCAAGGCGAGCAATATCATCAATGACGGCCAGAAGAGGCGCATCTTGCCTCAAGGCAGCGGTGCCATCGTGCCGGGGCATTGGCTTCAAGGAACGATCCCATAGCTCTTTCTTGCCGGAAAGATCGTCCGGCAGCCGTTGGGTTGCTTGGTGTTTGAGATCAGACAGATCGTATACGCAGGAATGCCCATCCGAGAATGTCAGGTGGATAGAGTCGCCCTTCTGAATAGCTTCTGTGATGGTGATGTCGATTGGCATCAGAGCAACTTCATCAAGCCGATGCCCGGTGGCGGGGTCCTTATTGCTTGGATCGAAGCTACGCTCACGGAGCCAGAAAGGGTGAAAGCTGTGGGACAAGCCGTCTGGCCAGCTGACAGTCAGGGCCTCGGATGAGTGGGTGATCATGATTTCCTCCATGTTTGCCAGATGACTGTGGGGTGAAGGAGGAGTTTCCGAAATCGACATGAAGCCGATGTTCGTCTAAATATCGTCAATGATCGATTTTGATGACCACTTTGATCCACTTGAAGGCTTGGACGCGTCGAGTATGCCGAAGGTACTCGGGGCCAAGCTGGACTATCCGTCCGATACCACCGTGGACTGGCATAGCCACTTCGTCGCACAGGTCGTTTTCGCCGAATACGGAGTCTTGCGACTTCGAACTTCGACGCAGACCGTTCTGCTTCCGCCGTCCATGGCTCTTTGGGTGCCCGCAGGGACAAAACACCGGCTGGTAATCCAAGAGCGTGCAGCAATGCGGACCATTTACGTGAGGTCTGATGCGATCCATCTTGCAGCCGAATGCTGCAAGACGCTTTGGGTGTCCCCTCTGCTACGCGAACTCATACTTGCGGCTTCAGCCATTTCGTCGCCGGAAGCTTACCGAACACCCCGAACCTGCGCATTGGTGGCTCTGTTATTGGACGAATTGCTCCAATCGGAGGAGGTACCGCTTTCTCTTCCGATGCCGACCGATAGTCGTATCGTCCCCTTGGCGAACAAGGCAATTGCCTCTCTTGCCGAGATTCAATCCGCTGCTGCGTGGACGGCGACGGCACCTGCGAGCCGCAAAACCGTCGAACGGTTGTTCAAGCAAGAGACTGGCTTGACCCCAAACCTTTGGCTTCGCCAAGCCCGGCTGATGGCAGCGGTTGCGGCGCTCTCCGAAGGAAAGTCTGTCACCGAGGTGTCACTCGATCTCGGCTACTCCTCATCCAGTAGTTTCGCGTACATGTTCCGCCAGGCCATGGGGGTGCCGCCAACAAGTTTCCGAAAGAAGTAGGGCCAACATCAACCACCTGAAAATGTCAAAAGGGGTCAGAGCGATGCTGAGCGGCAGTTCCGTCCGCACTGCCGATTTTGCCTCAAGGTGCACCAGAGGTCCGGTCTGGGTCGGAAATGCTTGACGTCTGGAGCAAGATCGCCTGACACGGCCCTCTGATAAGCGTCCGTAAGTTCGCTGGATCGAGGCAAAGATGAGCGATGTTCCACGCCCCAAAACGATGTACAGTCGCACCGCACCGGACGGGCCGATGGAACCGTCTGGCAAGGCCCGCGCGGACCAGGGGGCGCAAGCCATGACAGTCGATCCAAGCCAAGACCTGCTCAGTGGTCTCCTTTGCCACCTGCACAGCACGCACCCCGCCCTTGCGACGCGCCTGACGGCACAGAACTGGCGTTTCACCCCGCTCGCCTACACCCCGGCGCCGGCCTGTGCGCACCTGCCCGGGGCCCTCGCCGCCTGCCCGGCAACGGGGCCCTTCGCCGACACGGCCACCCGCCTTGCCGCCCTCGTCCACCATCTGCCATGGACGGCCGATTACCCCGATCACCCGACGCTGAAAGACGCCTTCGCCCATGCCGTCATTGCCCGTAGCGGGGACGCGCTTCTTGGCTGCAACCTGCTGGCCCCGCAGACCGCCTATCCGGCCCATGCCCATCTCGCCTGCGAGATCTACCTGCCCGTCAACGATAGCGGCGCGCTGTTCTGGCAGGCCGCCACCGGCACCGACAGGCCGGCCCGGCCCGGCGCGCCGGTCACCCACGGGCCCTCGGAACCCCATGCCCTGACCACGCGCGCCCGCCCTGCCCTCAACCTCTGGCTTCAGCATGGCGAGGCGCCGGGCGGGCCGACGTGGTTCACCTGACGGGACAGAATGGCGTGGCACCGGCAGGCCGTGAAACTCGCATCTCACCGAGACGCCCCCTATCGGCTAGGTTGCGCTGGTGCGTCAGAGTTACTACCCATGCCCGAAACGGACCATCCGGTCGCGATGCAGCGCCTGCAGCCCCACGATCCTTTCACCATGGACTGGAGCGCGGGTGCCCATAACAAGGTTTGGCCCATGAGATTGCTTCTTCATATCGGGACGGCAAAGACCGGAACCACAAGCGTGCAGCAATGGCTGTACCATAACCGGGATGCGCTGAACGCCTGCGGTGTCTTTCCGTCACGGTCGCTTGGTGCCCCCAACAACAGAAGGATCGCGGTTCTCGGGCGTGACCCGGACATGCCGGATGACGGCTTCAAGCAATTCGGCATCAATAGCCCCGAGGACCATGCCGCGTTCCGGCGCGAGACCACGGAAAAGTTTCGCCGCGAGGTCGCCGCCGCGAGGAAAAATGGTTGCAAGACATTCGTGATCTCCAGCGAACACCTGCATGCCCGGCTGATATCGGGGAGAATGGTCGAACGCGTCAGCGAACTCGTCGCCCCTGAATTCGATCGGGTCGATGTGCTTTGCTTCCTGCGCCCGCAGGTCGACCTCGCAGTAAGCCGCCTGTCGGTTAGCGCACGTTCGGGGAGCATCTCGGTGAATCGGATGAACCTTGAGCCGCAAGACCCGTACTACAATTACCTCGACCTTTGGCATCGCTGGACGCGCCATTTCGATCACGTCGCCTTCCTGCCGTTCAAGCGGCACAAGGATGTGGTCCGGACCATCTGCGATTTTCTCGCGCTGGATCCCGAGCGTTTCGAAAAACCGCTGCGCGTCAACGAGAAGGTCGATTACCGGGCGGCGATGCTATCGGCGGCCCTGCGCCTGCCACAGTTCATTGCGGGCAAAAGAAATGCCAATAAGAATGCCTTCCTTGATGAAATGCCGGTCGAACATCCGATCTCGATCTCCCGCGCGTGGGCGCTCGAGCTTCAGTCAGGCTTTGTCGAAGGCAAGCGCGAACTGGTAGAACGATGTGACACGCTTAGGGACGATGACCTGCAGATATCACCGGAAAAATACCCCGAAGAAGGGAACTTCGACGCGATTTTCCAAAAGTTCGAAGCAGCGGACTTTGCACGCTACGCGATCGTTCGCTTAAACGCGCAATTGTGGATCGAACGGGCCGGCAACAAGCTGGCAACGACCGAGTTGGAGCTGGTGCGCAACCAGCCCGACAAGGCCCAAACCTCGCTGAAAGAGGCAGAACGGTTTCTGAACAATGCCGCGCAGGCCGAGATCGGAGCGACCGACGAAGAAATCGCGGCCGCCCGTACAAAGCTTGAGGCGCTCGGGGAAAAGCTCGGCAAGAGCTGATCGCGATGTCTGCCGCCGAAGCAGCCCTATCGCCTCGACACTTGCCGGCAGACCTGATCCACTGCGCCAAACCGGAGGGGACACGCCATGACCGAGACGCTGCCCGACTTCGCCTTTACCCCGGCGTTGCGTCGCGAGATGGAGGCGCGGCTGGCCCGGTTCACCCCGGTCACGGCCCGCAGTGGCGCGCTGCGCCTTGCCGCCGTCGCCATCCTCGTCGCCCCCGGCAACACGCCCGGCGACACGCCCGGCGAGGCGGGGGCGCTGGTGACCCTGCGGCCCACCCGGATCAACCGGCACAGCGGGCAATATGCCCTCCCCGGCGGCCGGCTCGACCCCGGCGAGACGCCGCTTCAGGCCGCCATTCGCGAAACGCGGGAGGAGCTGGGCCTGACCCTGACCGAGGCCGACCTGATCGGGCGGCTCGATGATTACCCCACCCGGTCGGGCTTTGCGATGATCCCGCATGTCTTCTGGTGCGACGATATCTCGGCCATGCGGCCCGACCCGTCGGAGGTGGCGCAGGTGCATTCCCTGCCGCTCTCGGACCTCAACAGCGACGATATCCCCCTGCTCGACCAGAAACCCCATAGCGAGCACCCGGTGCTCTCGGCCTACTTTCCAACGCTCGGGCATGTCATGTACGCCCCCACCGCCGCCGTCTTTTACCAGTTCCGCGAGGTGGCGCTGCGCGGGCGCGAGACGCGCGTGGCGCATTACGACCAGCCGGAATTCGCGTGGAAATGACCGGGCCCGCCCTCGACGGTTTTCTCGAAACCGCGCATCTGCTTGCGGACGCCGCCGGCGCGCTGGCGCGCGATCACTGGTTCGCGCCCTCCGAGACCGGGTTCAAGCCCGATGGCACGGCCCTGACCGAGGCCGACACGCGCATCGAAACCCGCCTGCGCGAGATCATCGCGGCCCGACACCCGACCCACGGCATCCTCGGAGAGGAATTCGGCGAAACCGGCATGGAGCAGGAATTCGTCTGGGTCCTCGACCCGATCGACGGCACACGGCAATTCGGCGCGCGGCTGATGAATTTCGGCGTGCTGATCGCGCTTTGCCATGAGGGGCGGCCCGTGCTCGGGATCATCGACCAGCCGCTGGCCGGCGCGCGCTATGCCGCCGCCGAGGGCCATGGCGCCACCCTCAACGGAAGGGCCATTACCGCCAGCGGCGCCCGTGCCCTCTCGCGGGCGACGGTGGCCATCGCCAACCCCGCCGCGTTCCCCGAGGAGATGCGCGAGGGCGCCGACACCCTCGCCGAAGCGGCGCGCATGGTGGTCTATGACGGCGGCTGCCTTGCGTATGGGGCGCTGGCGCGCGGGCAGGTCGACCTCTGCCTCAACGGCCCCGACCTCGACGCCTACGATATCTGCGCCCTCGTTCCCGTCGTCACACAGGCCGGCGGAACCATCACCGACTGGGAGGGGCGGGCCCTCACGCTGGCGTCCGAGGGCGCGATCCTCGCGGCCGCGACGCCGGGTCTGCATGCGCAGGCGTTCGACCGGCTGAACCGGCACGATCCGGTCTGGATCCCCTGACCTACGCCCGCACCGGCTTGCACCTCCCGCATCGGGGTGGTTCATAGGCGCCATGGCAAACATGCTTGTCACCTTCGGCCTCATCTGTCTGGGCACCGGCGCGGGCTGGGCGGCCTCGCTTCTTGGTCTGCCGTTGCCTTACCTGATCGGGCCGCTCTTGATCTGCGCGGCCATCGCCACGATCCTGCCGCACCGCCTGCCCGAGGGCTACGGTTTCTCTCACCGGCTGCGGCAGGTGTTCATCGGGGTGATCGGCCTGATGATCGGGGCGCAGGTCACGTCCGAGCTGTTCGCCTCGGCCCCAGAGTTTGCCATCACCTTCACGGCGCTGACGCTTTTCGTGGGTGTCTGCCTTGCCTTCAATTTCTGGGTCTTCCGCCGGCTCGGCGGCTATGACCGCGTCACCGCCTTCTATTCCAGCACGCCCGGCGGGCTCTACGAATCCCTCGCTCTGGGCGAGGCGGCGGGCGGCGATGTGGCGCGCCTGACACTGCAACAGTTCCTGCGGGTCATCGTGGTGGTCACCGCCCTGCCCGTCGGCCTGTCGCTCTGGCTGGGCGAGCCGGTGGGCAGCTCGGGCGGCGTGACGCTGGCGCGCGACGACGTGCCGTGGACGGACCTGCCCTTCATCGTTCTGGCCGGTGCGGCGGGGTATTTCGGCGGCAAGCTCCTGCGCTTTCCGGCGGCCCAGTTGACCGGGCCGATGGCGGCGGCGGCGATCCTGTCGGTGACCGGCTTTTTCCATGTCGACATTCCCATCTGGCTGGTGAACATCGCCCAGATCGTCGTCGGCTGCGCGCTGGGGATGCGGTTTACCGGCCTGTCCCGCGGGCTGATCCTGCGGGGCGCGGGCCTGTCGCTTCTGTCGGTGGGCGGCATGCTGGTGCTGGCGCTGGTCTTTGCCTTTGCGGTCGTGCCCTTCGTGGCGGAGCCGATCGACGTGCTGCTGATCAGCTTCGCCCCCGGCGGCGTGACCGAGATGTCGCTCGTCGCGCTCAGCCTGCAGGCCAATCCCGCCTTCGTCACCCTGCACCATATCTTTCGCATCCTGATGACCGTGGTCTGGCTGATGGCCTCGGCCCCGTGGGTGCGGCGCAACTTCTGACACTTTGACACCGGGCCTTTCGCAGGTTATCTGAACGCATGTTCATTTCCTGACGGGAGAGCCGCCAATGCGTATCGAAGACACCGCCGCCATCATCACCGGGGGCGCATCGGGCCTCGGCGAGGCCACCGCCCGCCATTTCCGCGAGCGCGGCGCTCAGGTCACCCTGCTCGACCGCGACGCGGAGCGCGGCACCGCCGTCGGCGCCGAGATCGGCGCCGGTTTCGTCAAGACCGACGTGACCGAAGAGGCCTCGGTTCAGGCGGCCATCGCCGCCGCGTCCGAGGCGATGGGCAAGATCACCTGCGCCGTCAACTGTGCCGGGATCGCGCCTGCCGCCAAGACGCTGGGCAAGGATGGGCCGCATGACCTCGGCACCTTTCAGCAGACCGTGAACATCAACCTGATCGGCAGCTTCAATGTCTCGCGCCTCGCCGCCGCCGAGATGGCCAAGGCGGAGCCCTCCGCCGATGGGCTGCGCGGGGTGATCATCAACACCGCCTCGGTCGCCGCCTTCGAGGGGCAGAAGGGCCAAGCCGCCTATGCGGCGTCGAAAGGCGGGATCGTGGGCCTGTCGCTACCGATGGCGCGCGACCTTGCGCGGGAAGGCATCCGGGTGATGGCCATCGCACCGGGGCTGATGCTGACGCCGATGCTTCTGGGCCTGCCGCAGGAGGTGCAGGACCAGCTTGCCGCCGACGTGACCTGTCCGCGGCGGCTGGGCGATCCGGACGAATATGCCAGCCTCGCCCGTTTTATCGTGGAATGCGATTACCTGAACGGCGAGGTGATCCGGATCGACGGCGCGCTGCGCATGCAATAGCGCCCGCGCCGCCGGTCAGGGGATCACAGGGTCAGCGGTTCAGGCGTTCTCTTCCTGCCGCTCACCGGCGCCGCCATCGACCTGATCGGCCAGCGCCTCGGCCCGCGCGGCCAGTTCGGCCATCGCGTCCATCACGTCGTCGGGCAGAACCGGCACCTCGACGCGCTGCGGCTCGGCCTGCGCGTTGCGCAACTGGTCGAGCTCGGCCTCCTTCTCCAGCAGCTTGTCCTCGGCCTCGCGCAGCTTGTCCTGCATGCCGGCGGTCTTGTCGGCCAGCATCAGCCCGGCCATCAGCAGCATCCGCGTTTCGGGGATGCGGCCGATCTGCGAGGCCAGAACCTGCGCCTCCTCGTCCAGCATTTTGGCGGCGAACTTGAGGTAATGCTCCTCGCCCTCCTGACAGGCGACCTCGAAGGTCCGGCCACCGATTTCGACCTCGATCTCTGGCATGCTCACTCCTCCGCCTGACGCGCGATACGCGCGTTCCCGACCGCTTCGCTCAATTCCGTATAAACCAGCTCTGTCTCGGCCCGGTCGGCGGCGCGGGCGGCGCGCAGCCCTTCAAGCTCGGCCTCCAGCCCGCTGTTGATCAGGTCCGCATCACCCACGCCGGCGGCGTTGGCCTCGCGCAGCTTGGCGTTGTTCTCGCGCAGCTTCTCGTTGGCGCTGCGCAGCCCCTGCAAGTCGGCATCGAACTTGACCATGCTCTCGGCAATCGTCTCGCGCGCCGATTGCAGCTCTTCGTCCAGCCGCTGACGGCGCATCTGCAGCTTCTTGACCCGTTCCTGCAACTGCTCGTTGGCAATCTGCTCGTCCTCGAGTTGCTGCTGCAACGCCGCGATATCGTCCGGCCCGGCCTCGGCAACGCCTGCGCCGCCCTCCTGGTCCATCCCGTCGATCCCCTGTCCGATCCGGTCGAGCGCGGCGGCGATCCGGCCCTGCAGGTCCTCTATCTGGCTCATATCCCCAGTCCTTCGTCTGCTTTTCTTGGCCCCGCCGCGAATCGGCGGCCGGGCGTCCTGATGCAACTCTACAAAATCGCAGGGAAAAGTTCGCCCCCTCAAAATCGCCCGTCCAAGTACGCTTGAACTTTGGCCCGTGGCTGCTATTCAGCCGTCAACCGGTTTTCATATCAAGGATGCCCGACCCGTGGATATCGCCGCCCTTCGCACTGCCAATCCCGATCACTGGAAAAAGGCCGCGGCCATCCGCGCGCTGACGCTCGATGCCGTACACGCGGCCAATTCCGGCCATTCCGGCATGCCGATGGGCATGGCCGACGTGGCCACGGTGCTGTTCGAGAAACACCTGAAATTCGACGCCGCCGATGCCAACTGGCCCGATCGCGACCGGTTCATCCTGTCGGCGGGCCACGGCTCGATGCTGATCTACTCGCTGTTGTACCTGACGGGCTACGAGGGGATGACGCTCGACCAGATCCGCAATTTCCGCCAATGGGGCGCGATCACGGCCGGTCACCCGGAAAACTTCCTGCATGACGCGATCGAGACCACCACCGGCCCGCTGGGTCAGGGCATCGCCAATTCCGTGGGTTTCGCCATCGCCGAGGAATCCCTGCGCGCCCGGTTCGGCCGCAAGCTGGTCGATCACCACACCTATGTCATCGCCGGTGACGGTTGTCTCATGGAAGGCGTGAGCCAAGAGGCGATCACGCTGGCAGGCCGGCAGTCGCTGGGCAAGCTGAGCGTGCTGTGGGACAACAACAACATCACCATCGACGGCGAGCTGGGCCTTGCCGACCGCACCGATCAGCCCAAGCGTTTCGCCTCTGCCGGGTGGGAAGTCATCCAGATCGACGGGCACGACCCTGACGCGGTCGACGCCGCGCTGACCAAGGCCAAGACATCGCGCCGCCCGACGATGATCGCTTGCAAGACGCATATCGCCCTCGGCCACGCGGCGCAGGACACCTCCAAGGGCCACGGCGCGCTCACCGACGAGGATCAGCTTCGGGCGGCGAAAGAGGCCTATGGCTGGACAGGCGGCCCGTTCGAGGTGCCCGCCGACATCAAACAGGCCTGGGAAGAGATCGGCCGCCGCGGCGCCGAGGATCACGCCGCGTGGAAGGCCCGTCTGGCCGAGGCCTCCGACCGGCGGCAGGCCGAGTTCGCCCGCATCATGTCAGGCGAGGCGCCCAAGAAGCTCTCGGCCCGGATCAACGCGCTGAAGCAGCAGGTCAGCGAGGAGGCCCCCAAGGTCGCCACCCGCAAATCGAGCGAGATGGTGCTCGAGGTGATCAACCCGATCATGCCCGAAACCCTCGGCGGCTCGGCCGACCTGTCGGGTTCGAACAACACCCGCACCGGCGACATGAGCGTGTTCGATGTCGGCAACCGCAAGGGCCGCTACATCCATTACGGCATTCGCGAACACGGCATGGCGGCGGCGATGAACGGTATGGCGTTGCATGGCGGCGTGCGTCCCTATGGCGGCACGTTCATGTGCTTCACAGATTATGCCCGCCCGTCTATGCGGCTGGCCGCGCTGATGAAGGTGCCCACCGTGTTCGTCATGACCCATGACAGCATCGGCCTTGGCGAAGACGGCCCCACCCACCAGCCGGTCGAACATCTCGCCATCAGCCGGGCCACGCCCAACACTTACGTCTTCCGCCCCTGCGACACGGTCGAGACGGCGGAGGCATGGGAACTGGCGCTGAAATCCACCTCGACGCCGTCGGTCCTGTCGCTGACGCGTCAGGGCGTGCCGACACTCCGGACCGAGCACAAGCGGCGCAACATGACCGCCTTCGGGGCGTATGTGCTGGCCGATTTCGAGGCGGAGAAAAAGGCGATCCTGATGGCCACCGGCTCGGAGGTTCACGTGGCGCTGGCCGCCCGCGATAGGCTCGAGGCCGAGGGGATCGGCACCCGCGTCGTCTCGATGCCGTGCTGGGAACTTTTCGCCGAACAGGACGAGAAATACCGCAAGCGCATCCTGCCGGGCGGCGACCTTGTCCGCGTCGCGGTCGAGGCCGGCGTGCAACAGGGCTGGGACCGCTGGCTCTGTGGCGAGCGCGGCCGGGCGAACAAGACCGGCTTTGTCGGCATGGACGGCTTCGGTGCGTCGGCCCCGGCGGAGGTGCTGTTCGAGAAGTTCGGCATCACGGCAGAGGCGGTGGCCGAAAAGGTCAAATCGCTGCTCTAGGGCCGACGGCGCCGTTTTCTGCGCAGAAAACGGGGTGGAAAATGCGTATTTTCCACCCCGGAATTTGCGCAAATTCCGGCCGCGACACGCCTCGGGCCAACCGCTTGTCTAAAGCGCCGTCGCCGTGATCGACCGGTCCACCACCCGGATATCCGAAGCTGTCAGCGACTGCCCACCCATCACGTTGGCGATGACGATCCCGTCGACCACGATATCCGCCCCTTCCCCGTCATCCCAGACCGCGACGGAGAGGTCGTCGGCCTCCTGATCGGGGGTGAGCGCCACGATGATCAGGTCCTCGCCCGCGTCGAAATCCGTCACCTGCGTCGCGGGCAGCGGCTCTACCCCCTCGGGTGTCGCGTCATGGTCGATGCCGAACGTGTCCGCGCCTGCCCCGCCGGTCAGAACCGCGCCATCTTGCGAGACCAGCACGTCATCGCCGTCGCCGCCGATCAGCGTGTCGGTCTCGATCGTCCGCAGGTATTCCAGCCCGGCAGGCCCTTCGTCATCTGGGTCGAACGCATCCAGCATCCCGCCCGAACCGGTCAGGGAATCGTTGCCGTCTCCGCCATCGACGAAATCCGCCCCGTTCCCCGTCGCACGAACGATATCGTCGCCGCCCCCGGCATCGATGACATTGTTCTCTTCATTGCCGGTGATCCAGTCGTCGGCGTCACCGGCGGTGAAGGCCACCGCGTCACTCTCTTCGTCCAACTCGATGGAGACATCGATGGCCGACAGATCGAGATCCTGCCCGCCCGCGATCTCGGCGATCAGGTCGTCGCCATAGTAAAGGTCGGCGCCGGTGCCATCCTCCCACGTTTCCAGCGACAATTCCCCGCCGCTCGTGTCGTCCACGTCGAGGCGCAGTTCCAGCCGGTCAACCGCCGGGTCGAAATCGGTGATCTGTGCCACGTGGTCGTCAAAAACGTCGTCTTCCAGCTGGAAGATGTCCGCCCCCTCGCCGCCCGTGACAATGCTCCCCCCTTCAAAAAACAGCGTATCATCCCCCGGCCCACCATCCATGACGCTCCAGTTCGGTCCGTCGTAATGTGCGATATTCGCGTCGAGCAAGCGATCGTCTCCGGGGCCGCCCAGCAGCGTGTCGATCCCTTCATCGCCCAGGATCAGGTCGTCGCCCTCACCTCCGGTCGCAATGTCGTCGCCCCGGCCACCCTGCACCGTGTCATCGCCCTCGCCACCGCGCGCGGTGTCATCGCCGGCCCCTCCGGTTACCCTGTCATTGCCACTATTGCCGAGAACCGAATCCGCGCCATTGCCGCCGCTCACATAGTCGAACCCGCGACCGCCGGACACGGTGTCGTTGCCATCGTCGCCTTGAACGCTGTCCTCGCCACGCCCGCCATCGATGACATCATCACCCGCATACCCGCGCAGCCGCTCGTTCTCGTCGTCGTCCGAGCCCGTGATCGTGTCGTCGCCGGCGTAAAGCTCGCGCAGCTCTTCGTAGGTGAGATCGTCTTCGGGATCGTCTTCCGGATCTTCTTCGCCCGGATCGTCACCGGGTTCCTCGCCCGGCTCTTCCTCCTCGCCGGGAATCCCGTCGCCCCGGCCCAGCAACTCCTCTAGGTCGATATCCTCGCCCAACGCCGCGACGGCGTCATCGTCGTCATCCCCGCCCCAATCGAACAGGAACGCCCCCACGGCAAGCAGCGGCAACAGCAGCAACAATTCCAAACCAATACCCCCCACACGAATACAACCGTAACGATACCCGCATCGGGGAGCAAATCAAGGTGCCAGTCTGTTTACGGATCCGAACGCCCGCCCCTCAGACGAACGGGTTGAGCTTTGCCACCCGCTGCCAGATCGGCGCGATCAGCCGTGTGCCCACAGGCAACAGCAACAGCCCCAGCGCCAGCCCGAACACCCCGTCAAGCGCCGCGACCAGAGTCCAGGTCACCGCCCCTTCGGCCCGGCCCGCCTCGTGGGCGATATCCTCGGCGAAATGGTGAATCCAGTCATAGATCACCGGCCAGCCCAGCGTGTCGAGCCCGTGGATGATGATCGATCCGCCGACCCACAGCATCGCCGCCGTGCCCACCACCGTCAAAAGCCACATGAACCGCGGCATCGCCCGCACGATCCCGCGCCCCAGCGCCCGGGTCAGCCCCAGCATCCCGTGTTTCGACATGTAGAGCCCCACATCGTCGGCCTTCACGATCAGCGCCACCGCGCCATAGACCGCGGCGGTGATCCCCACCGCGACCACGGCCAGCGTCGCCCCTTCCATCCAGATGTTGCTGGGGGGGATGGCGGCCAGCGCGATGGTCATGATCTCGGCCGACAGGATGAAATCGGTCTTGATGGCACCCTTGATCTTGGCCTCTTCCAGATGCGCGGGGTCGGTGATCTTGTGGCTGCCGTCCGGGCCGCCATGCTCGTGCCCGAACCCCAGCGCGTGGGCCACCTTCTCGGCGCCCTCGAAACACAGATACGCCCCGCCCAGCATCAAGAGCGGCGGAATGAGCCACGGCGCGAAGGCCGAAAGCGCCAGCCCGGCAGGCAGCAGGAAGACCAGCTTGTTGATCACCGAGCCGCGCGCGATGCGCCAGACGATGGGCAATTCCCGCTTGGGCTCGAAACCCTGAAGGTATTTCGGCGTCACCGCCGCGTCGTCGATCACCGCGCCCGCGGCCTTGGCGCCGGCCTTGGCCGCCTGCCCCGCCACGTCGTCGACCGAGGCCGCCGCCACCTTGGCCAGCGCCGCCACGTCGTCCAGCAATGCGATAAGTCCGCTCATGCCCTATGCCCCTGCTTCAATCGATGCCCTGAACACCCTAAGCGTCCTCGGCCCGTATCCGTTCCATCCGTTCGCGGGTTTCCGCCTCCCAGACGCCGCGGCGCGAGCGGACAAGCTCGACATAGGCCGCGTTCTCGTGCAGCGGCACCCCGCTGTCATAGGCCTCCGCCGCCTCCATCATCGCCGCCTGATCAGTTTCGACGAACGCGTCGATCATCCGCTGGGCCGTCTCCCGTTCGATCCCCAGCGCCTCGAAAACCGAGCGGCTCATCCGCATGGTACTGTCAAAGGTCTCGCGGATGATGTCGCGACAGCCGAGGCTCCACAGCTCGTAGACGTGATCCCGGTCGAGGGCGCGCGCCACGATATGCACCTTCGGATAGGTCTTGGTCACGTGCTTGACGATCTCGTTGATCTGCGCGCGGTCGTCGATCGCCACGATCAGCATCCTCGCCTCGCCGATCCCTGCCGCGTGCAGCAGGTCGGGGCGCGAGGCATCGCCATAGTAATGCCGCGTGCCGAACCGCTCGAGGATGTCGAGCCGCCTTGCGTTATAAACGATCACCGTGGTGCTCAGCCCCGCTGCCTTGGCCACCCGGTCGATCAGCCCGCCCATCCGGCCGGCGCCTGCGATGATGATCTGGGTGTCGCCCGGCATCTCGTCGGCAACGCGCTCCTGCACGGTGGAAAATCGCGGCGCGATCACCCGGTCATAGAGGATGAACAGGCCCGGCGTCAGCAGCATCGACAGCGCCACCACCAGCAGCAGGTTCTCGGCCAGACCCGGCGGTATGACCCCGTTCGCCACGGTAAAGGACAGCAGGACAAAGCCGAACTCCCCCGCCTGCGCCAGCCCCAAGGCCATCAGCCACCGGTCGGCGCCCCGGATCCGGAACACCACCGCCAGCACCAGCAGCACCGCCACCTTCGCCCCGATCAGGCCGATGGTCATGGCGAGGATGGAAAACAGGTTCTCGAACAGCAGCGCAAAGTTGATCGACGCGCCCACCGTCATGAAGAAAAGCCCCAGCAGCAGCCCCCGGAACGGGTCGATATCGCTTTCCAGCTCGTGCCGGTAGGGCGAGTTGGCCAGCACCACGCCCGCCAGAAACGTCCCCAGCGCGGGCGACAGCCCCACCACCAGCATCAAAAGCGCGATGCCCACCACCATCAGAAGCGCCGTCGCGGTGAACAATTCCCGCAGGCCCGCCGCCGAGATGAACCGGAAGATCGGCGTGGTCAGGTACGACCCCCCGATCACCACCGCCGCCACCGCCGCGAAGGTCACCAGCGCGGTCTGCCAGCCGGAAAGCCCGTCGACAAGGCTGATCGCCGGGCCATGGCCGGCGTCGTCATGCCCCGCCTCCGCTGCCCCGGCATCCGCTGTCCCGTTCGCTGCCCCGTGCGCGGCCTCCTCGGCGCCGTGGCCGACCACCGCCGCCGCATGATCCGCCAATTCCGGCAGCGCCAGCAGCGGCAGGAAGGCCAGCATCGGGATCACCGCGATATCCTGTGTCAGCAGCACCGCGAAGGACGACTGCCCGCCATCGGATTTCATCAGCCCCTTCTCGCCCAGCGTCTGAAGCACGATCGCGGTCGAGGACAGCGCAAAGACCAGCCCCACCGCCAGCGCCACCGACCACGACAGCCCCAGCACGAGCCCCGCCCCGGCCACCAGCGCCGTGGTCAGCCCGATCTGACCGCCGCCCAAGCCCATGAGCCGGGCCCGCATCGACCACAGGTGCTTTGGCTCCAGCTCCAGCCCCACAAGGAACAGCATCATCACCACGCCGAACTCGGCGAAATGCTGGATCGACACCACGTCGACCCTGAGCAGCGCCAGCACCGGGCTGATCACGATCCCCGCGATCAGGTAGCCCAGCACCGAGCCCAGCCCCAGCCGCGTCGCGATCGGCACCGAGATGACACCCGCCACGAGAAAGATGAATGCCAGCAGCAGAAAATCGGTCATGTCCTGTCCTGTCTCCTACGGCAACCATCCGTCGCCTTCTCCGCCTAGGAATAGCCGCCCTGCCCCCTGCTGCAAGGCCGAATTCCCCCGGAACACGGCCGCCGGGGGTTTGGTTGGGCCTCAAGGGAGAAGGTAAAAAGGAGGAAACCGGATGAAACGTTTCACCACCCGCGCCACCCTCGCCGCCGCGGCCCTGACCGCCGGCACGGGCATGGCAACCGCCCAGAGCGCCTGTGGCACATCCTACGCGATCGAGCCGGGCGACACGCTCTATCAGGTCTCGCAGCGCTGCGATGTCGGCCTGACCCGGATCATGGAGCTCAACCCCAATCTCGACGCCCGCGACCTGTCGGTCGGCCAGAGCGTCCGCCTGACCCGTGGCACACGCGCCGATGGCGAGACCGGCACCGATTATCGCAACGGCACCCGCCGTGGCGCCGAAACCTACCGCGTCGGCGAGGGCGAAACCCTCTATTCCATCGCACAGGCGGTCGGCGTGTCGATCATCGAACTGCTCAACGCCAATGGCGGCATCGACCCCGCCGACCTGCGCGTGGGCGAGATCATCGACATTCCCTCGAACGATCCCTCCGCCGCCGTGCGCCTCTCGCCCGAAAGCGGCCCACCCGAGACGCAGGTGACCCTGCGCGCCCGCAACCTGCGGCCTGATGACTGGGTCACCATCGGCGTCGGCCGCGTCTCGTCGGAATGGCGTGCGGTGGGTCAGGCCCGCGCCAATGGCGAGGGCAACCTCTCGGCGCAGGTCGGCCTGCCCGACTGGGCCGATCCGGGCGACGACCTGATCTACGTGCTCGACACCGATCGCGGCATGACCCTCAAATCCGGCCGTTTCGACGTCACCGGGCGCGACCGTGACACAGGCGGTGGCGATGACCGCTTCACGCTCGAGGGCCGGGTCAGCCAGGGCGTCGAATGCGCCACGCTGACCACGCCCGACGGTGACGTATGGTCGCTGACCGGCGAGGACAGAAATTTCACCGAAGGCGAATATGTCCGCGTCTCGGGCACACGGGCCGAGATGTCCTTTTGCCAGCAGGGCATCGGCACGGTCGAGGTCGCCCGCCTCAACGAGGTCGCGCCGGGCGGCGATGACGGCAACGATGGCCGTAACGATGGCCGCGACGAAGACGGCGACCGTGGCACCGACATGCTGACCCTCGAGGGCCGCGTCGGTGACGGCACCGAATGTGCCACGCTGACCACGGCGGACGGTGACGTATGGGCGCTGACCAGCGCCCGGACCGAGTTCACCGCCGGCGAATATGTCCGCGTGCGCGGTGCCCGCAAGGCCGCCGCCTTTTGCCAGCAGGGGGTCGGCACGCTCGACGTCACCCGCCTGACCGAGATCGACCGCGCCGGCGATGGCGACACCGACGCGCCCCAGAACGACCGCGTTACGCTGGAAGGCCGCGTGCAACAAGGCGTCGAATGCATGGTCCTGCGCACCGGCGACGGCGACACATGGTCCCTGACCAGCGACGATGTCCGCTTTACCGAAGGCGAATATGTCGAGGTGCGCGGCGAACGGGCCGACATGTCCTTCTGTCAGCAGGGCGTCGGTACGGTCGACGTCAACCGGATCAGAGAAGTGCCCAGCTAAAGGGTACCGATTTGAAACCTCACAGGGCCGGTCATTCGCGACCGGCCCTTTTTTTCGTGCCCCACCGCACACACCCGGCGCCGTGCCTCCCCCACGTTAGCGCCACCATAAGCGCATCCCTGCCACACCCAACCCACGTTATCGCTATCACTTTGAAATAGGCCGTTTTTCACCTTTCTCTGCCCCCCGCCCGCGTCTATATCGCGGCCAACATCCACGCATCGGGAGTCTGCCTCATGACCATCACCGTCGGCATCAACGGGTTCGGCCGGATCGGCCGCTGCACCCTCGCCCATATCGCCACCAGCACGCGCAACGACATCAAGGTCGTGAAGGTCAACGCCACCGGCCCGCTGGACACCGCCGCGCACCTGATCAAGTATGACAGCGTCCACGGCCGCTTCCCCAACGAGATCACGCTGGGCGACGGCACCATGGATCTCGGCCGCGGCCCGATGGAGATGTTCTCGACCTACGACATGGCCGAGCTCGACTGGTCCGGCGTCGATGTCGTGCTCGAATGCACCGGCAAGTTCAACGACGGCAACAAGGCCAAGGCCCATCTGGATCGCGGCGCCGGCAAGGTGCTGCTCTCGGCGCCGGGCAAGAATGTCGACCGCACCGTGGTCTACGGCGTCAACCACGAGGATCTGACCTCGGGCGAGAAGATGATCTCGAACGGGTCCTGCACCACCAACTGCCTCGCGCCCATCGCCAAGGTCCTGCACGAGGGGATCGGCATCGAGAGCGGGATCATGACCACGATCCACGCCTATACCGGCGACCAGCCGACGCTCGACCGCCGGCACAACGACCTCTACCGCGCCCGCGCGGCGGCGATGTCGATGATCCCCACCTCCACCGGCGCCGCCAAGGCGCTTGGCGAGGTGCTGCCCGACCTCAAGGGCAAGCTTGACGGCTCGGCCATCCGCGTGCCCACGCCCAACGTGTCCGCTGTCGACCTGACCTTCATCGCCAAACGCGATGTGACCGAGGCCGACGTGAACGAAGTCGTCGCCGAAGCGGCGGCGGGCAAGCTGAAGGGCGTGCTGGGCTACGATCCCGAGCCCAAGGTGTCGATCGACTTCAACCACACCGAGGAAAGTTCGATCTTCGCGCCCGACCAGACCAAGGTCACCGGCGGACGCCTCGTGCGGGTGCTGGCATGGTATGACAACGAATGGGGCTTTTCCTGCCGCATGGCCGACGTGGCCGTGGCGATGGGCCGCCTGTCCTGATCTGACCCGACCAGGACCGCAGCCGCCCCACGGCTGCGGTCACCCCATCGGCGCCGCCACGCCCACGCTGCGCTCACCCGCCCGGAACACCCCGGCGACAAGGGCGAGCCCGGCAAAGACCAGCACCGCCGGCCCGGCCCCGAACGCCCCCAGCATCACCCCGAATACCGGCGCCCCGGCTGTCTGGCCGATGGCGATCGTCAGGAACCCGACCATCAGCCCCGTCGCCGGCCGGCCGGGCACCGCCCGCACGCCCCAGACGAGGTAAACGCCGGTCAGCATCACATACGCCGCCCCGAACGCCGCCCCGCCCGCCAGCACGAGGCCCGGCGCGCTCATCGCGGCACCCACGGCGACGATCCCAACCGCCATCAGCCCCAGAAAAACCCGGTGCACGCGGTCCAGACCGAAACGCGCCACCAGCCCGCCGGCAAAGGCCCCGGCAACGCCACCGCCGCCGATGCAGGTCCACAGCATCCCGGCCCCGCCCGGACCCCAGCCCAGCCGCTGCGCCACCAGCTCGCCCCCGAAGGACCACAGCGCGGTGCTGGCCGCCCCCATCAGGAAGGACGCCCCGATCAGCCGCCGCACCGGCCCCGTCAGGGGCGGCAGCCCGCCCGCCGGCGCCCCGCCCCGCGTCTCGCCCGGCAGCGCGCGCAGGGCCACCAGCCCAAGGATCACCGCGACCGCCGCGAACCCGGCAAAGGCCAGCCGCCACTGCCCGCCCATCGCCAGCGCGATCGGCCCGGACAGCGCCACGCCCGCGCTCGTCCCGGCATTGATCACCGTGTTGATCAGGTCCTGCCTGTCGCGCTGCACCGCCGCCGCCACCGCCGCCGCCATCGGCGGCGAGGCGAGCCCCGTGCTCAGCCCCGCGACGATCACCGCACCGGCCAGCACCAAGGGCGACGGCGCCAGCGCGATCCCCGCCATGCCGACCGCCGCCACCAGCGCCGCGCCTGTCGCCACGGCCCTTGCACCCGCCCGCTCGGTCAGCACAGCCGAGGCCACGATGGCCACGCAATACCCGGCAAAGGCCCCGCCCGAGATCACGCCGCTCAGCGCCGGCCCGAGGGCCAGCGAGCCGTCCATCTGTGGCAGGAACAGCCCGAAAGCGAACCGCGCAAAGCCATAGCAGACAGCGATCAGGCCAAAGCCCGTCGCCCCGATGCGCAGCGCCGGGCTCATGCCCGCGCCCTTTCCACCAGCGCCGCCGCGGCCGCGCGCGCCGCATCGACCGCCGCCGTGCCCCGATACACCGCCGCATGGCTCGCACCCTCCAGCAGCACCAGCACCTGCTCGGCCAGCGCCTCGTCCGCGCGGCCCAGATCGGCGGCCACCACCTCGTGAATCCTTGTGCGGAACGCCGCCTTATGCGCCGCCACCGCCTCTGCGATCCCGGGCACCTCCCCGCCGGTCTCGGCCCGCGTCCGCAGGAAGAAACACCCGCGCGCGCCCTCGACCCGGATCCAGTCCGCCAGCGCCGCGAACAGCGCATCCACGCTGGCCACCTCCAGCCGCCGCATGAACCGCCGGTCGCGCGCGCCCAGCACCCGCGCCATCAGCGCATCCTTGCTGCCGGCATGTTTGTAAAGCGTCCGGCTCGACATGCCCGCGGCCTGCGTCAGCCGGTCCATTCCCGTGGCCACGTAACCGTGCCGGTCGAACAGCCGCTCGGCAGCGGCGATCAGCTTTTCTGTCCTGTCCATCGGATACCTCCATCTCGGCAGATACCCGACTATGTAAAACGTTCGTTTTACATTGCAACCCGAGAATTGCCTCGCCCGGCCCCGTCCCGAACCGGAACCCTTGCACGCCCGTCCCGCCTCGGGCATATCCGGCGGACCAGCGACAGGCAGGATCAGGGCCGAGACATGAACAACCAGGTTGCTCTATTCCTAGGCGTGCTGATCCTGATCGGGCTCGGCGTCGATTACATGTATTATGACTGGTCCGGCACGATCTTCCTTGCGCGCAAGCTCATGGACCTGATCGAGTGGCTGGCCTTCTGGCGCTAGGCGGCGCCTACTTCGCCGCGAATTTCGCCTTCAGCGCCTCGTTCACCGGGGGCGTCACGAACTTGCCCACGTCGCCGTTCAGCCGGGCAATCTCCTTGACCAGCTTCGAGGCAATCGCCTGATGATGTGCATCGGCCATCAGGAACACCGTCTCGACTGAACTGTCCAGAACCCGGTTCATGCCGACCATCTGGAACTCGTATTCGAAATCGGCCACCGCGCGCAGCCCCCGGATGATCAGCGTCGCGTTCACATCATGGGCGCAATCGATCAGCAGGTTCTCGAACGGGTGCGCGACGATCTCGGTGCCGGTCTGCTTGCTCAGCTTCTCGCATTCCGCCTCGATCATCTCGACGCGTTCCTCCAGCGAAAAGAGCGGGCCCTTGTCCCGGTTGATCGCCACCCCCAGCACCAGCCGGTCGACAAGGAATGACGCCCGGCGGATGATGTCGATATGACCAAGCGTGATGGGGTCGAATGTCCCCGGATACAGTCCGATACGCATGGGCGGCTCCTTCGTTCAGTCCGGGCGCTTCTTCGCGGGCACAAGCAACAATACTGCGCCGGGGAATGCAAGACCGAAACAGACCGAAACCCCGCCCCGTTGCGGCCCGTTGCGCCCCGGCCAGCGTGGCCCCTTACAGGTCGGCGTGATACTCGTCGATCAGGTGCCGCACCACGGCTTGAAGCGCCCTCTCGGGGTCGTCGCCGGCCTCCACCGCGTCGACAAAGACCTGCCGTTGCCGGCTGGAACTGGTGCCGCCCCGCACGATTTCCTGCGCCCGCTCCACCTCCTCCAGCGAGCCGAAATGCTGTACATCCTCCTGAATCAGCTCGACAATCTCCTCCATCAGCTCGCCCATCGGCACGATCTCCCCGCGCCCGAGGTCGATCAGCCCCTCGCGGCTGCCATAACGTTGCGCCCGCCAGCGATTCTCGGACACGAGAAACGGGTCGTAGATCCGCCAGCGCTGGTTCCGTGTCGCCAGCCGGTACAGCATCCGCGTCAGCGCCTGCGTCAGCGCGGCCAGCGTCAGCGTATGCTCCAGCCGGGGCTGCACGTCGCAGATCCGCGACTCGATGGTGGGGAATTTCGACGAGGGCCGCAGGTCCCACCAGATCTTCGAGGCATCCTCGATCACCCCCAGATCGGTCAATATCTGCACCGACCGCTCAAATTCGCCAAAGCTCGCCATCCTCGGCGGCAGCCCGGTGCGCGGCAAATTGTCGAACACCGTCAGCCGGTAGCTGTCGAGCCCTGTATCCCGCCCCTGCCAGAACGGCGAGGAGCATGACAGCGCCAGCAGATGCGGCAGGAAATACGCAAGCTGGTTCATCAGGTCGACCCGCCGGTCGGGCTCGGCGATGCCCACATGCACATGCATCCCGCAAATGAGCATCCGCCGCACCACGCCCGCAAGGTCGTCATGCAGATCGTTATAGCGCTCCTTGTCGGTATGGTGCTGCTCGCGCCAGTCGGAAAACGGATGGCACGAGGCGGCAATGGGGGCGAGGTTGTGCCTCGCCGCCTGCTCCGAGACGCAGGAGCGCAGACGCTTGAGGTCTTCGCGCGCCTCGGCCACCGTGCGGCAGACCTTGGTGCCGATCTCGATCTGGCATTTGAGGAATTCCGGCGCCACCTGGTCCTGCAACTCGCTCTTGCAGGCCTCCATCAATTCCGTTGGCGCCTCGGCAAGGTCAAGGCTGTCGCGATCGACGAGCAGGTATTCCTCCTCGATCCCGATGGTGAATTCCGGTTCCGCTATCGCCATTTCCGCCCCCTCCTGCACGAGTCACGTTCAGTGTCCCCGGCATGCTGTGCGAAAATCAAGCTTTCATGCGCGGAAAAATGACGCCGCCCCGGCAACCGCCTCAGCGGTCATCGACCACGACAGTCGCCACTTCCGTGCCGGCGGTCTCCCATGTCAGCACGTCAGCCGGCGTGAAACCGGCCTCCTCCAGCTTGGTGAGAACCAGCTCGTTCTCGCCAAGCTGTTGACGGTACTCCGCAACCGCCTCCTGATTGGCCTGCAGAACCTCGTCCAGCGTCGGGCCGTCCTCGCTTTCCTGATGTTCCACCGCGCTCAAGGGCAGGACATAGACATCCTCAAGACTGTCCAGATGCGACAGCGGCTCCTTCGGCCGCGGTGTCTTGCTCCGGATGCTGTCCAACAGCTTGCGCATGTCGTTCACCATCTCCAGCGAGGGGTCCGCGCCGGTCGGCAACTCCGGGTCGGTCACCGGCTCGGTGCCGGTGGATTCGAAATTCGATTCCACGCCGACATCCGACGGGTCGTCCACATCCGGCTCGGCCGTACCTTCTTCCACGACCTCGGACCGGGGAACGTCCACCTGCGGTGATTCCTCCGCCTCGACATCCTGCTGCGTGCTCTGCGCCAGCAGCGGCTGCCCGCTTGCCAGCAAAAGCGCCAATGCGGCAAATGGTAATCTCTGCATCTCCGTCCTCCGGTCAAACGGCACCACACGGCACCTGTCTGACCAACGGATCTGACGATCGGAATGTTCCCCGCAGATCTACCCGCCGGGCGGCGTCCCCGGCCGTCATGCACGCCTTACGACAGCGCCCGCCGCGCCCCCTCGACCAGCGCCGCCAGCCTTGCCCCGGCATCGCCCCCGGGCGCCAGCCGCGCGCTCTGGCCATATAGCGAGAAACGGTGCTTCTCGGCCTCCGCCGCCTGCAACCCTGCGGTGTAATGATACATCAGCGGAAACGGCGCCGAGCCGACCTGTGTCATCGCGTCCAGCCACGGCGTCCTGTGCGCCCGTGCCGGACGGCCCGAGACCGCCATGCTGATCCGCGTGCTGTCATCGGCGCCCTCGGCCACGGCCTCGTCATGCAATGCCTTGTGCGTGGCCTCGTCGGCGCTGATGAAGGCGGTGCCGATCTGCACCCCCGCCGCGCCCAGCTTGAACGCCGCGGCGATGCCCCGCCCATCGGCGATGCCGCCCGCCGCGATCACCGGCACGCGCACCACGTCGGCCACCTGCGGCAATAGCGAGAACAGCCCCACCTGCGCGTCATGCTCGGGCTCGAGGAACACGCCCCGGTGCCCGCCCGCCTCCCAGCCCTGCGCGATCACCGCATCGACGCCCCGCGCCTCCAGCCAGCGCGCCTCGGCCACCGTGGTGGCAGAGCTGATCACGCGACAGCCCCGGTCCTTCAGCGCCGCCACCGCATCCTTCTCCGGCAGGCCGAAATGAAAGCTCACCACCGCCGGCGGATGCGCCAGAAGCGCCTCCAGATGCGCCTGCCCGAACGGCGCATAGGGCGCCTTGGGCACGCCCTCGGGCGGGGCGATCCCGGCCTCGGCATAGAACGGCGCCAGCGCCTTCAGCACCGCTTCGTGCTGAACACGGGTGATCTCGGGCGGGGTGTGACAGAAGAAATTCAGGTTCACCGGCTGGTTCGTCGACCGCGCCAGCACCTCGACATCCTGTTCCAGCCGGTCCAGCGGCATGGTCGCACAGCCATGCGAGCCCAGACCCCCGCCGTTCGACACCGCCGCCACCATGGCCGGGGTCGTCGTCCCCGCCATCGGCGCCAGAATGATCGGATGCTCGATCCCAAGAAGTCTGCAAAGCCGCGTGTCAGGCCACATCGTGACACCCTCCCCAAAACGAAACCGGGCCGCGGCAGGATGCGCGCGGCCCGGTCAGTATGGTCATCTCGGCAAGGTCAGTCCATCGCCTTGAAGTTGAATTCTCCACCTTCCTTGATCCCCGACGGCCAGCGCGCCGTCACGGTCTTGGTGCGGGTGTAGAACTTGAAGGCATCCGGCCCGTGCTGGTTGAGATCGCCAAAGGCCGATTTCTTCCACCCGCCGAAGGTGTGATAGGCCAGCGGCACCGGGATCGGCACGTTCACACCGATCATGCCCACGTTGATGCGGTTGGCGAAATCACGTGCCGCGTCGCCGTCACGGGTAAAGATCGCCGTGCCGTTACCATACTCGTGATCCATCGCCAGCGTCAGCGCCTCCTCGTAGGAGCCCGCCCGCACGGTCGACAGCACCGGGCCAAAGATCTCCTGCGTGTAGATATCCATGTCCGGCGTCACCTTGTCGAACAGGTGCGGGCCGACAAAGAAACCGTCCTCGTAGCCCTGAAGCGAGAAATCCCGCCCGTCGACCACAAGCTCGGCGCCCTGATCGATGCCCGACTGCACGAGGCCAAGGATTTTCTTCTTCGCCTCGCCCGTCACCACGGGGCCGTAATCCACGTCTTCTCCGGCCGTATAGGGCCCGACCTTCAGCTTCTCGATCCGCGGCACCAGCTTCTCGATCAGCCGGTCGGCGGTCTCGTCACCCACCGGCACGGCCACGGAAATCGCCATGCAGCGTTCGCCGGCCGCACCATAGCCCGACCCGATCAGCGCATCCGCCGCCTGATCCATGTCGGCATCCGGCATGATGATCATGTGGTTCTTGGCCCCGCCGAAGCACTGCACCCGCTTGCCGTTGGAACAGCCGCGGCCATAGATATATTCGGCAATCGGCGTCGAGCCGACAAAGCCGATCGACTGCACCACCGGATGATCCAGCATCGCGTCGACCGATTCCTTGTCGCCGTTGACGACCTGCAGGATCCCCTTGGGCAGCCCGGCCTCTTCCATCAGCTCGGCCAGCATCAGCGGCACCGACGGGTCACGCTCGGACGGCTTGAGGATAAACGCGTTGCCGCAGGCAATCGCCGGCGCGAACATCCACATCGGGATCATCGCCGGAAAGTTGAAGGGCGTGATACCGCCCGTCACACCCAGCGGCTGGCGCATGGAATACATGTCGATCCCCGGCCCCGCGCTGTCGGTGAATTCACCTTTCAGAAGCTGCGGCGCGCCGATGCAGTATTCCACCACCTCGAGGCCCCGCTGCACGTCGCCCTTGGCGTCCGGCACGGTCTTGCCATGCTCCGACGACAGCGCCTCGGCCAGCTTCTGCATGTCGCGGTTCAGAAGCCGCACGAATTCCATCAGCACGCGTGCGCGGCGCTGCGGGTTGGTGGCGCCCCATGCGGGCTGGGCCTTCTCGGCGATCTCGACGGCCTTGCCGAATTCCTCGGTCGAGGCCAGCGGGCATTTCGCCTGCACTTCGCCCGTCGCCGGGTTGAACACATCGGAAAACCGGCCCGACGTGCCTTTGACATGCTCGCCGCCGATATAATGAGTCAGTTCTTTCATGACGCTCCTCCATCAGAATTTGGCGCGACCCTACCGTTGCAAAAATAGATGGAAAAGAGGCAATATCCCAAAAACGTCTTGCAAAAATGCAAAGGGTGACGCGATGCAGGTGCAATGGGATGATTTGAAAGTGTTTCTCGCCGTGGCCCGCGCCGAAAGCCTGTCGAGCGCCGGGCGGCTCTTGAAGCTCGACCCGGCCACCGTGGGCCGCCGCGTCGCACGGCTCGAAGCGGGCTATGGCGCGCCCCTCTTCGCCAAATCCCCCACCGGCTATGCGCTGACCGACGCGGGCCAGCGCCTGATGACCCACGCCACCCGCGCCGAACAGGCGGTGGAGGACGCCGCCGACGACATGGCCGGGCAAGCCGCCGGCATCTCTGGCCAGATCCGCATCGGCGCCCCCGACGGCTCGGCCAATTTCCTCCTCCCGCAGGTCTGCGACCGCATCGGTCGCGCCAATCCCGGCCTGGAGATCCAGATCGTCGCCCTGCCCCGCCTCTTCAGCCTCACCCGGCGCGAGGCCGACATGGTCGTCGCCGTCTCGCCGCCCACCGCCGGGCGACTGACCGTGCAGAAGATCGCCGATTACCGCCTCCACCTCGCCGCCTCCGAGGATTACCTGCGCACCGCCCCGCCTATCACCTCGCTCGACGACCTGAACGGCCACCGCATCATCGGCTACATTCAGGACATGATCTTCGACAAGGAGCTCGACTATCTGGGCGAGACCGGCCTCACCCGCGTCGATCTGGCCTCCAACTCGGTCGCGGTCCAGATGGGCTGGATCAGACAGGGCGCGGGCGTCGGCATCATGCATGATTTCGCCAAGCCCTTCTTCCCCGGCACCCGCAAGCTGCTCACAGATCAGCTCAGCCTGACCCGCAGCTTCTACCTCGTGCGCCATGCCGACGACCGCCGCCTCGACCGGCTCAACCGCTTCGCCCAAAGCTTCTGCGAGGCAATCCGCGCAGAGGTCGCCCGGCTCGAGGCCGAGGCTTGACAGAAACAATCGAATAGCAGACCCTTGAATTGACGGAATAATATTGCGGGGTAACCGGCCATGCTGGTGCAACAGATCCTGAAATCCAAGGGCGATGACGGTGTCATCACCATCAAACCCGGCACGCGCGTCTCCGACGCGGCCCAGATTCTCGCCGACAAGCGCATCGGCGGTCTCGTGGTGTCGTCAGACGGCGAGGCCGCCGAGGGCATCCTGTCCGAGCGCGACATCGTCCGCTCGCTGGCCGCCCGCGGTGCCAAATGCCTGCAGGAAACCGTCGACCAGATGATGACGCCGGACCCGGTCTGCTGCTCCAAGCAGGACAGCTCCGACGACGTGCTCACCCGCATGACCGAGGGCCGCTTTCGCCACATGCCCGTGGTCGAGGACGGCAAGCTGGTGGGCATCGTCACCATCGGCGACGTGGTCAAGGCCCGGCTTCAGGAACTCTCGATGGAGAAATCCGCCCTCGAAGGCATGATCATGGGCCACTGACGGCGCGGGCCGTCACGGCTTGCGGCGTTTTGGCACCGCACTGCCACCCTTGCCGCGCACGCCCCCCGGGCGTCCGGGCTTGCCCGGTTTTCCCGGGGGCGTGAACCGCTTCGACGTGTCCGAGGCACTGACCTTCGGCTTTGGCTTGCCCGCCGGTTTTCCGGCCGGCTTGCCGGGGGCAGGCCCCTTGCTGCGCGGCTTGCGCGTGTCCTTCGCCACGGGCGCCCCGGCCTCCGACGCAGGCTTCGGCTTGCGCGGCTCATAGGGTTTTTTCGGCTTTCCCGCCCCATCGGGCGCCTTCCGCTCGAACGCCTTCTCCGGTTTTTCCCTCGGCGGCTCCGCCTTGCGGCCGGGTTTGCTGTCAGGCTTGCTGTCAGGCTTCCGGTCAGGCTTGCTGTCTGGCCTCGGCCCCCGCTCGGCGCGGTCCGGCTTGTCCCGCCACTCGGGCTTCGGCGGCCTCGGCCGCGCATCCTTTCCCTTGTCCTGCCACGGCTTGCCCCCGCCGCGCTTCGGTGCGCCGCCCGCCGGTCGCTCGCGCCGCTCTGGCCGCTCCGGTCTCTCGGGCCGCCCGAATTCCGGCACCCCCTCGATGGCCCGCACGCTCACGCCCTTTTCCAGCGCGCCGCCCTGCTCCAGCGACGCAAAAAAGTTCTCCGCCGCCCCTTCCGCGATCTCGACGAACGTCTCCGTATCCTGCACCCGGATCGCACCCACATCGGTCTTTTCCAGCGCCCCGGCCCGCAGCATCAGCGGCAACAGCCAGCGCGCCTCCGCCCCCTTGTCACGCCCCACCGACAGCGCGACCCAGACGCTCGGCCCGAACTCGGCCCGCGCCTTGGGCTCGGGCCGCGCCGCCACGTCCGACAGCTCCTCCGGCACCGAATTCCGCGCCCGGAACAGCCGCAGATAGGCCGCCGCCACCGCCTCGGGCGACTGCTCCGCCAAAAGCCGCGTCGCGAACGCCGCCTCCGCCTCACTGGCCGTCTCGTCCCAGACCGGATCGGCCAGCAGCCGCTCCTCGTCCCGGCGCAGGATCTCCTCCGCCCCCGGCGGCACCATCCACTCGGCCGCCACCTTCGCACCCTTCAACAGCCGCTCGGCCTTCTTGGCGACCTTGGGCGGCACGATCAGCGCGGAAATCCCCTTCCGCCCCGCACGCCCCGTCCGGCCCGACCGGTGCAAGAGCGTCTCCGAATTCGACGGCAGCTCGGCATGGATCACCAGTTCCAGATTGGGCAGGTCGATCCCCCGTGCCGCCACATCCGTCGCCACGCAGACCCGCGCCCGCCCGTCGCGCATCGCCTGCAACGCATGGCTCCGCTCCGCCTGGCTCAGCTCGCCCGACAGGCACACGACCGAGAACCCCCGGTTCGCGAACCGTGCCGTCAGCCGGTTCACCGTCGCCCGCGTGTTGGCAAAGACGATCGCGTTCTGCGCCTCGTGGAACCGCAGCACGTTGATGATCGCGTTTTCCGCATCCTGCGGCGCCACCTTCAGCGCCTGATAGGCGATATCCGCATGCGGGCTCTTGTCCGACAGCGTCGTCACCCGCACGGCATCGCGCTGATACTGCTTGGCCAGCGTCGCGATCATCGGCGGCACCGTGGCCGAGAACAGCAGCGTCCGCCGCTCTTCCGGCGCCTCGCCCAGCATGAACTCCAGATCCTCGCGAAAGCCGAGGTCCAGCATCTCGTCCGCCTCGTCCAGCACCACGGCGCGCAGCTCGCCCATGTCCAGCGATTTGCGCCTGATGTGATCGCTCAGCCGCCCCGGCGTGCCCACCACGATATGCGCGCCCCGCTCCAGCGCCCGGCGCTCGTCGCGCATGTCCATCCCGCCCACGCAGGACGCGATCCGCGCGCCTGTCTTGGCATAAAGCCACCCCAGCTCGCGCGTCACCTGCAAGGCCAGCTCCCGCGTCGGCGCGATGATAAGACCCAGCGGCGCCGCCGCCGGCCCGAACATGCCGTCATCGCTCAAAAGCGTCGGCCCGATCGCCAGCCCGAACCCCACTGTCTTGCCAGAGCCCGTCTGCGCCGAAACCAGCAGGTCAGCCCCGGTCAGCTCCGCTGCCGTCACCGCCTCCTGCACGGGGGTCAGAATGTCATAGCCACGCTCGGCGAGCGCATCGGAAAGTGTCTGGATCATCAGGAAAACCGTTCTGTTAGAGCATGCGGCGCCCCCGGCACCGCCCCCTGCCGCGCGACAGGTCCGGAAGGCGCCCTCCTACCCTGCCTGACGCGCCCTGTACACGGGAAAAAACACCGCTGCCGCCGTCGTGCAACCCCTGCTTCTTCTTGGTCACAAATATCCATGCACCGGCCCCGCCCCCCGCGCGCCGCCACGAAAGGGAACACCCGACCCGTGGCCTGCGTTAATCATGGCGCTTGTTCAACCATTTAACCGCCTTATCATACTCCCCGGCCCGCCAAGTCAAAGGACGTCCCCCCACGTGCAGCCAGAAGACTTCTTCGCCCTGAGCTCCTATCACATCGCCCTCGCGGTGGTCGGCGCCATCGTCATCCTCGCGCAATGGCTGCCCCGCCTCGTCTCGGAGCGGGAGCCGGCCTCGGCACCGCTGATGATCCTCTTCGGCGCAGGCGCGGCGCTCCTGGTGCCGAACCTGCCCACGCTCCCCGACCCGCGCGAGGCGCCGCGCATCTGGGAACTGGTCAGCGAACTCACCGTCATCATCGCGCTCTTCGGCACCGGCATGCGGATCGACGCGCTCCGCCCGTGGCGCCGCTGGACGCCCACTTTCCGCATGCTGGGCATCGCCATGCCGCTGACCATCCTCGCCGTGGCCCTGCTGGGCGTCGGGCTCGAAGGGCTCACCGTGGCGGGCGCCATCCTGTTGGGCGCGGTGCTGGCGCCCACCGATCCGGTGCTGGCCGCCGACGTGCAGGTTGGCCCCCCGCAGGAAGGCGTCGAGCATCCCGTGCGCTTCACGCTCACGACCGAGGCCGGGCTCAATGACGGGCTGGCCTTTCCCTTCGTCTATCTGGGCCTGCTCGCCGCCGCCGGCGGGCTGACGGCGGGCGATCTGCTGCTCGACTGGCTGCTGCTCGACGTGGTCTACCGCATCGCCGTCGGCGCGGCGATGGGCTGGGCCGGGGCGCGGGTGCTGGGCTACGTCCTCTTCTCCGTCCCCAAAAGCGCGATCCTCGCCGAAACCGGCTCGGGCGTGGTGGCGCTGGCGGGGGTGCTGCTCTGCTACGGCTCGACCGAACTGGCCGAGGGCTACGGCTTCATCGCTGTCGCCGTCATGGGCCTCACCCTGCGCCGGGTGGAACAGGATCACGAGTTTCACCGCCGCCTCCACGATTTCTCCGAATCCATCGAACACGCGCTCACCGCGGTGCTGCTGGTGGCGCTCGGCACCGTGCTGCCGCTGCTCTTCGCCGATCTCAACTGGATCCATATGCTGTTCGCGCTGCTGCTGATCCTCGTGGTCCGGCCCGTTGCCGGCTGGATCGGCCTCCTGGGCAGTTCCATGCCCTACCGCAACCGCGCCGTCATCGCGGTCTACGGGGTACGCGGCATCGGCTCGATCTACTATCTCTGCTATGCCGGCAGCCACATGGAATTCGCCAACGAGGACCAGCTCTGGACCCTTGTGGGCCTCGTCATCCTGCTATCGACCATCCTGCATGGCTTCACTGTCGGCTGGGCGATGGAGCGGATCAAGGGCGACTGACCCGCCCTACCCCCTGAGCGCTTGGTCCAGATCGGCCATCAGGTCGCCCGGATCCTCGATCCCAACCGACAGCCGCAGCAGGTTGCCGGGAATGCCGGTATGCGGCTCGATCGTCGCCCGGTGCTCCACAAGGCTCTCGACCCCGCCAAGCGATGTCGCCCGGTGAATGAGCCGCAGCCGCCCGGCCACCGCCAGCGCCTCCTCGGTGCCGCCCCTGACCAGTACCGACATGAGGTAGCCGAAGCCTCCTTGCATCTGCGCCTTGGCCAGCGAATGCGCCGGATGCTCTGGCAGGCCCGGATACAGCACCCCCTCGACACGGTCATGCGCGTCAAGCGCCTCGGCCAGCATCTGCGCGCTCCGGCACATCCGCTCCATCCGCAGGGGCAGCGTCCGCATCCCCCGCAGCAGCAGCCACGCCTCGAACGCTCCGAGGATCGCGCCCGCCTCCTGCCGGTCGGCACAGATCGCCTGCCACACGTCGCTATCGGCCTCCCGGCACGACAGCACGCCCGCCAGCACGTCCGTATGCCCGTTGATCGCCTTGGTCGCCGAATGCATCGAGATATCCGCGCCCAGCTCCAGCGCGCGGGTCACCACCGGCGTCGCCGCCGTCCCGTCCACCGCCAGCAGACCGCCGCTGTCATGGGTCAGCTTGGCGATGGCGGCGATATCCGCCACCTTCAGCCACGGGTTCGACGGCACCTCGATCCACACCAGATCGGCCCTCTCCACCAGCGCCTTGCGGATAGCCAGCGGATCGGCCGCGTCGATCTCCTCCAGCCGGATGTTCCGCCGCGCGCAGAACTTCCGCACCCACGCCAGCACGCCCCAGTAGATGCCCGATTGCATGACCACCCTCGCCCCGTCCGGCAGGGTCCGGAACAGCGCGGCCACCGCCGCCATGCCCGACGGAAAGAGCCGCGTCTCCGCCGCCCCCTCGAGCTGGCGCAGCACCTCCTCGGCCTGCGTCACGTTGGCGTTGTGATCCCGGCCATAGCTGCCGCCCGACTGCAGGGCATAGCTTTCGTCCCGCAGATAGGTGGTGGTCGGATGCACACCGGGCACCACGCCGCCATGCCCTTGGTCCACGGCCCCCGCCGCCCGCGCGGCAATCGTGGCCGGATCGAGGGGTTTCTCTGAACTCATGGCTGGCTCTCCTCTTCAAGCGCCGCCTCCACGGCCTGCAACAACAGGTCATTGCCCAGCGGCCCCAGATGGACATTGTCGATAAACAGCGGCACCCCGCCTTGTTCGTGGTGGCATACCGTATCATTGCAGAAAAGCGCGGCGGGCGCGACATGCACCGCCCCGCCGGCCTCCGCAGCCTCTTGAACGGCCTCGACCGTGCGCCCGCTGCGGGCCTCGAACTGTTCGACCGAAAGCCGCAAGGGGTCTGACCCGAACCGCATCGTGCGCAGCATCGACTTGGGCACCGAACTGGAAAACTCCGGCACGTGGTTAATCACGATCACCCGGTGCTTTTCGGCCACCCGCGCCACCGCCGCCCGCAGGCTCTCGGCGAAAAGCGGGAAGTTTTCCGCCGCCGCATCCCCCCCGGCATCCCGCAGCGCCACCTGCCCCGGCCGGTCGCCGCGATGGCCATAGCCTTCGGCATAGAAGGACCAGCGCGCGAACAGGAACACGTCCATCGGCGGGGCCTCGTCGAGATAGGCGAAAATCCGGTCGTTGAAGGCGATACATTCCGGCTTCGTCCCGGCCCCAAGAAGCGGCGCACAGGCCGCTTTGGTGATCATGTAACCGGCCTCGCCCCGCCCCTCGCCATATTGATCGAACGCCTCGAAAGCCGAATTCGCCATGCTGTCGCCCCACAGGACGTAGCCCGGCGCCTCGCTGTCAACGCCCAGCTTGCAGAAGGTCTCTGGGCTGTCCTGTCCCCAGCACGCATCCCAGCCCGGATGCACATTCATCACCTCGGCCTTCAGCGCCTCGAGCCGGGCATCCTCGCCCGCCGCGGCCTTGCCGGGTTGCTGCATCAGGTAGACGGCCACGCCCAGCAGCACCAGCGCCTGCCCCGCAAACAGCATGTACAGCCGTTTCTTGCCCTCGCCCCGCACCGAAATCCGCCTGACCGGCATCTCGATCACGTGATAGGACAGCGCCCCCAGCGCCAGCGACACCAGCACCAGCACCGCCCGGATCTCGTCGGTCAGCGTCACGCCGTAATAAAGCGCCCCCACGATCACCGGCCAGTGCCACAGGTAGGTGCCATAGGAAATCCGCCCGATATAGGCCATCGGCCGGACCGCCAGCGCCCGTGCGATCCAGCTATGCCCCGGCGCGGCAAAGGCGATCAGGATCACCGTTCCCAGCACCGGCAGCACCGTGGCCCAACCGGGATACAGGTAGGTGGAATCCAGCAGTGAAACCGGCGCGACCACCAGCGCCAGCCCAACCAGCGGCATCAGCGGCACCTTCGCCGGGATCAGCCGGTGATAAGTCACGAGGAAGATCAGCCCCCCCGCCGCCAGCTCCCAAACCCGGAAGGCCGAGGAAAAGAACCGCTGCTCCCGGTCATAGATCAGGTCCCCCGAAAACAGCGTCAGCGCCAGCGACCCCATGAACAGCCCGGCCAGCATCCACGCGAACACCGCCCGGTTGCGCCGCGTCAGCAGAATGAGCATCGGCAGCACGATGTAAAACTGCTCCTCGATCGACAAAGACCAGGTGTGCAGGAACGGGTTCTCATGCGCAGGGGCCGAGAAATAGCCCACCGAATTCAACAGGTTGAAGTTGTTCGTAAAGGTGATCGAGCCCAGGAAACCGTCCGCCACCAGCCCCATCTCCGAGCGCAGGAAAAAGGCGTTCGCCAAAAGCGCGGTGACAAGGAAACACAGCGCATAGGCCGTCGACAGCCGCCTGATCCGCCGGGCAAAGAACTCGGTGACCGAATAGGTGCCGGCCTCCAGCCGCATATAGGTCTGCCCGCAGATCAGGTAGCCCGACAGCACGAAGAAGATGTCGACCCCCACGAAGCCGCCCAACATGTCCGGATAGCCGACGTGAAACAGCACCACGCTCAGCACGGCAATGGCGCGCACGCCGTCAAGTTCCCTGCGGTAGGCCAGATCGCTCATCTCGACAGCCTCACGCCGCCTTGCGGGCGAAAAGCCGTCCCGGCCCCCAGCCCACCGCCGGCTGCCCGGCCAGCGTCAGCATCCGCCACATCAGCGCCGAATTGGAACTGATCACCGGCATACCCAGCTCCGCCTCGACCTCGTCGAGAATGCCGAAACTCCGCAAATTGGTGCAGCTGGTGAACACCGCCTCCACGCCGGGCGCCTGCGCCGCCTCGACAATCGCGGCCCGCGTGCTCCGCTCGGCGATCCTTGCCACCGTGTGTTCCTCTTTCTGGCCGAAGCTCACCTCGCTCACCGTCTCGATGCCTTGCTCGGCCAGCGCGGCGCGCATCGGCCGGGTGATCTCGTCGATATAGGGCGAGACCAGCGCGATCCGCTGCAGCCCCATCTCCCCCAGCGCCGCGATCACTGCGCTCAGCGGGTTGGTCACCGGCACGCCCGGATGCGCCATCTGCACCAGCGTCTCGACCCGGTCCGACCCGATGATCGTGGCCCCCGAGGTACAGGCATACCCCACCGCATCCAGCCCCTTAGGCAGAAGCGCGGCGGTCGAGGTCATCTCGCCCGCCATCGACTCCAGATCTTCCGGCGTCACGTCGCCCCGCGCCGGGATCCGCGCGTGCAACAGGTTCACATCGCGCCCGGCCACCACCTGCCGCGCCTCGTATTCCAGCGTCTCGTCGACACTCAGAAGGATCAGGCCCAGCCGCAGCCCGGCCCCGGCCCCCTGATCAAGCTCATACGTCATCCCGTCCCCTTCGACCGGCTATTCCGTGCCCTCCGGCCGGCTGATCGTGCCGCCACAGACCGCCGCGCGCACCCCTGTCGTGCCGGGACAGGACGTCGGCCGCCCCCGTGCCACGCGCACCGCGAGATAGGCGAACGCCTGCGCTTCCAGCATGTCCCCGTCAAGCCCGGCCGCCTCGACCGGCTCCACCGGGCAATCCAGCGCCACCCGCAACATTTCCATTAGCACCGGATTATGCCGCCCGCCACCCGTCACAAGCAGCCGCTCGGGCGGCTCCGGGCAATGCTCCATGCCGCGCAGCACGGCCGCCGCGCTCATCCCCGTGAGCGTCGCGGCGGCATCGGCATCGCCCAGCTCGTTCACCAGCCCGATCATGTCCGAAAATTCGTTCCGGTCCAATGACTTCGGCGGCATTCTTGAGAAATACGCATCGTCGAGAAACAGCTCCAGCGCCCCCTCCTCGACCCGCCCGCGCCGCGCCAGCGCGCCATCCCTGTCGAACGGCTCCCCCCGCCGCGCCATCATCAGGTCGTTGATCGGCGCATTGGCCGGCCCGGTATCGAAGGCCAAAAGCGCCCCCTCGGCCTCCGGCTTCTCCTTCCTCGGGTCCACCCATGTCAGGTTCCCCACACCGCCAAGGTTGAGGAAACAGACAGGCTTTTCTGCCCCGATCCACTTGGCACAGGCGAAGTGGAAAAACGGCGCCAGCGGCGCGCCTTCCCCGCCCAGCCGCACATCCGCCGACCGGAAATCCCACACCACCGGCACCCCCAGCGCCTCCGCCAGCGCCGCGCCATCGCCGATCTGATAGGTTCCCCGCCCGCGCGGCTCATGCGCCAGCGTCTGGCCGTGAAACCCCACGACCTGCGCCCCCTCGAACCGCGCCAGCAACGCCGCATGGACATCCTGCACAACCGCCTCGGCCTCCGACACATCCTCTCCGGGCCACTTGCCCAAGGCCCCCGCCAGCACCGCCTGCTCCGCCGCCGAATAGCTCCGGTACTCCGACGCTCCAAAGCCGAAAATCGCCTCGCCATCGGTCTCGACCAGCGCCGCATCGACCCCGTCCAGCGAGGTGCCCGACATCGCCCCGAGCGCCCATATGCGCCCCGCCTTCAACATGCTCTTTTCCTTCGCCCGAACCATACCTATACATGCCGCGCGAAAAACGCGGGAACAAGCCATATGACCTACCACCCCAAATCGGACTTCATGACCATCATGATCGAGCGCGGCTTTCTCGCCGACTGCACCGATTACCAGGGCCTCGACGAGGCCTTCACCGCGGGTGTGGTGCCGGCCTATATCGGCTTCGACGCGACCGCGCGCTCGCTCCATGTCGGCTCGCTCATCCAGATCATGATGCTGCGCTGGCTGCAGAAAACCGGCCACAAGCCGATCACGCTGATGGGCGGCGGCACCACCAAGGTGGGCGATCCGTCCTTCCGCGCCGATGAACGCCCGCTGCTCGACGACGCGGCCATTCAGGCCAATATCGACGGCATCCAGCAGGTTTTCGCCGCCTATGTCGATTACGACGACAGCCCGACCGGCGCGCTGATGCTCAACAACGACGAATGGCTGGCGGAACTGAAATACATCCCCTTCCTGCGCGACATCGGCCGGCATTTCTCCGTCAACCGGATGCTCAGCTTCGAGTCGGTGAAATCCCGCCTCGACCGCGAACAGTCGCTGTCCTTCCTCGAATTCAACTACATGATCCTGCAGGCCTACGATTTCCTCGAACTGAATCGCCGCTACGGCTGCCTTCTGCAGATGGGCGGCTCGGATCAGTGGGGCAACATCGTCAACGGCATCGACCTCACCCGCCGCGTGCTGGATCACGAGATCTTTGGCCTCACGTCGCCGCTGCTGACCACCGCCGACGGCCGCAAGATGGGCAAAAGCCAGGATGGCGCGATCTGGCTCAATTCCGAAATGTGCTCACCCTACCAGTTCTGGCAGTTCTGGCGGAACACGATGGATGCCGATGTGGGCCGCTTCCTCAAGCTCTACACCGAGCTGCCGGTCGAGGAATGCGACCGGCTGGGCGGGCTCGCAGGCTCCGAGATCAACGAGGCCAAGGTCATTCTCGCCAACGAGGTGACGACGCTGCTGCACGGGCCCGACGCCGCCAAGGCCGCCGAAGCCACCTCGCGCGAGGTCTTCGAAAAAGGCGGCGTGGGCGACGACCTGCCCACCGTGACGCTCAGCCCCGAGGATATCGGCGACGGCATCGCCAACACCGCGCTCTTCGTCAAGGCCGGCCTCAGCCCCTCGGGCAAGGAGGCCAAGCGCCTCTTCGCCAGCGGCGGCGCCAGCATCAATGACGAGGTGGTGAAAGAACCGCGCTTGATGACGCCCGACGAATTCACCGACGCCATCAAGCTCTCGGCCGGCAAAAAACGCCACGCGCTCGTGAAGATCGCACCATAACCACCTACACGGCATCGGAATTTTGAAAAAATTCCGACCCGTTTTCTTTTCAAGAAAACACCCCCAATCCCCCGTTGACTCACCCCCAATATATCAATACTTCTCGATATATGGATAAGACTCACGCCCTCGCCGCCTTCTCGGCCCTGTCCCAGCCCACGCGGCTCGATGTCTTCCGCCTGCTGATCAAGGCCGGCCCCGACGGCATGGCCGCCGGCGACATCGCCGAGGCATTGGGCGTCCGCCAGAACACCATGTCCGCCAACCTCTCCGTGCTTCACCACGCCGGCCTCGTCCGCAACACCCGCGAAGGCCGCTCGATCCGCTATTACGCCGACCTCGACGGCACAAGCGGCCTGCTGGCCTTCCTGATGGAAGATTGCTGCGGCGGAAACCCCGAGCTCTGCCAGCCCCTGATCTCCCAAATCGCCTGCGCCTGCTAGAGGAGGCCGCCCCAATGCCCGACGACCGCAAGAATGTTCTCTTTCTCTGCACCGGAAACTCCGCCCGGTCCCTCATGGCCGAAGCCATCATCGAACGCGAGGGCCTCGGAAAGTTCCGCGGCTTCTCCGCCGGCTCCCAGCCCGAGGACGCGCCCCATCCGCGCACCATCGACCTGTTGCAACACCTCAACCACGACACCGCGAAAATCCGCTCCAAAAGCTGGGAGGAATTCAGCACCCCCGACGCGCCGAAGATGGATTTCGTCTTCACCGTCTGCGATCAGGCCGCCTCCGAACCCTGCCCCGTCTGGCCCGGCCAGCCCATGAGCGCGCATTGGGGCCTCCCCGACCCGGCCGCCGCCACGGGCACCGAGGCCGAAATCAGCTTCGCCTTTACAGACACTTACCGGATGCTTCGCAACCGCATCTCGATCTTCGTCAACCTGCCCATGGCCCAGCTCGACCGCCTGTCCCTGCAACGCGAACTCGACCGCATCGGCCAGACCGAGAACGACACATCCCCCGCCTGACCCCCAAGGACCTACCATGACCGACACCCCCCTCCCGGCCAGCGAAAGCGGCCTCGGCGCCTTCGAACGCTACCTCTCCGTCTGGATCGCCCTTGCCATCCTCCTCGGCATCGGCATCGGCGTCGTCGCCCCCGGCCTTGTCGAGGCCGTCGCGGCGGCCGAAGTCGCCTCGGTCAACCTCGTCGTGGCCGTGCTGATCTGGGCGATGATCTACCCGATGATGGTGGGCGTCGATTTCTCCACCGTCTCTGGCGTCGCCAGACAGCCCCGGGGCCTGATCGTCACGCTGGTCGTCAACTGGCTGATCAAGCCCTTCACCATGGCCTTGCTCGCGGTGCTCTTCTTCGACTACGTCTTCGCCCCCTGGATCTCTCCCGAAGACGCCGCGCAATACACCGCCGGCCTCATCCTGCTGGGCGCCGCCCCCTGTACGGCCATGGTCTTCGTCTGGTCGCAACTCACCCGGGGCGACGCCACCTACACCCTCATCCAGGTGTCGGTGAACGACATCATCATGGTCTTCGCCTTCGCCCCCATCGTGGCCTTCCTCCTCGGCGTCACCGACATCACCGTGCCGTGGCAGACGCTGGTCACCGCCACAGTGCTCTATGTCGTCCTGCCGCTCGCCGCGGGCCTGCTCACCCGTCGCATCCTCGGCTCCAAACAGGCGATCGACGCCTTCACCGCCCGGATCAAACCGTGGTCGATCATCGGGCTGATCGCCACCGTGGTCATCCTCTTCGGGCTTCAGGGCGAGATCATACTCGCCAACCCCTTCGTGATCGCGCTCATCGCCGTGCCCATCCTGATCCAGAGCTACGGCATCTTCGCGCTGGCCTATGGCGCGGCCTATGCCATGCGCGTGCCCCACCGCATCGCCGCCCCCTGCGCGATGATCGGCACGTCGAACTTCTTCGAACTGGCCGTCGCCGTCGCCATCAGCCTTTTCGGCCTCAACTCCGGCGCCGCACTCGCCACCGTGGTGGGCGTGCTGGTCGAGGTGCCCGTGATGCTCTCGCTGGTGGCCTTCGCCAACCGCACCCGCGCGAAATTCGCCTGAACGTCATGGCCGTTGTCATCCACCACAACCCCGCCTGCGGCACCTCCCGCAATGTGCTGCAGATCATCCGCGACGCAGGGTATCAGCCCACCGTGATCGACTATCTCTCCTCCGGCTGGACCCGCCCGCAGCTCCTCGGCCTCTTCGCGGCGGCCGACCTCACGCCCCGCACCGCGCTGCGCACCACCAAGTCGCCCGCCGAAGAGCTGGGCCTCCTCGACCCCTCGGTCAGCGATGAGACGCTTCTCGACGCCATGCTCACCCACCCCGTGCTGGTGAACCGGCCCATCGTCTGCACGCCCAAGGGCGTCCGCCTCTGCCGCCCGTCTGAAACCGTGCTCGACCTGCTGGAAACATGGCCGCAAGGGCCCTATGCCAAGGAAGACGGAACACCCCTCCTGACCGCCGAAGGGGCCCGCCTTGCCTGACATCCCGAATCTCGTGAACTCCGCCTTCCAACCAATTGATGAGGCGAAACTTTTCCCCTCCGACCACCCCACGCACGCGCCCCGCATCCTGCTGCTCTACGGCTCCCTGCGGGCGCACTCCTATTCCCGCTTCGCCACCGAGGAAGCCGCCCGCATCCTCACCCGACTCGGGGCCGAGTGCCGCACGTTCAACCCCTCCGGCCTGCCGCTGCCCGACGATGCCGACACCACCCACCCCAAGGTGGCCGAACTGCGCGATCTCGTGATGTGGTCCGAAGGGATGGTCTGGTCCACCCCGGAACGCCACGGCGCCATGACCGGCATCATGAAGACGCAAATCGACTGGATTCCCCTGGCCCCGATTGGCGGCGTCCGCCCCACCCAAGGCAAGACGCTGGCGGTGATGCAGGTCTCGGGCGGCTCGCAAAGCTTCAATGCGGTCAACCAGTTGCGCATCCTCGGCCGCTGGATGCGCCTCATCACCATCCCCAACCAATCCTCCGTCGCGAAAGCCTGGGATGAATTTGACGATCAGGGCCGGATGAAACCCGGCCCGTTCTACAACCGCCTCGTCGACGTGATGGAGGAGTTGATGAAATTCACCCTCCTGACCCGCGGTCAGAGCGGCTATCTCACCGACCGGTACTCGGAGCGTGTGGAAAGCCTTGAAGAGTTGTCGCAACGGGTGAACCTGCCCAAGGCCACGGGGGGCTGAGCAGGCGGCTGACGCGCTCAGCGCGCCGCCAGCGCCTCCTGCAACAGCCCGCGCACCGTGTCCCGGTCCACGTCCGAGGTCACAAAGGCCGCGCCGATCCCGGTCGCAAGGATGAACCGCAACGTGCCGTCCACCACCTTCTTGTCCTGCGCCATCAGGTCAAGAAGCCCATCCGCATCCGGCAATTCTCCGGGAATATCAGATAGATCGACCTTCATCTTCATGTCGCGCATATGCGCGCGCACCCGGCTCGGCTCTTCCTGGCTGCACAGGCCCATCCGCGCCGACAGCTCGAACGCCAGCGCACAGCCAATCGCCACCCCCTCGCCATGCAGCAAGCGGTCGGAATAGCCCGTCGCCGCCTCCAGCGCATGACAGAATGTATGCCCGAGGTTCAACAACGCCCGGTCGCCCTGCTCGGTCTCGTCCCGCACAACGATCTCGGCCTTCATCTCGACCGACCGGCGCACCACGTGGATCCTCGCGGTCTCATCCCCCTTCGCGGCGGATGAACCATGCGCCTCAAGCCATTGGAAAAACTCACTATCCCCCAACAGGCCGTACTTGACCACCTCGCCATACCCGGCAAGATAATCGCGCTCCGTCAGCGTCGACAGAACATCCGTATCCGCCAGCACAAGCGCCGGCTGATGAAACGCCCCGATCAGGTTCTTGCCCTGCGGCGCGTTGATCCCGGTCTTGCCGCCGACCGAGCTGTCGACCTGCGCCAGCAAACTCGTCGGCACCTGCACGAACCGCACCCCCCGGCGCAGCACGGCCGCCGCAAAGCCGACCAGATCACCGATCACACCACCGCCCAAGGCAACCACCACATCGCGCCGTTCGACTTTCTGCTCCAGCAACCACTCCACCGTGCGCTCGAATTGCGGCCAGCTCTTGGTGCCTTCCCCGGCCGGCAAAGTCAGCGAAACGGCGGAAATCCCCTCCGCCGCCAGCCCGGCCTCCAGCGCCTTCAGATGCAGCGGCCCGACATTCTCGTCCGTGACGATCGCCACCCGCTTCCGCGCCAGCAAAGGCCCCGCCAGCGCGCCCGACCGCGCCAGCAAACCGGGGCCCACGTGAACGTCATAAGCCCGCTCGCCCAATGGCACATGCACGATCTCGCTCATTCGCTTTCCTCCAGCACGTCCGGCCGCGTCAGCAACGTCTCGATCACCTTCTCCGCCATTGTCTCGATCGCGTAAGACGACTGCGCCTGCACCGACAGGTCGGCCGTGGCATAGACCGGCACCCGCGCCTCATAGAGCGCCTTCAGCGTCGCATGAGGTTTATCTGTGCGCAGCAAGGGTCTGGTATCCTTGTGTTTTACCCGGTTCCACAGGATCTGCAGCTCGGCATCGAGCCACACCGAAACCCCCTTCTGTGAAATCAGCGCCCGGTTCCGCTCCGACAGGAACGCACCGCCCCCGGTCGACAGCACGCCGCGCTTTTCCTCCAGCAACCGGTTGATCACCTGCGTCTCCCGGTCGCGAAAGAACGCCTCGCCGTCACGGGTGAAAATCTCGGCGATGGTCATGTTCGCCGCCTGCTCGATCTCGGCATCCGAATCGAGGAAGGGAACCCCCAGACGCGCCGCAAGCGCTTTTCCCACGGCGGTCTTTCCAGCCCCCATCATGCCCACCAGAACCACGGTCTTGTGTAGTTTCCAATGCCTTACGGCGGCCAATGTTCGGCGCTCCCATGCCAATAACCAAATCGTTTGCACTGAATGACGTGATCTTGTTCAAAAGGCCAGCTATAAAGTCCGCAACGAACAGACCTACGAGCAAGAGGCAATATGGCACGCCTGATCAAGTGGCTTTTCTACCTGGCCGTGTTGGCCTTTCTGGCCCTCGTGGCCTACGCCTATGTCGGGCCGTTCTTCGGCGCGGACTTCTCTCCGCCCGAGGAAGAGATTCGGCAGGATATCCTCCTTGAGACCGAATAGCCTGTCTCTCGCCGCCCTGCTGGTGCCGGGCATGGCGCTCGCCGAGGAACCGCTTTCGGCCATCGACTGGCTCAACCAGCCGGCCCCGGTCAGCGTGGCCCAGCCGCTGGTCCAGCCGCTGGCCAACCCGCCGGTGACCGAAGGCGTCACCGTGCCGTCGGTCACGGTCATGCCGCTCGACGACGTGCGCCCCGACGCGGTGGGCCTGCTGCCCTCCACCACCACCGGCCTGCCCCGCTCGCTCTGGTCCGCCAGCGAGACCGACACGCTGGTGGCCCAGCTCGCGCGCCTCGACGACACGCCCCTGCCGGCGGTTCAGGCGCTCTACTACACCCTGCTGCTGGCCGAGGCCGACCCGCCCGCCGACGCCGCCGAGAACGCCCGCTTTCTGCGCGCCCGGATCGACGTGCTGCGCCGCTACGGCGCGGTCGACGCCGCACTGGCACTTCTCGAACGCGCGGGCGCCGGCACGCCGCTCCTCTTCGACGACTGGCTCGACCTCGCCCTGCTCAAGGGGACCGAGGACGACCCCTGCCGCACGCTCGCCGACACGCCCGACCTGTCCGAAAGCTATGCCGCCCGCATCTTCTGCATCGCCCGCGCCGGCGACTGGTCGACCGCGGCGCTGACCTACGACACCGCCAATGCGCTCGGCTCGCTCGACGCCCATGAATCACAGCTCCTCGCCCGGTTCCTCGACCCCGAGACCGCCGACGGTGCAGACCTGCCGCCGCCGCGCCACATGACCCCGCTGATCTTCCGCCTGTTCGAGGCGAACGGCATGCCCCTGCCCACCCGCAACCTGCCGCGCGAATACGCCGTGGCCGATCTGCGCGGCACCATGGGCTGGAAGGCCGAGGTCGAGGCCGCCGAACGCCTCGCCCGCACCGGCGCCCTGCCCGCCAACCGCCTGCTCGGCCTCTATACCGATCGCGACCCGGCGGCCTCCGGCGGCGTCTGGGAACGGGTCCGCGCGGTGCAGGCCTTCGACGCGGCGCTCTCGTTGGGCGACAGCGCGGCCATCGACCGCAAGTTGCGCGACGTCTGGCAGCTCATGCACGAGAACGGCCTCGCCGTGGCCTTCGCCGCGCTCTACGGCGCCGACCTCGCCGAGCTGTCCGACCCCTCCAGCCTCGCCCACGAGGTGGCGCTCCTCTCGCCCGTCTACGAAAGCGCCGCCCGCGCGCCGGGCGAACAGACCCGCCGCCTCAACTTCCTCGAAGGGCTGGCAAGGGGCGCGCCCGAAGCCGCGCTCGCCGCCAATGCCACCGAATCCGCCATCGCCCGCGCCTTCTCCGCCCGCAAGATACCGCCCGACCATGCCGGCCCGCTGGGCGAAGGCCGGCTGGGCCAGGGCATTCTCTCGGCGGCCATGCAGCTTCAGGGCGCCCGCCCCGGCCAGACCCGCGACCTCGAGGCGGCGCTCGCCACCCTGCGCGTCGTCGGGCTCGAGGACGTGGCGCGCCAGGCCGCGCTCCAGATCCTCCTGCTGGGCGAGGCGGAATGACCCCCGGACCCGGCTGGATCGAGCCCTTTCTCGAGGCCCGCGCGGCGGAACTGGGGGCGGCGGCCAACACGCTCGCCGCCTATCGCCGCGACCTCGAGGATTTCACCGGCTGGCTCTCCCGCAACGCGCAGGCCCTCGACACCGCCACCCAGTCCGATATCGAGGCCTATCTCGTCGCGCTCGATGCCCAGGGCCTCGCCGCCGCCACCCGCGCCCGCCGCCTCTCGGCCATCCGCCAGCTCTATGTCTTCGCCTTCGAGGAGCGCCTGCGCGACGACAACCCCGCCACCCGCATCCGCGGGCCCGGCCGCGCGAAACGCCTGCCCAAGACCCTGTCCGAGGCCGATGTCGACCGCCTGCTCGCCGCCTCCCGCGACGTGGGCCGCAACGCCGCCGACCGCGGCCGCAACACCTGCCTGATGGAACTGCTCTACGCCACCGGCATGCGCGTCACCGAATTGGTCACGCTGCCGGTCTCCGCCGCCCGCGGCAACCCCGAGATGCTGCTCGTGCGCGGCAAGGGCGGCAAGGAACGCATGGTCCCGCTCTCCACCCCCGCCCGCGCCGCGCTGACCGACTGGCTGGCGCTGCGCGACCGCGCCGAGGAGGCCGGCCGCACCGAGGGCAAGCCGCCCTCGCCCTTCCTCTTCCCCTCGCGCGGCAAGCACGGCCACCTCACCCGCAACCGCTTCTACCTGCTGGTCAAGGAAATGGCCGTCGCCGCCGGCGTCTCGCCGTCCAAGGTCACGCCCCACACGCTGCGCCACGCCTTCGCCACGCACCTGCTGGCCCACGGCGCCGACCTCCGCGCCATTCAGGTGCTGCTGGGCCATGCCGATGTCGCCACGACCGAGATCTACACCCATGTGCTCGACGAGCGTCTCCGCACCCTGGTGGAAGAGCATCACCCCCTCGCGAAGGCCGCCGCCGCCCGCGACACGCCCGGCACCTCGGGCGAGGACTGAGCGCACCCTACCGCACATTCCGCGCCGATGATCCCTTGATCGCCGCCGGCCGAGACCCCATAACCCGAGGGGCTAAAAGGACAACGACCTGAATGGAACCCTCATCTACGCTGCTCGACGCCACCTTCTGGATCACGGGCGGCGCCATCCTCGCCCTGCTGGTGCTCTCGGCCTTCTTCTCGGGCAGTGAAACCGCGCTCACCGCCGCCTCCCGCGGCAAGCTCCGCGCCCGCGCCGACAAGGGCGAGAAAGGCGCGGCCAAGGCGCTCGAGATCACCGAGGACAACGAGCGCCTGATCGGCTCGGTCCTGCTGGGCAACAACCTCGTCAACATCCTCGCGGCCTCGCTCGCCACCGCGCTCTTCACCCGGCTCTTCGGCGAAAGCGGCGTGGCGCTGGCGACCCTCGTGATGACCCTCCTCGTGCTGGTCTTCGCCGAGGTGCTGCCCAAGACCTACGCCATCACCAACGCCGAGGCCGCCGCCTCCCGCACCGCGCCGATCATCACGGTGGTCATCGGCGTCTTCTCCCCCGTCGTCTCGGCGGTGCGCGTCTTCGTGCGCATGGTGCTGCGCCTCTTCGGCGTCCGCATCGACCCCGACAGCCATATCCTCGCCGTCCGCGAGGAAATCGCCGGCGCGCTCTATCTCGGCCATTCCGAGGGCGTCGTCGAAAAGGAGGACCGCGACCGTATCCTCGGCGCGCTCGACCTGGGCGACCGCGCGGTCGAGGAGATCATGCTCCACCGCTCCGGCATCGAGATGATCGATGCCGAGCTGGAACCCCAGGCGATCCTCGACCAATGCCTCAAGAGCAGCCACACCCGCCTGCCGGTCTACCGCGACGATCCCGACAACATCATCGGCGTCGTCCACGCCAAGGACCTGCTGCGCGCCATGCACACGCTGGTGACCGAGGGCGGCCTCTCGGACGAGACGCTGAAGAATTTCAACATCGCCGACGTGGCGATGAAACCCTATTTCGTCCCCGAAACCACCACGCTCGACGACCAGATGCGCCAGTTCCTGCGCCTGCGCACCCATTTCGCGCTGGTGGTCGATGAATACGGCGTCCTTCAGGGGCTGATCACGCTCGAGGATATCCACGAGGAACTCGTCGGCGAGATCGCCGACGAGTTCGACCCCGACGCCGACCACCCGATCCGCCGCAGCGACGACAACCAGTTCCTCGTCGACGGCGCCATGACGCTCCGCGACCTCAACCGCGCCACCGACTGGAACCTCCCCGACGACGAGGCCAACACCGTGGCCGGCCTCGTCATCCACGAGGCCCAGATCATCCCCGAGGTCCACCAGGTCTTCAACCTCCACGGCTTCCGCTTCGAGGTCACGGCCAAGGACGGCAACCGCATCACCAAGCTGAAGATCCGCAAGCTCTAGATCGGCCATCGCCGGGCGCCGAGGCAGGCCCGGCGATTGTTGGGGATGAGGCCGTAAAGTAGGCGTGGGGAGGGATAGATTAGGCTATTGCCATGTAATGGTGCTTCCGGCCCTTAGCGGACATTCATCTTGGGTTCCGTTGCTGCGGCGCAGCTTCTCTAAAGCGGGCAGCCGCTGGCTTTAGCGCCGACGTAAATATTTTTGTTGTCGTGCATCCAAATGGCGTCCCGCCTGAGTCTTTAGGGGTATCGAGGCTGCGGATGATCCGTGGCCCGTGCACTCAACAAAGGATACTTTCCATGACCAAGACGCTGACTGCACTGACCGCTGCCGCCCTGATGATCCCTGCCACCGGCGCGCTGGCCGAAGGCCATGCGGGCCTGACGGCCATCGGCTTGTCCGGCGACAAGACGCTGCACCAGATTGATGCCGCGACCGCGACTGTCACCGCCTCGATGGAGGTCGAAGGTGTTGATCGCCTACTGGGCATCGATCTGCGCCCCTCTAACGGCAAACTGATCGGCGTGACTGACAGCTTTGACATCGTAGAGATCGACCCGATGTCCGGCGCGGCCACCGTGATTTCCACCATGGACACGGAACTGCCGATTATGGACGGTGCCCCGGTGATCGTCGACTTCAACCCGAAGGCAGACAAGCTGCGCTTCATGTCCGGCACCACCAACCACCGCGTTGACATCGAATCCGGCGCCGTGACCGTGGATGGCTCGCTTGCCTTCGAAGAGGCGGACATGCACGCGGGCGAAGCCCCTGCAATCGCGGCGGCGGCCTACATCAACTCTTACGGCAAGCCCGACAGCACAGCGATGTTCGACATCGACAGCACCATCGTCGCGGTGATCCAGCAGACTTCGCCCAACGACGGCACGCTGGCGGCGATCGGCAAGCTGGGTATCGACGGGGTCGACACATATGCCTTTGACATCGCGACCGACGCCGAGGGCAACAACACCGCATGGCTCGCCGCTGGCGGGATGCTGCACACCGTGTCGCTGGAAGACGGCTCGGTTCAGGAAAGCTGGGACATCATGGAAGCTGGTGACGCGGTTCTACGCGACATCACCTTCATGACTGCAATGTGATCCAAGGATCGCTACAGGCAGGCGCAGCTTTCGGGTCGCGCCTGCCAAGCTCTATGCGTCGCGTGGAAAATTTGCCCCAATCGCGCAATGCCGTCTATGCACGTTCTCAGGATTTGACAGACATTGCGACTGACTTTAGCCCTTGTGCGGGGGCGGCGCCGGGGTGGAACCGCAAAAGCCAGGCGGACCACACCGTGATCGATTATGCGATGTTGCTGAAATCCTGTTCCGAAGGCGACCGTGCCGCGCTTCGCACGCTGATGGAGACCGAGGGCGGTCGAATGTTCGGCGTCGCGCGGCGGATGCTCAGACGTGTCGATCTGGCCGAGGATGCAGTGCAGGAGGCGCTGGTTCTGATCTGGCGCCGGGCGCATCAGTACGATCCGGAACGGGGCAGCGCGAAAGGTTGGGTCTACACCATCCTGCGCAACCGCTGTCTAACTCTGCTGCGCCGTGAGGATCGCGAGGTTGCCACAGAACCCGAGGCTTTCGACCGGGAGGCGGATGGCGCAGTGCTGGATCAGGCAATCGATCGGCTGGGGACAACGTCTGATCTGCGGCGCTGTCTCGAAGGTCTGGACGAACAGACCCGGCGGGCGATTTTGTCGTCTTACGTGCTGGGCCATAGCCACGGAGAAATCGCAGGGCGAATGGAGGCGCCCCTGGGTTCGGTGAAATCATGGGTCCGGCGAGGGCTCACAAAGCTGAGGGAGTGCCTGTCATGACCGATAGAACTCTGGACATCCTGATCGACGAAATCGTCCTCGGCCTGGCCGACGACGCCGATGTCGCACGCGTCGAGGAAATGGCTTCCCGCGACCCCGCGGTTGCCAAAAAGCTCGTTCGTGCCCAAGCTCGCTTTGCCCCGCTTGATGACACGGCTGACGAGATTGCGCTGCCTGACGGGTTCTGGTCGCGCGTCGAACAAGGCCTCGATGCAGGCGGCATCGAAACGGGCCCAACCCAGACCGATGTGGTTGATTTATCCGCCGCCCGCAGGGCCTTGACCCGCTGGCGTGGCGCGGCGCTTGGCAGCATCGCGGCGGCGATCCTTCTGGCCATGACCCTCGGGTGGTCGGTGATGACACCGGTCGAGCCCTCGGTGATCGCGGTCCTGCTGAACGACGACGGTGAGGCCATCGCGCTGGTCGAAGGCCGCCCAGACAACACGACGCTAGTTACGCTGCTCGAACAGGCGCAGGTCTCGTCCGAACGCGTTATGCAGGTCTGGACGAAACCGGACGACGACGGCCCGCCCATCTCGCTCGGTCTTTTGGCGTCGGGCCGGTCCGAGACGCTAACGATCCAGGGGCTGCCCGCCCCCAGCCCGCAGCAGCTCTACGAGATCACGGTCGAGCCTGCGGGCGGATCGCCGACCAACCTGCCGACAGGCCCGATCCTGGGCAAAGGTCTGGCGAAAGAGCCGGTGATCTGATGATCCGAAGGGGCCGCCCCGCAGGACGCGGGGCGGATCTTGTTGTCACGCCGCCCGCAATTTGCGGCGGCCGGTCAGAAAGATGATACCCTCGATCACCGCGAGCACGACAAGCGTCAGCCCAACCAGCGGGAAGAAGACACCGGCCACGATCGCCATGACCGGCAGCGTGCGCGGGATGCGCCAGTCCGCCGGGATCTGCGGAAAGCCAGCCGTTCGTTCAGCACACAGCTAACGGCTGCTCCCCGCCGTTCTCAACCTAGCTGGCGCCTCTCGCGACCGACGGCACTGGGATGACAGCCTTCAACAGGATCAAACGCCTGAAAGCCCCCAAAAGCGCCCCCCAAACCTGCACCTCCCACGCCCACCCCTACCGCACCGGGATCTCCGCCTCCGCCTGGATCAGCCAGGCCCCGTCGCGCCCCTTCACCGCCACCAGCATCACGTCCGACGCCGTTCCGTCCGACACCACCTTCTGCCGCGAATAGGCCATCCAGCCCGACACGCTGAGGCTCCGCACCCGCAGCGACCAGTGCCTCACCCCCACCAGAAACAACTCGTCATGCAGATCGCGGATCGCCTCGCGCCCCCGCACCGGCGCCATGGCAGAGGCGATGTATTCCGCATCCTCGGCATAGCAGCGCGCGCAGGTCTCGGAATCCCCGTCCCTGAGCGCCGCCTCGTAGCGCCGGAACAACGCCATCAGATCGTCTTCGTCGGCCATCTATGGCTCCCCCCGGGCACACATGAAGCTCTGCGCCCATGGTGAATCCTCTCCCGCCGCCTGTCCACGAAAATATGCGCGCGCGGGCCCCGGCCCGTCCCCTCAGCCCCCCTCCGGGCGCAACCCCTGAGCCTCCCGTTTCCCCGGTGCGGCCGGGTCGTCCGGATGCGTGTCGGCCTTGACCGCCCCGCGCTCCCCCTCGGGCTTCGGCGGGCCGGTCGTGGTGTCCCGCCGTGTCTGGTGCTCGATCTCGGCGTTCAGCTTGGCGCCGGCCAGCACGATGAACGACGACAGCCACAGCCATGTCAGCAGGATGATGACACCCCCCAGCGTGCCATAAGTCTCGTTGTAGCTGGCGAAATTCCGGGTATAGAGCGAGAACGCGATCGTGCCCACCATCCACAGGATCGTGGCCACCACCGCGCCGGGGCTGATCCACCGCCACCTCGCATTGGCCCGCGACGGCCCGAACCGATAGAGCACCGCCAGCCCCAGCATCGCCAGAACCGCCAGAACCGGCCATTGCAGCCAGACGATCGTCGTCTCAACCGCCCCCGGCAGGCCGAGAAACGCGATCACCGCCGGCATCACGATCATCACGCCAAGCGCCGTCAGCAACCCGGCGATGATCACCAGCGTCAGCACGAGCCCCGTCGCATAAAGCCGCACGAACCCCCGTGCCTCGGTCTCGGCATAGGCGATATTCATCCCCTCCATCAGGGTCATCATCCCCTTGGTCGCGCCATAGAGCGCCAGCAGCACCCCGAGGATCGCGGCAAAGCCGGTGGCCGCCTCGTCGCCCCCGGTGACCTTGAGGATCTGGTCGCGGATGATCGCCGCCCCCTCCTCGGGCATCATCGCCACGAACGCCTCGAGCTGGCTCGCCACATCCGCGGGATCAAGCAGCACGCCGGCGATGGAGATCAGCGCCACCACGGCGGGAAAGATCGCCAGCAGCCCGAAAAACGCCACCCCGGCCGAGACGACCGACATGTGATCGGCCACGATCCCGGCGCCCAGCCGCTTGACGATCTCCCACCACCCCCGCCGAGGTATCTCGGCCGGCCGGGTGGCGGTCTGGCCTCGGGTCTGGTTCTCCATGCGCACGCTCCCGTTGATTGCCCCTTAGGTAGGAGAACGCGCCGGGAGGTTAAAAGGTTGGGGGGAAGCGAGGTTTTTCTGAACGTCCCGCGCGGAACAAGGGGCGTCAGCCCGCCGCGCATCACCCGCTGACCGACAGGCGATTGCATGGCAATCGCCGAGAGGTGGGCCGCCCCGTCGAACAAAGGCGCGCCGCTTGGCACGGTTCGGACTGAACGTCTGCTTCGCGCCCTTGATTGCCACTTCCACAAAGGGCCTGCGCGGAACAAGGGCGTCAGCCCGCCGCGCATCGCCGGGCCGCCCCACGGCACGGCGATTTGGCGGGTGACGTGCCACGCGCAAAGGTCGGATGTATTCTGCAGGCATAAACCGCCCATCACCGGCGTTGGTTCGCCGCACCACGGCCCGTCGATGCACGGCTTGTCACCGTTCGGAGTAAACGCCCGCTTCGAGCCCATTTTGACCACTACTTCAATTCGCTCGAACGGCAGCTCTGCGCAGGGAGCGGGCTTTGCAAACTTGCTGCGAATGGTTACACATCACACTTGATCATAGAGGGACCGATGCCGGAGTTTTGTAGCTTTCTTGTGTTTCGACCCGATGAGATCGATTTAATTCATTCTATCTCCGCTGCCGCGAACTGGTCTACGCGGGACATTCCTGACCCATCGATGCGATATGCTTTCTTCGAAAGAGGAATGAGCGAACTTTCTCATGCCAGTGCTTTAATGGAGACCGGCATCCGCCGCGAAGGACATCAAGGAGGGAGATTGCTTCTACTGGAAACCGAGCAAGCCGAGGCCCAGAACATTATTCAATTGGTCTGTGCAGCAAATATCATTCTTGAGGGGTTCCCGTTTATTAATAACCCGCCATCGTGCGGGTTCGAGCTTTCTGACGACGAAGCAGATCGGCAGATAACGTTTGCGAACGTTTTTCGAAGCGATGGGTTTTTTCAATGGTTTACCTACCGTCGAACGCTACCAGTCGCGGTGGCCGTTGCTGCTGAAGCTTGGCGGGACAAGAAGCTTGTCTATGCCATTCACAAGTTGGCAAATAGCTATGAAACCGAATGCGTAACGCCGTGGTCAATGCATCCTCGTAGTGGGCAGGTGTTTGAAAAACACACCGACGCTTTTGCCTCGCACGTCGGCACGTCTGTGGCGATAAACCTTGCATATTCAGCCATCGAAGAACTCGATCTCGGCGTGAAAGCCAGCGGCAAGGTGCCGCGATCGATTGGAGAAGGGACGTTTGTATGGAACCCGGAGGTCTTGGAGCCACTCAAGGCACGTTTGCGAAATGCTGGGATTGATCCTGAAAGAACAATGGATTGGGTAACCCGTGGTGACCAATCAGAAGTACAAGTATTTGAAATGTTCAACCAGCTTTCGGAATGTTCAGATGGGGTTGAGGTTCGAGATCGTCAGATTTCGGTGCCGGACGCGATCAATTTTAGCGAGTTCTTGCGCAACAAAATGACTGCCCACGCATTTTCTTCAAATACCAAACGTCTCGGGCCTTATGAGGTCTACAACGTGCAGCAAGTCGCAAGATTCCTGATATTGTCCAAGTGCAACCTTTGGAACATTTGGACCGAGGAGCTAAGAAAACGCTACCATTAGGCTCTCAGGTAGAAGCTGCAGAGCCAGAGCCTGCCAGACGCGACGATGGGCGTGTCCGGGCTGGGCTGGCTGCCGTCATTGCTTCGGAACCGAAGCGACAGGTTTGTCCGCCCCCCACCCGAGTAAAACAAAACAGGCCGGGGTCTCCCCCGGCCCGCATCCAAACCCCTAACGCCAAGCCTCAAGCCCGCAGCTTCTCCCCCTTCGGATCAAACGGCGGCTCTTCCAATATCCGCCCCTTGTGCGGTTGGCCCAGCACCATCACCTCGACCTCGTCGCCGGGCGCCGCCGTGCCGCTCTTGATATAGCCAAGCGCAAGGCTCATCCCCACGGTATAGCCATAGGTGCCCGACGTGACCCGCCCGATCCCCTTGCCATCCTTGAAGATCGGCTCGCCCCCGGTGGCATCCGCGTTCGACGCCGTCACCGCCGCCTCGTCGATATGCACCAGCACCAGCGTCTCCCGCGTGGGCTCCGCCATCACCCTCTCGGCGGCTTCCTTGTTGAGGAAATCCTTCTCCATCTTGCACAGCGGCCCAAGCCCCACCTCATGCGGATAATATTCAGGGCTGTATTCCCGGCTCCACGAGCCATAGCCCTTCTCGATCCGCATCGACATCAGCGCCCGCGCACCCACCGGCCCGCCGCCAAATTCCCTGGCCGCGTCCAACAGCGCCCGGTACAGCTTCTCCTGATCCTCGGTCTTGCAATGCAGCTCCCAGCCCAGATCGCCGGTAAAGCTCACCCGCAGCGCCAGACACCGCACCCCGGCAATGTCGATCATCTTCGACCGCATGAACGGGAAATCCTCGGTCGCGAGCGACGTGTTCGTCATCCGCTGCAGGATCTCGCGCGATTTCGGCCCCGCCACGTTGAACCCGCACATCGCCTCGGTCATGCTCTCGAACGTGGTCCCCTCGGGCAGCGGCACCATGTCATAGAACCGCTTTTGATAACGCTCCGCCATCCCCGACGACACCACCCAGAACTCGTCCTCGGCGACCCGTGTCACCGTCGCATCCCCGGCAATCCCGCCGCGCACCGAAATCAGCGGCGTCAGACACGACCGCCCCACCGCCTTCGGCATGTTGTTGGCAAACACCGCGTTCAGCAAATCCGCCGCCCCCGGCCCCTTGACCCGGTACTTGGCAAAGTTCGAGATATCGATGATCCCGGCCCGCTCGCGCAGCATCCGGCACTCCTCGCCCACAGGCCCCCACCAGTTCTGCCGCACGAACCCGTTGGTATCCTGCGTCCCCAGCTCGCCCGCGAACCACTGCGGATGCTCCCAGCCATAGTTGAGCCCGAACACCGCGCCCATCTCCTTCTGCAGCCCATACACGGGCCTCGTCCGCAACGGCCGCCCCGCCGCGCGCTCCTCGTTCGGATAGTGAATGGCGAACCTGTGCGTATACACATCCTCCACCTTCGCCATCACGAACTTGCGGTCATTCGCCCACAGCCCGAACCGCGCGATATCCCACGGGAACATGTCATACTGCATTTCCCCTTCCACGATCCACTGCGCCACCATCAGCCCCATCCCGGCCGACTGAGAGAACCCCGGAATGATCCCCCCGCACATGAAGTAATTCTTCAACTCCGGCACCGGGCCGAGGATCACATTCGAATCCGGCGACCAGATCATCGGCCCGTTGATCACCCGCTTCACCCCGGCCTCCGCCGCCGCAGGCACCCGGTCCATCGCCCGCATCACGTTCTCCATGATCCGCTCGAGGTCATCGGGAAACAGATCATGCGCGAAATCGAGCGGCGTCCCGTCCTCGGCCCAGAACCGCATATCCCGCTCATAGGCGCCAATCAGCAGGCCCTTGCCCTCCTGCCGCAGGTAATACTCGCCATCCCGGTCCGCCACCGACGGCAGCCGCCGGCCCGCATTCTCGATCTCCGCCATCGTCTCGGTCACGAAATACTGGTGCTCGGTCGGCTGCAGCGGCACCTCGATCCCGGCCAGCTTCGCCACCTCCCGGCCCCAGAGACCGGCCGCATTGATCACCCACTCCGTCTCGATATTCCCCTTCGGCGTCTCGACAATCCAAGAGCCATCCGGCTTCTGCACCGTCCCCGTCACCGGCGTGAACCGATAGATCTCCGCCCCCTTCTGACGCGCCCCCACCGCATAGGCATTGGTCACGCCCGACGGGTCCACATTGCCCCCGTCCGGTTCCCACATGATGCAGCGGATGCCGTCGTAATTCACCAGCGGATGCTTCTCCTCCGCCTCCTCCCGGCTGATCTCGTGGAAATTCATCCCGTAAAGCTTGGCCTTCGCCGCCTGCAGCTTGAGCTGATGCTCCCGGTTCTCCGTCTGCGCCAGATAGAGACTGCCGGGCTGGAACACGCCACAGCTCTGCCCCGTCTCCTCCTCAAGCTGCTTGTAGAGGTTCATCGTGTAATGCTGCAGCCGGCTGATATTGGCACTGTCATGCAGCCCGTGAATGTTGGCCGCCGCATGCCATGTCGAGCCACTCGTCAGCTCGTCCCGCTCCAGCAGAACCACGTCACTCCACCCCAGCTTGGTGAGGTGATAGAGGATGGAGCATCCGATAACGCCGCCGCCGATCACGACAGCCTGTGCATGGGTTTTCATACGTATTCCCTTGAACCTGTTTTCAGCGGCCAGCCTGACACCGATTTCGGGCGCCATGAATGCCGGTTCCCGACATCATTCGTCGGTCGGAGGCCATTGTCGTTTCGGTTTCCGTCAGGGATTTTCGGTTTGCGGCAGGGGGTGGATGCGGCAACGCCCAAGAGGCACCCCGCGCGGAATCAAGGGCTTCAGCCCGCCGCGCATCGTCGGGCCGTACCGACGGCACGGCGATTTGGCTACCACCAGCGCGACGCTCCGAGGTCGGAGGTGCTTGGCAGGCATAAAGCACTGCCCCACGGAGGTTGGATCGCCGCACCACGGCCCGACGATGCGCGGCTTGACGCCTAACTTCCACTCGCATCGTGGTCCACGATACTAAAGAACATAGAAACACAACGCGCAAAGTTCACGCCTATCAAGATCACGATCCAAGACCACGCGAAAATTACCAACTGTGTTAAGCTTAGAATCGAGAAGTTCGTTGGCTCAACAATCATCAAAATGAATGTCACCCCAACCGCCAATAGCGTCCATAGGATCGTGAAGCGAAGTAATCCCAACATATTCCGGAAAGTAATTGTGTTCTTAATGGCCTCTAAGAATTTGTTGCTCTTAGTGCTGACGAATACAAAGAAAGTTGCCAAGAATCCTGAGAAAATTGAAAGCAGTCCGAATATACCGGAGTAGATAGAAGATACGTTGAACCCTTCACCCTGCGAGACGAACTGAATGAGCAGCGCGGACACAACTGAGAGTGCCAGTGATTTTAACACCGGCGCACCAGAAAGGAACGTGTTGGTCCTCTTTGATATTGTCAAAGCCAGTTGCATTAGTTTCCATAAAGCCTCCGCAAAATCGGAAGATGATCGTTGAAGCTACGAGCCAAAAAATCTCTCCGGGTCGTGTAGTTCCGTTCGACGTTTTCACTATCTAGACCAAGAACCTCAACTACCTTCATCTGTTCCGAAAATATATCGATCGCATCAGGCTCCTCACTAATTTTGACTTGAAACTTTTCAACGTGATTGAGCTACTCCCCGTCTCTTGGACAGGATCTGGCGTAAATTAAGCTACTCTTTGCACCTGCTGATCGGGTTGGTTGATATCATTTCTCTGCCAATAGACCAGCGCCGGTGGCTTGCCGCCGAGGGCTGAGTGAGGACGCT
>JAVJTX010000001.1:0-91032 GCA_040220035.1 Roseovarius sp. | reverse complement strand
TTCAAAAACCCCGACGACAGCTCAAGGTGCGTCCATGAAGGTCATCATCTGCGGGGCCGGCCAGGTGGGCTGGCAGATCGCCCGCCATCTGAGCGGCGAGAAGAACGACGTGACGGTGGTGGACAACAACGCCGACCTCGTGCGCCGGGCCGCCGAGACGCTGGACGTCCAAGGTATCAACGGCTTTGCCAGCTACCCCGACGTGCTCGACCGCGCGGGCGCGCGCGATGCCGACATGATCATCGCCGCGACCTATTCGGACGAGGTGAACATGGTCACCTGTCAGGTGGCGCATTCGGTCTTTGCCATCCAGCGCAAGATCGCCCGCCTGCGCAGCCAGTCCTATCTCGACGCCATCTATTCCGACCTCTACCGCCGCGACCACATGCCCATCGACGTGGTGATCAGCCCCGAGCGCGAGGGGGCCGACGCCGCCCTGCAACGGCTGGCCGCGCCCGCGGCCTTCGACACCGAGATGTTCCTTGGCAACAAGGCCCAGCTCCTCGGCCTGCGGCTGGCAGAGGATTGCCCGGTGCTCAACACCCCGCTGCGGCAATTGAACGACCTGTTCTCGACCCTGCGGGTGGTGGTGATCGGCATTCGGCGCGACGGGCGGCTCTTTGCGCCAGAGGCGGGCGACCAGCTCTTCGCCCATGACGAGGCCTATGTCTTTGCCCCGGTCGAGGATATTCCCCGCACGCTCGAGGTGTTCGGCAAGTCCGACCACAAGCAGGAGCGGCTGGTTATCGTGGGCGGTGGCAATATCGGGCTCGCGGTGGCGCAGTCGCTGGAAAAACGCGGCCGCAAGGCCCGCACCAAGATGATCGAGCGTGACCGGCGCTGTGCCGAACGGGCCGCCGACGCGCTGGAACGCACCATCGTGCTCAACGGCGACGGGCTCGATTCGACCCTGCTGGCCGAGGCGGGCGTGTCGCGGGCCGACGCGATCCTTGCCGTCACCGACGACGACAAGACCAACATGCTGGCCTCCGTCCGGGCCAAGGCCGAGGGCTGTGCCTATGCCATCGCCCTGATCAACGACCCCACGCTCCTGCCGCTGATGGAGCCCTTGGGCATCGACGCCTATATCAACCCCCGCGCCACCACCGTCAGCTCGATCCTGCGCCATATCCGCCACGGCCGGGTGCACGCGGTCTATTCCATCGGCGATGCCGAGGCCGAGGTGATCGAGGCCGAGGTCATGTCGACCTCCAACATCGCCGGCGCCGCGATCCGGGATATCGACTTTCCCGAGGGCGTGCTGGTGGCGGGCGTGCTGAAGAACGGCGAGATCGTGAAACCCACCGGCGGCATGCGGATCGAGGCGGGCGACGTGGTGGTGATGTTCGCTCTCGCCGCCGACGTGGCCCGGGTCGAGCAGCTGCTGCAGGTCTCGATCGATTTCTTCTAGATGGCGATGACCCCGGGCGAGCGCATCCTGAGCCTACCGCTGATCCTGCTGATGACCGGGGTCTTCTCGGTTGCCATGTTCGTTCCCGCCCTGCACGCGCTGGTGCAGGAGGATCACACCATCGCCCGGTCGTTTTTGTATTCCGGGCTGCTGGGGCTGACGCTGATCTTTGTCATCGGGCTGGCGATGACCGGGCGGGTCCGGCGCGACAACACGGACCTGCAGAACCTGCTGTCGCTGTTTCTGAGCTACACGCTGTTGCCCGCCTTTCTGGCGCTGCCGTTCTACGAGGGGCTGGGCACGACCACCTATCTCAATGCCTATGTGGAAATGGTCTCGTCGCTGACCACCACGGGGGCGACGCTGTTTTCCGAGCCGGGGCGGCTGACCGGCAGCCTGCATCTGTGGCGCGGGCTGGTGGGCTGGCTGGGGGGGCTGCTGGTGTGGATCTCGGCGGCGGCCGTGCTGGCGCCGCTGCACCTTGGCGGGTTCGAGGTGACCGCACGGGCCGAGCCGGGGCAGGACGTGCAACGCCTGGACCGGTTCCGCCGGGCCAGCTCGGCCCGGCGTATCGCCCAGTTCACGGCGCATCTCTTTCCGGTCTATACCGGGCTGACGGCGGCGATCTGGCTGTTGCTGCTGATCGCGGGCGACCGGCCGCTGGTGGCCACGATGCACGCCATGTCGACCATGGCCACGAGCGGCATCACCCCGCTGGTGGGCGTGCCCGAGGCGCAAAGCGGCATCGCGGGCGAGGGGATCATCTTCCTTTTCATGCTGTTCGGCCTGTCGCGGCTGACGTTTTCCTCCGACACGATGGGCTCGTCCGAGCGGGGCCTGTGGGGCGACCCGGAATTCCGCATCGGCATCGCGCTGGTGGTGGGCGTGCCAATGATCCTGTTCCTGCGGCACTGGGCGGCGGCCTTCGACGTGGACGAGATCGAGAACTTAACCGAGGCGGTCTCGGCCCTGTGGGGGGGGATGTTCACCGTGCTGTCCTTCGTCACCACCACCGGCTTTGAAAGCGCGGCATGGGACGAGGCGCGCGGCTGGTCCGGTCTCGGCACGCCGGGGCTGATCCTGATGGGGCTGTCGGTGGTGGGCGGCGGCGTCGCCACCACGGCGGGCGGGGTAAAGCTGCTGCGGGTCTACGCGCTCTACCTCAGCGGCCGGCGCGAGATGGAAAAGCTGGTCCATCCCTCCTCGATCAGCGGGGCCGGGCAGGCCAGCCGCCGTATCCGCCGCGAGGGCGCCTTTATCGCATGGATCTTCTTCATGCTCTTCGCGCTGTCGCTGTCGTCGATCACGGTGATCTTCGCCGGGCTGGGGCTCGATTTCGAATCTGCCATCGTGATGGCCATCGCCGCGCTTTCGACCACCGGGCCGCTGACCCAGATTGCCGCCGAGACGCCGATCAACCTGCTGCAACTCGGCGCGCCCGCCAAGTTCGTCTTCGCCGCCGCCATGGCGCTGGGGCGGCTTGAAACGCTGGCCATCATCGCGCTCTTCAATCCCTCGCTGTGGCGCTATTGATACGGGACGTGCGATTGCCCCTTGCAACGGGTTGAATTTTAGGGTGGAAACTCCGACCGTGCCACTTCATACTTGGCCCAAGGAGAGGGACGCGCCGATCCGCGGCGTCGCAAGAACAAAGGCAATATAACGATGGCGACAGATCGACAAAATCTGCAGGACGCATTCCTGAACCAGGTCCGCAAGACAAAGATTCCGGTGACGGTTTTCCTGATCAACGGGGTCAAGCTTCAGGGCGTGATCACATGGTTCGACAATTTCTGCATTCTTCTGCGCCGGGACGGTCAGTCGCAGCTTGTCTACAAGCATGCGGTCTCGACCATCATGCCGTCGCAGCCTGTGAACCTGTATGACGGCGATGACGCGTCGTCCTGATACGGGGCCTGACGTCAGGGCCCGACACGGGGGCTGAGTGACCCAGACCGAAACCGCCGCCACCCGCGCCTGGGTGGTGCATCCAGATATTCCCGGGGACGCCCAAGCGCGTGACCCGGCCTACGCGCTCGACGAAGCCGTGGCGCTGGCCCATGCCCTGCCGGGGCTGGAGGTCTGCGGCTCGAACGTCGTGCGCCTGCGCCAGCCGCATCCCGGCACGCTGTTTTCCAAGGGCAAGCTCGAGGAGCTGCGCACGCTGATCGAGGCCGAGGAGGTCCAGCTTTTGCTGGTCGACGGGCCGGTCACCCCGGTGCAGCAGCGCAACCTCGAGAATGACCTAAAGGTGAAGCTGCTCGACCGGACCGGCCTCATTCTCGAGATTTTCAGCGACCGCGCCGCCACCCGCGAGGGCGTGCTGCAGGTCGAGATGGCGGCGCTCAGCTACCAGCGCACCCGCCTTGTCCGCGCATGGACCCACCTTGAACGCCAGCGCGGCGGGCTTGGCTTCGTCGGCGGCCCCGGCGAGACGCAGATCGAGGCCGACCGCCGCGCCATCGACGAACAGCTCGTGCGCCTGAAACGCCAGCTTGAAAAGGTGGTCAGAACCCGCAGCCTGCACCGCGCCGCCCGCGCCAAGGTGCCGTTCCCGATCGTGGCGCTGGTGGGGTATACCAACGCGGGCAAGTCGACGCTGTTCAACCGGATGACCGGGGCCGACGTGATGGCCAAGGACATGCTGTTTGCCACGCTCGACCCGACCATGCGCAAGATCGAACTGCCCGGTAACGGACCCGAAGTGATTTTGTCCGATACGGTGGGCTTCATCTCGAACCTGCCCACCGAACTGGTCGCGGCCTTCCGCGCCACGCTCGAGGAGGTGACGGCGGCGGACCTGATCGTGCATGTGCGCGACATCTCGCATCCCGAAAGCGAGGAGCAGGCGGGCGACGTGGCCGCGATCCTCGACAGCCTCGGCGTCAACAAGGACGTGCCGCAGATCGAGCTCTGGAACAAGATCGACCGGGTCGATTCGGAGGCCCGGCCGGTGCTCGAGAATCGTGCCGCCCGTTCAGACAATGTTTACCTCATGTCTGCGGTCACCGGCGAGGGGATCGGCGCCGTGGTCGAGGCGATCAAGGAAGAGATCGCCGGCGTGACCACGGTCGAGGTCCTGCATCTGGCCTTCGACGACGGGCGGCGCCGGGCGTGGCTCTTCGAGAAGGGGCTTGTCGAGGACGAGCGCCAGGACGAGGACGGCTATCACCTGACGGTGCGCTGGAACGCGCGTCAGGCGGCCCAGTTCGAGGCGCTCTGATCCGTTCCCGTCACGGTGGCGTGATAGGGCTTGGCAAGCCGGGCAGGGCATGCCTATCTTAGGGTTAACCGATCGGTTAAGGAGGTTACCCCATGGCCCGAACATTCGCCGAACTCGCCTTCACCCCCGCCGTGCGGGACATGCAGGAAAATCAGGGCTCTGCCCGCATCTATGACCGGATGCTCGGCCCCGACGCCGCCCGCGGCGACCGGCTTGGGGTCGACGAAATACGCTTCATCGGCCTGCGCGACGGCTTCTACCAGGCTACGGTCGGCGAGACCGGCTGGCCCTATGTCCAGTTCCGCGGCGGCCCGCGCGGGTTCCTCAAAGTGCTGGACGAGAAGACCATCGCCTATGCCGATTACCGGGGCAACCGACAGTATATCAGCGACGGCAACCTTGCCGGCGACGACCGCATCGCCATGATCCTCGTCGATTATCCCAACTCGGCCCGGATCAAGATCCTCGGGCGGGCAAGGCTGTCCGACGACCCCGACCTGATCGCCCGGCTGACCGACGGGGGCTACCGCGCACGGGTGGAACGGGCGGTGGTGATCACCGTGGAAGGCTTCGACTGGAACTGCCCCCAGCACCTGCCCGTGCGCCTGACCATCGAGGAGCTGGAGCCGGTGCTGGCGCCGATCCGGACCGAACTGGCGGAGCTTCGGGCCGAGAACGCGGCGCTGAAGGCAAGGCTGGCAGAGTAGGGGCGCTGCCCCGCCGCGCCTTCGGCGCGACTCCCCGGGATATTTTGGGCCAGTAGAAGCGGGGGCGGGACACCAGGCTTCTTCTTGGGTCAAATATCCCCGCCGGAGGCATCCTGTCGGCAAGGCTTGGGACAGGCGGTGCAGGTTACGTGGCGCGGTCGCGGTAATGGTTCAGCACATAAAGGCGGATGGCCGAGGCCAGCCCCGTTTCGGTGCCGCGCGCCTCGTCGATCTGGGCGGCGAGCGCGTTGATCGGCTGGCCGCGCTCGGCGGCGATGGCGCGGAAGGCCTCCCAGAACTCGGTTTCAAGCGAGACGCTGGTGCGGTGACCGTGCAGGGTGAGCGAGTGCTTGGCGGGGCGTCGGCTCATCTGTCGCGCTTGTGGTCGTCGATATGGCGGCCGGCCTTGTCAGCGGCCGAGGTGTCGCGGGTCTTCTCGGCCTTGGTCCGGCCGAATTTCACCGCGTTCTCGTCGGCCCGGGCGCGTTTTTCCGCCCGGGCCTTGTCCTTGCGGACCCGGTTCAGGTTGACCGGCTTGCCGCTCATTTCGGCCCGATCATCTGTTCCGGCCGGACCACGCGGTCGAAGGTTTCGGCATCGACGAAGCCAAGGGCGATGGCCTCTTCCTTCAGCGTGGTGCCGTTCTTGTGCGCGGTCTTGGCGACCTTGGTGGCGTTGTCATAGCCGATCTCGGGCGCCAGCGCCGTGACCAGCATCAGCGACTCACGCATGAGCTTCTCGATCCGGTCGCGGTTGGCGTCGAGCCCGTCGATCAGGTTGTCGGTGAAGGCCGAGGAGGCATCGCCCAGAAGCTGCATGGATTGCAGCACGTTATAGGCCATCATTGGCTTGTAGACATTGAGCTCGAAATGCCCCTGGCTGCCGGCAAATCCCACGGCGGCGTCATTGCCCATCACATGCGCGCAGACCTGTGTCAGCGCCTCGCATTGCGTGGGGTTCACCTTGCCCGGCATGATCGAGCTGCCCGGCTCGTTTTCCGGCAGGATCAGCTCGCCCAGCCCGCAGCGGGGGCCGGAGCCGAGGAAGCGGATGTCGTTGGCGATCTTGAAGAGCGAGGCCGCGACGGTTTTCAGTGCGCCGGAGATCTCGACCATCGCGTCATGGGCCGCGAGCGCCTCGAACTTGTTCGGCGCGGTGATGAAGGGCAGGCCGGTGATCTCGGCCATATTGGCGGCAACGGTCTCGTCCCAACCCTTGCGCGTGTTCAACCCGGTGCCCACGGCGGTGCCGCCCTGCGCCAGCTCGTAGATCCGCCCCAGCGCGCCGCGGACCCGTTCGATGCCCATGGCGACCTGATGGGCGTAGCCCGAGAATTCCTGGCTGAGCGTCAGGGGCGTGGCGTCCTGCGTATGGGTGCGGCCGATCTTGATGATGCCGTCGAACTGCACGACCTTCTGTTCCAGCGCCACCTGCAGCTTTGCCAGCCCCGGCAGCAGCACGTTATGGGCCGTGGTGGCGGCGGAGATGTGCATGGCGGTGGGGAAGGTGTCGTTCGAGCTTTGCCCCATGTTGCAGTGATCGTTGGGGTGGACGGGATCCTTGGTGCCCATGGTGCCGCCGAGGATTTCGATGGCGCGGTTGGCGATGACCTCGTTGGCGTTCATGTTGGACTGCGTGCCCGAGCCGGTCTGCCAGACCACCAGCGGGAAATTGTCGTCGAGCTTGCCGTCGATCACCTCTCCCGCCGCCTCGATGATGGCATCGGCCAGCTTCGCATCCAGCGTGCCCTGTTCCTTGTTGGCCATGGCGCAGGCCTTCTTGATCACACCAAGCGCGCGCACCACCGCCACCGGCTGTTTCTCCCAGCCGATGGGAAAGTTCATGATCGAGCGTTGCGTCTGTGCGCCCCAGTACTTGTCGGCGGGCACCTCGAGGGGGCCGAAGCTGTCGGTTTCGGTGCGGGTGTCGGTCATGGGGCTCTCCTGAAGACGGTTTGCCCCCGTCATACCCAAGTGGCGGGAAAGTTCAATGCGTCCGCCGGCGGAAGACGAAAACCCGCGCAGGCGGCAGGTTGACCCAGACGGTGCCGCGCTTTTCCACCGACAGGCCCAGCTCGCGCTGCATCTCGGCCGAGATGGGCGGGTTTGGGCTGTAGGTGATCTGGGTAAAGAACCCCTCGGGCTTCATCAGGCTGAAGGCGGGGCCCACCACCTCGCGCTGGATCTTGGGCCGGGCCAGAACCGGCACGCCGGAGATCACGGCGCCGATCTCCGACAGGCCCAGCTTCTCGATATCCTGCGCTGGTTGGTTGAGGACGCGCACGCCGGGGAAGCGGGCGCGGAGGATCTCGCAGAAGCGGTCATTCGTTTCCAGCAGGGTGAGCTGTTCGGGCGCCACGCCACGGGCGAGGATCGCACGGGTAAAGCTGCCGGTGCCGGGGCCGATCTCGACCACCGGGCCGGTGTGGCGGCTCACCCCTTCGGTCATCCGCCACGCCACGGCGCTGGAGGAGGGGAGCAGCGCCGAAACCTCGGCCGGGTGGCGCAGCAACTCGCCGAAGAAAAGCCCCATATCGTTTGCCATGTTCGCGTCCTCCGCAGTGGGTTCAGACGCGAGATAGCAAAGGCGCGGGCCGGGGCAAGCGGGGGGCCGGAAACTTCATGAAAACTTCACGCGCGCGCCCGCGCGGGGCTACGCGGGCGAGGCTATTTGCGGAAGCTGTCGAGGCTCACCACCTCGGCATCCTTCTTCTCGGGCTCTTCCTCGACATCCTCGGCAAAGCCGGCCTGTTCGCCGTCCTCTGCCGCCTCGTCGTCATCCTCGTCCTCGTCCTCATCTTCGTGGCTTTCGAAGCGCAGGCCGAATTCGACCGAGGGGTCGACGAAGGTCTGGATGGCGTCATAGGGGATATACAGGCTTTCGGGTTCGTCCCCGAAATTCAGGGTGATGCCGAAGCCGTCGTCATTGACCTCGAGATTGTCGAACCAGTGTTGCATCACCACCGTCATCTCGGTGGGGTAGCGTTCGCGCAGCCACGCGGCAAGCCGCGCATCCGGATGGGTGGTGTCGAAGGTGATGAAGAAATGGTGGTTTCCGGGCAACCCTTTGTCGCGCACATCCGTCAGAACCTCCTGAATGAGGCCGCGCATCGCGCTGTGCATGAGTTTTCCGTAGTCGATCTCTCGCGCCATGATGTCCCCGGGTCGTGCCCGTTGTTGGAGGGATTCTCCCTCTAACAAAGACGCATGGCGAGCCGGCGTCAAACTAAAAGTTCCGCAGCCCCCGAGATGGCCGCCATCAGGCCGAGACAGAGGATCAGCGGCAGGCGCAGCGCCAGCAGCAGGAGGATGGCGATGCCGATGAAAACGAGGTTTTCGGGGATCAGGCTGGCCGGGTCGAGGCGTGGCCCGAACCGTCCGGGGGTGACGTCGGAGAACACCACATGCAGCGCGAACCAGACCGAGAGGTTGAGGATCACGCCCACCACGCCCGCCGATATAGCGTCGAGCGCGCCGCGCAGGCGGGGGCGGGCGAGCAGGGTTTCGACATAAGGCGCGCCGGCGAAAATCCACAGGAAACACGGTGTGAAGGTGACCCAGAGGGTGAGCGTGGCGGCCCAGAGGGCCAGCCACGGCCCGCCCTCGGCAAAGCCGGCGAGGAAGCCCACGAACTGTGTCACGAGGATCAGCGGCCCGGGGGTGGTTTCCGCCAGCCCCAGCGCGTCGATCATCTCGGGCGTGCTCAGCCAGCCATGGGTCTCGACCACCGCCTGCGTCATGTAGGCCAGCACGGCATAGGCCCCGCCGAAGGTGACCACCGCCAGTTGCGAGAAGAAGAGCGCGAGCTCGGTGAGGAACGTGGCCCCCGTGAGCCACAGGAGCGCCACGGGCGCGAGCCAGAGCGTGCCCCAGACGGCGATGGTGCGCAGCGTGGCGGGGCGCTCGGGCGGCGGGGCAGGTTCGGTGGTCTGGTTGGTGGTTGTCAGGTAGCCCCAGAGGGCGGCGGCGGCGATGATGAGCGGGAAGGGCACTGACAGGAAGAAGAGCGTGGCGAATGCCAGCCCCGCCAGCGCCCAGCTCGACGGTCCGCCCAGCGCCTTGTGCGACAGGCGCCAGAGGGCCTGCAGCACCACGACCACCACCGCCGCCTTGATCCCGGCAAAGAGCGACTGCACCAGCGGCACGTCGCCGTAATGGGCATAGCCGAAGGCCAGACCCATGATGACCAGGGCTCCGGGCAGGACGAAAAGCAGCCCTGCGATCAGCCCACCGGGCACGCCGCGCAGCTTCCAGCCGGCGTAGGTGGCCAGCTGCATCGCCTCCGGTCCCGGCAAGAGCATGCAGAACGACAGCGCCTGAAGGAACTGTTTCTCGGAAAGCCACCTGTGCCGCTCGACCAGCTCGGCATGCATCAGCGAGATCTGCGCCGCCGGCCCCCCGAAGGACAGCAGGCCTATGCGGGCGAAGGTGGCGACAAGTTGGGAGAGCGGCGTGGTCATGGGGACCGGGTGTATCCCGCCTGTGGACCGATGCAAGCGGGGACAGGGGCTGTCGTCAAACTGTCACGGGTAGCTGTCGTGGGCGGCGGGCGGGCGTATCCATCCCGGACGTCGCGCAGATTCCGGGCGCGTCCCGAGAGGTCTGAGAGGGCTGAGATGGAGGGAAAGTGCAGGCTTCTGTTGCCAGGTGCCTGCGAACCCCGCCTTACCTTGCTAGAGGCAAGGGCTTCAATTTCGGTCTAGTTACCGCTTACGCGGCAACTGCAACCGGAGCATTATTGTCGTTGGCAATTATGCTTGTACGGACCGATAACGGTGGTACCTCACCGAGACAAAGCCACTCTTTTACACGTTCGTCGATCCTGTTTCGGCCCCAGATCCCCCCAACGAAGGGTGATTTGGTGGAGCCGCCGGGTACCGCCCCCGGGTCCGATCCGCTTATTATGAGCGCGTTTATGTCCATAGTTCCCGAAGGAACATCATGAATATAGGCGGTTGCGCGGCGTTTTGAAAGGGGCGAGATGGCGCGAATCCGAGATTTCCCGCCGGTGCGTATTTTCATGAAACGGCGGGTTTTCGCCCGGTGGTCGCGGCTGGCTGATGTCGCGTAACGTACAAAAACCGTCGTCGGCATTTGTAATGCGGCGCGGAATCGGGTTAGCCTTGCCCCCTAGGCGTGGGCAATTTCACGCTGATGCTGAAAAAACGGGCAAATATCGAGGCACATTGGCGCCGAGGCAAGCTGTCCGGCGATTCCCAGGTGTCCAATCAGGAGGGAATTCGTGTTCAACAAGATCATGACGCCGGTCGATCTGGCGCATAAGGGCGACCTTCAGAAAGCGCTTGCCTGCGCGGCCGATCTGGCCAAGCACTACGGCGCAGAAGTCGTCTATGTCGGCGTCACCGCCGCCGCGCCGAGTTCGACCGCCCACAACCCCGAGGAATTCGACGCCAAGCTCAAGGCCTTTGCCAACGAGCAGGGTAGCGAGCACGGGATCACCGTGTCGTCGAAAACAGAAGTCTGTCACGACCCGTCGACGGACGTGGACAATGCGATCATCAAGGCCGCCAAGGACACCGGCGCCGATCTGGTCATCATGGCCAGCCACGTGCCCAACGTGTTCGACATCATCTGGCCGTCGAACGGCGGCAGCGTCGCGGAACATGTGGACTGCAGCGTGATGGTCGTGCGGAGCTAGGCTTTGCACGAACGGGACAGGACGGAAAAACACAAAAACAAGGAGGCCATACATGGCCGATGACTCTACAAATCAGGGGATACCGGCGCCGGAAGGCCATTCGGACCTCATCGACACAGATTACGAGATAGGTCAGGACAACATCCAGACCAGAGTGGGCCCGTTCGGCCTCGACATCCACAACCCGGTCTTCGTGATCTCCGGGCTGGTGATCATTGCCTTCGTGGCCTTCGCGCTGTTTGCGCAGGACACCGCGAACGCTCTGTTCAACGGGGTCGACGCCTCGGCGGTCGAAGGCTGCGAGGCGGGCGCCTTCTGTGACCTGGGTCTGCGGACCTACCTGACACAGACTTTCGACTGGTTCTTCCTCTGGGGCGCCAACATCTTCGTTGTCTTCTGCCTCTTCCTGATCGTCAGCCCATGGGGCTCGATCAAGCTGGGCGGCAGCGAGGCGACGCCGGATTACGGCTATCCCGGTTGGTTCGCGATGCTGTTCGCGGCCGGCATGGGCATCGGCCTGATGTTCTTCGGGGTGCTGGAGCCGGCCTATTACTTCGGCACGCCATGGGGCGACGCGCCGCTGGGCGCGGTACGGCCCTTCGGAGAGGATGGCGCGCTGATCGAAGGCAATGTCGCCGAGGCCCGCCGCATGGCGCTGGCGGCGACGTCCTTCCACTGGGCGCTTCACCCCTGGGCGATCTATGCCGTGGTGGCGCTGGCTCTGGCGCTGTTCTCCTATAACAAGGGTCTGCCGCTTTCGATCCGCTCGGCCTTTTACCCGATCTTCGGCGAGCGTGTCTGGGGCTGGACCGGCCATATCATCGACACGCTGGCGGTGTTTGCCACGCTGTTCGGCCTTGCCACATCGCTTGGCATCGGCGCGCAACAGGCCAATGCCGGTATCAGCTATGTCTACGGCCTGCCCAACAACATGACCGTTCAGGTGCTGCTGATCTGCGGGATCACCGCTGTGGCGCTGATTTCGGTGCTGCGGGGGCTCGACGGTGGCGTCAAGGTGCTGTCGGAAATCAACATGGTCGTGGCGCTGGTGCTGCTGGTCTTCGTGCTGTTCACCGCCGGTGCGGTCGGGATCTTTACCGACTTCATCTCGACGCTGGGCGCCTATGTGCAGGAGGTCATTCCGCTGTCGAACCCGCATGGCCGTGAAGATACCGGCTATATGCAGGGCTGGACGGCCTTCTACTGGGCCTGGTGGATTTCCTGGTCACCGTTCGTGGGCATGTTCATCGCCCGCGTCAGCCGGGGCCGTTCCGTGCGCGAGTTCATCACCTGCGTGCTGATCATCCCCTCGCTGGTCTGCATCTTCTGGATGGCGGTCTTTGGCGGCGCGGCGATCAACGACATGATTGCCAATCCCGACACCTCGGCGGTCAAGGCCAACGTGATCGACGCCTACTCGCCGGAACTGTCGCTCTTTGCGATGCTGGAAAGCCTGCCGCTCTCGGCGATCACCTCGACCATCGGGGTCATCCTCGTGATCGTGTTCTTCGTGACCTCGTCGGACTCGGGTTCGCTGGTGATCGACACGATCACCGCCGGTGGCAAGGTCGACGCGCCGGTGCCGCAGCGGGTGTTCTGGTGCACCTTCGAAGGGCTCGTCGCGATCGCGCTGCTGGTTGGCGGCGGCCTCGGGGCGTTGCAGGCGATGGTGATCTCGACCGGCCTACCGTTCACGATCATCCTGATCGTGCTCTGCATCGGCATCGTCAAGGGCCTGATGAGCGAGAAGCGCGCCTGACCTGAACGGGCGACGTTTTCACACAGGAAGCCCCCCGGGTGTTGCAGCCCGGGGGGCTTTGTTGTTTCCTGCCGGCGAGTTGGGTGAAAATTGGGGGCGGCATGCCGGATAAACTGGATATCGATTTCGTGCGGGCACAGTTTCCCGCGTTTGCCGAGCCGGGCCTGCAGGGCCAGGCGTTTTTCGAGAATGCCGGGGGGTCATACACCTGCGGCCCGGTGATCGACCGACTGGAGCGGTATTACCGCCAGCGCAAGGTGCAACCCTATGCCCCCTACGAGGCCAGCCGCCTTGCGGGCGAGGAGATGGACGAGGCGCGTGCCCGGCTGGCGGCCATGCTGGGGGTCGAGACGCAGGAGCTGAGCTTTGGCCCGTCGACCACGCAGAACACTTACGTTCTGGCGCAGGCCTTTCGTGAATGGCTCAACGAAGGGGACGCGATCGTCGTGACCGATCAGGATCACGAGGCGAATTCCGGCCCGTGGCGGCGGCTGGCCGATGCCGGGATCGAAGTCCGCGAATGGCGGATCGACCGGGATACCGGGCTTTTGCGGCTCGAGGACCTCGAAACCCTGCTGGATGACAAGGTGCGGCTGGTGTGTTTTCCGCATTGTTCGAACATCGTCGGTGCCGTGAACCCGGTGGCCGAGATCACGGCGGCCGCCCATGCCTCGGGCGCCTTTGTCTGTGTCGACGGGGTCAGCTATGCGCCGCATGGCTTTCCGAACGTGGGCGAGATGCGGCCGGATATCTACCTGTTCTCGGCCTACAAGACCTTCGGGCCCCATCAGGGCGTGATGGTGATCCGCGAGGAGTTGGGCCGCCTCCTGCCCAATCAGGCGCATTGGTTCAACGCCGACACGCTCTACAAGCGGTTCACGCCCGCCGGGCCGGATCACGCGCAGGTGGCGGCCAGTGCCGGGATGGCGGATTACTATGATGCGCTGGCCGGGCATCACGGGATCGGCGGCGATGCGGCGGCGCGCACCAGCGGCGTGCATGACCTGTTCCGGGCGCATGAGACGGAGCTGTTGCAGCCCGTGCTCGACTTCCTGTCGGATCGCAATTCCGTGCGGCTGATCGGTCCGCGCGAGGCCGGCGCCAAGGCGCCCACGGTGGCCGTCGAACTGCCCGGATCGGGGCCGGAGGCGGCGGCGAAGCTGGCAAAGCATGGCATCATGGCGGGGGGCGGCGACTTCTATGGGTCGCGCCCGTTGCAGGCGATGGGGGTGGACCTGAAGAAGGGCGTTCTGCGGCTCAGCTTCGTGCATTACACCACGCGGGCCGAGGTCGATCAGCTTTTGACGGCGCTGGACGACGTGATCTGATCCGCTACGTCGCCTCTTGCGTAAGACAAGTGAAAGCAAGAGGCGGGCATGAGCGAAACCAGACCGACGATCCTTTGGCTGCGGCGTGACCTGCGGCTGAGCGACCACCCGGCGCTGACGGCGGCGGTGGAGCGCGGCGGGCCGGTCATCCCGGTTTTCATTCGCGATGCCAGCATAGACCGTTTGGGCGCCGCGCCGCGCTGGCGGCTGGGGCTGTCGCTGGAGGATTTGTCGGAGCGGCTGGAAAAGAAGGGCAGCCGGCTGATCTTTCGTGCGGGTCCGGCGCAGGAAGTTCTGCGGGAGTTGGCGAAGGAGACCGGCGCCGGCGCTGTCTATTGGTCGCGGCTCTATGACCCGGAGGCGATCGAGCGGGATTCGGACGTGAAATCGCTGTTGAAGGATGAGGGTGTCGAGGCGGAAAGCTTCGAGGGGCATGTGCTGTTCGAGCCGTGGACGGTCGAGACCGGGCAGGGGGGTTACTACAAGGTTTACACCCCGATGTGGCGCGCGGTGAAGGATCGGGAGGTGCCCGAGGCTTTGCCCACGCCGTCGAAGATCCCCGCGCCGGGGAAATGGCCGCAGAGCGACAAGCTCGATGACTGGAAGCTGGGCGCCGCGATGGACCGGGGCGCCGCTGTCTGCCTGCCGCATCAGCGCGTGGGCGAGGAGGCGGCGCAGGGGCGGCTGGGCTGGTTCACGGGGCACGCCATCGGCGACTACAAGACGGGCCGCAACATGGTGGCCGAGGAAGGCTGTTCCGGCATGTCGGAAAACCTGACCTATGGCGAGATTTCCCCGCGCCAGTGCTGGCACGCCGGATGGCGGGCGGAGAGGGATGGCGCCGAGGGGGCCGAGACATGGGTAAAGGAGCTGGTCTGGCGCGAGTTCGCCTATCACCTCATGTACCACACGCCGCAGATCACCGAGCGCAACTGGCGCGAGGGGTGGGACCGCTTCCCGTGGGAGGAAAAGGAAGACCGCCAAAGCGTGCTGCGCTGGAAGCAGGGGCGCACCGGGGTGCCCTTTGTCGACGCCGCCATGCGCGAGATGTACGTGACCGGCAAGATGCATAACCGCGCCCGGATGATCGTGGCCAGCTACCTGACCAAGCACATGATGACCCACTGGGATATCGGCAAGCGCTGGTTCGAGGAGTGCCTGACCGACTGGGATCCGGCCAGCAATGCGCTTGGCTGGCAGTGGGTTGCGGGCAGCGGGCCGAATGCCACGCCCTATTTCCGCGTCTTCAACCCCGAGACGCAGGCCGAGAAGTTCGACCGCGACGGCACCTATCGCCGTCGCTGGATCGCCGAGGGGCAATCGCGGCCCGCCAAGACGGCGCTTTCGTATTTCGACGCCATTCCGAAAAGCTGGAACCTGTCGCCCGACGATGCCTATCCGGAGGCGCCGGTGGTGGGCATGAAGGAGGGCAGAAAGCAGGCGCTGGAAGCATACGAGGCGCGGGACTTTTGAAAACATTGGCAAAACCCCTTGCTGCAGCCGGCACCGCCGGCCTAGCCTTGGGGTACGTATCTGGGGGAAGCGCATGATCCTGACCGACACGACCGGCCAGAAAGACCTGCCACGCTACTTTGCGCAGGCCTTCGACACGGTGCAGCAGATCAATTGCGGACGGCTCGATTTCGTCCTGCCCGACGGGCGCAGGTTCCGGGTAGAGGGCAAGACGCCCGGCCCGGTGGCCGAGCTGGACATCCACAACCCCGACTGTTTCGCGCGGCTGATCCGCGAGGGGGATCTCGGGTTCTGCGACGCCTATCTCGAAGGGTGGTGGAGCACGCCGGACCTTCAGGCGCTGATGGATTTCGTGCACGAGGACAATTGGGACGTCTATGACGGGTTTCCCGGCATGGGGTTGGTGCGGATGTATGAGCGGGTTCGCCACTGGCTCAAGCGGAACTCCAAGGCGCAGGCCAAGCGCAACATCAGCCACCATTACGATCTCGGGAACGATTTCTACCGGCTGTGGCTGGATGACACGATGACCTATTCCAGCGCGCTGTTCCGGACGGGGCAGGAAAGTCTGGAAGCCGCGCAAAAGCAGAAATACGCCAGCATGGTCGATCAGCTGGGGGCGAAGCCCGGCGATCATGTTCTGGAGATCGGCTGTGGCTGGGGCGGGTTTGCAGAATATGCCGCAAAGGAACGGGGGCTGAAGGTCACCGGCCTGACGATCAGCCGCGAGCAATTCGTCTTTGCGCAGGACCGTATCGCCAAGGCGGGCCTGTCCGATCAGGTGACGTTCAAGCTGCAGGATTACCGCGACGAGCGCGGCTCGTATGACGGGATCGCCAGCATCGAGATGTTCGAGGCCGTGGGCGAGGAATACTGGCCCGCCTATTTCGGCACGGTGCGCGACCGGCTGAACCCCGGCGGGCGGGCGACGCTTCAGGTGATCACGGTCGAGGATCACCGGTTCGAGGCCTATCGCAACACGGTCGATTTCATCCAGAAATACATCTTCCCCGGTGGCATGCTGCCCAGCCCCTCGGTGCTGCGGGCCGAGGTGGAGCGCGCCGGGCTTCAGGTGCTGCGCTCGATCGAGTTCGGTGACAGCTACAGCCAGACCCTGCGCCGCTGGCACGACACGTTCAACGAGAAGTGGGACGAGGTCGCGCGCATGGGCTTTGACGACCGGTTTCGCCGGATGTGGAATTTCTACCTGACCTCTTGTGCCGGGGCGTTCCGTGGAGGAAACTGCGACGTGACGCAGATCACCATCGCAAGGCCCGGATAACACATGCGCCCCACCCAACGGATGCCCACCGCCGGCAAGCTCATCTCTGCTATCGGCTTGGCGGCGCTGGGTTGGCAGGCCACGCAGACCGTCAAGGCGATCTGGCCGATCGAGGAAAGCTTTGGACATTTCAGCCTGTTCACCGCGCTTCTGGGGCTGTTGGTGGGCTGGTGGGTGATGGGCAACCGGATCGGGCGTGGCTACATGGCGGCGCTGGGGGCCGGGCTGACCGGGCTGGGCGCCTATCTGTTCTGGGAGTTCCTGCTGCTGTCCTTCTACGAGATGATCCAGCGCTCGCTCGACATGCGATATGACGGGCCGGTCGAGGCGATTACGGGCATGTTCGAGATCGCTTACGAGTATGCGCTGAACATCTATTACTGGCCGCTGATCTGGTTCCTTGTGCTGGGGGCGATGGGGGTGGCGCTGATCGCTGAACTGTTCACCCGGCGGATACGCTGAGATGCAGGAGGTGTTCGTCACCGGGCCGTTGGCGTGGCCGCCCTTGCTGGGGATCGTGACCGGCGGGTCGCTTGAGGGGCGGTTGCGGGCCGCGCGACTGTCCGGGGCGGCGCTGGATCTGGGCCGCGACACCTGTTTCCCCGCGCTTCTTCCGGCGCGGGACGGGGTGACCGACGGTGTGCTGGTCGATCTGTCCGACCGGTTGGTGTTCGACCGTATCGAGTATGTCGCCGCCGTGCTGGGCTCGACCCCTGTGCCGAAGCATATCGAGGTGAATGGCGAGACGCGCGCCGCCATCGCCTTTCTTGGCGAGGGAGAGGCCGAGACCGGGACGGCATGGGACGAGGCGGGCTGGGCCGGGCGCTGGGGCGAGGTGGCGCTTTTGGCGGTGACCGAGATGGTGGGCTATTTCGGCCGCCAGCCGGCGGGCGAGGTGGCCGCGCATATGCAGATGGTGCTGGCCCGCGCCGCGTCGCGGGTGAGTGCCGCCGATGCGCCGCCCGCCACGTTGCGCAGCGCCACGCCCGCGACACAGGTCGAGGAGGCGGGGCGCGAGGTGGCCCATGCCGGGTTCTTCCTGACACAGACACATACCCTGCGGCATCCGGCGTTGGACGGCCATCTCAGCCCGCAATTGCAGCGCGAGGTGTTCGTGGCCACCGATGCGGCGATCGTGCTGCCCTATGACCCGGTGCGTGACCGGGTGCTGCTGGTCGAACAGTTCCGGATGGGGCCTTATGGCCGGGGCGATCCGCTGCCCTTCGTGCTGGAGCCGGTGGCAGGGCGGGTCGATGCCGGCGAGACGCCTGAAAGCGCCGCTCGCCGCGAGGCGTGGGAGGAGGCGGGGCTCACCCTGCATGCGCTGGAGCACATGACCAGCCATTATTGCTCGCCGGGCTGTTCGACGGAGTTCTACCATTGCTATCTCGGCCTGACCGACCTGCCGGACACGGGGCAGGGCCGGGGTGGGCTGGAGACCGAGAACGAGGATATCCGCACCCATGTCATCGGCTTCGAACAGGCCATGGCGCTTGTCGAAAGCGGCGAGGCCAATGTCGGCCCGCTGGTGCTGATGCTGCTGTGGCTTCAGCGGGAACGGATGCGGCTGCGTTCTGCTGCTTGAGTTTCCGGGGCACAGGTTCTAATCCTTTTCGGGCAATGCAAAAAGAGGGAGCAGGGCATGCGCGTCGCGAAGGATCTGGCCGAGGCCGTTGGAAACACGCCGCTTATCCGGTTGCGCAAGGCCAGCGAGGAAACCGGCTGTGACATCTACGGCAAGGCCGAGTTCCTGAACCCCGGCCAGTCGGTCAAGGATCGCGCCGCGCTCTATATCATTCGCGATGCGGTGAACCGGGGCGCGCTGCTGCCCGGCGGCACCATCGTCGAGGGCACGGCCGGGAATACCGGTATCGGGCTGGCGCTGGTGGGGGCGTCGATGGGGTTCAAGACGGTGATCGTCATCCCCGAGACGCAAAGCCAGGAAAAGAAGGATTTCATCCGTCTGGCTGGCGCCGATCTGGTGCAGGTGCCTGCGGCGCCCTACAAGAACCCCAACAATTATGTGCGCTATTCCGGCCGGCTGGCCGAGGAGATGGCGCGGCAGTCGAACGAGGGCGCGATCTGGGCCAATCAGTTCGACAACGTGGCCAACCGGCAGGCCCATGTGGAAACCACCGGCCCCGAGATCTGGGAACAGACCGGCGGCAAGATCGACGGGTTCGTCTGCGCCGTGGGCTCGGGCGGCACGCTGGCCGGTGTGGGCGAGGCGTTGCAACCCAAGGGCGTCAAGGTGGCGCTGGCCGATCCGATGGGGTCGGGGATGTACACGCTCTACAAGGATGGCGAGGCGAACGCGTCCGGCAACTCGATCACCGAGGGGATCGGGCAAGGGCGGATCACCGCCAACCTCGAAGGGTTCACCCCCGATATGCTCTACCAGGTGTCAGACGAGGAGGCGCTGCCGGTGGTGTTCGACCTGCTGGAGCATGAGGGGCTTTGCCTTGGCGGCTCGTCGGGCATCAACGTGGCCGGTGCGATCCGCATGGCCAATGAGATGGGGCCGGGGCACACCATCGTCACGGTGCTGTGCGACTACGGCAACCGCTACCAGTCGAAACTGTTCAACCCGCAATTCCTGCGCGAGAAGAACCTGCCGGTGCCCGAGTGGCTTGACGGGTCGCCGCGCAGCATTCCCGGGGTCTTCGTCGAGTGAGGGGGTTTCTGCGGGCGCTCTGCCTTCTTCTGGCGCTGCTGGTGGGCGGTGCCGGGGCGGGGCTTGTCGCCGTGCCGCAGGCCGTTGCCCAGTCGGCGGGCCAGCCGGTCGATTACGAGGCATGGGAACGCACCGCGACCCGCGCGGAGGAGGCGGTCGAGAACAACCGTGCCTCGACGCCAGCGCTGGAGGCGCTGCGCGAGGATCTTGCGGAATGGCGCGACCGGTTCCTTGCCGCGCAATCCGAGAACGCAAGCACCATTGCCACGGTGCGCCAACAGCTTGCGGCCCTCGGCGCCGCGCCCGAGGACGGGACGGAATCGGAAGATATCGCGGCCCAGCGTCAGGCGCTGACCGCGCGGCTGGCCGAGGTGCAGGCGCCCGTGAAGCGGGCGGAGCTGGCCTATAGCCGGGCCGACGGGCTGATCCGCGGGGTCGACCGGATCATCCGCGACAGGCAGGCCGAGGAACTGCTGGAGTTCGGGCCGTCGCCGCTGAACCCGGTGCATTGGCTGCCCGCATTGCAGGCGGTCAAGACGACCGCCGTGCAGCTGGTCGGCGAAGTCCGGAACGCGTGGAGCAACCCGGTCCGACAGGATGAGACGCGCGACAACCTGCCCGCCGTTCTGGTCTTTCTCGTGGTGGGGCTCGTCCTTGTCGTCCGGGGTCGGCGGTGGACGCGGGGCCTGACGGCGTGGGTGCTAGGCGACCATCCCGGCGCCGGGCGGTGGCTGGCGGGGTTCGCCCTGTCGCTGGGCAGCCTGATCCTGCCCCTTGTCGGCGTCGCGCTGCTGATCGAGGCGGTCAGCAAGACCGGCCTTCTGGGGCTGCGGGCGGATCAATTCGTCTCGGCCCTGCTGCCGTCGGCCTTCATGTTCCTCATGGCGCGCTGGCTTGCCACGCGGATTTTCCCCGCCAAGGAGGCGCGCACGCTGCCGCTGGTCCTTGACGAGGCGCAGCGGTTCAGCGGGCGCTGGACGGGGGCGGCGCTCGGGCTTGTGGTGGCCACCTATGCGCTGGTTCGGAACACCGCCGAGGTCTCGCGCTGGAACGAGGCGACGACGAATTCCTTCCTGTTCCCGCTGCTGGTGATCACCGGGCTGCTGGTGCTTCGACTGGCGCGGCTGCTGAGGGCGCACACGCGCAATCAGGTGGAACTGGAAGGCAGCGAGAACTACCGCACGCGGCTGACCCGCTTCCTTGTTCTGGCGCTCAACCTGTTGGCGCTGATCTCGCCGGTGCTGGCCTCGGTGGGGTATTTCACGCTGGCGCATTTCCTGATGTTCCCGTCGCTGGCCTCACTTCAGCTTCTGGCGATCCTGCTGATCCTGCAAAGGCTGGTGACCGAGGTTTACGTGCTGGTGACCGGCAACCGGGACGGGGCGGCGGAATCGCTGATTCCGATCCTGATCGGTTTCGTGCTCGTGCTCATGTCGATCCCGTTTTTCGCGCTGGCATGGGGCGCGCGGGTGGCGGATCTGACGGAAATCTATTCCCGGCTGTTGCAGGGGGTCGATATCGGCGGGACGCGGATTTCGCCCGCGATCTTCCTGACGCTCGTGATCGTCTTCGTGATCGGCTACATGGCGACACGGTTGTTGCAGGGGACGCTCAAGAACACCGTGCTGCCGAAGACCCGGCTCGATCAGGGCGGCCAGAATGCCATCGTCTCGGGGATCGGCTATGTCGGGATCTTCCTGGCCGCGATCTTCGCCATCACCAGCGCGGGCATCGACCTGACCGCGCTTGGCTATGTCGCCGGCGCCCTGTCGGTCGGCATCGGTTTCGGCCTTCAAAACGTGGTGTCGAACTTCGTCTCGGGCATCATCCTGCTGATCGAGCGGCCGATATCCGAGGGCGACTGGATCGAGGTGGGCGGCACCCATGGCGTGGTGCGCGACATCTCGGTGCGCTCGACGGTGATCGAGACATTCGACCGCTCGGACGTGATCGTGCCCAACTCGGACCTGATCAGCGGCACGGTCACCAACTACACCCGTGGCAATACCGTGGGCCGGGTGATCGTGCCCGTGGGCGTGGCCTATGGCACCGACACGCGCAAGGTCGAGGGCATCCTCAAGGAGGTGGCCGAGGCGCACCCGATGGTGCTGATGTCGACGCCGCCCTTTATCGTGTTCAAGGGGTTCGGGGCGGATTCGCTCGATTTCGAGATCCGCGCCATCCTGCGCGACGTGAACTGGGTGCTGGCGGTGCATTCCGACATGAACCACGAGATCGCCCGCCGCTTCACCGAGGAGGGGATCGAAATCCCCTTCGCGCAGCGGGACGTCTGGCTGCGCAACCCCGAGGTGCTGCGCGGCGACGGCCCGCAAGAGGCTGACCCCGGCGTGCCGAGCACGACCGGCGATGTCGAGGATGCCCGCGCCCATCTGACCGGACAGGATATCGAGACCGCGCGCACCGGAGAGAGCGATGCCGACGGCGACGGTAACGGTGACGGGGGCGGTGACGCGAGATGACCGAATTGCTCTTTCGCGAGGATGCCTATCGGACCGAGGCCGAGGGCACCGTGACCGGCCACACGCCCGAGGGCTTGATCGTGCTCGACGGCTCTATCTTTTACGCAACCGGCGGCGGTCAGCCGGGCGATGGCGGCCGGATATCGTGGGAGGGCGGCCATGCCCATATCGCCACGGCGGTGAAGGCCGGGGGCGACGCCATCGCGCTGGTGCCCTCCGAGGAGGTCGCGTTGCCGCCCGTGGGCGCCCTGGTTGAGCAGGTGCTCGACTGGGACCGGCGCCATGCGCATATGCGGGTGCATACCGCGCTGCATCTGCTGTCGGTGGTCATCCCGCGCCCCGTGACGGGCGGGTCGATCACCGAGACCAAGGGCCGGCTCGATTTTGACATGCCCGAGGCGCCCGAGGACAAGGCGGCGCTGGAAGAGGCGCTCAACGCGCTCATTGCCCGTGACCTTGCCGTCACCGAGGACTGGATCACCGAGGCGGAGCTCGACGCACGGCCCGATCTGGTCAAGACCATGTCGGTGCAGCCGCCGCGCGGGGCAGGGCACATCCGCCTCATCCGCATCGGTGAAGGCGCCGATCAGGTCGACCTGCAACCCTGCGGCGGAACCCATGTCGCCCGCACGGGCGATATCGGCCGCGTGCGCCTTGGCAAGATCGAGAAGAAGGGCCGCCAGAACCGCCGCGTGAGCCTGCATCTGGAAGACTGACGTCTGGGCGGCGGAACCCCAAGAATTCCCTTGAACTGCCTGCGCCCCCGCGGCTAAAGAGAGCCGCACGGAGAGGTGGCCGAGTGGTCGAAGGCGCACGCCTGGAAAGTGTGTAGGCGGGAAACCGTCTCCAGGGTTCGAATCCCTGTCTCTCCGCCACTTGCCCTTGAGAATGCGTTCTTCAGATTTGGCTGCGGCCGGGTTTTTCCGGGACCATTCGTTGAAGTGCCATCTGTGACATTCGAACCTTAAATGCGGATGGCGATCGCTAAAGCGTTTCGCCATTAACCGAAGAGATCAGCTAGAGGCGAAACGTGCGCTTTGATCGAGTGGTGCGCTGCGCTTTATTGGATTTGAGGCAGGTTTTCGCGAAACGCTTTCGCGACCCATGCGTCATGCCCCGAAAAATACGGGCATGACGCGGATTAGGTTTTGGGGCAGACGGTTGCCGGGTTCCGGCGCGATGTCACGCATTGGCGACGGTGTTCGCGAGCTTGCCGATACCTTCGATTTCAATCTCAATGCTGTCGCCTGCCTTCATCGGGCCTACGCCTTCGGGTGTTCCGGTGATGATCACGTCACCCGGATTCAACGTCATAATGCTCGAAACGAAGGCCACGATCTCGTCAATCGAGAAGATCATGTCACTCGTGTTTGATTGCTGACGGATTTCTCCATTTTGGCGAAGTGATATTGCCGCATTGTCCGGATCCAATTCAGTTTCGATCCACGGGCCAAGGGGCTTGTAGGTGTCGAAAGACTTGGCGCGGGTGAATTGCCCGTCCTTTTTCTGATAATCGCGGTTCGAAACATCGTTACAGATCGTATAACCGAAAATGCAGGAGCGGGCCTCGTTCCGGGGCACATTTCGGGTCTTCTTGCCAATGACGATCGCGATTTCGGCTTCGTAGTCGATTCTGGCGTCAGAACTATCCAGCAATATCGTCTCTCCCTCTGCGATGATCGCGGAATTGGAGCACATGAAAAGCATCGGATCCTCGGGGATATCGACTCCCGACTCTTCTGCGTGAAGTTTGTAGTTCAGGCCGACGCATACCAGCTTGCCCGGCTGTACCGGTGCCAGAAGGGTAACGCTGGACAGCGGCAGTTTGTCTTCGGTGCTGGAGAAATCGCCGAACAGATCGCCTTTGATGGGGCGCAGCATATCGCCTTCGACAATTCCGTACGCGACTTCGTCTTTTGTTGAGTATCTTGCGATCTTCATTGGGTCGGTTCCTTTGTTAACTGGCTTGATCTCGGCTGTTTCTTTGGATTGCGTGGATCATTCCGCGAAGTTCCGCGGTTGCCACGGTGAGGCCTATGCGTGGGTAGCCCGGTACGTGATCGGGCGCGTGAACGTCATTGAGCATGCGGCGGGCGTGGTCCGCGCGGTACGGGATTTCCCAGTCGGACCAGCCCGCGGCGCGGCGCCGGTCTTCCTCGGCGCACAGTTCCTTGAGCACGTCATACAGATCGAACGCGGCGTCCCCGCCAAGATGTGCCGCTTCCCGGAAACTTCCGTCTTCGCCGGTAAAGGCAACGCGTCGCGGATGGGCATAGTGGATACGCGGCCCGAAGCGCCGCGCCATGGCCGGAAGATCGGTGCCGGCGCGGCTTCCGAGTGATCCCGCGCAAAAGATCATCCCGAAGTTACGGGAGGGCACCGCGTCGAACAGCCAGTCGAAATCTTCCTGGGTCGACGCTATCCGGGGCAGGCCGCAGAGCGGCATGGGCGGGTCGTCGGGGTGGATTCCGAGGATGGCGCCTTCCTCGGCGCAGGTCTTTGCCACGGCACCAAGGAAATCCGCAAGGTTTTGACGGTACTGGTCTCTGCTCTGGGCGTTGTATTCGGCCAGAAGCGCACGGAACTCGGCACCCTCGTAGAAGCGCGGACCGCCCGGCAATCCCCGGGTCAGCATTGCAAGCAGGGCCTCCCGGCGAGAGGCCGGCATCGCGGCATATCTCGCCTCGGCAGCGGCAATGGCTTCTACGGTATGATCTTCGCGAGCCCCCTGTCGCTTGAGAAGAAAAAGGTCGAACACGGCAAAATCAGTGGTGTCGAAGCCGAGGCTTGTCGCGCCACCGGGCATCTCTATGCAAAGGTCGGTGCGCACCCAGTCGAGAAGGGGCATCACCGTCATCAATATCCGGCGTACCCCGTGGCCGCTCAGGCGTCGGACCGTTTCGCAGAACGCGTCCATCCGCTCGCCGGCGCCGGCGCGGCCCAGCTTGATGTCATCATGGATGGCAATGCCGCCAAGCGTGTCCCATGCGAGGCCGCTCTCCTTGCCGCCGGGGTGCTCGACAGCTTGGCGCATCGCGGCGATGTCTTCCGCGGGCCACGGTTTGTTGGCTGAAACGTCGGAGAGCGCGGTCTCGACGCTTGTTGCGCCGGCTTGGCGGATCTCGGGAATGCTTATCGGATCTTCAGGCCCGAACCACCGCCACGTCGCACGCATCAGCTCGACCTGCCTGCCGTTAGGATGACCACTTGATCCCGGCCTTCTGAAGTGCGGTCCAACTGGCGATTATGCCATGATTGGCGTCGGGGATCTGGAAGGTTTCGACGGTGGTGTACTTGTCGAACCCGGAGGCCGCGACAGCGACCATGATGCCCACGATGTCGTATGACCCGTCACCCACGGGAAGACGGTCGGAATCGCTGATGTGGAAATGAAGAAAGTGCTCTCCGGCGAGGGCGCAGGCGTCGGCGATCTCCTCGTTTTCCATGAGGATATGCACGGTGTCGAGCATCAACCCCAGTCGCGGAATCGAGACAGCCTCGACGAACTCGACGGCCTCGCGCGTCGTGACGAGACAATTGGCATATTCGTGGTTTACCGGCTCAAGCACCACCGGCACGTCAGGCACGCGTTCGACGGCCTCGGAAATCGCCTCCGCGATCCAGTCCAGCGTCTGTTGCCGCGCGACACCGTCGACATACCGCCCACGCAATCGCCCGACATTGACCATCGCGCCGTATTCTGCGCCGAGGTCCATGGCGGCGTTCATCCTGTCTTTTGCCGTCTGTCGAATTGCCGGGTCCGGGTCGGTGAAGCTGAGCTTGGCCTGACCATAGACCTCGCCGGTGCATACTGCCGGCACGTCAAGGCCGCATTCGTCCACGGCTTGGCGCAATGCTCCGCGATCTATTTTCGCGGGATCTGCCACGAGCAGTTCGACGCCGGAATATCCGACGTCCCTGATCCGGTTCAGGGTAGGGGAGATGTCGCCCCGAATAGCCGTGACCTTGTCATGGGTGACGTCCGGCGTTGCGTACATGTAGGCGAGTTTCATTGTTCGAGGTACCGATAATCGTTCATCTCTGCGAGCTTTCGATGGATCACTTCCTTGCGCACGACGCTTACATTCGGGATCGCGAATTCCTGAACGTTGAAATACTCCGATTTCACGTCATTGCCGCGCGCGATGGCCATCACGAGGTCGACGATCTCTTCGCCCACCTCCGCGATTGACTTTGTCCCTTCGAGGATATCTCCGGCGCTGAGGTCGATGTCATCGCGCATCGCCTCGAAGGTCTTGTTGTTCGAGCTGATCTTGGCCACCGGGGCGACGGCCGAACCTGTCGGTGTGCCTTTCCCCGTGGTGAACAACACCATATGGGCCCCGGCAGCAACTTTGCCGGTCACGGAGGAAATGTCGAAACCGGGGGAATCCATGATAACGACGCCCTTTTCCGTCGGGCGTTCGCCATAGTCGACGACTTGTACGATGGGCGTCGTGCCGGCCTTGTGGATGCAGCCGAGCGATTTTTCCTCGATGGTGGTCAGGCCGCCTTCGATATTGCCGGGAGAGATGAAAACGCCGCTGTCATCCTGCGTGGTCATGGACAGCTCGATCTCGTATTCCTTGATAAGCGACATCAGACGCTGTTGGACGGTTTTGTCGCGTGCCCGACGGAACAGCACGGGCTCGGCGCCGACCATCTCGGTGATCTCGGACAGCATGACCGTGCCGCCATGACCGACGATCGTGTCGGCCGCCTCGCCAACAGCAGGGTTCGCGGTCAGGCCGGAAAACGCGTCGGAGGAACCGCATTCCAGCCCGATCAACAGCTCGGAAAGATCACCTTCGTCCTGTGGTTCCTTTTCGAGCTGCTCCTGAAAATCGCGGACGATTTCGATGCCTGACTGGCCGGTGGAGCGTGCGCCGCCGCCCAATTGCACCACGAGCGTCTCGACCGGCTTTCCGGTAGCGGCGATCGCATCTGCAATTCGCTTGGCCGAAGCCGTCTCGCAGCCCAGCGACAGCACCAGAACCGCGCCCACATTCGGGTGTGTTCCGTGGCCGATGAACGTGTCCTCGGTCGTGGTGTTCTCCAGCGCATCGAAGGTGCAGCCGTATGGGTGGCTAAACGTCACCGCGCCGGTTTTTGTTGCAACGTCCAACGCTACGCGATTGACACAGGAAACCGTTGGCAGGACCAGCACGTGATTGCGGATACCGATCGCGCCGTCCGGTCGCCGGAAGCCTTTGAACTTGGTATTCATACCTTGCCTTTCCTGTTTCAGTCTTCGAAGCGGCGTGCCTTCACACCGCGGCAATTGTGGACGTGAACCCAGCACCCGGCGGCGATGTCTTCGGTGGCCGCCCCGATCACCTCGCCGTATTTCAGGATATGTTCGCCTTTGCCGATATCCTTCAGGGCGATCTTGTGGCCGCTGGGGATTTCATCGTGGGCCGTGACCTCGGCTCCCTGGCCGACACCGGTGATCCGCACGGTTTCGCCCGAATGCAGCAGCGATACGGCCGTTGCCACGCTGTCCAAGCTTAGAATCTGTATAGCGGTACTCATTGTTACAAGCCCTTTGAAGAAAGCTCTGCCTTAATCACAACAGGATCGAGGGCAGGAAGGTGGACAGGGACGGGAAGAAGATCGTCAGCAGCAACACCGCGACCATTGCTGCAAGAAACGGTACAACGGCACGGGATGTCTGGGCGAAGGGGACTTGGGCGATCCGCGACGCGGTCATCAGGGTCACCCCAAGGGGCGGCGTGTTGGCCCCGATGCAGAGGTTGACGACGAACATCACCCCGAAATGCAGCGGATCGATGTCGTACTGGTTCACCACCGGCATGAGGATGGGGATCAGAATGATGATCAGCGCGTTGCTTTCCATGAAGGTGCCGATCATGAGCAACAGAAGATTGATCAACAGCAGGAAGATCAGCGCGGTCGGCGCCACGGTGGAAAAGAACTCCGTCAGGCGCTGCGGGACCTGCTCGGTGGTGATGATCCACGCGAAAAGATTGGAAACCGCGATGATGATCAGAACTGGCACGGTGATCCGCACGACCTGAAAGGCAATCTCCGGCAGGGCGCTGAGGCTTACCTCCCGATAGACCAGCACCGAAAGTATGAAGGCATAGGCCACGGCAAGAACGGCCGCCTCGGTCACCGTGACGATACCGAGAACGATACCGCCGAGAATGATCACCGGCAGGATCAGCGGGGGGAGGGCGCCCAGAAAGGCCATGACCAGCTCGCGCGTATCGGCCCTGTCCCCTCCGCCATAGCCGCGCCGACGGGAAATGATGACCGAAATGACGATGAGCGAGAGCGCCATAAGTATCCCGGGGATCAGACCGGCAAGGAGCAGGCCGGCAATCGAGATGTTCCCGGTGGCACCGAGGATCACCATGGTCAGGCTGGGCGGTATCAAGGAGGCCAGAACGCCACAGCAGCCCTGAAGTGCCGCGGCGAAACTTGCCGCGTAGCGCTTGGCTTTCATGGCCGGGATCATGATCGAGCCGATCGCCGCCGTGTCGCCGATGGCCGAGCCGGAAAGCGCCCCGAAAAGGGCTGAACCCACGACGGTAACACCGGCAAGACCGCCCGCTATATGACCGATGAGGGCGTTGGCCAGCCGCATCATCCGCCGCGTGATCCCGCCATGTTCCATCAAAACGCCTGCGAACACGAACATCGGCAGGGCGAGAAACGGATAGGAGTGGAGGCCTTGTGTCAGTCGCTGGGCGATGAGGGCAATATTGATGCCTTCGATCCAGAGGTAACCCATGCATGCGGCACCGATGGCGAAGGCGATCGGAACATTGAGGAAAATCAGCGTGAGCAGCGTGATGAAAAGCAGTGCGGTCATCATTGGCCCGTCTCCGATTCATCGAGGTTCAGCAGGCCGCGAACAAATTGTTCGAGTGCCACCAGAGCCATGAGTATGCCGCCGACGAACGCGCCGCCGTATTGCCACGCCACCGATATCTGCAAACCGGGCGTGATGGAGTTGCGGGTTTTTTCCATGAGGATCCAAGCACCGTAAACAAGGCAAATGCAGAACAGGAGGACCAGAGCGCGCCCCAGAAGAAGTGAGGCCTTCGCCGCGAGCGGTGGCATCTTCTCGATGAAGACTTCGATCCCGAGATGCTCATTCCGCATCAAAAGAAGCGCCGCGCCGAGGAAGGTGATCCAGGTCATGAGAAGCAAGGACAGTTCTTCCGACCAAACGAAGGGCGCCTCGAGTACATATCGCCAGAAAACCTGTCCGAGTATCAGCAGGGTCATGGCGAGGACCATCGCGGTCAGGATCCAACGCAAGATCAATGCCAAGCTGTTTTTGACCAGCTCCATGTGGTCACCCTCCGCGAGAATTGATTTCAGTCGGCCGGCGGCGGAATGCGCCGCCAGCCATTTTCGGGCTCAAGATCCCGCTGGGACCAGGGCCGGACAGTCTCAGGAACCGCTGGAATATTTCCGAACGAGATCCAGAAGATCCTTGCCGAAGACATCCTCGTACTTTGTCCAGACGGGTTGCACCGCTTCCTGGAAGGTCGCCGCATCGGGGCGGGTGATCTGCATTCCCGCCTCTTCAAGCTTTGCCAGGACTTCCTCGTCGCTTTTCTGGATCATCTCGCGTTCCTTGTCGCGCCAGATAGCGGCCTTTTCCGTAAGAATCTGTTGCTGCTCTTCGGTCAGCCCGTCCCACGCATCGCTCGAGATGGTCAGAACGCCGGATCCCCAGATATGACCGGACAGTGCCAGGTGATCCTGCACCTCGTGGAACTTGGAGGCGTAGATCGTTGCGAGCGGGTTTTCCTGACCGTCGACGACATTCTGCTGCAGCGAGGTGAACACCTCCGAGAAGGCCATCGGCGTGGGCTGGGCGCCCAGTTCGCGGAAGGTGTCAAGGCGCAGTTCCGCCTCGGGGACGCGCAGTTTGATGCCTTCGAGATCGGCCGGTGTCTCGATCGGCTTGACCGAGTTGGTGATGTGACGATACCCGCTTTCCCACCAGCTCAGCGTCTCGATGTCATGTTCGGCGAGAATGTCCGCCAGAGCGTCACCGAGTTCGCCGTCGAGGGCGGCATACGCGGTTTCACGTGTCGGCCACGCATAGGGCAGTTCCTCGATGATCAGCCGCTTGTCGAGCACCTGAAGCGCGCCAGTGCCGAAGAGGCCCATTTCAATGGTCCCAAGTCCAAGACCCTCGGCCACTTCACGGTCGCCGCCAAGCTGACTGGAGGGGTAGACTTCGATGACGACTTCGCCGTCAGTTGCTTCGGAGACGTCTTTCGAAAGCCCCTCCAGTGCTGTCTGCCACGGGTGGTCGGCGGCAAAGACGTGGCCGACCTTGAGCGTTGTTTCCGCGGCGGAGAACCCGGCCGAAGCGGCTATGGCAACGCCGGCCAAAGCCGCGCGCGTGAATATGGATTTGACGATTGGTTTGGTCATTCTTTCACCTTCTCTGTTGGAGTCTTTAGGGTTTTTGTTTTGACCCGGTCGTGTGAAAGTCCCGGATCGCGGCGGCATATATGCCGATCGCTGCGTGGAATTCTGAGATCTCGATGAACTCATCCGTCTGATGGGCCTGGTCGGCGCGGCCCGGTCCGAGAATGACGATGTCACCACCGGCTTTCTGGAATACGGACGCATCGGTAAAGTAATTCGCCGCTCCCAGGGTCGCGCGGCCGCGCCCGGTCTCGTCGAGCGCAGACTGGACACTCTCGATAATATCGGCGTCCGGCGCGGTCCGGACGCTTGGAAGATCGACGAGTTTCCTGACTTCAATTTCCGAGCCGGGCATCTCTTGGGCGGCGGTTGCCGCGACCCGCTTCAAGCTCTCGAGGAGCGCGCCGTGATCTTGGCAGGGCAGTGTTCTGAAATCCATCGTCATCGTGCACGTGTCGGGCACTACGTTGTTTCCCTTGCCGCCTGATATACGGGTGACCGCCATCGTCGCGGGGGAGAGATGACCCGTTGCATCGGATGGCAGGGGCATATCATCGAGTTTGCGCCGGAAGAGTTGGATCGCGTCGATTGCATTGACACCTTCGGAGGGTGCGGAACTATGTGCCGTTCGGCCTATCGCGGCGATCTCCACCCAGAACGCGCCCTTGTGTGCGTTGAGAGGCAGGTTCGAGGTCGGTTCAGCTACGATCATGGCGTCGAATTCGGGGAGGTGGTCGTCTTCCAGCATGCGCTTGGCACCATGAGAGCCGGTTTCCTCGCCGTGACACGCGGCAAAAACGAGCTCTCCGGCACCTGTCGCAATAGCATCCTTTGCCCCGATGAATGCGCAGAGCAGGGCGACAAGACCACCCTTCATATCCGCCGTGCCGCGCCCATAGAGGCGGTCGCCCACAATTTCGGCGCTGAATGGTGGATAGCTCCATTCGCGTTCGCCGATGGGGACCGTGTCGAGATGGCCGTTGAGCACGAGCCTTGGCCCTGGCCGGGCGCCTCGGAGAGTTGCCGTCAAGTTTGCGACACCCGCTGAAGTCCGGCGCAGTTCAGACTTGATTCCGAACCTTTCGAGAGTCTCTGCCAGCATCGACGCGAGCTCTTCGTCACGGTTGAGAGAGGAGATCGTGTTGCACCGCACCGCGTCTTGCAGAAGTTTTAACGGATCAAGCTGGGGCATGTCCGCAGTTTGGGAAGAATAGGCATCGGTGTTCCCTTGGGTATGTGCATGCCAACTCATTCCGGTGCCCTCGTTCCTGGTTGATGGAACGTTAGCAACGGGAAGTTTTCTAATCTATTGACCATTTGTACGAATCTTTGGATATGATTTTGTATGATGCGTACAAAAATTTCCTGAATGACGTGGAAAGCACTCTAAATGACGCTTACCGTTCGAGATGTGTTGGGATTAGAGGCGATGCGGGGTGCGCACTTGCTTGCCGGCGCCAGTGGCCTGACCAGGCCGGTAAGATCGGCCACCGTGATGGACGCACCCGATGGCGCGCTCTGGTTCAAGACAGATGAAATCGCGTTTACGTCGACATATCCCCTGATCACCCTGCGGGACCGGCTGGAGCCATTCATTACGGATCTTGCCGAGCGAGGTATCGCCGGGCTTGGCGTGAAACTCACCCGTTACATGACCGAGATCCCCGCACCTGTCCTCGCCACCGCCGACCGGCTTGGTTTTCCCATCATATCCCTACCGGAGAAGGTTTCGTGGATCGAACTGATCAACCCGATCGTGACGAATGCCTCTGCGGCGCAGGCGGACAGGTTGCGGCGACGAACGACGATCTCTGACGGGTTTGCAGAAAGTCTGCTGGGAAGTGCAAACCTTGGCGACTTGGCCCGGTTGCTATCGGAAATGGTGGAAAACCCCGTGCTGATCGATTGCGAGGCCGAGGGGATCACAACCTGGTCGCATGACTTGGGCGCAGAGCGATCGACCGAAACCCTCTCCCGGCTCCGTGAAGGGACCAAGGGCGCAAAGCGAGTGAATGAAAAGCATCCCGTTTTCCGCGTCGAGGGACGGGGCAGCCCCCTTATATACGTCCCCTTGGCTGACGAGATCGGCGTCGACGGGCTGATCACCGTGATTGAAGAAACCAGAGCTTTTGACGCAAACGACCTGGATTGTCTGCTTCAGGCTCAACAGGCTTGTTCGATCAAGATGATGCAATTGCTGAATGACATGCGTGCGCGGCGGGAACGCGAGAGCACGTTTGTCTCGTCTCTGATCGAACCGCATTCGAACATAGCCGCGCGGCAGAAACTTCTGCGTTCGGGAGCCCAGGCCGGTTACCATCTCCAAGGTCCGCACATGGTCGTCGTCTGTCGCACGGGAGGGGTCGCCGGCCGACAGCTCGAAGCCGTGAAAAAGGCCATTCACGTGCGGATGTCTGCGCGGGGGGATGTGCTGACGGGTTTTCTGGATCCCGGGCTGACGGTTCTTGTCTTCAACTCGGCTGACAGGTTGGAACGGGGCAGTATCGGATATCTCCTGCGTGAGTTGCATGGCGAACTCGCCAAGGACTTTCCCCGGTTGCGGTTTGTTGCGGGCATCAGTCATCGTTTGCTTGATTTCTACAGCCTGCCGAACGGGTTTGCGCAGGCCGAGCAGGCGCGCGTTTTCCATGGCGAGGCGCCGGATTCCTGTACCATTCGGCGGATCGATGAAATTGGACTGCTTCGCCTTTTCGGAGATGATCGCATCCAGCCGGAGGCCAAACGGTTCGTGGATGACTGGCTGGGCGCGCTGATCGATCATGACCGGCGCAGGGCGAGCCGTCTCGTGGCAACGCTCCGCGCCTTTCTCGAAGCGAACGGAAATCATCGGGAAGCAGCCAAGAGGCTGAATCTGCACCACAATTCGGTTCGCTACAGGATCGCCAAGATCAGCAAGCTGACTGGGCATGATGTCGTTGCTCCGGGGATCAAGCTTCAGTACGAACTTGCACTCGCATTGCGGAACGTTTTTGAACGGCCCTCGCTCTAGGCTTTCACTCGGTATGCCGCGCTCGATCCCGAGACGCTCTTCGCGCATGGCGAAAAGGCCTGCTATGCCGGCGACATCATCCGCCCCGGATGGGGCTTGGATAAGTGCCGGGTGGGGGAGAATCCGACGTCGGTATAACGTCGGTATTTTGTCGGTATTACGTCGGTGCGCGATCGGTGCGTCAGCGGTTTCGCAACAGGAAGAGCCCGGCCAGACCTCCGGCGAGCCAGCCGCCGAGATGGGCCTCCCATGCGAGGCCGCCCGAGAGCATGACGAAGAACGCCACGTTGGCGGCGGCGAGCCCGAGGATGGCTGTGAAGACCGGCTTGAGGGGCAGGCCGTGGCGGCGGCGCAGGCGGTATTCATCCGCCTGCCAGAGCCCTACGAGGCCGAAGACCGCGCCCGAGGCGCCGATCATGGGCGCGTCGGTGAAGGCCAGCAGGCCGAAGAGGAGCGCGCCGCCCACTGCCGAGAGGAACAGCACCAGCAGCGTGCGGGCGGGGCCGACGCGGGCGGTGACAAACTTGCCCAGCGAGAGCAGGATGACGGAGTTCAGCGCAAGGTGCATCAGCCCGCCATGCAGGAAGGCGTGGGTGATGAACATCGCCACCGTCTGGCCGGGCCATGCCGGGGGAATGGCCCCCGCGAAGACCGGCTGCCAGAAGGCGCCGAAGGCATAGGCCTGCCAGCGCAGGCCGGTGGCGCCGATATAGCCGGAATCGGACAGGCTGAGCACCAGTTCGATGGCGGCCATGATGCCGACGAGGGTCCAGAGGAAGGCGGGGGCGCCGACCTGGGTGGCCTGTGGCGGTGGCGGGCGGTTGTCGCGCGGAGCAGAGGTCATGCAGGGGACATAGGCACTTAAGCGGGCAGGACAATGGCGGCGGGTCGGCCGCCGGCTGCGGCGGTCACGGGACGTAGGAGGTGGGCGGCGGCGACTGGACGCTTTCGAGATAGGCCACCATCGCGACGAGGCGCGCAGGCACTTGCTTGGTGATCCCGTTGCCGGTGTCGAAATCGACGAGCGGGCCCTCGGTCAGGGCGGAAATGACGGGCATGTCGTCGCGCGGGTTGGTGCGCTTGGTGTAGCCGTCGACGATCGACATGATCTCGAGCCTTGGCCAGACGCCGTTGCGCCGCGCAGCGATCCGGGTGAGATCGGCGGCCGGTGTCCCGAGCCCGGTGGAGAGCGGCCCGTTGCCCTTGGCGGTCGGGCCGTGGCAGGCGGCGCAATTCTCGGCGAAGAGGGCGCGGCCGGTGTCGCGGGAGACGGAGGGGGTTTCCTGCGTGGTGCATCCGGCGGCGACGAGGAAAGCGGCGATCAGGGCGTGTCTCATGAGGGGCCTGCTGTGATCAGGTGATTTGCGGAAGGTCTTAGAGCAAGCGGCGGGCGCGGTCCATCCCGTCAGGTGGAGAGCCCGGCGGCGCAGTAGCGGATCAGGTGGTCGATCTGCTCCGTTTGGGAGGCCGGGGAGTGGCCGAGGGCGGTGATCCGGCCCTGCGTGGTGAGCAGCGCCAGCATGGCGGAGACGGAGAAGACGAAGCCTTCGGCCACCTGCCGGCGGGTGGCCGAGGGGCGAAGGGCGAGGAGTTCGGCGAGGAAGGTCTCGGCTGTGGGGTCGAAATGTTCGGCGGCGATGGCGCGCCAGCGGTCGTCGGTGGAGACGAAGGCCACGATACGGGCGTAGTGGCGCCAGCCGGGATCGTGTTGCGAGAGCTCGAAGAAGGGGCGCATGAAGGCCGAAAGCAGGGTTTCAAGCGTGAGGGGGCCGGTCGCGCGGAGGCGGGCCAGCGCGTCGAGCCGGGCCTGCGAGAGGGGGGCGGCGCGGCGGGCGACGGTGCGGTGAAAGAGCGCCTCTTTCCCGCCGCCGTGGTGGTGGATGGTGCCCACGGGCTCGCCCGCCTCGGCGGCGATGTCGCGGATGGTGGCGCCGTCGAATCCCCGGTCGGCAAAGACGGCCTCGGCGGCGTCGTACACGCGTTTGCGGGTGGCCAGCGCCCGTTTGGAGGGCGCTCTTTTTCGTGCCGTGTCAAAGGTTTGTTCCGCAGTCATGAAAACACCTTGCCTTAAGTTGAACAGATGTTCAAGTTAAGGGTGGCAAGGGAGGATTTCATGAGTGATGCGCGCGACAGGTTTGCCCTGATCGGGGCGGGGCCGATGGGGCTGGCCGCCGCCAAGCTGTTGTCTGAGCGGGGGATCGCGTTTCAGGGGTTCGAGCTGAATGCCGACGTGGGCGGGCTGTGGGATATCGAGGGCCCGCGCTCGACCATGTACGAGACGGCGCATCTGATCTCGTCCAAGCGGATGACCGAGTTCACCGATTTCCCGATGCGCGAGGAGGTGGCGGAATACCCGTCGCATCGGGAGATGAAGCGCTATTTCCGGGAGTTCGCGGAGAAGTTCGACCTTTACCGGCATTACCGGTTCGGGGCGGAAGTTTTGTCATGCGAGCCACTGGGGGCGTCGGGCGAGGGCTGGCGCGTGACGTGGCGGGATGGTGAGGGCGAGCATGTGGAGGAGTTCGCCGGCCTGCTGATTGCCAACGGCACGTTGAGCACGCCGAACATGCCGCGTTTCGAGGGGGAGTTCACCGGCGAGCTGATCCATTCGGGGGCGTATCGCTATCCGGGGCAGTTTGACGGCAAGCGGGTTCTGATCATCGGCGCGGGGAATTCGGGCTGTGATATTGCCGTGGATGCCATTCATCACGGTATGTCCTGTGACGTGTCGATGCGGCGGGGGTACTATTTCGTGCCCAAGTATATCTTTGGCAAGCCCGCCGATACGCTGGGCGGGGCGATCAAGCTGCCGATGGCGCTGAAGCGGGTGGTGGACGGGACGATCCTGAAGTGGTTCGTGGGCGATCCGCAGAAATACGGGTTCCCGAAGCCCGACTACAAGCTTTACGAAAGCCACCCGGTGGTGAATTCGCTGATCCTCTATCATGCGGGGCATGGGGATGTGCAAATCCGGCCGGATGTGGCGCGGTTCGAGGGCAAGACCGTGCATTTCCGGGACGGGACCAGTGCCGAGTATGACATGGTTCTGGCCGCCACGGGGTACAAGCTGGATTATCCGTTCATCGATGACGGGCTGCTGAACTGGACGGGGGATGCGCCGCATCTGTATCTCAACTGCCTGCATCCGGAGCGTGACGATTTGTTCGTGCTGGGCATGGTCGAGGCGTCGGGGCTTGGCTGGCAGGGGCGGCATGAGCAGGCCGAGATGGTGGTGCGGTATATCGAGGGGCTCAGGGCCGGGTCGGCCGGGGCGAGGGCGCTGCAGGAGAAGAAGGCCGAAGGGTTCGAGCGGGCGACGGGGGGGGTGAACTATATCGACCTGCCGCGGATGGCCTATTACGTGGACAAGGCCACCTATCGCAAGGCGGTGGGCCGCTGGATCGGGCGGCTTGGCGGGGCCGGGGCATGATTGACGAGGCGGTTCTGGAGTTTTCGGCGGGGTCTTTGACGCTGTTGAACGGAATACTGGCGGTGGTGATGTTTTCCATCGCCATCGACCTGCAACCACGGGATTTCAGGGCGCTGGCGAGGGCGCCGAAGCCGCTGGTGGTGGGGTTGTTCTCGCAATTCGTGGTGTTGCCGGTGCTGACATTTCTGCTGGTGCTGGCGGTCAGGCCGCAGGCGTCGGTGGCGCTGGGGCTGATATTGGTGGCGGCGTGTCCGGGGGGGAATATCTCGAACTTCATCACCCATCGGGCCGGGGGCAACGCGGCGCTGTCGGTGTCGATGACGGGGGTGGCGACGGTGGGGGCGATCGTGCTGACGCCTTTGAACATTGCCTTCTGGGGGAGCCTGTACGGGCCATCGGCGGAGATATTGCGGGCGACGGAGATCGACCCGGCGCGGATCGCGGTGACGGTGGCGCTGATGCTGGTGCTGCCCTTGGTTCTGGGGGTGACGCTGAATGCGCGGCGGCCGGAGGTGACGGCGCGGCTGCGCGGGCCGTTGCAGGGGCTGTCGATGGCGATTTTCGTGGGGTTCGTGGCGGTGGCGCTGGCGGCGAACTGGGCGCAGTTTCTGGCCTATGCGGGCGGGATTGCGGGGCTGGTGGTCTTGCATAATGCGCTGGCGTTGTCGGGCGGGTACGTGACCGCGCGGGTGGCGGGGCTGTCGGCGTTTGACCGGCGCTCGGTGACGATCGAGACGGGGATCCAGAATTCGGGGTTGGGGCTGGTGCTGATCTTCGGGTTTTTCGGGGGCTTGGGCGGCATGGCGGTGGTGGCGGCGTTCTGGGGGATCTGGCACGCGATTTCGGGGATCGCGCTGGCGGCCGTGATGGGACGGACGGAGGCGGCGAGATGAGCCGGGTGCTGATCACCGGGGCGGCCGGGATGGTGGGCCGGGCGCTTGTTGGGGCGCTGGCGGATGGGGAGGTTGTGGCGACCGATCTGGCGCGGGGGGAGGTGCCGGAGGCGGTGGCGTTCCGGCGGATGGATGTGACGGCGGGTGATCCGGACGCGGTGATCGGGGAGGTGCGGCCGGAGGTGGTGGTGCATCTGGCCTCGGTGGTGACGCCGCCGCAGGGGATGACGCGCGAGCAGGCCTTTGCCGTGGACGTGACGGGGACGCGGAATGTGCTGGCGGCTTGTGTGAAACACGGGGTGAGACGGCTGGTGGTGACGAGTTCTGGGGCGGCTTACGGGTATCATGCCGACAACCCCGTGCCGCTGACGGAAGAGGCGCCATGCCGGGGGAATGTGGAGTTCGCCTATGCCGATCACAAGCGGCAGGTGGAGGAGATGCTGGCGGAGGCGCGTGTGGCTCATCCCGCGTTGGAGCAGGTAGTTTTGCGGGTGGGTACGGTGCTGGGCGCGGGGGTGGAGAACCAGATCACGGCGCTGTTTCACCGCAAGCGGCTGCTGGCCATTCGGGGCTTTGACAGCCCGTTCGTGTTCATCTGGACGCGCGATCTGGCGCGGATACTAGAGCGGGCGGCGACAATTGGCCCGGCGGGGATTTACAATGTGGCGGGGGATGGCTGGCTGTCGGTCGATGAGCTCGCCCGGATGCTGGGCAAGCCGGTGTTGCGGTTGCCGGCGTGGGGGTTGAAGGCGGCGCTGGCGGTGGCAAGGCCGCTGGGGCTGACGCAGTATGGGCCGGAGCAGGTCAGGTTCCTGCAATACCGCCCCGTATTGGCCAATGACCGGCTGAAGGAGGGGTTCGGTTACGTGCCCGAGCTGCGATCGGCCGAGGTGTTCGACCTGTGGCGGCGGGAGGCGGGGCTTTGAGGACGGCGGTGATTTCAGGCGGCAACGGCGGCCTTGGCCGGGCGCTTGCGGGAGGGCTGGAGGCGGAGGGCTGGCATTGCGTGCTGATGGATTTGAATGTTGACGGATTAGAGGCGTCGGACACGCGGACACCCGTGCAGGTGGATTTGACCGATGCGGCGGCGCTGGCAGATGCGGCGTCGGAGGTGATCGCGGTGCGGCTCTCGGTCGACATGGTGATCTATAACGCGGGCGTCTCGCAGATCGGGCCGTTTGCCGAGAGTGACGAGGCCAGTCACCGGCGCGTGTTCGAGATCAATTACTTTGCCGCCGTGGCGATGGCACGGGCCTTTCTCAAGCCTTTGCGCAGAAGCGGGGGCGTGCATCTGGCGATATCGTCGGTCGCGGGGTTCGCGCCGCTGAAGAACCGCACGGCATACGCGGCGTCGAAACACGCGATGGAGGGGTTTTTCGGGTCGCTGCGGTCGGAGGAGGCGGCGCATGGCGTGCGCTGCGTGATCGCCGCGCCGAGCTTCGTGGCGACGAATATCGGCAATGCGGCGCGCGGGGCGGACGGGATCGTGCGGCCCGGTTCGGCGTCGGACGGGGTGGATTATATGCGCCCGGAGGAGGCGGCGGAGGTGATCCTGCGCGGCGTGGCGCGGGGGCGGGCGTTCATCCCGGTGGGGCGCGTGGCGCGGCTGTCGTGGTGGGTACGGCGGGCGGCGCCGGGGGTGTACGAGCGGATGATGCGGCGGCGGATCGGCGGGGAGGGGTAGAGTGTGGTTTGGCGGGGGCAGCCCGTCCCGGCCCTGAGCCGGGACCTCGTGTGGCGGGAGGCCCCGGGTCAGGCCCGGGGCGGGGAGGGGGTGTATGGATGGGGTGAGGTTGTATCGGTGAAGGTAAATGCGGTGGTGCGATTGGGCGGGTGGCCTGCCTGTCGAACTGCCCGTCCCGGCCTTGAGCCGGGACCTCTTGGGGGAAGAGGCCCCGGGTCGAGCCCGGGGCGGGGAGCGTATGGACGCGCGGCTATCAGGTAGCCCCGCCGGGTGAGCGGCGGCCCGTGGGGAGGCGCTCGCCCGGCGCCGCGCTTTGGCGCGGCTTTGTTCCGGGCGTGTGGCACACTTACCTGTAAGGCGCTTCAGTCGTTGCTCTCTTCCGCTTTTGCCGCTGGCTCCTCGGCTTGCGGCTCCGGGGCCTCGATCGGGTCGAAGGCGCCGGCGGAGATGTCGAGCAGGCGCCAGCGGCCGCGGTCCTGCAGGAAGACGAGGTCGAAGCTGAAATGCTGCGGCAGGGTGGGGAAATAGCCGGTCAGCCGCATCTGGTCGTTGCCGGCGGCGATCTGGGCCTGAAGGATCTTTGGATCGACCACGAGCACGGGCAGCATGTCGAGGCCCGAATTTCTGAGCTCGGTGAAGCGCGCGGCCAGTTCCGTGGCGTTGTTGGCGGCGGCGAAGTCGCGGGCCGCGTAGTCGCGCAGCACGGTGTAATTGCCGGTGCGGTTGCCGTGATGCAGGGCGGTGAGCACGTCACGCACAAGAGCCGTGGCGAAGCTGCGTTCGACCTGTTCCTGCGCGAGGCCGGGCGTCGCCAGCAGCAGGAGGGCGAGAAGCGCCGCGGTCAAGTTCCGCGGCGCTCCGGTGGTTCTGTTCGTGCGAAGGGTTACCAAGAGTACGTTACACCTATGCGGCCGCCTGTCTGGCTTCTATCGAACCCGTGTGTGACGCCAGCGTCAAGCTGAACGTTCGGGCTGACCCGGAAGCCCATGTTGACGGCCATCGCGCTCGAGCCCTCGAACATGCCGACGCTGGTCGACAGTGCGAAGCTGCGGTCGGTGGGCACGTAGGGGGTGCTCAGCGCCATGGCCATGGCGATGCCTTCCTCGTTGTTCGAGATCCGGCGGCTGTTATTGGCGATGCCGGCGCTGTTCGAGCGGACCTGTTGGGTGAGCGCCGCGGAGGGCAGGACCGAGCGGTCGACGGCGAGGTTGCCGTCGGCGTCGGCGGTGAGGTAGCCCACCGGGGTGCCCTGAGCAGCGGTGCTTTCGGCAGAGGCCACACCGGGCATGGTGTAGGTGTTGTCGGCGTTGCCCATGGTGAACTGGTTCGCCCGCGTCGCCATGGCGCCATTGCCGATGGCGACCGAGTTGGTGCCGGTGGCCGTGGCGAGGTTGCCGAAGGAGAGCGAGACCTCGCCCGAGGCGGTGGCGCCTTCGCCTACCGCGGTAGAGCGCACGCCGGAGGCGGTGGCGAGGTGGCCGAAGGCCTGCGCGCGCTCGGCCGAAGCGGTGGCTTGCCAGCCGACGGCCGTGGCGCCCGGGCCCATCGCGGTCGTCTCACCGCCAAGCGCGGTAGTGGAAGGACCGTTCGCCATGGAGGTGTCGCCGAGGGCGATGGAGTCGATGCCGTTGGCGATGGCCTCGTTGCCGATGGCGGTGGCGTTGTCGGTTTGCGCGTCGGCGTTTTCGCCGACGGCGAGGGAGCGGACGCCTTGGGCCGTGGCCAGGTGACCGAAGGCTTGGGCGCGTTCGGCGGTGGCTTGCGACTGCCAGCCGATGGCGGTGGCGCCGGGGCCTGTTGCCACGCTTTCGCCGCCCACTGCGGTGGTCGACGGGCCGTTGGCGCTGGCCTCGTCGCCGATTGCCATGGCGTCAATGCCGTTGGCGGTGGCCTCGTTGCCGATGGCGGTGGAGAAGTCGGTTTGCGCGTTGGCGGCTTCACCGATGGCGAGTGAGCGGACGCCGGAGGCTGTGGCGAGGTGGCCGAAGGCCTGCGCGCGCTCTGCCGAGGCGGTCGACTGCCAGCCGACGGCGGTGGCGCCGGGGCCCATGGCCGTCGACTCGCCGCCAAGCGCGGTGGTGGAGGTGCCGTTCGCCATGGCGTTGTCGCCGACAGCGATGGCGTCGACGCCGTTCGCGGTGGCCTCGTTGCCGATGGCGGTGGAGAAGTCGGTTTGCGCGTTGGCGGCTTCACCAACGGCGAGCGAGCGGACGCCTTGGGCGGTGGCGAGGTGGCCGAAGGCTTGTGCGCGCTCGGCGTTGGCCTGCGATTGCCAGCCGATTGCCGTGGCGCCGGGGCCCGTTGCGACCGATTCACCGCCCACTGCGGTGGTCGAGGGGCCGTTGGCGCTGGCGGTGTCGCCGATTGCCATGGCGTCAATGCCGTTGGCTGTGGCTTCGTTGCCGATGGCGGTGGAGAAGTCGGTTTGCGCGTCGGCGTTCTCGCCCACGGCGAGCGAGCGTTCGCCCTGTGCGGTGGCGAGGTGGCCGAAGGCCTGCGCCCGTTCGGCAGTGGCTTGGGATTGCCAGCCGACAGCGGTGGCGCCGGGGCCGGTGGCGACGGTCTCGCCGCCGATGGCGGTGGTGGAGGGGCCGGTGGCCGAGGCTTCGGAACCGATGGCGATGCCGTCGGTGGCGGTCGCGTCGGTGATCGACTGGTCACCCACGGCGATGGAGAAATCGCCGTTTGCCGTGCTGTTCTCGCCGCATTCCACGCTGTTGGTGCCTGCCCCGTTGTTGCACGGGGCGGTGCCGTCGGCATAGGCCGCGCCGGCTGCAAGCATGACAAATGCGCTGGCCGAGCCGTTGAGGAGCCTGACCAGTGTTTTTCTTCCCTGTTGTACCATTATGAGCTTTTCCCGGAATGATCCTGTTACCACGAGCCGAAGACACGGAACGGGGGCTCGCATAGTTTCAATATTTTTTAACTTTTTGTGAGGCGGGGGGATCAGAGGGGGCCTGCGGGCGCGGAGCCGGTTTCACGAATGAGGAATTCGGAAAGGGCGGCGGCCGGGCTGTTGGGGGGCTGGTTGGTGCGGGTGACGATGTAATAGGCGTCGTAATCCAGTTCGCGGGGGCCGAAGGCCTGTATCAACCGGCCGGAGCGGAGGGTTTCGCCGCCGAGGAACCAGTCGGTCATGGCAAAGCCCGCGCCGTTGCGGGCGAAGGCCACGGCGTCGTGATGGGAGCCGGCATGGATTTCGCGGGCGGGACGGAACTGTTCGAGGCCGCGGCTGGCGAACCATTGGGACCAGATGTCGCCGTCATCCTCGTGAATGAGGGTCGAGCGTTTCAGGATGTCGGGCGTCATCGGCAGGGGGCCGCGGGCGAGATCGGGGGCGCAGACCGGGAAGATGGCGGTGCGCATAAGCGGGGTGACGGTGCAGCCGGGGAAGCTGTGGGCGGAAAAGACGATCGCCATGTCGATATCGGCCGGCAGGGAGGTCATCGTGCGTTCGCCGTAGGTGAGCCTGAGCGACAGGCCGGGGAAGCGGCCGAGGAACTCTGCCAGTTTCGCGTTCAGCCATTCGACCATGAGCGAGACCGGCACGGCGAGGGAAAGCTGGCCCGAGAAGGCATCGGTCGACAGCGACAGGGCGGTCGAGGAGATGCCGGCGAAGCCCTGCTCGATGGAGCGCAGGAGGCGTTCGCCGGCCGGGTTGAGCTCGATCCGGCGGCCGCGGCGGTCGAAGAGGGAGACGCCGAGCGAGGTTTCGAGCGCGCGGACCTGATGGCTGACCGCGCTTTGGGTGACGTTGAGTTCGGTGGCGGCGCGTCCCATGTGCTGATGCCGGGCCGCGACCTGAAAGGTCTGGAGCGCATTGAGGGACACCCAGTTGTCGCCGATTCTCATGGCTGCCTCCGATCTACAAGCTGATCTCATCAGCTTAAGCAAAATTACTCGCTTTTACCAAGATTGACTCATTTCTACCCTTGGAATGGAAACAAGTGGAGAATCGCCATGCCCAAGGACAAGACACCCGCCACTCTGCCTCTTCAGGCGCGCCAGCACGGGGGCGGCACGCAGCCGCTGGAGAACTGGGGGATCGACTCGGAATACGGGGTTCTTCAGGACGTGCTGCTGGGCCCGGTCGAGACCTTTGGGCATATGGACAACACCGCCTTCAGCTCGATCTACCGCGAGACCGCCCGCACGGGGCGGGCGTGGGATCATCAGGCCGCGGTGCGGCAGTATCGCGAGATGTGCGAGGCCTATGAGGATGCGGGCGTGACCATTCACACGATGCCGCAGGATGAGAACCTGAAATACGGGGTCTATGCGCGGGATTCGAGCTTCATGACGCCGTGGGGCGCGGTAATCACGCAGATGGCGAACCCGCGCCGTCGGGGGGAGTATTCCGCCGCGCTGCGGTTCTACCTCGAGGCGGGCATTCCGATCTATGACATGGTGAGCGCCGGGAATTTCGAGGGCGGCGATTTTCATATCGTCGAGCCGGGCGCGGTTCTGATCGGCTACACGGGGATGCGTTGCGAGGAAGTCTCGGCCAAACAGATCGGCGGATGGGTCGAAAAAGAGGGGTGGGAGGTGCAGTACGCGTATATCGACCCCTATTACGTGCATATCGACCTGATGGTCTGTGTCATTGCGCCGAAATGTGCCGCTGTCTGTCTGGAGACGACACCGGAGCATGTGGTGGACTGGCTAAAGGGCAAGGGGTTCGAGCTGATCCCCGTGGGCTTCAAGGACACGATGGCACTTGGCTGTAACGTGATGTCGCTGGGCAATGACCGGGTGCTGGCGCCGGCGGCGAGCAAGGACCTGAACGCCAAGCTGCGGGCGAACGGGTTCAAGGTTTACGACCCCGAGATGGACATGTTCACCATGATGGGCGGCGGCATTCACTGCATGGCGCAATCGTTGCGGCGGGCGCCGGGCTGAGCCTTCAACCAAAGGAAATAAAACCAAGAAAACCAACAGGGAGCAAGGAATGAAAGAGAAACACATCAACCGACTGAGAACCCGGTTCATGGCCGGCGATATGGATCGGCGGCAATTCATGCGGGCCATGCTGGCGACCGGTATGACGGCGGCCACGGCGACCGGCATGGCCGACATGGCGCAGGCTGCGGCCCCGCAGAAGGGCGGGACGTTCCGGCTGGGCAAGGGGCACGGTCAGACGACCGACACGATGAACCCGGGCACGGCCGAGAATGGCTATATGGTCAACCTGTTGCAGACCTTCCACGGCTACCTGACCGAGGTCGCCCGCGATGGCAGCCTGACGCCGGGCGTGGCGGAAAGCTGGGAGCCGGCGGATGGCGGCAAGACTTGGGTGTTCGATCTGCGCAAGGGGATGACCTTTCATAACGGCAAGGACGTGACGCCGGAGGACGTGGTGGCCTCGGTCAACCATCACCGGGGGGAGAATTCGACCTCGGCGGCCAAGCCCCTGCTGTCGGCGCTGACGGATGTGCGGGCCGATGGTGACAGCCGGGTGGTGTTCGAGCTGAACGCGGGGAATGCCGACTTTCCCTTCGTGATGAGCGATTATCACATTCCGATCGGCATGTCCGAGGATGGCGCCGTCGACTGGAAGACGGGGATCGGGTGCGGGGCTTACCGGCTCGACAATTTCGAGCCCGGTGTGCGGTCGGACCTGTCGCGTTTCGGGGATCACTGGGACCTGAACAACCGGGCGTTCTTTGATTCCGCCGAGATCATCGCGGTGACGGATACGAATGCGCGAACCTCGGGGTTCATCACCGGGGATTTCGACGCGATCGACCGGATGGACCTCAAGACCGTGGACCGGATCAAGCAGAACCCGGGCGTGAACGTGCATTCGGTGCCGGGCACGCAGCATTTCACCTTCGAGATGATGTGCGATGTCGATCCCTATACGGATGTCAACCTGCGGCTGGCGCTGAAGTGGGCGATCGACCGGCAGGAGCTGGTGGACAAGATCCTGTTCGGCTATGGCGCGGTCGGCAACGACCATCCGATCGGGCAGGGCCAACGGTTCTACAATTCCGAGATGGAGCAGCGGGAATACGACCCGGACAAGGCGCGGCACTACCTGAAGAAGGCCGGCATGGAGAATGTCAGCGTGGAGCTGCTGGCGGCTGATGCGGCCTTTGCCGGGGCGGTGGATGCGGCGACGCTCTACCAGAATTCGGCCAAGGAGGCGGGGCTCGATATCACGCCTGTCAGGGTGCCCAATGACGGGTACTGGACCGATGTGTGGAACGTGAAGCCTTTCGTTGCCGTTTACTGGAGCGGGCGGCCGGTGGAGGATCTGATGTTCTCGACCGCGTATCAGAGCGGCGTGCCGTGGAACGGGACGAAGTGGTCGAACGAGCGGTTCGACGAGTTGCTGATCTCGGCGCGGGCGGAGCTCGATACCGAGAAACGCAAGGCGATGTATTTCGAGATGCAGGAGATCCTGAGCAACGATGGCGGGCTGATCGCGCCGATGTTCGCCTCGTACGTGTTCGGGACGCGCGACAAGGTGGGCCTGCCCGAGACGTTTGCCTCGAACTGGGACATGGATGGCGAGCGCTGTGTCGAACGCTGGTGGTTCAACTGACCGCCTGAGCGACAGGACGTGCCGGAAGAGTGAAGGCCGTTCCCTGTGGGGAGCGGCCTTTTCAGCGGGCGTTTTCCAACGTGGTGCGGAGGTGCCGGGCGCTGACCGGTTTCTGGCAGGTCTCGGCGCCGGGGTAGCGGTTGCGCACGTCCTCCTCGAAGATGTGGCCGGAGTGGAAGACGATGGGCACGCCGAGGTCGACAAGCTTGTCGGCCAGCGGGAACACTTCGCCATCCTTCAGGCGCACGTCGAGAAGGGCCACGTCGGGGAGGCCCTTGTCCAGTATCTCGAGGGCGTCGGACCGCTTTGCGAAGGGGCCCATCACCTCGAAGCCGAATTCCTCGATCAGGAGTTTGAGGTCCAAAGCGACCACGAATTCGTCTTCACACACAAGCACCGTTGCTCGATCTTTTTTGTCATTCATTGTTTTCGGGCTCATATACCAAAGTCATTTTGCGTTCATTGTCGTCGAACGAAACCGTTACACTTCCGCCTAGCTGGGCGGCTGCCAGATCGACCAATGTTGAGCCAAACCCGTTTCCGTTTTCGTCAGGAATAACTCTGCGATCGTGGATCTCGTTCCATATCAATTCGACTGAATCGTCCTTATGCGTCTTCCATGTCACATCGAGCGTGCCCGTGGCCGGGCCGAGCACGCCGTATTTCGCCGCGTTGGTGGCCCATTCGTGCAGCAGCAGGGACAGCGAGGTCAACTCCTGACTGGTGAGCAGGACCTTGGGGCCGGTGATGCTGGTTTCGGCCTGGCCGTCATAGGGTTCGAGCGCGGCGCGGATCGCATCTTCGAGGCGGAGGCGCTTGCCCGCGCGGGAGCGCTGGGTCATATCGTGCGAACGGGCGAGCGCGTTGATGCGGGCCTGCACGCCCTCGACGAGGTCGTCGATACTGTCGGTCGATCTGGCGGCCATGCGGACCATGCTGGAAATGACCGAGAACATGTTCTTTACCCGGTGGTTCATCTCGCGCAGCATCATTTCGCGGACGGTCTTGGCCTCTTCCTCGGAGGTGACGTCGAAGAGCACGCCGAGGATCCGGTCGGCGCGGTGGCCGTTGATGCGGCGGCCGGCGATGCGGACATACCGGTTCCCGCCATCCGCAAGGGGGGCGGAGATGGTCAGGTCGATCGACTCGCCCTCCTCGTTGGCGTGGACGAAGGCGGTCTCGATGGCCTGCCGGTCCTTGGAGCTGGCGGTTTCGAGAAAGTCGCCGAGCTTGAGCACGGCCGTCTCGGAGCCGACCAGGGCGCGGCCGGTCTCGTCCAGCTTGAACTCGTTCGAGGCGGGGTCGTATTCCCAGACGCTGAGCGAGGTGACGTCGAGCGCGAGGCGCAGCCGCTCGCCCTCGTGCTTGAGCGCCTCCTCGAGGCGCAGGGCGTCGGTGACCTCGGTGAAGACGAGGGTGGCGCCGTCGATGTTGCCGTTGCGGTTCTGGTAGGGCGTGATCACCAGTGACCACGTGCGTTGCTCGTGGCGGTCGGTGACGCGCATATAGCGCACCTCTCCGTCGCGCATGACGTCCTTTGCGGCGCTCAGCACCTCTTCGTTGTGACGCAGGCTGCTGGTCACCTCGGTAAGCGGGCGGCCCCGGTCGGTGCCGCGGAAGGGGTAGATCGACTGGATCGCCTCGGTGAAGTTGCGGATCGACATGTCGGCATCGACCACCACGAGGGGCAGGGCGGTGGAGGCAAAGAAGTTGCTGAGATCGGCATTGGCGACGGAGAGTTCGTCGACCTTGCTTTTCAGCTCGTCATTGACGGTCGAGAGCTCCTCGTTGGTCGACTGAAGCTCTTCGTTCATCGACATCATTTCTTCGTTGGAGCTTTTCAGTTCCTCGTTGGCGGTCTCTAGCTCTTCGACGGTGGTGTGCAGCCGGACGCGGGTGCTGCGCAGTTCGTCCTCGAGGCTCTGAACGTGGCTGTCCATCGGGTCGAGATCGTCGAAATCCTCGTCGTCGAAGGTTTCGAACCGGTCGCGGTCGCGCAGGATCAGCAGGATGGAGCCGTCATCGAGCGGCTCGGCGATGAGGTCGAAAGCCTGCTGGCCGAATTCGGAATTGGCGACGAGATCGCGGGAGATGGTGCGCTTTTTGCCCTTGCCGACCTGCCGGATGATGGCCGAGACGGCCTCGCGCACGCCGGGGCGGGCGATGGAGGGGGCGAAGCGGTTGGTTTCCTGATCGGTGCCGTAGTCGAAATACTTGCCGAGGCGGCCGGTGGTCTTGAGGATTTCACCCGAGGTCGTCACCTGTAGCGTGGCGGGGGCGTAGGTGGACAGGATCCGCTGAACCGCGTCATCCTCGCGCCAGTCGGGTCGAATCAAGGCGGTGTCTTCTTCGCGGAGGCCGGGGCGCTGCGGGGCTTCGGGCCGGGCCTGTCCGCGCAGGTGAAGCGGGTATTCCGGGCGGCCCTCGTTGCGCTGGAAGATCCGCGCCGACTGATCGATCTGCTGGAAGGCGTGGTCGTGCCGGCCGACGGTTTCCGACGGCCCGAGGAACAGGGTGCCGCCGGGCTTGATCGAATAGTGGAAGATCGGCAGGGCGAGGTTCTGAAGCTGGTCGCCGAAATAGATCAGCAGGTTGCGGCAGGACAGCAGGTCGATATTGGAAAAGGGCGGGTCGCGCACGATGCTGTGGACCGAAAAGCGGATCATGTCGCGGATGCGGGCGGAGACCTGAAACCGGCCGTCGCGGGCAATGGTATAGGCGTCGCGCATTTCCTCGGGGATGTCGGCCAGCGCCGCCTGGGGATAGGAGGCGTCGCGCGCGATGCGCAGCATCTGCTCGTCGATATCGGTGGCGAAAATCTGGACCTTGGGGGAGCGATCCTGGAGGCGGATTTCCTCGGCGAACATCATGGCGATGGTGAACGCCTCCTCGCCGCTGGAACAGCCCGGAATCCAGATGCGGATCTCGTCCTCGTTGCCGGCATTCTCGATCATCGGCTGGATGACCATGGAGCGCAGCGCTGCGAAATGCTCGGGGTCGCGGAAGAAGCGGGTGACATTGATCAGCAGGTCGCGGAACAGCACCTCGCATTCGAGAGGATCGGCCCTGATGTGCTGAAGATAGGCGTTGGCATCGGCGAGGCCGAGCACCTGAATGCGGCGCTGGACCCGGCGGATGAGGGTGGATTTCTTGTAGCCCGAAAAATCGTGCCCGACGAAGTTGCGCACGACGCTGCAAATGTCCTTGAGGTTCTCCTCGACGGTGTTGGCGAGTTTCCGGTCGACCGTGTCGACGGAGGAATGGGCATAGAATTGCTGGATCGCGTCGACAAGCTCGCCCGGGCGGCGGACGAAATCCACGAGCCCGGTGCCCTGGGCCGAAGTGGGCATGCCCTCGTACTTGGCGGTGCGCGGGTCCTGGACGAGGCAGAGGCCGCCGTGTTCCTTGACCGCGCGCAGGCCCGCACTCCCGTCGGCGCCGGTGCCCGACAGGATCACGCAGGCGGCAAAGCGCCCCTGGTCGAGGGCGAGGCTCTCGAAGAAATCGTCGATCGGCCGGCGCAGGCCGCGGGGCTGGGCGAAGTCGGTGAGGTTGAGCACCGCGTCCTTGATCGACAGCCCGTGCCCCGGCGGGATGATATAGACGTTTCCGGCCTCGACCTTCTCGCCGCCAGAGACCTGCCGGACGGTCAGTTCGGTATGCCGGGACAGCAGTTCGGCCAGCAGGCTTTCGTGGTTGGGATCGAGGTGCTGGATGACGACGAAGGCGAGGTTGTTGCCGGGGCGGGCCTCGGTCAGCATCTCGCGGATCGCTTCGAGCCCGCCGGCGGAGGCGCCGATGCCGACGACGCAGAGCCGTTGGCGGTCTGCCTCGCGTTTGCCGGAGGGGGGCGTGTTTTTTTCTTCGGAATCTTTCATGTGACGATCAGCCCGGCCGCAGAGGTTAACGGGAGTCCGAGAAGGACATGCGGGCGAGCGTCGCCACCGAGTCGGCGATGAGCTGGGCCGAGCCCATCATCGCGTAGCCGTATTCGCGGCCGATCTGATCGACATCGGTCAGCGCCTGCGACAGCTTGGCGTCGTTCTTGGAGATTTCCGAGCGTTGCATGGCCGAGGTCATGTCGAACTGCGAGGCGAGGACGAGTTGTGCCTGACCGTCGCGATCGTAGAGGCGGGACATGAAGACGAAGTTGCGGAATTCACTGCCGTCCTTGCGGTAGTTGGTGATCGGGAAGCGACCGTTGTCGCCGCCCCGGCCGTGGACGAAATCGTGCAGCGGCTGGCGCTCCTCCTCGGTGGTGTTGGCGCCCTGGAGGAAGCGGCAGTTCTGGCCGGTCACGTCATCCTCGGCATAGCCGGTAAGGGTACAGAAGGCGTCGTTCACCGCAATCAGGGGCGCATCGCCTCCGGCCGACGAAACGGCCAGGGCAACGCCGGATTTCCGGATATAGTCGCCCAATGCGGGCGGCAGTTCGGTCGGTGACGGCATCTGGTCTTACTCGCTTTCCTACAACTGTGACAGGTTTATATTGGGGCGTGGGCCGATATAGGCAATGGTATTCTCGTTCTTTACGCCCAAACGTTACAATCAGGTCAACACGTTAGGAGTAATCCGGCGCCCCCCGGCAGGGTGGCGCGAGGGCGGTTCGCGGTCCGGTCAGGGGGCCGGGGAAAGGGTCATCTGGGTCTGGATGACGATGGCGGCGGGCTTGCCGTCCTCGCGCAGCACGGTGGTTTGCCAGATCGTCGTTCTGCGCCCGCGATGCAGGGCCTCGCAGCGGGCGGTGGCGGTTTCGCCGATGGCGATGGGACGCAGGAAGTTGGTCTTGCTCTCCAGCGTGGTGGTGCTCTGGCCGTCCCGGAGGTTGATGGCGGCGGCCGAGCCGCCGAGCGCGTCGGCGAAGGCCATGATCGCGCCACCATGCATCACGCCGTTGCGGTTGGCGTGGTGGGGCTGGACGGTCAGGGTGCCGACGATGCATTCGGGGCTGCCGCTGGTCAGGGTCACGCCCATGGATTTCGGGAAGTCGGGCAGGATGGCGTCAAGCTCTTCGGGGGTCATGGCGGTGTCTCGCGTCAGGGTCGATGGGCCGGTTTGCCATGGTCATAGCGGGCGAAGGGGGGAGGTGCCACCGGAACCTTCGGCGCTCAGGCGTCGAGCGTGGCGAGGATGGCCTCGAGCACGGTGTCGTGGCCGTGGTCATGCATGGGCAGGTGGGAATGGCCGGCCGGCAGGGCGGTGCCGGAGGCGAGGCGGTGGACGGGCGCGCCGGTGTCGCGGAGGGCGGTTTCGAACCGGTCCCATGCGGCGGAGCGGCTGCGCCAGAGGTCGTTGATGCCGAGGTGGTCGCCGGTCACGAGGGTGACGGGGAGGGGGGCGAGCGGGGCGGGGTCGTCGGGCTCGGCCGAGGGTTCGAGAAGCACGAGGTGGGAGAGGGTCGCGCCTTGGGCGATGGCCTCGAAGGCGGGTTCGGCGCCCTGGCTGTGGGCGATGAGGACGGGTGCGGTCAGCCGGTCGAGCACGGCCTTGACCGCCGCCGCCTGCTGCGGCGCGGTGGAGAGCCAGCGGGGGGCGAAGGTGGCGGCGAGCGCGGGGAGGCTGTCGGCGGGGAAGCGCTGGCCGGGGAAGGCGTGGCGGGTGGCGAAACCCTCGGGCGGGCCGATGCGGAAGAGGTGCCAGGCGTCCTCGAGCGAGCGCAGCACCGGCTCGCCCGGCCAGAGCCCCGGCATGAACCCGGCCCGGCCGCGTTCCACGTTGTCGATGACGTGAACCTCGTGGCCCTCGGCCAGCAGCATGTGGAGCCAGCCGGGCCGCCCGTCGGGGGTGCCTTCCCAGACGGTGCCGGACATGCCGCCGCCGTGCAGCAGCACGACCGGGGGTGCGTCAAGGCGCGGTTCGGGGATGAAATACTGCACGTAGGCCTGTTCGACCGCGAAGGTGCCCCTTGGGTCGAAGGTCAGGGTGACGTCGCGGGTGACGGGCAGGTCGCGCGGTTGCCCTTCGGTGACCCGGTGCAGGCGGCCACCGGCGGTGTAGCTGCCGAAATCACGCAACGTCACTGGGCGGCGCATTGGGGTCTCCCGAAAGGGGTGGCCCGCCCGTGCCGGCGTGGCACGGGCGGGGAGTGGGTCAATCCAGCGCCGAGAGGCTCTGGTATTCGCGGTAATCCTCGCCATAGGCGCGGTAGCTGTCGATCACCCGCTTGAACATCTCGTCCTCGGCGGAGCGTTCGGCATAGACCTCGTCCGCGGCGTTGCGCAGGGCCTCCATCACGCTGTCGGGGAAGCGGGCGACGTTGACGCCGTTGTCGCGGAATTCCTGCAGCACGGGGCCTTGGGCGCCCGCCGCGTGGCCCAGCGCCCAGAGGCTGGCATCGTTGCAGGAGACCTCGATCGCCTTGCGCTGTGCGTCGGTGAGGGCGTCCCACTTGTCCTTGTTCATGTAGAACTCGATGAAGCCCGCGGGCTGGTGCCAGCCGGGGAAGTAGTAGTTCTTGGCGACCTGATCGAAGCCCAGAAGCTTGTCGACCAGCGGGAAGCTGAGCTCGGTGGCATCCAGCCGGCCGGTTTCGAGCGAGGTGGAGATTTCGCCCGCGGGCAGCGACATGGCGTTGGCGCCGAGTTTGGACAGGATCTCGCCGCCCAGCCCGCCGATGCGGATGTTGAGGCCCTTGAGGTCTTCGGGGGTGTTGATTTCCTTCGTGTACCAGCCGCCCGCTTCGGACAGGATGACGCCGCAGGCCATGGGCACGAGGTTATAGGGCTCGTAGATCTCGCGCCAGAGTTCCAGCCCGCCGCCGTGGTTGAGCCACGAGATGTATTGCGTGGGCTCGCCGCCGAAGGGGATCGAGCCGAAGAGCGCGGCCGCCGGTTCCTTGCCGGCGGCGTAGCCCGCGAAGCTGAAGCCCGCGTCGATGGCGCCGGCGCTGACATTGTCGAAGATCTCGAAGGCGGGGGAGAGTTCGCCGTCGAGCAGGTAGTCGAACTCGACCTCGCCGCCGGTCAGGGTCGAGACGGTCTCGACGAAGCGCTTGGCGGCCGGGTCGAGCACCGGCAGGGGGCCGAAGGCGCTTTGCATCGTGTATGTCTCGGCCTGCGCCGCCGTGGCCGCCAGAACGGCCAGCGCCGCGGCTTTCATTGTGTGTTTCATGGGGTCCTCCCTAGTGGTTCACAAAAGCCCCGTGACGATGACGGGGAAGGCGATGATCAGCCCCAGCACCAGAAGCTGAAGCAGGATGAAGGGCAGGACGCCCCTGTAGATGTCGGTGGTGGAAAGCTGGTCGCCCGCGGCGCCGCGCAGGTAGAAGAGCGAAAAGCCGAAAGGTGGCGTCAGGAACGAGGTTTGCAGGTTCACCGCGACGAGGATGCCGAACCAGACCAGCAGCGCATCGCCCGAGAGCCCGTTGCCGAAGTCGAGCCCGGCCACGATGGGGGCGAAGATCGGGATGAGGATCAGGGTGATCTCCAGCCAGTCGAGGACGAACCCCAGCAGGAAGATCGCGCCCATGACCACGGCCAGCACGGTCAGCGGGTCGGTGCCGAAGGCGGTGATGCCGGCCTCGACCATGTCGTCGCCGCCGATGGCCTTGAAAACCGCCGAGAAGCAGGTCGCGCCGATCATCACGAGGAGCACCATGGAGGTGGTGGTGACGGTCTGGCGGGCGGCCTCCATGATGGTGGCGAGGTCGAAGCGGCGGTAGAGGAGGGTCACGAGGATGGCGCCGAACGCGCCGAGGCCGCTGGCCTCTGTAGGGGTGGCATAGCCTGCGATGATGGAGCCGAGGACGATGACGATGAGCGAGAGGAGCGGGCCGAGGTCGAGGAGCAGGCGGAGCGGGTTGACCGCGCCTGTCGGACGGGGTGCGCGGGGCAGGCCGCGGGAACGGATGGCGATGAGGATGGCGTAGACGACCACGAGGAGGAGGCCCGGGCCGATGGCGCCGGCGAACATGTTGGGCACCGGGGTCTGAAGCTGGTCGCCCAGCACGATCAGCATGACCGAGGGCGGGATCAGGATGGCGAGCGTGCCTGAGGCGGCGATGAGCCCGGCGGAGGTGGGTTTGTCATAGCCGGTTTCGCGCAGGCGGGGCAGGGCGAGGAGCGCCAGCAGCACCACCGAGGCGCCGACGATGCCGGAGGAGGCCGCGAGCAGCACGCCGATCACGAGGACGGAGATGCCCATGCCGGCCGCGCTTCCGCCCAGCGCCTGCTGGGCCGCGCGGAGGGATCGTTCGGCAACGCCGGATTTCTCCAGCACCAGCCCCATGAAGATGAACATCGGGATCGCCACCAGCAGCCAGTTGGACAGGACATTGGCGTAGATCCGGCTGGTGAGCAGGTTGAAATAGGCGGTGGGCAGGCCGGAGAACAGGATGAAGAGCGCGGCCGAGCCGGCCAGCACCATCGCCACGCGGTAGCCCGCGAGGATGCCCGCCAGCGTCAGCGCCGCCATGGCGAGGGGCAGGAGCATTTCGGTCATTTTGCGCGGCGCATGAGGCGGAGGGTTTCGACGGCCAGCGCGAAGGCGAGCAGCGCCATGCCGAGCGGCAGGAATGCCTTGATCAGCCAGAGATCATTCAGCCCGCCCGAGGCCGAGCCTTCGTCGGAGCGCCAGGCGCGGGAGGTGAAATCCCAAGCGGCGGGCAGGATCATGACGAGGAAGGGCAGGGCGAAAACGAGGTTTCCGGCAAGGTCGATGCGGGCCTTGGTGCGGTCGCTGCGGGGCTGGTAGAAGAAATCGACGCGGACATGCGCGTCGCGCAACCAGACGAGGCCGGCGGGCAGGAGCCCGGTGATGACCAGCAGGTGCCATTGCAGGTCGAGGAGGGTGTTGAGGGTGAGGGCCTTGCCGATCAGCGGCAGTGCGGTCTCGAACCGGGCCAGCGGGTTGATGTCGAGCGCGCTGCAGGTCACTTGCAGCACGATGCCCAGCATCAGGACGATCACGAGCCACGAGAGCCCGCGCAGCAGGGCCTGCGCCCAAAGGCTGCCATTCTCCTCCATCCCCGGCGGTGCCTCCCTTGCCAGATATTCCTCCATATGGAACAATATATTTCCATCTGGAGCAATCCCCTTTTTTGTCCTAGCCTAGCAGGTCAGGAGGCCGCGGTCATGCTCAAGCTGATGGATATCCTCGATGGCACGTCCATTCCGGTAAGTTACCGGATGGCGTTCATCATAAATTTCTACCGCGAGCCGCTGATGCGGCGGATGGAGCGGGAGACGGGGCTGATCCGGCCCGAGCTGACGGTGCTGATGTGCCTGAGCTATCGCTCGGGGCTGAATGCGCGCGATATCTGCGAGATCACCGAGCAGCCGTCTAACACGGTCAGCCGGGCGGTGGGCGCGCTGGTCGGCAAGGGGTATGTGACGCGGACGCGGGATGCCGTCGACACGCGGCGCAACGTGCTGGAGATCACCGACGCCGGGCAGGGGGTGCATGACCGGGTGATGGCAAGCTTTGCCGAGGCGGAAAGGGTGATGCTGGAGGCGTTGGAGCCGGACGAGGTGGAGATGCTGACGCGGCTTCTGGACAAGGTTGCGCGGGATGTGGAGCGGTGGGCGCCCGGCTTGCCGGCGAAGGCGCAGGGTGGCTGATCTGGGGACGCCTCCGGCGGGAGTATTTGGAGAAAGATGAAAGGGGGCGCGCCCCTTGGCCTTTCATCTTTCTGAAAATACTCAAATCACCCGTTCGCGGCCTGCGTTGCCGGTTTGGAAAGTTCGCGATTGATGAGCCGCTCGAAGGCGCCGCGGGGCTTGGTGAAGCGGGCGAGCAGGTCGTAGAGCACCGGCGTGACCACCAGCATCAGCACGCTGGCGAGCAGCAGCCCCGCGATGATCACCGTGCCGATGGCGGCGCGGCTTTCGGCGCCGGCGCCGGAGGCGACCACCAGCGGCAGGGCGCCCAGCACGGTGGAGAGCACGGTCATCACGATGGGCCGCAGGCGCAGGGCGGAGGCGCGCAGCACCGCTTCGCGGCGTTTCATCCCCTCGTCGCGGAGCTGGTTGGCGAATTCCACGATCAGGATGCCGTTCTTGGCCACCAGCCCCACCAGCAGGATGATCCCGATCTGCGAATAGACATTGAGAGAGAGCCCGCCGAGCGCCATGGCGTAGATCGCGCCGGCGACCCCCGCCGGGACGGTGAGCATGATGGTGAGCGGGTGGACGAAGCTTTCGAATTGTGCGGCCAGCACGAGGAAGACGATGAGCAGCGCCAGCGCCAGCACGATGCCGACGCCTTCGGAGGTGTCCTTGAATGTGCGCGACTGGCCCTCGTAGCCGAGCTTGGCGGAGGCGGGGAGGATGTCGTTTGCCACGGCCTCGACGCCCTCCAGCACAGTGCCGAGGTTGTGGCCGGGCGCGACCGTTCCCGACAGCTGGATCGAGGGCAGCCGGTCGAAGCGGCGGAGCGAGGGGGCGGCGGCGTTTTCGTTCATCGAGACCAGCGCGCCCAATGGCACCAGCGTTTCGCCGTCGGCGGCGCGGATGAAGAGGTTGTTGATGTCCGAGGGGCTTTCGCGGTCGAGCTCGGCGGCTTGCAGGATCACCGGGTATTCGCGGCCGCGGCTGACGAAGGTGGTGACCTCGCGCGAGGCCAGCATGGTTTGCAGCGTGTTGGCGACGGTGTCGATGGAGATGCCCAGATCATCGGCGCGGTTGCGGTCGATGCTGACGTCGAGCTGGGGGAGGTTTTCCTCGAAGTTGATTTCGGGGTTCACGAGGCCCGGGATGGCTTCCGAGCGTTCCAGCAGGGTGGTCGCCCATTCCTTGACGCTGTCGAAGTCGGGTCCGCCGATCACCACGCGGACGGGCGTGGAGTTGCCGCGCAGGCCGAGGCCCGCCGGGGTGACGGGAAAGCCTCGGGCGATGGTGACCTGGCTCATCTGCGGGACGATCCGGCCGACCACGTCGGAGATGGAGACGGTGCGTTCCTCCCACGGGACGAGGCGGAAAACGACGAAGGAGCGAAACGCCCGGTTGCCCCAGCCGGTGAAGGTGAAGACCGTGTCGATGAGCCCCTCTTCACGCAGGGGTTCGAGGATCTCCTCGACCTGCCGGGCGGCGAGGTCGGTATGCTCGACCGTGCTGCCCTGTGGCGCGGTGAGGGGGACGAAGCCCACGCCGCGGTCCTCCGACGGGGCCAGTTCGCGGGGCAGCCCCTCGTAGAAGAGCGCCGCGCCGCCGGTGATGGCGATGGCGAGGGCCAGCACGACGAGCGGCATCTGCACCGCGCGTTGAAGCAGGCGGTAATAGGCGGCCTGAATGCCGGTGAGCTGGCCGTCCTCGCGTTTGAGGCCGCTGCCGGATCTCAGCACGCGGGAGGCCAGCGCCGGGCAGGCCGAGAGCGCCACGAAGGTGGAGATGGCGACGGTGCCGGCCATGACCCAGCCGAATTCGACGAAGAGGCGGCCGACCTGTCCCGGCATGAACGAAAGCGGGACAAAGACGGCGATGAGGGTGAGCGAGGTGGCGATCACCGCGAAGGTGACCTGTTTGGCGCCGCGCAGGCTGGCCACCAGCGGGGTTTCCCCGTTCTCGATCCGGCGCTGGATGTTCTCCAGCACGACGATGGCGTCATCGACCACGAGGCCGATGGCGAGCAGCATGGCCAGAAGTGTGAGCGTGTTGAGCGAAAACCCCCATGCGCCGATCAGGATGAAGGAGCCGATCAGCGAGACGGGGATGGCCACGAAGGGCACCAGCGTGGCGCGGAAGGAGCGCAGGAAGAGCAGGATCACCAGCACGACGAGACCCAGCGAGATGAAGAGCGCGGTCAGCACCTCGCGGATGGAGGCGCCGACGAACAGAGCGTCGTCGGAGCCGATGATGATCTCCATCCCCTCGGGGAGGGTGGGTTGGAGGCGCTCGATCTCGTCCCGGACACCTTGCGAGATGGCGAGGGTGTTCGACTGGCTTTGCCGCAAAATGGCGATGCCGACCGCGTCGCTGCCATTGGTGCGCACGATGGTGCTGTCGTCGGCAACGCCCGGTTCCACGCGGGCCACGTCGCGCAGCCGCACCGGGTAGCCCGCGACACGGTCGAGCACCACGTCGCGGAAATCGTCGACGCTGCGCAGGCGGCTGTTGAGGCGGACGGAGAGCTGGCGGTCTTCCGACACGACCTCGCCCGCCGGGAGTTCGATATTGTTGCGCCGAAGCGCGGATTCGACATCCGCCACGGTCAATTGCCGCGCCGCAAGTGCCCGGCGGTCGAGCCAGATGCGCACGGCGAAGGGGCGTTCGCCATAGATGCGCAGGTTGGCGATCCCGTCGATCGTGGCGAGCCGGTCGGAGATGAAACGGTCGATATAGTCGGTGATCTCGGCCGTGGTCATGCGCGAGGAGGTGACGGCAAGGCGCATGACCGGGTCGGCATCGGCGTCGCTCTTGATCACGCGGGGGTCCTGCGCCTCTTCCGGCAGGCGGCTGGAAACGCGGCCCACGGCATCGCGCACGTCGTTGGCGGCCTGTTCGATGTCGCGGCCGGTGTCGAATTCCAGCGTGATGCGGCTGCGGCCCTGACGGCTTTCGGAGCTGATGGAGCGCAGGCCGTTGATGGCGGCGACCGCGCCTTCGATGGGTTCGGTGATGTCGGTGTCGATCACCTCGGGCGCGGCGCCGAGGTAGATGGTGTCGATGGAAACGACGGCGTTGTCGACATCCGGCAGTTCGCGGACCGGGATGGTGCGCAGGGCGGCGAGACCGAACACCAGCAACAGGAGGCTTGCCACCGCCGCCAGCACCGGGCGGCGGACGGCGATGTCGGGGAGGGTCACGAGTCGCCCTCCGGTGCGGCGGGGTCGGAGGCGTCGGCCTCGTTCAGGACGGTGACCGCCGCGCCGTCGCGCACCCGTTGCAGGCCGCGGACGACGACGCCGGTGCCTTCCTCGAGCCCGCCCTCGATGGCGACGAGCCCGCCGCGGCGCTGGCCGGTGCGGACGGGCACGCGGCGGGCGGTGCCGTCGGTGACGGTGAAGACGTAGGTTTCGGCGGCCTGAAAGATGATCGCGGCCTCGGGCACGACGAGTTCCTCGGATTCCGAGAGTGTCAGGGTCAGCGACATGAACATGCCCGCCGGCAGGACGCTGTTGCGGTTGGGGATGATCGCACGGGTCAGGAAGGCGCGGCTGACCGGGTCGATGCGGCTGTCTACGGCGGCGATGCGGCCCTCGAACGTGCGGTCGGGGAAGGCGGCGCTGGCGGCGTGGATGGAGAGGCCCGTGCGGACCTGTGCAAAGAGGGTTTCGGGCAGGGCGAACTCGACGATAACCTCGGAGAGGTCGTCGAGCCGGGTGATCAGGTCGCCCGCGCTGACGCGGGCGCCGGGGTCGACCTCGGTGAGGCCCACGACACCGGCGAAGGGGGCGGTGATGGTGCGGTCTTCGAGCCGGCGGCGGGCGCGGTCAAGCTGGGCGCCGGCCTCGGCGAGGCGGGCGACGGATTCCTCGAGCGTGGCCTGCGAGATGGCGTTGGTTTCGCGAAGCTGCCGGGCGCGGGCGAGGACCTGTTCCTGTTCGGTGGAGCGGGCCTCGGCCTCGGTGAGGTCGGCGCGCTGGATTGCGTCGTCGAGCCGGACGAGGATTTCGCCCTGTTCGACGCGGTCGCCGGGGGTGAAGGTGATCTCGACGATGCGGCCGTCGGCCTCGGGCACGATCTCGACCGACTGGCGGGCGCGGGTGGTGCCGACCGCCTCGACTGATGTTTCAAGAACTTGCCGTTCTGCCGGGACGATTTCGACCGGGGCAGGGGGATTGGGGCGCTCCGCTGCGGCCTCTTCCACGGGGGCGTAGTGTTCCTGATAGGTCCACCAGCCGCCATAGCCGAGCCCGCCCAGCAGGCAGAGCAACAGGAGCTGTTTCCATACGGCCATGTACGTTTCCCCGGGGCGCCCGCCACAACGCGATGGCGCAGTGGGCAGCCTAGCGGAAACCCGCGAAATGGCAACGATGAAGGGCGGGTGATCGCGCGGTCGTGTCCTGCCGGCCACCGAAGCGGCGCGGGAGCAGGTGGTCAGTCCACGTCGCCGTTGTCGACCGTTTTGGTTGCGATGGCGGTGGCGATGTCCGAGGCGAGGGAATTCACGCCCTGTTCGACCGTATCGACCGCGGCGACGCCGAGGCCCACCACGGCCGCCGTCAGCACGACCCAGTCGACCGTTACGGCGCCGCTTTCGTCTTTCAGGAAGGTGTTGAACCGTGTGATCATGTCAGCCATCCCTTGTGGCCCTTGCAGTGATTGTGGACCCGGGATGCGCCGCGTGTGGCGCGGTGTTCTCCCGTGAAAGGGATGCCGGACGAATTTGGCGGTATTGTGACCTGTGCGATTGATGGGGCGCGGCGTGGTGCCGCAGGCGGATCAGTCGCCGTTCGAGACGCTGATATTGGTGACCATGCCCTCGCCGACCTCGACCGAGCCGGCCTTGACCGCCGTCACCGCCGTCAGGCCGAGCATCACCATGCTGGCGGTAAGCATCACCCAGTCGGTGCTGGCGGCGCCGGATTGGTCGCGGCAAAAGGATTTCAGGCATTGGATCATCGGGGCCGCCTTTCAGGGCAAGTCTTTCAGCGGGCGCGGCCCCCGGCGTGTGGCGGCGTTGCTCTTCGTGTGGCGCTTGTCATGAAAGCGAAATGCGGCGGGAATGTGGCGTTTTTTCCGGCCGGTCACATTCCTGCCGCAATCCTGTTGGCGGCGGTTTCCAATCGGCGGCAGGGGCCGGATTGGTGCCGGGTTGGAAACCTGTCAAATTTTAGGGATCGTCGAAACCGCCCGGCGGGGGCGGTTTCGACGCCTATCTCTCGGGAATCAGGCCTCGCGGGCTGAACCGGAGGACGAGGATGAGAATCACCCCCATGGTCAGGAGCCGCATATGCGCGGCGCTGCCGATCAGGTGGTCCTTGAGGGCACTGCCCTCGGGCAGGGGCGCGGTGATGGTCTGCATCAGCCAGAGGCCCATCGGCTCGACCTGCACCCAGAGGAACCAGATCAGGAAGCCGCCCAGAACCGCCCCGAAATTGTTGCCCGAGCCGCCGACGATCACCATCACCCAGATCAGGAAGGTAAAGCGCAGCGGCTGGTAGGAGGTGGGGATGAGCTGGCCGTCGAGCGTGGTCATCATGGCGCCGGCGATGCCGCAGCAGGCGGAACCGAGGATGAAGATCTGCAGGTGGCGGGCGGTGACGTCCTTGCCCATCGCCTCGGCCGCGACCTCGTTGTCGCGGATGGCGCGCATCATCCGGCCCCACGGGCTGTTGAGCGCCAGTTGCGCAAGGATGAGCAGCACGGCGAGAACCACGGCGAAGAGCGCGCCGTAGCTGAGCTTGATGTAGAGCGAGGAGGCGGTGACCGGGTCGATGCCGAGGCCGGCGGCCTTTTCGATGAAGGCCGGGTCGGACTGAAGGTCGACCTCGTAGGGGACGGGGCGGGGCAGGCCCACCACGTTCTTGACCCCGCGCGAAAGCCAGTCCTCGTTCTTGAGGATGGCGAGGATGATCTCGGCGATGCCCAGCGTGGCGATGGCGAGGTAGTCGGAGCGCAGGCCGAGGGCCGATTTACCGATGATCCATGCGCCGCCCGCCGCCAGCAGACCGCCCACCGGCCAGGCCAGCAGCACCGGCAGGCCGAGCCCGCCGAGATAGCCGGTGCCGGCGGGGTTCACCGCCTCGACCGCGTCGACGCCCGGATCGAACACCGCGCGGTAGAGAAAGAAGCCGCCGATGAGGATGGCGAGCACGATGAGCCCGCGCAGCTTGGATTTCGGCATGTATTTGAAGGTGAGTGCCGCCGCGACGATCACCGCCGCGCCGGTCAGAAGGCCGGAGATCAGGCGCGCGCCGCCCGCAGCCCAAGCCTCGGTCGTGGGGGGCATGGAGACCAGAACGGCGGCCAGCCCGCCCAGTGCCACAAAGCCCATGACGCCCACGTTGAATAGCCCGGCAAAGCCCCATTGCAGGTTGAGCCCCAGCGCCATGATGGCCGAGATCAGCCCCATGTTGAGGATCAGCAGGGCGGTGGACCAGCTTTGCACGACCCCGGTCAGCACGATCAGCGCGGCCACGAAAATGAACATGGCGGTGTTTTTCATCGTCTCGCTCATACCGATTTCCCCCTGAAGAGGCCGGTGGGCCGGAAGAGAAGCACGATCAGGAGGATCACGAAGCTGACCGCGAATTTGTAGTCGGTGGACAGGAGCTGAACGAGGCCCGAGGGTTCGAGGTTCTCGGGCAGGAGGTAGCCCAGCACCTTTTTCCATGCGTAGGTGATGAACACCTCGGAAAAGGCGATGATGAAGCCCCCCGCGATGGCGCCCAAGGGGCTGCCCAGCCCGCCGACGATGGCGCTGGCGAAGATCGGCAGGAGGAGCTGGAAATAGGTGAAGGGCTTGAAGCTCTTGTCGAGCCCATAGAGCACGCCCGCCACGGTGGCGAGCGCCGCCACGATCAGCCATGTCACCATGACCACGCGGTCGGGGCTGATGCCCGAGAGCAGGGCCAGATCCTCGTTATCGGAATAGGCGCGCATGCTTTTGCCAGTGCGGGTGCGGTTGAGGAACCAGAACAGGAGCGCCACGACGATCACGGCCGTGACCACGGTGATGCCTTGGGTGGTCTTGAAGGCGAGGCCCTCTTCCAGCCCGGTCATTTCCTTGAAGTCGCGGGCGTTGATGATGAACCGTTCGCCATCGGCAAAACGCTGGTCGCCGGGGCCGATGATGAAGCGCACGAGGCCGTTCAGCACGAACATCACGCCGATCGAGACGATCACGAGGATCACCGGCTTGGCCTTCTGTTCGCGGTAGAAGCGATAGACCAGCCGATCCGTGCCCAGCACCAGCGCCATGCAGGCGACGATGCCGAAAGGCAGGGCGAGGAGCGCGGTGGGCAGGACGCCGAAGCCGAGGCCCATGGACTGGAACCACCATGTGATGAGGATGGTGACCATCGTGCCAAAGGCCATGGTGTCGCCATGGGCGAAGTTTGAAAAGCGCAGGATGCCGTAGATCAGCGTCACCCCGAGCGCGCCGAGCGCGAGCTGGCTGCCATAGGCGATGCCCGGGATCAGGACGAAATTGGAGAGCGCGACGATGGCGTTGAGGAAGTCCATCAGTGCTGCACCCCGACTGTGTCGATGCGGCCGGCCCGTCGCGGAATGTCACTTATCGACAAGTTATCCCCGGTTTTATCCACAGGTTTGTGGGTAAAATATCGCATATATGACAGGCCCTTGAGCGGGTATCCGGTGTTTTTGTGTGGATAAGGCCGGGCGAATGTCATGTCGATTGTCCGCCCCGCGCACAGGTGCCCGAGGTGTATTCAATGCCGCGCGAGCCCATCTTGCCGCCGCCGCGCACCTCCCCGTCGGAGGCGATGAGAATGTTGCTGCCGTCGCGGAGGAAATAGACGCGGGCGGCGTTGTCCTCGCGCAGGTTCTCGATCGGGCGGGGCTGGCTGCGGCCGGCCTCGAGCACGACCACGCTGAACTTGTCGCGGCCGACCCGTTGGAGGACGAATTGCCAATCGGGGTTGCCGCGATTGCTTTGCAGACGGCAGTTCCAGATATAGGCGTTGCCGAGTGAGGCGACCAGTTGGGCGTGACCGGCCTGCGGGGCCGATGGCGTGGTCTCGGTGCCTGCGCTGCGGCAGCCTGCGACGGCGGCCAGTATGGCGATGGCGGATACGATCTTGTGCATTTTCATCCCCCGAGGAAACTCTTGCGGACTTCGGGGTCGGCGAGGAGTTCCTTGCCGGTCCCGGTATAGGCGTTGCGGCCCTGCACCATGACATAGCCCTTGTCGGCGATCTCGAGCGCCTGCCGGGCGTTCTGTTCGACCATCAGGATCGGGATGCCGGTGCGGCTGACCTCGATGATGCGGTCGAAAAGCTCGTCCATCACGATCGGGCTGACGCCGGCGGTGGGCTCGTCGAGCATCAGCAGCTTGGGTTCGGTCATCAGGGCGCGGCCCACGGCGACCTGCTGACGCTGGCCACCCGAAAGCTCGCCCGCGGCCTGACGCCGCTTGTCGCGCAGGATTGGAAAGAGGTCGTAGACCTGTTCCATGGTGCCGGAGATGTCGTCGGTGCGGATGAAGGCGCCCATCTCGAGGTTCTCCTCGACCGTCATCGAGGTGAAGATGTTCTGGGTCTGCGGCACGAAGCCCATGCCCTTTGACACGCGCGCCTGCGGGCTGAGCCGCGAGATATCCTCGCCATCGAGCCGGACATGGCCCTCGCGCAGGTCGAGCATGCCGAAGACGGCCTTCATCGCCGTCGACTTGCCGGCGCCGTTGGGGCCGACGATCACCGCGATCTCGCCCTTGTCGACGGCGATGGTGCAGTCGTGCAGGATGTCGGGGCCGGACTTGCCGTAGCCGCCGGTCATCGCCTCGCCGATCAGGAAGGGGGCTTGGCCCGGCGCGGGCCGGGCATCGCCGCCCTCGCGCCGGGGGATCTCGCCGGTTCCGTCCGGGTTGGCGATCGACCGGTCATTGTTGCCCCGGTCATCCTGGTAGGGGTCGGTTCCGTTCAAAGCGAGACCCCGGGGTCGGAAAAGGTGAAGCCCGACAGGAACGTGCGATGGGTCGCGCGCGCGACCGCGTCGTCGGTGACGCCGGGGGCGACGGTGATGAACTGCATCACCATGCCTTTCTGCACCATGTAGGAATGCAGGAAGAGTACCTCTGTGCCTCTGGACTCGTAGCTGTAGAGGATCGTGCCGGCGGGGCGGTTCATCATCCCGCCCTTGAGCGCGATCACGTCGAGCGTGCCGCCCAGCTTGCGGATCTGGCCCGAGACCTTTTTCAGGATCGCCGACTGCACGTCCTTGTCGCGCAGGGCCTTGGTGCCGGTCAGCTCGACGATCAGCTTGCCGATGGTGTTGTCGCCGCGCTTGTAGACGGCGGTCGCCTCGGCCACAGCGCGGCTCAGCCGCGACCAGCCGCCGGTTTCGCCGCAGAATTCGATCCGGTCGGTCAGTTGTTCGCAAGCGTCCGGCGCGGCCGCTTGCGCCGTGGCGGTCGATGCCGCCGCCAGAGCCATGGTTAGTGCGAGTGCCTTGAAGTACTGTTTCATGCCTGTGTCCCCATCATGTCCTTGTTCTTCAGTCCCGTCCCGAGATAGGCCTCGATCACTTGCTCATTGGCCTTGATTTCTTCCAGTGTGCCCTCGGCCAGCACCTTTCCCTCGGCCATGCAGATCACCGGGTTGCAGATGCGGCCGATGAAATCCATGTCGTGCTCGATCACCACGAAAGTGTAGTTGCGTTCCTTGTTCAGCTTGACGATGGCGTCGGCGATGGTGTTGAGCAGGGTGCGGTTCACCCCGGCGCCGACCTCGTCGAGAAAGACGATGCGGGCGTCGACCATCATGGTGCGCCCGAGTTCCAGCAGCTTCTTTTGACCGCCCGAGACCTGTCCGGCCTTGTGGTCGGCGAGGTGTTCGATGGTCAGGAATTCGAGCACTTCGTCGGCCTTGGCGCGCAGGGCGCGTTCCTCGTCGGCGATGCGCTTGCGGCCGAACCATGTGTTCCACAGCCGCTCGCCGGTCTGGTCGCCGGGAACCATCATCAGGTTCTCGCGGCAGGTCATCGAGCTGAACTCGTGGGCGATCTGGAAGGTGCGCAGCAGGCCCTTGTGGAACAGGTCGTGCGGCGGCAGGCCGGTGATGTCCTCTCCGGCCATGGTGACGCGGCCGGACGTCGGCTGAAGAACGCCGGCTATCACGTTGAAAAGTGTTGTTTTTCCCGCACCATTGGGGCCGATCAGACCGGTGATCGAACCTTCATGGATGGTCATGCTCGCGCCATCGACGGCATGGAATCCGCCGAAATGCTTGTGAACGTCATCGACGACGATCATGTGTGTCCCCCGGGGTCTTGCGCCCCTTCCTTTGCAGAGCCGGCCCCGGGCGTGCCCGGGACCGGCCTTTTCATGTCCCTCGGTCGTCAGATCAGCGGTACTCGACCGTCGTGATCGCGCCATCCTTGAATTCGATCTCGCGGTAGTTGCCGGCCGATTCCCCGGGGCCGATCAGTTCCACCGCGGTCGCGCCGACATAGTCGATGTCGCCACCCTCGGCGAGGATTTCGAGCGCCTTGGCAAGCTCGCCGGGGAAGATCTTTTCGCCGGGTGCGTTGGCCACGTCCATCACGTGTTCCTTGTAGTCGGCGGATTCGACCGAGCCTGCCGCCTGCATGGCCAGCATGATGAGCGCCGCGGCGTCATAGCTTTCCGGCGCGAAGGGCGAGGTGGATTCGAAGCTGTCGCCGACCATTTCCTCGAACTTGGCGACGCCGGGGCTGTCGGTGCCCGGGTGCTGGCCGGTGGAGCCGTCGACCTCGGAGCCGAAATTCGCTTCGAGCTGCGAGCCGATCATGCCGTCGGGGAAGTGGAAGCTGTCGAAGGCGCCGGTGTCGAGCGCCGAGCGCACGATGCCGCTGCCGCCTTGGTCGACATAGCCCGCAACCACCAGACGGTCGCCGCCCGCGGAGGCCAGCGCGCCCACCTCGGCCGAGTAGTCGGCCTTGCCGTCTTCGTGCGCGGCGTTGATGGTGATGGTGCCGCCCGCTTCCTCGAAGGCCGCGGCAAAGCTGTCGGCGAGGCCTTTTCCATAGTCGTTGTTGGTGTAGGTGACGGCCACTTCCTCGATGCCGCGTTCCATCAGGATCTCGGTCATCACGACGCCCTGACGCGCATCCGACGGGGCGGTGCGGAAGAACAGGCCGTCATCCTCGGCGGTCGAGAGCGCCGGCGAGGTGGCGGAGGGCGAGATCATCACCACGCCGTTCGGCACGGCGGCGTTCGACAGGATCGCGCCGGTGACGCCGGAACAGTCGGCGCCCATGATGCCCTTGATCCCTTCGGAGGTGATCAGGCGTTCGGCGGCGGCGGTGGCCGCGCCCGCGTCGATGCAGGTGCTGTCCGCCCGAACCGGCGTGACGGTCATCCCGTCGAGCAGCTTGCCGCTTTCGCTGACTTCCGACATCGCCAACTCTGCGCCGGCCGCCATATGCGGGGTCAGAGATTCGATCGGGCCGGTGAAGCCGAGGATGATACCGATTTTGACCTCGTTGTCCTGTGCCCAGGCGGCGCCCGCACCCAGAGCGAGTGCCGTGGTCGTCGCGAGTAGTTTCTTCATGTCTTTTTCTCCCAGTTGAACGGTACGTTCTGGGACGGGAGCCTATTTGACTGGCATGGAAAAGCAAGTGGATATGGTGCCGGGGACGCGACGAAACCCGATTTGACGCAGCCATATCACGCCCCAGTTTTAAAGGGTGTATGGCCAAGGGAGCGATGGGATGCAGGATTTGATGAGAGCCGGGGTTGCCGCTTTGTTGTGCGGTCTGGCGGGCACGGCCGCGGCGCTCGACAGCAGTGCGGGCAAGCTGACGGTGGAGACCGTGGCCGAGGGGCTGAACGAGCCTTGGGCCATCGGTTTTCTGCCCGGCGGCGGCGTGCTTGTCACCGAGCGGGCCGGGCAGCTGCTGCTGATCGGCGAGGATGGTACGCGGCCGGTCGAGGGCGTGGGCGAGGTGCAGGCCAGCGGGCAGGGCGGATTGCTCGACGTGCTGGTGCCGCGGGACTTTGCCAAGACGCGGGCCCTGTTTTTCAGCTATGCCAAGGCGCAGGCGAACGGGGCGGGTACGGCCGTGGCCCGGGCCGAGCTTTCGCCGGACGGGACGCGGCTGAGCAAGTGGGAGGTGATCTTCGAAATGGAGCCGGGATCGCAGGGCGGCCGGCATTTCGGCTCGCGCATCGTGGAGGCGCCGGACGGCACGCTGTTCGTGACGGTGGGCGAACGCGGCGACCGGCCCTCGGCGCAGGACCTGTCGCGGCATAACGGCTCGGTCGTGCATATCGCCAAGGACGGTTCCGTGCCGGAGGGCAACCCGTTTGTCGAGACGGATGGCGCGCAGCCGGAAATCTGGTCCTACGGCCACCGCAACCCGCAGGGCGCGGCGCTGGATGCCGACGGGCAGCTTTGGGTGGTCGAGCACGGGGCGAAAGGCGGTGACGAGGTCAACCGCGTCGAGAAAGGCGCGAATTACGGCTGGCCGGTGATTTCCTACGGGGAGCATTATTCGGGCGGGCAGATCGGCGAGGGGACGCAGAAGGAGGGGATGGAACAGCCCGCCTTCTACTGGGATCCGTCGATCGCGCCGTCGGGGACGATGATCTATTCCGGCAAGCTCTGGCCCGAGTGGGACGGGGATTTCTTTGTCGGGTCGCTGAAGTTCAACATGATTTTGCGGCTGTCGGGCGATCCGCTGGAGGAGGTGGAGCGGATCGAAGGGGCGGAGACGGCGCGGGTGCGGGATATTGCAGAAGGGCCGGAGGGGGCGATCTGGTTCCTGTCGGTGGGTCAGGGGGCGTTGTACCGGGTGACGCCGTGAGGGTGCCGAAATCTTGAAAAGATTTCGGGCCGCTTTCTTTTGAAGAAAGCGGGGCGTTGCGTTTTGTATGGAAAGTCAGTGGGTTATACGGATAATCGTGTGGATTGCGAGCCGCGTTCGCGATAGGGCGTGGTGTTGTAATGCGAGCGGTAACACTTGGAGAAGTGCGAGGGGCTCGCGAACCCGCAGGCCAGCGCCACGTTGATCACGGTCATGTCGGTCTGCATCAGCAGGTTGCGGGCCTTTTGAAGCCGCAACTCCATGTAATAGCGCTTGGGCGAGCGGTTGAGGTAGCGGCGGAAAAGGCGCTCGAGCTGTCGGGTGGACATGCCCACATCCTTGGCAAGGATGGCGGGGCTGATGGGTTCCTCGATATTGGCCTCCATCATCTGGATGACCTGGCTGAGCTTGGGGTGGCGCACGCCGATCCGTGTGGGCACCGACAGGCGCTGGGTGTCCTGATCGGTGCGGATCGAGGCGTAAATCATCTGGTCGGCCACGGCATTGGCCAGCTTGTCGCCCTGTTCGTCGGCGAGAATCTTGAGCATCAGGTCGATCGACGAGGTGCCGCCGGCGGTCGACATGCGGTTGCCGTCGACCACGAAGACCGACTTGGTCAGTTCGACCTCGTCGAACTCCTCGGTGAAGCTGTCGTGGTTTTCCCAGTGGATCGTGGCCCTCTTGCCGTCGAGCAGACCGGCGCGGGCCATCACGTAGCTGGCGGTGCAAAGCCCGCCCACGCGCAGACCGCGCCGGGCCTCGCGTCGGAGCCAGTTGAGCAGCTTCTTGGTGGTCGCTTGCTGGATGTCGCTGCCGCCGCAGATCAGCATGGTGTCGTCGCGGCCCAGCTCCTCGAGCGGGATGTCGAGGTGGAACCGCGTGCCGGCCGAGCAGGCGACGGTGTCGCCGGATTCGCCGGTCGTGACCCAGGTGTAAAGGCTCTGATCGGCCATGCGGTTGGCGATCCGCAGGCAATCGAGCGCTGCGGCGAAACTCAGCAGGGAAAAGTTTTCGAGAAGGACGAAAACGAAACGTCTGGGTGCGCCCTGCGCCTTCACCTCGACTTTGCCAGTCTCAACCTGCATGGCGACGAATCTCCGCGACGTGGCGTCATGGATTTTCGTCTTTTCACGAAACTGTCGCAATTGACAAGGCCGACCTGCGCCAAAAACGACATTGCGGCGACACTTCGTCTCTGGCCTCGTAGGGGCCGCTCCTGTATAGACAGGCCTCGTTTTCTGGTTGCGGAGAGAGAAAATGACCGATTGGCACAAATCCGACTGGCGCAAAAAGCCCCGGGTGCAGATGCCGGACTATACGGATCCCGGCGCGTTGCAGGGGGTCGAAGCCCGGCTTGCGCAGTTTCCTCCGCTGGTTTTTGCCGGCGAGGCGCGCCGGCTCAAAGGGCAGCTTGGCGCCGCCGGACGGGGCGAGGCGTTCCTGTTGCAGGGGGGCGATTGTGCCGAGGCGTTCGATCAGTTCTCGGCCGATGCGATCCGCGACACGTTCAAGGTGATGCTGCAGATGGCGATGGTGCTGACCTATGGCGCCAAGGTGCCGGTCATCAAGGTGGGCCGGATGGCGGGGCAATTCGCCAAGCCGCGCTCGGCGCCGACCGAAATGGTCGATGGCGTCGAACTGCCCAGCTATCGCGGTGATATCATCAACGAGCTGGCCTTTACCCCCGAGGCGCGCATTCCCGACCCGCAGAAGATGCTGCAGGCCTACACGCAGGCGGCGGGGACGCTGAACCTGCTGCGGGCGTTCTCGTCCGGCGGTTATGCCGATGTTCATCAGGTGCATTCGTGGACGCTGGGCTTTACCGAGGGCGAGAAGGCCGAGCGGTATCGCGATATGGCCAACCGGATCAGCGACACGCTGGATTTCATGAAGGCGGCCGGGATCGACAGTGCGAATGCGCCGACGCTGCAATCGGTGGATTTCTACACCTCGCACGAGGGGCTGCTGCTGGAATACGAAGAGGCGCTGTGCCGGCTCGATTCGACCTCTGGCAAGTGGCTGGCCGGTTCCGGGCACATGATCTGGATCGGCGACCGCACGCGGCAGCCGGATGGCGCGCATGTGGAGTTCGCGCGGGGGGTGCTGAACCCGATCGGCCTCAAATGCGGCCCGACGATGGAGGCCGATGACCTCAAGCGGCTGATGGCGACGCTGAACCCCGAGAACGAGGCCGGGCGGCTGACGCTGATCGCGCGGTTCGGGGCCGGGAAGGCGGGCGAGCACCTGCCCCGGCTGATCCGGACGGTGCGCGAGGAAGGCGCCAACGTGGTCTGGGTGTGCGACCCGATGCATGGCAACACGATCAAGTCGGCCAGCGGTTTCAAGACGCGGCCGTTCGATGCGGTGTTGCGCGAGGTGCAGGAGTTCTTCGGCGTTCACCGGGCCGAGGGCACGACGCCCGGCGGCGTGCATTTCGAGATGACCGGGCAGGACGTGACCGAATGCACCGGCGGCGTGCGGGCGGTTATGGATGAGGACCTGTCGGACCGGTATCACACGGCCTGCGATCCGCGGCTGAACGCGTCACAGGCGCTGGAGCTGGCCTTTCTGGTGGCGGAAGAGCTGTCGGCGCTGCGCGAGGCGCGAGGCGATGTGAAGGTGGGCTGAAGCTGCTCTGTCAGAGTGTTGGAAGGGCCGGCGATTGCGCCGGCCTTTTTCGTTCGGGTCAGAGGCCGACCATGGCGCGGATGTCGGCCGGGGTCTTGCCCTCGTCACGATAGGTGGCGATGGCACGGGCGTCGTCGCGCTTGGCGAGCCGCTTGCCATGGGCGTCGCGGATCAGGCGGTGATGGTGATAGACGGGCGTGGGCAGGTCGAGGAGGCGTTGCAGCAGGGCGTGGATCTGGGTGGCGGAAAACAGGTCCTGCCCGCGGATGACGTGGGTGATGTGCTGCTCGGCATCGTCGCAGACGATCGACAGGTGGTAGGAGGCGCCCATGCCGGGCCGGGCGAGGGCCACGTCGCCGACGGTGGTGACCACGTCGGGCGGGGTGACGCGCCCGGTTTCACCATCGGGGCCGCTGCCGGTTTCCGTGAAGGTGACGGGGGCGTCGATGGCGGTGAGCGCGCGGCGCATGTCGAGGCGCAGGGGCGTGTCGGGCATGGGGCCGGTGGGCGGCGTGGCGGGGCGGCAGGTGCCGGGATAGATCAACCCGTCGGGGCCATGCAGCGGCGCGCCTTCCTGCGGGGCGGAGGCGGCGGCGCGGATGTCGGCCCGCGTGCAGGTGCAGGGGTAGAGCAGCCCGCGATCCCAGAGCCGTTCGAGCGCGGCGCGGTAGGTGGGAAGGCGGTCCGACTGGCGCCAGACGGGGCGGGGCCAGCTCAGGCCGAGCCAGCCGAGATCGTCGTAAATCTGCGTTTCCCAGGATGTGCGGCTGCGGGACTGGTCGAGATCGTCGATGCGGAGGTGAAACGTGCCGCCGGCGGCGGTGGCCATGTCATGCGCAAGAAGGGCGGAATAGGCATGGCCCAAATGCAGCGGGCCCGTCGGCGACGGGGCGAAGCGGGTGGCGAAATTCACGCCTTTTCAATGATGTAGACGTTGCAGTTCAAGTTAAGGCCGGGCAGGTGCGGCCCGTATTTCTTGAAGCGCAGATGGGCGGCGCCGCAGTCGAGCCATTCGTTGAGCGCGCCCTCGAAACGCGGATCGGCGAGGGCGTGATCATTGAGGCTGAGGCCCAGAAGCCCGCCCTTGGGCAGGGCCTTCATCAGCATGCCGAAGGTCGAGGCCGGGGCGGCGCCGGTGCCGATCACGCCGATGGCGGTGATGGCGCGGTAAGTGTCTTTCGGGACCGGGGCGGTTTCGTTCACGTCGAGCACGGACAGGGTGCGGTAGGCGCCCTTGCGGCGGGCGCCGTCGATCATTTCGGGGCTTGGGTCCATCCCGTCGATCGTGGTGAAGCCGGCCAGTTTCAGGGCAAGGCCGGAAAGGCCAGTGCCGCAGCCGAAATCGAGGATCGGGGTGTCGGAATCGGGGGCGTGCTTGAACATCGCCTCGGCCACCCGGCCGGGCGTGGCATAGCCGTTCTCGGCAATCTCGGCGTCATAGGTCGCGGCCCACGCATCGTAGAGCGCCTGAGTGCCCTCGGGGGGCGACTCGTCGTAGACGCGATCCAGAAATTTCTCACCCATGGGGCAAGGAAATCACACAGGTTCGCTTTCGTCCAGTGGGCATTGCGCGAGCCAGCCCGTCCAAGCGGCTTTCGCCCGGTCGGTATAGGCCTTGTAGCGGTCGCGACGGCCGCGGCGGCCGCCTTTCAGGCCGTCGACGGGGCGGAAGAGGCCGAAATTGACGTTCATCGGCTGGAAGGTCTTGGCCTCGGCCCCGCCGGTGATGTGGTGGATGAGGGCGCCCATGGCGCTGTCCTGCGGCGGGGCGGGGAGGGTGTGGCCCAGCAGTTCGGCAGCGGCGAGGCGGCCGGCGAGCAGGCCCATGGCGGCGGATTCAACATAGCCTTCGACGCCGGTGATCTGGCCGGCGAAGCGGATATTGGGCCGGGCGCGCAGGCGCATCTGGGCGTCGAGCAAGGTGGGCGAGTTGAGGAAGGTGTTGCGGTGAATGCCGCCCAGGCGGGCGAATGCGGCGTTCTCCAGCCCCGGAATCATTTTGAAAACAGATGTTTGCGCGCCGTACTTCATCTTGGTCTGGAAGCCCACGATATTGTAGAGCGTGCCGAGCGCGTTGTCGCGGCGCAGTTGAACAACCGCGTGGGCCTTGATGTCGGGCTGATGCGGGTTGGTGAGGCCCACGGGTTTCATCGGGCCATGGCGCAGGGTTTCGCGGCCGCGTTCGGCCATCACCTCGATCGGCAGGCAGCCGTCGAAATACTGAGCCGTTTCACCCTCGTGAAATTCGGTTTTCTCGGCTTCGAGCAGCGCGTCTATGAAGGCCTCGTACTGGTCGCGGTCCATCGGGCAGTTGAGGTAGGCGGTGCGCTCTTCCTCGGTTTCGCCCTTGTCGTAGCGGGATTGCATCCACGCCTTTTCCATGTCGATCGTGTCGAAATAGACGATGGGGGCAATGGCGTCGAAGAAGGCCAGCGCGGTGGAACCGGTCTCGCGCGCGATGGCCTGACCCAGCTTTTCCGAGGTCAGGGGGCCGGTGGCGAAGATCCACCGGCCGTCCTCGGGCAGGTCGGTGATCTCGCCGGTCTCGACGCTGACATTGGGGTGGGCGCGCAGGCGGTCGGTGACGGCGCGGGCGAAGGGATCCCGGTCGACGGCCAAGGCGCCGCCCGCAGGCAGGCGGTGGGCGTCGGCCATTTCCATGATCAGCCCGCCGGCCGCGCGCATTTCCCAGTGTAGCAGGCCCACGGCGTTCTGTTCGTCATCGTCCGAGCGGAAGGAGTTGGAGCACACCATCTCGGCCAGATCGCCCGTGCGGTGGGCGAAGGTGCCGACCGTCGGCCGCATTTCGTGGATCACCACGTTGACGCCCATGCGGGCAGCCTGCCACGCGGCTTCCGATCCGGCCATTCCGCCGCCGACGATATGTAGGGTCTTGTCCATGTGCTGCGATCTAGGCGATTGGCGGGCGTTTGGAAAGGGTCAGTAGTCGGATGACGCGGTGCCGGTGCCATGGTCCATCGGGCCGGTATCGACGGGAAGGCCGGAGGGCACGGAATAGGGGGCACCGAGGCGGCCGTGGCCGGCCTGCGGGTCTTCAAGCGCGGCGAGGAAGGCGATGATCGCCTGTATCTCGTCCTCGCGCAGGGGGAGCGGTTCTAGGGTCACGGACATGGCGATGCGCAGCATCTCGTCGAAATCATCCAGCGCGGCGGTGTCGGGAATGTCGGTCTCGACCTCGGGGAGGAGAGCCTTGTCAACCTTGTACTGGGCCAGCCATGTCAGCGGATCGAGATGGTGGCGGATGATGTCCCCAAGTTCGCCATAGGCGCCGTTATGGCCGTAGGGCGCGGTGATGGTGACGTTGCGGAGCGAGGGGGTGCGGAAGCTGTAGAGGTCGTGCAACTCACCCGTGACGCCGGCGCGGCCATGGTCGGCATAGCCGCCGGGCCCGTGGCCCTTGCCGGGGCCAATCGGGGGCAGGCCGATGGCGTGAAAGCCGTGATCCGTCTGGTAGAGGCCGCTATGACAGGTGGAACATCGGGCCTTGCCGTAAAACAGCGACATGCCGCGCCGCTGGTCGTTGGAGAGCGCCGTGTCGTCGCCGCGCAGGAAGGCGTCGAAGGGGCTGTCGACCGAGCGGAATTCGAAGGCGATGAAATCGCCGATCACCGTGCCGATATCGGCGATGTGGAGCGCGGTGTCATTGCCATTGAGCCATGCGAAGCGCTGGCGGTATTCGGGGATGGCCGCGACCCGGTCGGCCAGCATCTGCCAGGCGCCGTCGGGCCCGTGGACATTCCCGGCGGCGACCGCGTCGGCGATCTCGTTCTCGCCGGGCTGGCCGGCCATTTCGTCATGCGAGGTGACGGGCAGGGCCGCCTGTGCCGCGAGCGGGCCCTCGGCGGCGCGTTCGAGGGTGAAATCGGGAGGCATCCTGATGCCGAAGGGCGCGTCGGGGTCGCGCTGAACCCGGCCATCGTGGAAGAGGGTCGAGAATTCCGCCGCGCCGAGGTTGAAGAGCGCCGGTGCGTTGCGGGGCACGCGGGCGCGGGGCAGGTTGGCGGGGTCGGGAACGCGCGTTCGCCCGAGGCCGATGCCTCCCTCGCCGATGGAGAGCGACATCTCGTCGCCGCTGGCCAGTGACGGGTGGTGGCAGGTGCCGCAGGAGATGTTCCGGTTGCCCGACAGGATCGGGTCGAAGAACAGGTCGCGGCCAAGCAGGACGGAGTCGGCGGAGGGTATCGGGAACATGTCCTGCCGGGCCGGAGCGGGCAGATCGCCCGCCGGCAGCGCGCTGGCGGACAGGCAGAGCAGCGCGGCGAAGACCCAAACCATACGCACGATCAATTCCCCAATTTATACAATCAAAAAGGGTACTTAATGAATTGCGGCAAAAACAGGGCAAATGTCGAAAAACTTCGACGTTCAGGCGGAAACAATGGCTAAACTGTTGGGGTGTCAGCCTTTTCCCGGCGGTCCGCGTGTTATTGCGTCCAGTCAGGCGAGCGTTTTTCGATGAAGGCGGCGATACCTTCCTTTGTGTCGTGGTCGAGCATGTTCTCGACCATCACGTCGCGGGTATAGGCGTAGGCGTCGTCGAGGCCCATTTCGAGTTGCTGATAGAAGGCCTGTTTGCCGATCTTGACGGCGCTGCCGAGCTTGGCGGCGATAGTTTCGGCCAAGTCCGTGGCGGCGTCGTCGAGCTGGTCTTCGGGCACCGCGCGGTTGATGAGGCCGAGGGCGATGGCGCGGTCGGGCTCGATGAACTCGCCGGTGGTGAGCATCTCGAAGGCCTGTTTGCGGGGGATGTTGCGGCTAAGCGCGACCATGGGGGTGGAGCAGAAGAGGCCGATATTGACGCCGTTCACGCCGAAGCGCGTGCCGTGGGCCGCGACGGCGAGGTCGCAGGAGGCGACAAGCTGGCAGCCGGCGGCCGTGGCGATGCCGTGGGGTTTGGCGATGACCGGCTGGGGCAGGGTGCGGATGGCGGTCATGACCTTTGAGCAGCGGGTGAAGAGATCGGCGAAGTAGGCGCGGCCGCCATCCTCGGCCTGACGGCCTTGGGTCATTTCCTTGAGGTCGTGGCCGGCGCAGAACGCCTTGCCCGCGCCGCCGAGGATCACGGCGCGAATTGAGCGGTCGTCGCGGAGCGCGTCGAACTCCTGTTGCAGGGCGGCCAGCATCGCGTCGGACAGGGCGTTCAGCTTTTCGGGGGCGTTCAGGGTCAGGCGGGCGATGGCGCCCTGATCTTCGCGGATGAGAATTGGCATCTTGTCTCTCCCATGACGTTGTGGTCCTTCTTAAGGCCCAACGCCCCGGGAGAAAAGCATGAGCCTGAAAATGACCGCCGGCGAGATCGCCGATTACCTCGATGAGGTCTTTCCGCAGGTGGACGGACAGTTCACCATCGAGGAGTTGGGGGAAATGCGGGTGCGGGTGCGGCTGAACGTGTCGGAGGCGCATCTGCGGCCGGGGGGAACGGTGTCGGGGCCGTCGGTCTTTGCGCTGGCGGACGTGTCGGTCTATATCGCGATTTTGGGGATGATCGGGCCGAAGGGCATGACGGTGACGACGAACTGTTCGATCGACTTCATGCGGAAGCCTGCGGCGAACACCGACCTGATCGCCGAGTGCCGGCTGCTGAAGCTGGGGCGGGTGCTTGCGGTGGGGGATGTTCTGATCTTTTCCGACGGCGGGGTGGACCCGGTGGCGCGGGCGAGCTTGACATATTCGATTCCACCGAAAGACTGAGACCATGCTGAGACGTATGGTTTCCCTTGTCACGCTTGTGCCCGCGCTCTTGCCGGGGGCGGCGTTCGCCTGTGCCTGTTGCGCAGATCCCGGCACCCGCTTTGAACAGGACGTGGTTCGCGGCAACTGGGAGGTGAAGGAGATTTCCCGGCTGGCGCCCACCAGCCCGGCGCGATTGTACCTGACGGCCTGTGGGATGGAATGCGTGGAGGGGATCGAAGATCCGCGCCCGACCTATCCCGTGGCGTTCGATGTCAGCGATAACGGGATCGCCTTTTCGTTTGGCGAGGGGGACGGCACGCTGATCTTTCCGTGGCCCGCCGACTATCGCTGGTTCGGGGCGGATACCGCGCTGTCGGGTGAGGGCGAAACGGCGCTCTATACCGAATTGCGGTTTCGCGGATCGGTGGCCGGCATGGGCGATTTCGCCAACGAGGGGCCGACCGAGGCGGAACTGGTGCTGTCGGGGCAGGGCAACCGTTGCATCACCGCGCGGTCATTCGACGGCTGGTCGCTGACGGTCTATGACGAGACCACGCAGTACCGTTTGTTCGGAACGTTGGACGGTAACTGAAAAAAAAGGGGCCGGAGACATGCTCCGGCCCAGCAGGAAGAGGCGCGTTACGGGGAACTGTCACGGCCTCCAGAACGGTTTGTTTTTCTCGATGCGGGCGTCGTCGTCGGTCAGGCCGACGTCGCGCAACAGGTGCGGTGGCAGCTGTTGGAGCTGGGTTCGGGTGCGGCGGCGCTGTTGCCAGAGGAGCGCGGTGCCAACCATGCGCAGGATGCCGGCCGTGAGATACGGCACGCGGCGGGTGCGGCGGGGCAGATGCGACGAAACCATGCGATCCGAATGTATCAGGGTGGACATGGCGAACTCCTCTATTGTGTTGGTACAATTCCTGCGTTATGCAAGGGTAACGTAACAATTCCACCGGACTTCCGCGAGGGAAACATTGTGACTGATACAATTTGGCCGCCAGATTTCGCCGATACCTCGGATTCCAAGTACATTGTGTTAATACAATCCATGCGCACGGCCATCCGGTCCGGCCTTCTGGATCAGGGTTACAAGATGCCTCCGGTGCGCGAACTGGCGTGGCAGCTGGGGATCACACCGGGCACGGTGGCGCGGGCCTACAAGATGGCGGCGGAAGAGGGATTGGTCGAGACGGCTGTCGGGCGGGGGACGTTCGTGTCAGGCGCGATGGTGACAGAGGAGGCGACGCCGACGCCGCTCATCCATCCGAAATCGGCGGGGGGATTGGATTTCCGGGCGATCCGCGTGCCGAATTGCGGGCAGGATGCCGCGATCCGTCGGATCATGGCCGGCATGGCGGCGCGCGACAGCTGTGACATGATCGATTACCCGACGCCGGAAACCGATTACGAGGCGCGCGATGCGGTCGTGGGCTGGGTCGAGCCGGAGCGGGTGGGGCGGTTCGGGCCGGACGAGGTGATCCTCGGGCTGGGCGCGCAGAACGCCGTCAACGTGGTGCTCCAGACGGTGCTGCACGGAACGACACCGGTGATCCTGACCGAGGAGCTGGCCTATCCCGGCTGGCGCCATGCTGCCCGGCTGCTCCGGGCCGAGATCATCGGGATCGAGATGGATGGCGAGGGCATCCGCCCCGACCGGTTCGAGGAGGCGCTGCGCCGGTATGGCGCTCAGGTGTTGATCACCGCCGCCGAGGTGCAGAGCCCGACCACGACCCGCACGACGCTGGCCCGCCGGCAGGAGATCGCGCGGCTTGCGAGGAAGTACCAGGTGCAGATCATCGAGGATGACTGTCACTGCATCACCCGGCCGGAGATTCCGAATTACCGCGCGCTCTGCCCCGAGCGGGGTTGGTACATTTCGTCACTGACCAAGGCGGTGTCGGCGGCGCTGCGCTTTGGCTTCATCGTCGCGCCGGAAGAACAGGCGGGCCGGGCGAGGCAGGTGGCGCAATCGACCTTCTACGGGTTGCCGCAGCCGATCCTTGACCTGTCCGCCGAGCTGATTTCGTCGGGCGAGGCGGAACGGTTTCGCGCCTTGGCCGAGACGCAGACGCTGCAGAGGGTGAAATCGGCGGTAAACATCCTCGGCCGATGGGACATCCAGTGGCGGCCCGATGTGCCGTTCATCTGGCTGCGCCTGCCGCAGGGGTGGCGGGCGTCGAGCTTTGACCGGGCCTGTGGCGACCGGGGGATACGCATCAAGGCGGCGGACGAGTTCTCGCTGCCCGAGGGGCGGGCACCGCATGCGGTGCGTGTGGGGCTCAACCCCAACATTCCGGAAGCCGAGTTCGAGGCGGCGCTTTCGACCATGTCGGGGCTTTTGGCCTCGCCGCCGGTGAATGTCGACCTGTGATGGTGGGGTAAAATAATACCTATTTTGCAAGGTGTTGATTCTGCGGGTTTTATCTGAAGTCTCTGCGCTTGACTGTGCCGCGTATTCACGTAGAAAGCGCTGATCGAATATCACCCCAAAAGGGAAGAAACCAATGAAGACCTATTCTGCGACACCGGCAGATATCGACAAGAAATGGATCCTGATCGACGCCGAGGGCGTCGTTCTGGGCCGTCTTGCCTCGATCATCGCCACGCGGCTGCGCGGCAAGCACAAGCCGAGCTTCACGCCCAACATGGACATGGGCGACAACGTGATCATCATCAACGCCGACAAGGTTCAGCTGACCGGCAAGAAGCGCGAGAAGCCGAATTACTGGCACACCGGCTATCCGGGCGGGATCAAGTCGCGCACGACCGCGCAGACCCTCGAAGGCGCACATCCCGAGCGCGTCGTCTCGCAGGCCGTCAAGCGCATGCTGCCCGGCAACCGCCTGGCCCGCCAGCAGATGACCAACCTGCGCGTCTATGCCGGCGCCGAACACCCGCACGAGGCCCAGAAGCCCGAAGTGCTGGACGTGAAGACCATGAACTCGAAAAACACCCGGGTGGCTTACTGATGACCGAAGAAATCAAATCCCTCGAAGGGCTGGAAGCCGTCGCCGAAGGCACCGGTGCCCCCGTTGCGGAAGAAACCATTTCCCGCGATCCCGTGCGTGACGAGCTTGGCCGCTCCTACGCGACCGGCAAGCGGAAAGACGCGGTCGCCCGTGTCTGGATCAAGCCGGGCTCCGGCAAGGTTCAGGTGAACGGCAAGACCATGGACAAGTACTTTGCCCGTCCGGTGCTGCAGATGATCCTGCGCCAGCCGTTCTCGGTGGCCGGTGTCGTGGACGAGTTCGACGTGATGGCAACCGTCACCGGCGGCGGCCTGTCGGGTCAGGCCGGTGCGGTCAAGCACGGCATCTCGAAAGCGCTGCAGCTTTACGATCCGACCCTGCGCCCGGCGCTGAAGGCTGCGGGCTTCCTGACCCGCGACAGCCGCGTGGTGGAACGTAAGAAGTTCGGTCGCCGCAAGGCCCGCCGGAGCTTCCAGTTCTCGAAGCGCTGATCGGTTCGACATATGTTTGGGAAAGCGCGGCTTCGGCCGCGCTTTTTCTTTTCGGGGGGTCTTGGAGGGCAAGGCCCGGCTTGCCTCGGGGGCGCGCCGCTCCTATACGGGCGCAACTGAGCAAGTGAGAGCGGGCGGGCGTGAAATACAGGCGCGAGATCGACGGGCTGAGGGCGGTGGCCGTGCTGCCGGTGATCCTGTTTCATGCCGGGCTGACCTTCTGGAGCGGAGGGTTCGTCGGGGTCGACGTGTTCTTCGTGATCTCCGGCTATCTCATCACCACCATCCTGATCGACGAGCGGGAGCGGGGCACCTATTCGGTGCTGAGCTTCTACGAAAGGCGGGCGCGGCGGATTCTGCCGGCGCTGTTCCTCGTGCTGATCGTCTGTATTCCCTTTGCGTGGATGTGGGTGCCGCCCTATCCGTTCGAGGATTTCGCCCGAAGCCTCGCCTTTGCGGCGCTATTCATCTCGAACATCCATTTCCTCGAACATGGCGGGTACTTTGACCTCAACGCCGATCTGCGGCCGCTGCTGCATACCTGGAGCCTGGCGGTGGAGGAGCAGTATTACCTGCTGTTTCCGCTGGTATTGTTCTGTCTGCGCAAGTTTCGGCGGACGAAATACCTGATCGGTTTCACGCTGCTCGCGTTGGCGTCGCTGGCGGTGGCGGAATGGGGGTGGCGGAACTATCCCAGCCAGAATTTCTATTTCACGCCGTCGCGGTTGTGGGAAATGCTGGCGGGGTCGCTTTGCGCCGCGATCCTCTATCAGCGGGCGCAGATGAAGAGCGAGGTGCTGGCCGGGCTGGGGCTGGCGATGATCCTGTATTCGACGGTGTTCTTCGACGCGGGCCTGCCGTTTCCGTCGCTTTACACGCTGGTGCCGGTGGTGGGCACCTGCCTGATCATCCTGTTTGCCCAAGCCGAGACGGTGACGGCGCGGATCCTGTCGATCGGGCCTTTCGTCGGCATCGGGCTGATCAGTTACAGTGCCTACCTGTGGCACCAGCCGATCTTCGCCTTTGCGCGTATCCGCTATCCGGAGCATGTGCCGGACTGGGCGATGATGCTGCTTGCCATGCTGGCGCTGGGGCTGGCCTGGGTGAGTTGGCGGTTTATTGAACAACCGTTAAGGGGCAAGGCGCCGCTGGTTCTGCCGACGCGGCGCGGCATTCTCGCGGCCAGTCTTGCGGGGATCGTGGCCTTTGCCGCGTTCGGTTTCTGGGGCAAGGCGAAGGAGGGGTTCACCTCTCGCATCGACTTTGACGGCTCGCCCTATCTTGCGCAGCTTTATGACCAGACGACCGAACACAACTCGGCCGCCGCCGTCTGTCAGGGCGGCAGTGAAACGGCGCTGCGCGATCTTTGCCCGGCCTATGGGCCGGACGATGCGGCACGCCGTGTCGCGATCCTCGGCGACAGCCATTCGCGGGTGATCCTGCCGGCCTTCAAGCCGGCGTCCGAGGCGCTGGGGATGCAGGTGATTCTGGGCGACAAATCGGGCTGTCCGCCGCTGCTGGGGGTGCAAATGGCGCGCGGTGGTGGCGAGGCGCGTGCCTGCCGGGCGTCTGTCGAGCAGTTCGCGCAGCAGGCGGTGGAGGCGAATGTCGATACCGTGGTGCTGATTGCGCGGTGGAGCCTGTATGTCAGCGGGGATTACGACGGGGTTGATCCCAAGTATCTGTTGGTCCCTGACGCAGGCACGGCCTTCATGACGCGGGCCGACCATGTGGCGGCGTTTGAGGAGGGGCTGCGCAAGACCTATGGCTATTTCGCCGAGGCCGGTATCCGTGTGATGGTCATCTCTCAAATCCCGCAGCAGCGGCTCATTCCCGGTATCCTCGTGCAGAACGCCATGCTGCTGGGGCTCGAGGAAGAGGCGGCGCGGCGGCGGTTCGAGAACAGCTTCGTGACGCGCGAGGCCAGTGATCGCCTGCAGGAGACGGCGCGCCGGATCGTGGGTGAGGTGGCGGCGGAGTACGATATGCCGGTGCTGACGCTGGACGAGGTTTTCGCCAAGGGCGACCGGTACGTGTGGCTCGACGGGGACGACTCGCTCTACATGGATGACGACCATGTCTCGGAGGTCGGCGCGGAGCGGCTGGCGCCGCTGGTGCTGGAGGCGTTCAGGCGTCCGGCGGAATGAGGCCGAGACCCCGCAGGTAAATGCCGATACCGGATTCGAGCAGATCCTCGGGCGGGAAGGGGCTTTGCGTGCCGGGGGAGTTGCGGGCGAAAAGTTCGACCACACCATGCGACAGCGCCCAGACATGGGCCGAGAACATCGAGGGCGGCGGGCGTTTCTCGGGCGGGATGTGCTGGCTCAGCTCTTCGGCGGCACGTTCCAGCACGGCGCGGGCCCGGTTCGCCACAGCCGCCAGTTCGGGGGTGCGATTGACCGAGATGCCGCTTTCGAACATGGCGATGTAATGGCCCGGATATTTGCGGGCGAAGGCAAGGTAGGCGCGGCCCGTCGCCTCGAAACTGGCCAGCGCCGAGGGCTGGCCCTGATCATAGGCGAACTGCATCACGTCTGCGAAGATTTCGTAGCCCTGCCGGGCGGCCTCGGCGATCAGGTCGTCCCGGCCGGCGAAATGGCGGTAGACGGCCGCCGGCGTCACGCCGGCAAGTTTGGCGGCTTCGGACAGGGTAAAGCCCGTGGGGCCCTTCTCCTCGATCAGGTCGAGCGCGGCTTCGACGAGGGCCTGCCTGAGATTGCCGTGATGGTAGCCGCGTTTACCCATCCCAGATGTCCGGCCCCCCGCAGACCCGGGGGTCGGGGGATCCCAGCGCCTTTTCATCCTTGCGCTCGTAATCGAGAGAGAGCAGCACATGGCGGACTGCCTCGACCCGGGCGCGGCGCTTGTCGTCGGACCGGACCACCGTCCAGGGCGCCTGCGAAGAATGGGAACGGTCGAGCGTTTCGGCGATGGCGGCGGAATAGGCCTCCCACTTGTAGAGGCCGTCGACGTCGATGCGGCTGAGCTTCCATTGTTTGAGCGGGTCGCCCTCGCGCTTGAGGAAGCGGCGGAGTTGTTCGGCGCGGCCGACATTGAGCCAGAACTTGAAGAGGTGGATGCCGTCCTCGACCAGCATCTTCTCGAATTGGTTGACCTGCCCGAAAAAGCGTTCGCGCTCGTCATCCGAGCAGAAACCGAACACCTTTTCCACGACGCCGCGATTGTACCAGCTGCGGTCGAAGAAAACGATCTCGCCCGCCGAGGGAAGGTGGTCAACGTAGCGTTGGAAATACCATTGCGTCTGCTCGGTGTCAGATGGTTTGGGCAGCGCCACCACCCGCGCGCCGCGAGGATTAAGATATTCCCGGAAGCGTTTGATTGTGCCGCCTTTTCCGGCAGCGTCCCGGCCTTCGAAGACCAGCACGACGCGCGCGTTGCTGGACTTGACCCAGGCTTGCAGTTTGACCAGTTCGATCTGTAATGCCTCGAGGTCTTTTTCGTAGTGTTTTTTCGGAAGGCGTTCGGAATGAGGGTAGGTCGGCGAGAGGATATCATCCTTGTCGGCACGCCGGATCGCGTTCTGAACCTCTTTCGGGGCGTGCTGTTCGAAAAATTCTGTGATGGCCCCGTCGAATGGCAGCTCCATGCGTGCCTCCCTGTTTTTGTTGTATAATATGACGGGTCAGCCGCCCGGGCGCAATCCGGCGCGTTGGGCTGCGCGGCGGATGGCGTTTACCACGGCCTCTTCCTCGGAATGCTGGATCATGTGGCCGGCGCCGTCGAGCGGGGTGAGGGTGGCGCCGGGTATGGCCTCGGCCAGCGGCGCGGAGTGGATCGAGAGGCCCACGGTGTCGTCCGCCGTGCCGTGGAGGATCTCGGTGGGCACGTCGATCTGCGGGTAGTGCGGAACGAGCGCGCGGATCTCTTCCAGCAGGTTGGCCCGTTGCAGGGCGTTGGCCCGCAGGCTCTGGCGGCGCAGGGTCAGGCCGGGGCCGAAATGGTCCATGTAGTTTTCGGGGACGGGATCGGGGGTGAAGACCGCGCCGACGGCCTGTTCAACGCGGCTTTCGGGTACGAAGGCTGTGATCATCGGGATGAGCAGCGGGCCCAGCACCGGGTGCGACAGCAGCTTGTAATAGGTCGAGAGGCCCGTGGTCCAGGTGTGGGAGGCGGCGGAAAGGGGGACGAGCGCGGACAACCTGTCGGGGTGGTGGACGGCCCATGCCAGCGCGACGGCGCCGCCATAGGAATGGCCGACAACGACCGGTTTTTCGGCGCCGAGTTGGCTTGCGGCGGCCGAGAGCAGGTCGGCCTGCTCGGTGATGGTGGTGCCCGAGGGGCTGATGCGGTCGGTATAGCCCAGCCCGGGCCGGTCGAAGACGAAAATGCGGAACTCTCGTGCAAGGCGCGGGGCCAGCGACAGGGTCATGTCGCGCGTGTTGCCCGAGGCGCCGTGGATCAGCACCACGTCCGGACCGCTGCCCATGACCACGGCATGTACCTTTTGGCCGTTGACCTCGATCACCTGCCCCTCTGGCGGGTGGGAGGCCTCGGCCTGCGCTTCCTCGGCGCTGGCGCGGTACTGGACCACGGTCCAGAACACCGCCAGTGCGAGGACGAGAAGGGCGAGGATCTTAACGGCCAATGGCATTAATGTCGAAGGGCGTCGACTGGTAGATTTCGTTGATCCAGTTGCCGTAGAGCAAGTGGGCGTGGCTGCGCCAGCGGTTGAGCGGCATCTGCGACGGGTTGTCGTCGGGGTAGTAGTTGCAGGGCACGTTGATCGCGGTGCCGGCGGCGATGTCGCGGTCATATTCCTGCTTGAGCGTGTCGCTGTCATATTCGAGGTGGTTGAAGATATAGAGCGCCCGGTGACCGGGATCTTCGACGAGGCAGGGGCCGACCTCCTCGGAATGAAGCAGGGTGGTCAGGCCCGGCGCCGCGTCGATCTCGGGTTTGCGCATCTCGGTCCAGCGGCTGACCGGAATGACGCAATCGTCCGAGAAGCCGCGCAGCAGGGGCGAGGCGGGCTTCATGTTGCGGTGGCGGAAACAGCCGAAGGCCTTGTGATCGAGCACGTGCTTGTCGACGCCGTGCAGATGCTTGATCATCGCCATCCCGCCCCAGCAGACGCCGAAGGTGGATTGCACGTTGGTCTGAGTCCAGTCGAAGACGCGGCAGAGCTCGTCCCAATAGGTCACCTCTTCGAAGTCGAGATGTTCGATCGGGGCGCCGGTGATGATCAGCCCGTCGAACTTCTCGCCCGTTTCCTCGACCTCGGCAAAGGGCCGGTAGAAGCTTTCCATGTGCTCGGCGGCGGTGTTGCGGGTCTGGTGCTCGGTCATGCGGATGAGGCTGAGCTCGATCTGCAGGGGCGTGGCACCGATCAGCCGGGCGAACTGGTTCTCGGTCTGGATCTTCTTGGGCATCAGGTTCAGCAGGCCGATCCGCAGGGGGCGGATGTCCTGACGCGAGGCGTGGTCTTCGCTCATGACCATCACGCCCTCGCGCGTCAGCACGTCATAGGCGGGCAGATCGGCGGGAATCTTGATGGGCATGGCGGATCAGTCTTTCTGAACGTCTGTATGAGAAGGAGATAGATAGGGGGTCAGCCGGTGCGCTCAAGGGCTGTGGCGACAAGCTGTTCAAAGTCACGGGCGGTGCGCAGTCCGGCCACCTCGTCGGCGGTGACGGTGATGCCCCATTTCGCCATCGCCTCGTAGCGCGGTTTGCGGTGGGCCAGCGCTTTGGCATAGGTCCAGCGGATGAAGGCGTCGGGATCGACCTCGGCCTCGGAACAGCCTTTCTGCGCAAGGTAATCGGCCCAGACCTCGTCGAGGAATTCGGGCTGATAGCACATCGGCTTTGGCGCCTTGTCGAACCGTCGGATCAGTTCTTCGGTATGGGCCTCGTCGCCCTCGATGCGGATCAGCAGGCAGCGTTGGGAGAGCTCCGTCAACAGCGGGTCGTTCGGGTCGTCGCCATCGACCCATTCGCAGATCGAGCCGCCGGTGTCGCAGATGAAATGCGGATAGGCATAGAGCGCCCCGGCCCGGTCGATGAAATAGGCGGTGTCCTGAAGGGCGGATATCTCGGCGCGGCGAAACTGTTCTTGCCGGCGGCGGAACTCGTCGATCGGCAGGCCGCCCTTTTCGGGGTCGCCGGGCTTGCCCAGATAGGCCGAAACCGGCTGGAGGTTATGGAACGAGATGTTCGAACCGATATAAATCGAGTCGCTCATCAACAGGTCGCGCAGGAACGGCACCTTCATCGCATGCGCCTTGGCGTTGTCGGTGATGAACTCGCCCATGTAGCGTGTGCCGATGCGGTAATCGATCGAGTAGTGGAACCAGTCGCCGGCGTCGCGCAGCATGTTCGACAGGTAGGTCTTGCCGAGGCCGGACATGCCGTACATCAGAACGCGCTTGTGCGGTGCGTTCAGCCACTCGTCTGCAGAGGCATGGATCATGGTGCGTCCCTTTCTGACAGGCTTGGTAGCCAGAGCCGGGGCAGGGGTCAAACCACAAAGCGCTCGGATAGCCCCCGACCAAAGGAAAACCCCGCCCGGAAGGGGCGGGGTCTGGAAAACTTGCCGGTCTGGCGAGGCTTAGTTGAGCGCCACGCGGACCTTGAGGCCGACGCTGACGGCGTTGTTGTCCTGAAAGTTGCCGACAGGCGTGTCAGGCGTGCCGATTTCCGGCATCGCGTCGCCCAGCCAAGTGTAGCGCACACCACCGGAAACATCGATCCGCTCGGTGACCTTGTACTTGCCGCCGATCGAGATCGCGGTCTGCCCGTTGGTGGGGGCGAGGGGTGAAACGAGGCTGTCGCTGCCGCCATCTTCGTAGGAGACCGATACGCTGCCCGAGAACCGCTCGGAGAAGCGGCGACCAACGCCGATCTCGTAGGTCGTGACGCTGTCAAGCTGGGCAAGGTTCGGCACCGGGCTCGGCGGATTGAGCGAGAAGGCCTCCCAGTCCGCCCAGCGGATCGAGCCAAAGACAAGCGTCTTCTCGTTGATGCCCGATTGCGCCGCCAGTTCGAAGGATTGCGGAATTTCCACATTGGTGACGCCGGTTCCGACCGGGGTACCGGTGCCGCCCGCGGTGACCGGGATGTTCTCGACCGTGCCCATGCGCAGGTCGACGGACGAGTGGTAGGTGCCCGACACGCGCAGGGCGTATTCCGGGATCTCATAGGCCGCGCCGACGACGTAGCCCGTGCCGTTGTTGCTGTTGAAGCGGACCGTGTAGCCGCTCAACCCGGCGCCGGCATAGGCCTGGCCGGAGAGGCGGATCGTACCGTCGGCCTTGACTGTGCGCGGGCCGCCATAGACCGAAAAGCGGTCAGTGATTTTGTACTTGAGGATCGCGGTCAGCGAGGCCGTCTCTGCCTTGGCGAAGGTTCCGCCCAGAAGGGTCGTGGCGGGGTTGCCGCCATAGACCGTATCGGCGCCGTAAGGCTGGTCGGCGATGACCGCGAAGGTCAGACGCTCACCGAAATCGATTTTGACCGCAGATCCGAGAACGCCGAAATCGTTGCCGACATTGGCAATGGCATTGCCACCGAAATCGGCACCGGTCAGGTCGGGCATGGTGAACCCGTACGAGACTTCGGCGAAGCTGCCTTGTTCGAAGATCTGGTCGATGGGGGTGTAGCTGCGGTCAAGGCCGCCGGCGGTTGCAGCGCCTGCACCCAAAGCGAGTGCTACGGCTGTCGAGGTCAATTTTTGCATGTGCTCTCCTCCAGTAATTGAAAACACGCTACCATCCTCGCGCACTTTATCAATTTTGACGCGGCGTCAGAGATATGACGGTGCTGTGACGGCGTCCGGCCCGCAACATATTTGTCACGTTTTTCACTGCGAGGAATGTTTCCTTCGCGTCTGGAACCAGAGGTTCAGGTAGTTCGCCCCGAAAATCAGGGCGGCCCCGAGGATCACGAACACGTCGACCGGCTCCTGATAGGCAAGCAATCCGATCACGGCAATGAGCGGCAACCGCAGGAAATCGACCGGCGTGATCAGCGTGGCCGGGGCGATGGAAAGGGCCGTGGTCAAACAGAAATGTGCCGTGAGCCCGCCCAGAGCGATCAGGATGAGCCAAGGCACGGACACGGCGGACGGCAGGGCGATATCCCCGTCGAACCCGGCACAGGCGAGGCCGAAAAACGTCTGGGTCAGGGTCATCCAGAACAGGATGCAGGTCAGCGTTTCGGTGCGGGTCAGCCGCTTGGTGAAAATGATCGACCCGGCAAACCCGATCGCCGCACCGGCGGCCGAGAGCGTACCGATATTCAGGGTTTCGGGGCTGGGCCGGGCGACGATCAGGATGCCGATGAAACCGATCAGCGCGGCGACGATGCGCATCTTCGTCAATTTCTCGCCCAGCAGCAGGGGCGACAGGATCAGCACCCAGAGCGGGGAGGTGAATTCGAGCGCGAAGACCTGTGCCAGCGGGATCAGGGTAATGGCATAGAACCAGAGGTTCTGACCGGCAAAGTGACAGACGTTCCGGAAAAGCTGCACCTCCGGTTTGCGCAGGCTGACCTGCACCAGCGTCCCGGCGGCGGGGGCGACGATCATGACGATCAGAAAGCCGATCAGGCTGCGGTACATCATGATCTCGAACGTATCGAGCTCGAAACTGACGGCCCGGCCGGCCACGGCCATGGCCGAGAAGGAGACCACCGCGCCCAGCATCCAGAGCGCGGCGCGCAGGACTTGGGCTGTATCGGCTTCGGCCGGCCCGTTCGGATCGGGAAAGACGGCCATGGCTCAGGCCGGGCCCGTCCGGGTGCGCTGCAAGTCAGGTGGCCCGGAGCGGGGGCAAAGTCTTGTCATGTATCAGCCGGGGTTGCGCCGCGAGGGGCCGGAAATTGGTCGCGGCGGCGCCGCGGCACGAGTCATTGGCCCGTGCGTATCAGACGTTTGAACCGGCGCCAATAATCCAGCGCGCCGAAAGCGAGCCAGTGGAACGGCGAGTAGTTGCCCGTGTAGCGGCGGAGAAATCGGGGCAGGACCTGGATGTCCTCGGTCCTGATGGTGGTGGGGTGCCAGTGGAAGGGAAGCTCGTCGAAGTTTGACAGGATGGTGCCATCATAACCCACGAAGACGAAATTGCGCGCGCCCGTATCGGCGAGGGCTTCGACAGGCGGGGCCGGTGCGCTTGTTACACGCTCGAGGCAGTCCTCGCGCACCGCGATCAGGTTGCCGCCCTGGATACAGACGGTGCAATAGCCCTTTTCCTGCGCGAGATCGTCGATGGCCTTGACGCCATTGCCCTGATTGATGGTGAAATCCGGCGGCTGGACATAGGGAATATCGACGGGAATGGTGGGGTTGAACTCGATGATGACCAGCTTGGGCCGGTAGGCCTCGAGGCTTTGCCAGACGTGGTAGTCGCAACTGTCGATGTCGATCGACAGCATGTCGAAATCCTCGGGAAGGTCGGTTTCGCCGAGAATCCGGTCGAGCCGCGCGTCGCCGTCGAGCGTGACGAGACGGTTCACCTTGACGACCTCGTCGCCGGGGAAGTTGCGGCAGAGTTGCTTGTAACGCTTGCTGTCGGCCTCGATCATGACGGCGCGAAAACCGTGTTCGCGGATCAGGTGGCAGGTATTGGAAAGGTGAACCCCGTCCCAAGCGCCGAATTCCACGCACCATTTCTCTCGATCCGCGTCGAATACGCCCAACCGCCGAAGAATTTCATGCAGGATACCATCCTGACCGCCTTGCGAATATTCATCCCAAGCGTAGCCGTTGAGGGGGCGGAATGCGCCGGTGTCCTTCGGGCTTGTGTCAATCTTGGCCGATGCAGTGCTGGGTGGCACATTTCCTCCTCTTCCGGTCTTGCCGAGGCAGACCCACTCAAACGCAATCAAGCGGCATCTTTCCGCGCTCCGGGGTGATTGGCGCAGGTGGTATCAAAATGCGGCTTGGGTTTGATCCTTCCCGCCACCACAACGCGGTGGCCGGAGGTCAGGTTCCGGATCTTTTTGCATTCGCCACGGTGTGACGCAGCACGGACCTGACCTGACATGACTTGCACGGGCCGGCGCCGGCGTTTCGCCATGGCAGAGAGCCGAGCTCACTCCCACTCGATGGTTCCGGGAGGTTTCGAGGTGATATCGTAGGTGACCCGGTTGATCCCCTTCACCTCGTTGATGATCCGGGTGGCCGTTTCGCCAAGGAAGTCGTGGCTGAACGGATAGTAATCGGCGGTCATCCCGTCGACGCTGGTCACAGCGCGCAGGGCGCAGGCGTAATCGTAGGTCCGCCCGTCGCCCATGACGCCGACAGTGCGGACCGGCAGGATGGCGACGAAGGCCTGCCAGATTTCATCGTAGAGCCCGTGTTTGCGGATCTGGTCGATATAGACCGCGTCGGCCTTGCGCAGGATCTCGAGCTTGTCCTTGCTGATCTCGCCGGGGCAGCGGATGGCAAGGCCCGGGCCGGGGAAGGGGTGGCGGCCGATGAAGCTTTGCGGCAGGCCCAGTTCGCGGCCGAGTGCGCGCACCTCGTCCTTGAAGAGTTCGCGCAGGGGCTCGACCAGCTTCAGGCCCATCTTTTCCGGCAGGCCGCCCACGTTGTGGTGCGACTTGATCGTGACCGAAGGGCCACCGGAGAAGGAGACCGATTCGATTACATCCGGATAAAGGGTGCCCTGGGCAAGGAAATCGGCGTTCTCGATCTCGTTGGCGTGTTTCTGGAACACGTCGATAAAGAGGCGGCCGAGGGTTGTTCTCGTTTGTTCCGGGTCGCTTATCCCCACAAGCTCACCCAGAAACAGGTCCGACTCGTCGGCATGGATGAGGGGGATGGTGTAATGGTCGCGGAACATGGTCGTGACCTCTTCGGCCTCGCCCAGCCGGAGGAGCCCGTGGTCGACGAAGACGCAGGTGAGCTGGTCGCCGATGGCCTCGTGAATGAGCACGGCGGCGACCGAGCTGTCGACCCCGCCCG